>NZ_CP150951.2:1390000-2017716 GCF_038069655.2 Yoonia sp. BS5-3
TTTAGGTAGAGCGTCGGACGAATACCCTCGGGGGTAGAGCACTGGATGGGTAATGGGGACTCACCGTCTTACTGATCCTAACCAAACTCCGAATACCGAGGAGTAATATCCGGCAGACACACAGCGGGTGCTAACGTCCGTTGTGGAGAGGGAAACAACCCTGACCTACGACTAAGGCCCCTAATTCATGGCTAAGTGGGAAAGCAGGTGGGACGACCAAAACAACCAGGAGGTTGGCTTAGAAGCAGCCATCCTTTAAAGATAGCGTAACAGCTCACTGGTCTAAATAAGTTGTCCTGCGGCGAAGATGTAACGGGGCTCAAGCCATGAGCCGAAGTCTAGGATGCACATAGTGCATGGTAGCAGAGCGTAGTGTGACATAACTCCATGCGTCCTTAGTGCCCTCGGGCACATTGGACGCGAGGAGTTTTCTGTGAAGCCGGCGTGTGAGCGATCCGGTGGAGAGATCACTAGTGAGAATGATGACATGAGTAGCGACAAAGAGGGTGAGAGACCCTCTCGCCGAAAGTCCAAGGGTTCCTGCTTAAAGCTAATCTGAGCAGGGTAAGCCGACCCCTAAGGCGAGGCCGAAAGGCGTAGTCGATGGGAACCAGGTTAATATTCCTGGGCCATGGAGTGGTGACGGATCTCGAAGGTAGTTCATCCTTATTGGATTGAATGGGCTGCTGAGAGGTTCCTGGAAATAGCCCTCCTATAAGATCGTACCCTAAACCGACACAGGTGGACTGGTAGAGAATACCAAGGCGCTTGAGAGAACCACATTTAAGGAACTCGGCAAAATACCTCCGTAAGTTCGCGAGAAGGAGGCCCGTTCAGTAGGCAACTATTGGGCGGGGGCACAAACCAGGGGGTGGCGACTGTTTACTAAAAACACAGGGCTCTGCGAAGTCGCAAGACGACGTATAGGGTCTGACGCCTGCCCGGTGCCTGAAGGTTAAAAGGAGGAGTGCAAGCTCCGAATTGAAGCCCAGGTAAACGGCGGCCGTAACTATAACGGTCCTAAGGTAGCGAAATTCCTTGTCGGGTAAGTTCCGACCTGCACGAATGGCGTAACGACTTCCCCGCTGTCTCAAATGTGGACTCAGCGAAATTGAATTTCCTGTCAAGATGCAGGATACCCGCGGTTAGACGGAAAGACCCCATGCACCTTTACTATAGCTTCGCATTGGCATCAGGCACAGTATGTGCAGGATAGGTGGTGGGCTTTGAAGCCGGGACGCTAGTCTCGGTGGAGCCTCCCTTGAGATACCACCCTTATTCTGCTTGATGTCTAACCGCGGCCCGTTATCCGGGTCCGGGACCCTGCGTGGTGGGTAGTTTGACTGGGGCGGTCGCCTCCCAAATTGTAACGGAGGCGCGCGAAGGTTGGCTCAGAGCGGTCGGAAATCGCTCGTTGAGTGCAATGGCAGAAGCCAGC
The DNA here is from genome assembly GCF_038069655.2 of Yoonia sp. BS5-3. NCBI lineage: Bacteria > Pseudomonadati > Pseudomonadota > Alphaproteobacteria > Rhodobacterales > Paracoccaceae > Yoonia > Yoonia phaeophyticola. The sequence continues at coordinate 1,391,439 of NZ_CP150951.2, forward strand.
CTGACTGCGAGACTGACAAGTCGAGCAGAGTCGAAAGACGGCCATAGTGATCCGGTGGTCCCGAGTGGAAGGGCCATCGCTCAACGGATAAAAGGTACGCTGGGGATAACAGGCTGATGGTGCCCAAGAGTCCATATCGACGGCACCGTTTGGCACCTCGATGTCGGCTCATCTCATCCTGGGGCTGGAGCAGGTCCCAAGGGTACGGCTGTTCGCCGTTTAAAGAGGTACGTGAGCTGGGTTTAGAACGTCGTGAGACAGTTCGGTCCCTATCTTCCGTGGGTGTAGGATACTTGAGAGGAGTTGCCCCTAGTACGAGAGGACCGGGGTGAACGATCCACTGGTGGACCTGTTGTCGTGCCAACGGCAGTGCAGGGTAGCTATGATCGGACAGGATAACCGCTGAAGGCATCTAAGCGGGAAGCCCCCCTCAAAACAAGGTATCCCTGAGAGCCGAGGTAGACCACCTCGTCGATAGGCCAGAGATGTAAGCGTAGTGATACGTTCAGTTGACTGGTACTAATGGCTCGATAGGCTTGATTTGATCCAGTAATAGTAAGACTGGCAGACAAGTGCACACATGTAGATGTGCTGACTTGGAACAGATGTTCTTTTTTTGGTTTGGTGATCATAGCGCGAGCAAAACACCCGATCCCATCCCGAACTCGGCAGTTAAGTGCCGCAGCGCTGATGGTACTGCGTCTTAAGGCGTGGGAGAGTAAGTCATCGCCAAACCTAAAAAGGAACATCTGTGTATCTCTCTTCGATGAACACACATCTCAAAAATTACCAAACATCCCACTTTTGTCGAAGCGGTTTGTCTGCCGTCAGCGCTTACGGATACAATATAGCGATTGACAAACTGGCGGACGACCTTGCCGCCCTAGAAAACAAGCCGTATATGCAGAACGACTTGCCGGTTTCGAAACCGTCGTTGGAGGAACTTCCACTAGTCCTTGTAGTATAGCTTAGACCACGTTTCTCTGCTTCGCGTGCGGTCTGTTCGACAAGGTCAATCGTACTACAGGCAAAGAGAACATTCTCTACGCCTTCATTGATAAGACTCTGGGCTACCATCAACCCCACAACGGACTTACCGGCGCCCGTGTTGAGAATTATCAGATTGTCATTATCCGTTCGCGCCCGATCCCACGCCGCGAGGGCATCCGCTTGCCCCTTCCAAAGATCGTTGGGAGCTCCTCCCGTATTCGGTGTCTTTTTGAATATCTCAATTGGGTCGGTTGGCGCTGACTTCGACTTAGGCCGAGACAGTTTTGAAAAGTCTACCATGATTTAAGTATTCTTTCGGTTGAGTCGTTATGCCCGTGCTGCACTCTAAGGCTGGGTGGAATTCAATCTTTTCCCGATCTTTGTTGCTGACCGTCCGCCCAAAAGGGCGCCCCTCAGTCTGGCGTGAGAAAATCGCGCGAAACAGTGCAAACGATCATTGGGCGCAAGGCACGCCACTTGATCAGAGCCGTCGTTAGCCCCAAAGCGCGGCGAATGTTCGCAATCCGCCCCTCTTGCAGCCGCCATTGATCACGACCACCGCTAAGCGATGGTCGTGATCCCCGCAGCAAAGTGATTTCAGCCCCTTGGTGCGGGGCTGAAATAATGTTCGAGTTAAGTTGGGTTCAGAATGTCAGATCATTCATCGTCATCTTTCTTCTTCTTGAACTTCCAGGGCAAAAGCTCGTCATACCGCGAAAACGGCAGCTTTTTGGCGACCTGTTCATAGAACCATGTGAGATACGCGACGATGTCGATGTTGTTCATCTCGCAAGTCCGGATGATGCTGGCGAAGGCCATCCAGACCTTGGCGCCAAGTTCACTGCCAGCGAACATTGCGTTCTTGCGCAGTAGCGCGATTGAACGCATGGCATTCTCAACGCTGTTGTTGTCGATCTCAAGTTCTCCATCTTCGAGGAAGAGCGTTAGTCCGGGATAGTGTTTGAGAAAATACCGGACAGCCTTTCCTGACATGGATGTCTTCTGCATCTTGACTGACAAATTCTCAGCCCAGGCTTTGAAGTCTTCGAACAATGGCCGGAGCTTTTGCTCGCGCAGTCTGCGCCGTTCTACTGGGGGCAACCCTTCGAACTGCCGTTCAATGCGATAGATCTTTTGGTACCGCTTGAGCGCCTCTTTCATGAAGTCGCATTTGAGGACCTTGTCAGCATCCTTGAACTTTCGCCGTGCGTGCGCATTGCAAAAGACAAGATCGACAGGGCCACCGATGCGATCAGCATCCGTAAGCCTGTTGTAGCCGGGAAAACCATCAACCATCGCCTTACCTGAAAACCCTTGGAGCATTTCTTCAGGGTAAACACCACTTCTTGATGGTGTCGCATCAAACACAATCGCTGCTGGCCCTTCGCTGTCCCAGCGTCGATCGTCGCGCAAGTAAGCCCAAGCCCAATATGTCGCCGTCTGCCCATTGCCAGGAGCGAGAACAGGAACCCGCGTTTCATCGAGGTCAATGGAATTCCCGGACTTAATGAAGTCCAGCATCTTGTCTTGCAGTGCGTACAGTGGTTCAGCATATGCGGTGGCGAGGCGTAACAGAGTGGCACGGTCTATGTCGATCCCGGCGCGGCGCATGCGCCGCGCTTGCCGATAGAACGGGAGGAAGTCGCAAAATTTACTGACGATGACATCAATCGCAAAGCTCTCATCGTACCGCGAGCCAGGGAACAATCGAAGCGGCGTCTTCGCGCTTCGGAAATGACCGCAGCAAAAGCATTTCAGATTGTGATAATGGCTGCGCCGCACGTACCAGGACGCTGGCTTGAAACAAAGAATTTCAGTTGTCCGGGGTTCGCCGATTGCCTTCATCTCGCCATCACACCCTGCCTGATCACATTTACCAGGCTCCGCATGATGATGGGCATTTTCCCGCATCAAGTTAGGCGGCAAGGGCTTTGGCTTTTTCTTGCCGCCTCGTTCCTTCTGTTCTTCCGTTTCGTCTCCCGCTCGGTCATTGTTTTGGTTCTCATCGCCCTCATCGGATTCGGGTTGATCATCCTCGGGCTGCGAGGGTGGATGTGGCTCCGCTGAAGGACCAAATTGCTCTTCGGCCAAACTCCCTGCGCGCTCGCGCGCTTGCTGTTCCTTGGCCTTCCAAAACGCAATCTCAGCCTCCGCTCCGGTCTTAAGATCAGAAACATTACCACCCGAGATATTGGGCGCCATGCTTTGTACTTTATCGAAGAAACTGGATAGCTCAGGCGACATGATCTGCCTCCTGCCCAGTTATTGGAGTAAACCGGCATAATATGATTGTCCGCTCGTCAGAACGGTTCGCGTCGGATAGCCACGCGGTAGTTGATCGGTGCATTGGATTTTCTCATCCCATGTTGGCTGCGGATGCAGCTGTTCTGGTCGCGCCCGACGGATCGGGCGCGTTTTCACTTGATTTTTGTCTGATGTGATGGGATGAGTTGAGGTGAAGTCGCGTACCAAAACGATCTTCCGAGGCTTGCTGGTACGTAATACCAGTAGGCCTCACCCAATCTGATGCCATCAGATTTAAAGCTAATCCAAGTTACTGACCTCGCTAGTTGTGACCGTATCTGGGAATACGTCATGAACCGGGCGGTTTAGCTTTCTAGCTATGGCAGCCTCGATTGTGGGAGATTTATTTCTTCGTTGAGAAACGTATGAGACTGCGGTTGGAGAAACTCCCAGCTCCGCGCTGATGGCTGACAATGACGACCCAGCAATTCTCAGGGCGCACTTCAATTCCTCATGACGTCGCATTTCTGCTCTCATCGCGGGCAAGCCTCTCATCGGTTGTATTTTCAACTACGATGAAAGAAGCATTTTCGAATCGGTCAGTCAAGACGGAGCACTTGCGCTAACTATATGTTTTTAAATGTAAAAATATCACATTTCTCACATTTCACCACCTTTATCCGCTTTGTGGAAAAACGTCCATTTTCTCGAAAATTTACAATAAGTCCCGCGTTGCTGCCGGTCGTACGGGTTCATGCTAGCGGCAGCTCTTAGCGACAGCCGCCATTAGTGCAGACTGCAGCTAATGACCGCAAAGAACCCAAAGTGCTTGATGCTGCACCTTGCATGAATGTCCGGATTGGTGATTTTGCACCCAAATGCGTTCTCGAAATCTGTGTTTCTGACCCCTACAAAGTGGTCCCGTTCGACTAACCGCGTAGCGGCGCACCCAATCGTTCTCGGTATCGCATGGGAGGAACACCCATTGTTTTTCGAAACTCTCTACGAAAAGTCTCTGCGGACCCGAAACCGCAGATTTCCCAAACATCTGTGAGTGGAATTGTCCCATTTTCTAGTAACTCGGCGGCTCGCGATACGCGTTCCATTTTTATCCAATTCAATGGTGTTGTGCCTGTTTCTTCATGAAACCGCCGGGCTAATGTTCGTCCGCTGGTCGCGGCAGCTCTGGCCATACGATCTACCGGCCATTCTTCGTCAATAGACGCGCGAATACGGTCCTGCAAAGCGGCAAGGCTCGACCCAACGCGGGCTTTCGGTTCGGGACGTGGCACGAACTGGCGCTGGCCACCGTCCCTTTGTGCCGGCAGCACCAGACGTCGGGCGACGGATGCAGCGACCTGCGCGCCAAAATCCTGTCGAATGATATGAAGCCCAAGATCGAGGCCGGCTGCTGATCCTGCAGAGGTGAACACGCGGTCCCCTTCGACAAACAAGACATCCGGATCGACGTTTATCTGTGGATACCGCTGCGCAAGTGTATCCGTGTAGCGCCAATGGGTCGTTGCAGTTTGCCCGTCCAAAAGGCCCGCAGCAGCCAGCACAAAAACGCCTGAACAAATGGACGCGACACGCGCGCCGTTGTCATGGGCCGCCCGCAGCGCCGCGCAGAGGTCTTCGGGCACAGGCGTGTCCGCGCCGCGCCAGCCCGGAACAATGATCAAACTGGCGTCTTTGAGCAGATCCAGATCATCTTGCGCATCAACAGTGATCCCACCGACCGCGCGAATGGGCCCTGCTTCGGCTTTGACGGTCGCGAACCTATACCAATTTTCAAATTCCGGTCTCGACAGCGCAAACAATTCAACCGCAATCCCGAATTCGAAGGTGCACAACCCATCATAGGCAAGGGCGCACACAAGGGGGTTCTTTTCAGGCAATGTGGCAAATTTTGTCATCTTGGCGGAATCCGACCGTATGTTGTCAATTTAGCCAGTATCGCGATTTCTGCGCCCATGGCAAGTCTGGGTCATCACATAGAAACGGAGACACACGATGACTTTTCAAACAGACCTTCTGGCGGCAATCGACATCTATTTTGACGCGATCCACGAATGCGATACCGAAAAACTGAACGCGGCCTTTCACCCGCAATCCAGCCTGTTTGATGCAGACAACGGCACCATCTTTGTCGAACCGATCGACAGCTTTAGCCAAGATGTGGCGGGTCGAAAATCCCCCGCCAGTGCCGGTCAGGCGCTGGAGGCTGAGGTCTTGATGATCGATTTTCTCTCCCCTCTCAGCGCGACCGTCAAAATCCGCATTCGGGCGCATCAGGCTGTTTTCCTCGACCATCTTGGGTTTGTGCGCGGCGAAGACGGCTGGAAGATCGTGTCCAAGATTTGGCACCTCGAACAGACCCTCGAAATTTGATTGATAGGCCCGATTTCATGAAAGATGTACTTTGCGCAATCACACTGGGTGTCGTGGCCTCTGCCGGGGCCGCGGAGACGGCGGGTCTTCGGCTTTGGGACGTCGAAATGCCCCATCACGACCGGACGGCTGGCGTGTCGATCTGGTATCCTGACGGGGCCGGGGGAGAGCCGCTTTTGTACGCGGACACCCCGGTTTTCTATGGCGTTGACGCCGCACTGGATGCCCCGGTTCAGGCAGGCACCTATCCGGTCGTTTTGTTCAGCCACGGCATGGGCGGCACCTTGCGTGCGCAGGCGTGGTTAGGGGCTGCGCTGGCCCAGCGGGGCGCGATTGTCGTCTCTGTCACCCACGCGAATTCAACATGGGGGGATTTCGACATGTCCGAAGGGGTCAAACACTGGACACGGGTTGCGGATATGTCCGCTGCACTTGATGCAGTGATCGCTGATCCTGACTTTGCAGACCACGTGGATTTGTCGCGTGTAATGGCCGCAGGGTTTTCATTTGGTGGCTGGACCGCGCTGTCTATGGGTGGGGTGTCTGGCAATCACGCGGGCCTTGTTGAGGCGTGCATGACCCATCCGCAGATGAACGCCTGCGATGTTTTGCTGTCCGACGCTGTACGGCTTCAAAATATTGATCGCGATGTGTGGAATGCGGATTACTCGGACCCGCGCGTGACCCATGTGGCCGCAATCGAACCCGGTCTGATATGGGGGCTTGAGGTCGCAGATGCGGGCGGCCTTGTTCCAGATGTTCTGATGATCGGATTGGGGGATAAGGGCGACCGGATGCAGGCGGCGGACTTTGATGTCAGTGGTTTGGCGGATTTGCTGCCCATTGCGCGGGTCGAACGTTACGCCCCTGCCTTCCACTTCACCGCGATGCCTTTGTGCAAACCGATGGCTGCCCAGATGCTTGCCGAAGAGGGCGACGATGCGATTTGCACCGATCCTGAGGGCACAAACCGTGAAGCCGTCCACGCTGCAATTGTTGATGCGATGGCACGAAGTCTTGGCCTATGAAACTTTCAGCCGTTCGCTACTGGCTAGCGAACGGACGTTCGTATTTTGAGGGTGCTTGACGCATCCATGGCTATTCATGCCAGCTGTCGTAAAAGCTCCCATTCCAGGATCATCTTGGGGAGATAGGGCTTTGGCAGAACTGATCGCGACAGCATCATCCCTTGAACTGAGAAATCTTACATCACCTGAACAACAAGGATTTTGCTGAAGTGCCGATCCATGCGCAAATTGACCAATTTTCGCTTCTTGAAGGGTGAAATCGTTTTGATCTCGACAAAGTCATTACCAAGCCGTCCGTCAGAACCTTGAGCGTTGAACCGATGTAAAGCGATACCATGGGCGACGGCCCCATAAAGCTCGCCAATGTCGCCGTAGATCTGAAGATGACGTTTGGTTTCTACGTTGCATGACGAAGCCGTTTGCAGCAGTCCTTGCAGTCCCGCGATGTAGGTCGGGTTGGCATCAGGGAAGTGGTTCCGGATTTGCACGGCATGCGCCCGATCATTGATGTCACCCCAGCTAAGCCATTGGTTTGAAGTCCAGGCGGGTTGGCTTGTCGGATCTGTCAGTTCTGCTGGCACCAACACATGACGGTTCATGTCAAATATCCATGAGCCATTTATACGACCGCCGGTCGGCGGGTATGCCGCAGGACCACGCGCTGCCAGTCTAGGCCCTCGAAAAGCGCCTCAAACTGGGATCGGTTGATCGTGATGACCCCATCCGTCATCTGTGGCCAGACAAAGCCTGCTCCCTCAATCCGCTTGTACGTCATAACAAGCCCGGTCCCGTCCCAGACAATCAGCTTCAGCCGATCTGCCCGTTTGGAGCGAAAGATGAAGATCGCCCCGCTGAACGGATCGAGATCAAATTCGTTCATGACGATTGCTGCGAGGCCATCCATGCCTTTGCGGAAATCAACCGGCTTTGACGCCATATACAGTTTGAAATTACCCGATGGGGAAATCATGCGCTGCCCTCAACAGCCAGGATAACCTTAATCAGGTCATCGACTGGATACGTATCAGGGAGCGCAACATCGACGCCCTTGGTGTGAATAAGGATCTGTTCGCGATCAGTTTCGGGGCTTGCGGAATGCTCTTGTTCCTCGACGACGATTTCCGAGAAGATGTGTTCTTCACAACGCGCTTTTCCTTTCGTGCCAACGCGTCGAACATCCGACCGCCATTTATAGACGAGCGACTGGGAAACGTTGCAAGTTTTCGACATCGCTGACGGCCAGTTCGCCGCTGTCGAGCCTGTCTTTGACGAACCGTTTGAAGCTGGGTGGCCAGACACGCCGACCGCCTGCGTGCACTTCTATGGTGAAGCCGTAGACTTCGAAAGATTGAGGGAATTTTTCCATATCTGCCGCCTCGTCTGGTTTTGCGGCAGTATGTCATGACCGGCACGACCGTGTCAGAGGCTGATTAGGGGGTCAGATGCAACGCTTACGGACCTTCTTGGCCAATCTGATGCGATACCCGCACGGACTTTTTCCGCGCGTCTAAGTGCAGTTTTCAGTGCCTGTTGCTGAAATTAGGCTTCGTAGATAGGCGTTTCATGTTTGATTTGCTTGGCGATCTCAAGATGAGGTGCGCTGTTTGGCGCTTCAGGGCTCGGTTAAACAAGAGCCGGGACATGCAGTTTGGGCAATCCAGCGAGAAAGTCAAAAACGAAAAGACGAAAGATGATGATGGGGTTGACTCGGTTGGAATACCAACAGACGGGTCCAAGTTGAATTCAGGTGGAGCGAAAGCGCAACCCGAAGCAAACAAACCGAAACCGCGAGGTATGCTTGGTCGTCAGGCTGTTGAAATTCCCGCGCATCTCCCCCGCAACAAGTTTACTATCTCGCCATCAACCGGGTCGGTTTGCGAGTGCGGTTGTGGGATGGCGCTGATCGGCGAACAAACCATTGAACGGCTGACATACAAACCGGCTGAGGTACGTGTCATCGAAGAACGCTACCCCAAATATGTCTGCCGGAATTGCGACCGTCTAGTTCAGGCACCCGTTCCCAATCCGAGGGAGTCTTGTGGGAGACTCTGTGGATAACCCAAAATCTTGTGTGTTCCGTTTCCATTCTGCCTAAGAATATTGCGACAGGAACCTGCTTTGCTGACCGTAAATTGCCGTAAGCCCGCTAAAACATGAGAAAAATCGGGCCTGTCATAAAAAATGCATCTTTTTTAAAAAAAAGGGGTTGCGGGTATCACCCACTAACCGTAGAACCCCCCCTCACCGGCGGCGCTAACGTGCTCCACGGGGCGCCAGACGGGCCAGACAGAAGCGGAAACGCAGACAGACGGTAACGAGGCGGAACGAAAAAATTGAGATACTACAGGCCGGGCGCGCCAAGAAGTTAGGGCGCATCTAGCGTGTTTTTGTCTCTACGCTGTTTGAAATTGATATATCTGAAGAGATATGTGGGCGGTTTGGTTCAGTTCGATGGATCAGACGTCTGTATATCAACGCTCTTAGGTTTCGGCCGATGATGGAGTGTCAGCTTCACTGTTTGGCGGCTTTCGGTTTCTGATGAAACCTAAAGCACAACAAACAGAGAAACGCCACATGATGTCAGTAATGTCATGTGGTGATGTGCAGAGGTTCGAACGTCAAGGATAACCAAGCAATTGGTTTTCAACTTGAGAGTTTGATCCTGGCTCAGAACGAACGCTGGCGGCACGCCTAACACATGCAAGTCGAGCGCACTCTTCGGAGTGAGCGGCGGACGGGTTAGTAACGCGTGGGAACATACCCAACACTACGGAATAGCCTTTGGAAACGAAGAGTAATACCGTATACGCCCTTCGGGGGAAAGATTTATCGGTGATGGATTGGCCCGCGTTAGATTAGATAGTTGGTGGGGTAATGGCCTACCAAGTCTACGATCTATAGCTGGTTTGAGAGGATGATCAGCAACACTGGGACTGAGACACGGCCCAGACTCCTACGGGAGGCAGCAGTGGGGAATCTTAGACAATGGGCGAAAGCCTGATCTAGCGATGCCGCGTGAGTGACGAAGGCCTTAGGGTCGTAAAGCTCTTTCGCCAGGGATGATAATGACAGTACCTGGTAAAGAAACCCCGGCTAACTCCGTGCCAGCAGCCGCGGTAATACGGAGGGGGTTAGCGTTGTTCGGAATTACTGGGCGTAAAGCGCGCGTAGGCGGATTGGAAAGTATGGGGTGAAATCCCGGGGCTCAACCCCGGAACTGCCCTGTAAACTATCAGTCTAGAGTTCGAGAGAGGTGAGTGGAATTCCAAGTGTAGAGGTGAAATTCGTAGATATTTGGAGGAACACCAGTGGCGAAGGCGGCTCACTGGCTCGATACTGACGCTGAGGTGCGAAAGTGTGGGGAGCAAACAGGATTAGATACCCTGGTAGTCCACACCGTAAACGATGAATGCCAGACGTCGGGGGGCTTGCCCTTCGGTGTCACACCTAACGGATTAAGCATTCCGCCTGGGGAGTACGGTCGCAAGATTAAAACTCAAAGGAATTGACGGGGGCCCGCACAAGCGGTGGAGCATGTGGTTTAATTCGAAGCAACGCGCAGAACCTTACCAACCCTTGACATCCTGGGACCGCTAGAGAGATCTAGTTTTCACTTCGGTGACTCAGTGACAGGTGCTGCATGGCTGTCGTCAGCTCGTGTCGTGAGATGTTCGGTTAAGTCCGGCAACGAGCGCAACCCACATCTTTAGTTGCCAGCAGTTCGGCTGGGCACTCTAGAGAAACTGCCCGTGATAAGCGGGAGGAAGGTGTGGATGACGTCAAGTCCTCATGGCCCTTACGGGTTGGGCTACACACGTGCTACAATGGCATCTACAGTGAGTTAATCTCCAAAAGATGTCTCAGTTCGGATTGGGGTCTGCAACTCGACCCCATGAAGTCGGAATCGCTAGTAATCGCGTAACAGCATGACGCGGTGAATACGTTCCCGGGCCTTGTACACACCGCCCGTCACACCATGGGAGTTGGTTCTACCCGACGACGCTGCGCTAACCCTTCGGGGAGGCAGGCGGCCACGGTAGGATCAGCGACTGGGGTGAAGTCGTAACAAGGTAGCCGTAGGGGAACCTGCGGCTGGATCACCTCCTTTCTAAGGATGTTCCTAGTCAAGATTGTTCGCAATCTTCGTGGAACACTTAGCAAGATCGGCATTCAAAGCCGGTCATATTCAGGCACTTCTTCCTTGGAAGTGACCTAGAGCCAGGCCGTCCTCATATCTCTTCAGTTTATGTTCCGCTTTGAGTGGAACGCACCTAAAGGGGCGTTAGCTCAGCTGGGAGAGCACCTGCTTTGCAAGCAGGGGGTCATCGGTTCGATCCCGATACGCTCCACCAGATGGGTCGGTAGCTCAGGTGGTTAGAGCGCACGCCTGATAAGCGTGAGGTCGGAGGTTCAAGTCCTCCTCGACCCACCATCTACGTTCAAGCTATGTTTGAACGCGGCGGCAATTGATTGTGAAGCAATCAATGAGAGCCGTTTACGGTTAGATCGCTAAACAACACTGGTTGTTTAGCCGTCCAACTGGACGCAGGGCCCGCGAGTTTCCTTCGGAAATTCGCTACACCCTGTCGGAGAAGTCTTTGACTTCACCGTAATTGACATCGTTAAGAGAGATACAAACATCAGAATAGATGGTTGTCCAAGTAGGGATAACCAGTTGGTTCGACCAGCAAATCTATTTTGTTCCAAGTCAAGTACACTAACCGGAACAGAAGTAATTCTGTTCGAACAGTGTTTGTTGCGAACCAGCGGCAAGCACTGCAATGTATGCATTTTGATCTTAGAATGGGTTTAATACACAAAAGGGCCCATTCATTGAAAAAGCCTTGCTTTTTCTGGATCAAATCAAGCGCGAAAAGGGCGTTTGGTGGATGCCTTGGCAGTAAGAGGCGATGAAAGACGTGATACTCTGCGATAAGCCATGGGGAGCTGAGAATAAGCTTTGATCCATGGATTTCTGAATGGGGCAACCCACCTGATACTTTGTTATTATTGCCGCTTCGGTGGCAGCTAATAATAAGGTAAAACAGGTATTTATAACCTGAATACATAGGGTTATAAAAGCAAACCCGGGGAACTGAAACATCTAAGTACCCGGAGGAAAGGAAATCAATAGATACTCCCCTAGTAGCGGCGAGCGAACGGGGACCAGCCGAGCTGTGAGTGTGATTAGAATGGTCTGGAATGACCAACCATAGTGGGTGACAGTCCCGTATAGGAAGCATGATCAGACGTATTAAGTAGGGCGGAACACGTGAAATTCTGTCTGAACATCGGAGGACCACCTTCGAAGGCTAAGTACTCCTTACTGACCGATAGCGAACCAGTACCGTGAGGGAAAGGTGAAAAGCACCCCGACGAGGGGAGTGAAACAGTACCTGAAACCGAACGCCTACAATCAGTTGGAGGGCCCTTGAGGCCTGACAGCGTACCTTTTGTATAATGGGTCATCGACTTAGTGTATCTAGCAAGCTTAAGCCGTTAGGTGTAGGCGCAGCGAAAGCGAGTCTTAATAGGGCGACTGAGTTAGATGCATTAGACCCGAAACCGAGTGATCTAGGCATGTCCAGGATGAAGGTTAGGTAACACTAACTGGAGGTCCGAACCCACACCTGTTGAAAAAGGTCGGGATGAGGTGTGCCTAGGGGTGAAAGGCCAATCAAACTCGGAGATAGCTGGTTCTCTGCGAAATCTATTTAGGTAGAGCGTCGGACGAATACCCTCGGGGGTAGAGCACTGGATGGGTAATGGGGACTCACCGTCTTACTGATCCTAACCAAACTCCGAATACCGAGGAGTAATATCCGGCAGACACACAGCGGGTGCTAACGTCCGTTGTGGAGAGGGAAACAACCCTGACCTACGACTAAGGCCCCTAATTCATGGCTAAGTGGGAAAGCAGGTGGGACGACCAAAACAACCAGGAGGTTGGCTTAGAAGCAGCCATCCTTTAAAGATAGCGTAACAGCTCACTGGTCTAAATAAGTTGTCCTGCGGCGAAGATGTAACGGGGCTCAAGCCATGAGCCGAAGTCTAGGATGCACATAGTGCATGGTAGCAGAGCGTAGTGTGACATAACTCCATGCGTCCTTAGTGCCCTCGGGCACATTGGACGCGAGGAGTTTTCTGTGAAGCCGGCGTGTGAGCGATCCGGTGGAGAGATCACTAGTGAGAATGATGACATGAGTAGCGACAAAGAGGGTGAGAGACCCTCTCGCCGAAAGTCCAAGGGTTCCTGCTTAAAGCTAATCTGAGCAGGGTAAGCCGACCCCTAAGGCGAGGCCGAAAGGCGTAGTCGATGGGAACCAGGTTAATATTCCTGGGCCATGGAGTGGTGACGGATCTCGAAGGTAGTTCATCCTTATTGGATTGAATGGGCTGCTGAGAGGTTCCTGGAAATAGCCCTCCTATAAGATCGTACCCTAAACCGACACAGGTGGACTGGTAGAGAATACCAAGGCGCTTGAGAGAACCACATTTAAGGAACTCGGCAAAATACCTCCGTAAGTTCGCGAGAAGGAGGCCCGTTCAGTAGGCAACTATTGGGCGGGGGCACAAACCAGGGGGTGGCGACTGTTTACTAAAAACACAGGGCTCTGCGAAGTCGCAAGACGACGTATAGGGTCTGACGCCTGCCCGGTGCCTGAAGGTTAAAAGGAGGAGTGCAAGCTCCGAATTGAAGCCCAGGTAAACGGCGGCCGTAACTATAACGGTCCTAAGGTAGCGAAATTCCTTGTCGGGTAAGTTCCGACCTGCACGAATGGCGTAACGACTTCCCCGCTGTCTCAAATGTGGACTCAGCGAAATTGAATTTCCTGTCAAGATGCAGGATACCCGCGGTTAGACGGAAAGACCCCATGCACCTTTACTATAGCTTCGCATTGGCATCAGGCACAGTATGTGCAGGATAGGTGGTGGGCTTTGAAGCCGGGACGCTAGTCTCGGTGGAGCCTCCCTTGAGATACCACCCTTATTCTGCTTGATGTCTAACCGCGGCCCGTTATCCGGGTCCGGGACCCTGCGTGGTGGGTAGTTTGACTGGGGCGGTCGCCTCCCAAATTGTAACGGAGGCGCGCGAAGGTTGGCTCAGAGCGGTCGGAAATCGCTCGTTGAGTGCAATGGCAGAAGCCAGCCTGACTGCGAGACTGACAAGTCGAGCAGAGTCGAAAGACGGCCATAGTGATCCGGTGGTCCCGAGTGGAAGGGCCATCGCTCAACGGATAAAAGGTACGCTGGGGATAACAGGCTGATGGTGCCCAAGAGTCCATATCGACGGCACCGTTTGGCACCTCGATGTCGGCTCATCTCATCCTGGGGCTGGAGCAGGTCCCAAGGGTACGGCTGTTCGCCGTTTAAAGAGGTACGTGAGCTGGGTTTAGAACGTCGTGAGACAGTTCGGTCCCTATCTTCCGTGGGTGTAGGATACTTGAGAGGAGTTGCCCCTAGTACGAGAGGACCGGGGTGAACGATCCACTGGTGGACCTGTTGTCGTGCCAACGGCAGTGCAGGGTAGCTATGATCGGACAGGATAACCGCTGAAGGCATCTAAGCGGGAAGCCCCCCTCAAAACAAGGTATCCCTGAGAGCCGAGGTAGACCACCTCGTCGATAGGCCAGAGATGTAAGCGTAGTGATACGTTCAGTTGACTGGTACTAATGGCTCGATAGGCTTGATTTGATCCAGTAATAGTAAGACTGGCAGACAAGTGCACACATGTAGATGTGCTGACTTGGAACAGATGTTCTTTTTTTGGTTTGGTGATCATAGCGCGAGCAAAACACCCGATCCCATCCCGAACTCGGCAGTTAAGTGCCGCAGCGCTGATGGTACTGCGTCTTAAGGCGTGGGAGAGTAAGTCATCGCCAAACCTAAAAAGGAACATCTGTGTATCTCTCTTCGATGAACACACATCTCAAAAATTACCAAACATCCCACTTTTGTCGAAGCGGTTTGTCTGCCGTCAGCGCTTACGGATACAATATAGCGATTGACAAACTGGCGGACGACCTTGCCGTACCACAAGATCGCTTCGATCAGGCTGAAAGTCGATATCAGGATTTTGGCGAATTCCTACACCGCGCTGACTCTAAAGTACGCGACTTCGATCCTGAAGTTTACGTCCAAGGTTCCTTTGCTTTGCCCCGCTGCCGGTGGTGTCTTTGACCGTATCCTGCAGATTCCGACACTTCCCTGGATGCATGGTACGCTGACACTGATCATGTTGGATGCATTCGATGATTTGATTGGTGATGTGCACCAATTTGATGCGCTTGGGCCAATTGATCACACGGTCATGCTGCCTTCGATGAATAACCGTTTGTTAAACGAAGGTGACCTAAAGCGCCACTACTACACTGTGCTTCGCGCATGTGCGGCTTTGGGCATGATCTCGGGGCGTGGCGTTCCTTATCGCGACCGCAATGGACCGATGACGATCAGATAATCTCGTCTTCATAAAACAGCGGATCATCCGAAAGTTGGCTAGCATGTTCGTCCATCTTGCTTTCGGCCTCTTTCAGCGATCCAACGCGGGCCAGGTGGAAAACCGCATCACCTTCATTGACGACAGGCATGACCGCCCGCCCGACGATGATGCCGCCAAAAGGGGCCTTGATGTCGCGTTCTTCTTCACCAAACGGATCAGCCACCGACCCCAGCACGTCGTTTTCCCGCACAAGATCACCGTCTGTTCGAAAGCTGCGAAACAAGCCGCCCATTGGCGCGCGCAACCATTTGCTGGACGGGCAGAATTGCGGCGGGGCTTTCGCAGGGCCAACACCCTTGCCCGGTATCATATCGCGCGATTTCAGCACCCGTAATATGCCAACCAGCCCGGCCCGCACCGATGTTTCGTCAAACCGCAGACCTTCGCCAGCCTCAAACAACAGCACCTTCGTTCCCAGATCATCAGCGGCCTTGCGTAGCGATCCATCCCGCAATGGCGATTTCATGATGATCGGGGCGCCGAACACCTCGGCCAGTTTGCGCATATCGCGATCCCCGGGTGTCACGCGAATTTGCGGATAGTTTGTCCGGTGAATAGCGGCCGAGTGCAGGTCGATACCCAGGTCCGCTTTCGCGACAATCTCGCTTAGGAACAGATGTGCCAGACGCGCCGCAAGCGACCCACCTTCGCTGCCCGGAAAGCAGCGGTTCAGGTCCCGCCTGTCGGGCAGATATCTGGATTTGTTGATAAACCCGAAAGAGTTAACGATAGGCACAACGATCAGTGTGCCCCGCAACCCCCGCAGCTTCGGCGAACCGAGCAGCCTGCGCACGATCTCGATGCCAATCACCTCATCCCCGTGGATGCCTGCACTGACAAAGACGGTCTGACCGGCCTCTTTGCCATGAATGACATGGGCTGACATCGTCACCGGCGTGTGGTCGGACAACACACTGACGGGCATATCGACCGTCAAACGTTTTCCGGCAGGAACAACCGTGTCGCCGATGGTGAAACCTTGTCTTTTTGTCACTAGCCTTTGCCCTTGGTCTTTGTCGCCCCGGGTTTGGCGTTCTTTTCGATGAACTCGATAATCTTGCCCGCGATATCGATGCCCGATGCCTTTTCCACGCCCTCCAGACCGGGTGAGGAATTGACCTCCATCACCACCGCTCCGTGATTGGCGCGCAGCATATCAACCCCGCACACATTCAAGCCCATCGATTTGGCGGCACGCACCGCCGTTGACCGTTCCTCAGGTGACAGTTTGATGATCTTGGCCGACCCGCCCCGATGCAGGTTTGAGCGGAATTCGCCCTCAGCACCGGTGCGCTGCATGGCGGCCACGACCTTGCCACCAACCACAAGCGCGCGGATATCGGTGCCGCCCGCTTCCTTGATGAACTCTTGCACCAGGATGTTGGTTTTGGTGGCGCGAAATGCCTCAATCACCGATTTTGCGGACCGGTCCGTATCGGCCAAAACGACGCCCAAACCCTGTGTTCCTTCAAGCAGCTTGATGACCAAAGGCGCGCCACCGGCCAGTTGCAAAACCTCTTCTGTCTGCTTTGGATCATGCGCGAATGTTGTCACGGGCAAACCGATCCCATCGCGGGCCAAAAGCTGCATCGACCGCAGCTTATCGCGCGACCGGCCAATCGCCACGCTTTCGTTCACAGGATAAACACCCATCATCTCAAACTGGCGCAACACGGCCATACCGTAGAACGTGATCGAGGCGCCGATCCGTGGAATGATCGCATCATAGCCTTCCAGCTTGTCCCCATTATAATAAATCTCGGGGCGTCGTGAGGCGATATTCATGTAACAGCGCAAGGTGTTGATGATGTCGAGCTGATGCCCGCGCGCTTCTGCGGCCTCGACCAATCGCTTGTGGGAATAAAGCTCTGGATTGCGGGCGAGCATACCGATTTTCATGACGTCTCCTTTGACCGCTTGGGTCTGGTGGGGGTCGTTAGGTTTCGTTTGCAGGGATCAACAAGGATCGGATGCCGCCGCAAGGCTGTGCGTCCGACGATCATACGAAACTTCATTTCCGAGCGTTCCGTCAGCGAGAGGTCGATCTTCCAAAGGTGCGTGGCGATGCGAAATTTGGTTCGGATCACAACCCGGGTTTCCGGCACACCGCTTGTGTTCGTAATCTGCCGACGATCATGGATCGGGCATTCGACGTCCGTGTCATGGGCATCATCATCAAAACGGGTATGAAACCGCACCCACTGCGCATCATCCCGTTCAAATTCAACGATATCCGTCGCGTGCAGCGCGGATGTCCGCGCGCCCGTGTCAATCTTGGCTTTCAGATTAGTAAGGCCGAGCAAGGGCAAATCCACCCGTTCCTGCCAACCGATAACGAGCATGTCGCGAATCCCTATGATGCTTTCCAATGATTATGAAACCTTCGGCAGCCAAACACCATCGGCAAGCTGCCCCATGGGCTGAGTGCACGTCATTCCAGTGCCCTGCGCGCGCGTTTAGTGTTTGGATTTGACTTCGTTTTGACCATAGGTTGACCGGATGGACATGCAAACTATCACGCCAATAGCGGCTTTCGATGTAGAAAAAGGCAAGGCGACAGCGATCAGCGGCCCCTTGGATCTGAACACCGGCCAGGGCTACCGTTGGATACACGTGGCCTCGCAAGACGAAGCGCTGCGCCCATGGGCGAAAGACCATCTGCCAGACATCGCCGCGCGTGCGCTTTGGCAAAGCGAAACACGCCCGCGTTGCGAGCGATTGGACAATGGGCTGATCCTGAACTTGCGCGGCGTCAATCTGAACCCGGAATCTGACCCCGAAGACATGGTGTCACTGCGCATGTGGGTCACCGACCGCGCGATTGTCTCGGCGCGCGTCCGTAAGGTTTGGGCTTTAGATGCAATCCGGCAATCCGCCGAAGCCGGGCTGGCCCCCGAAACCGTCGGCAAGTTCCTGGCCGAACTCACATACGGGCTGACAAACCGCATTGAGACCGTTTCGCTTGGACTGGAAGAAGAAACAGATGCGCTGGAAGAAGCGGCTGCAGAGGGCGAGCGTTTGCCTGCTGGCAAGCTCGGCGATATCCGCCAAGCTGTCATCAAGATGCGCCGGTTCATCAATCCACAACGTGAAGCGATATCCATGCTAGCCGCATTGGAAAACTGGATCATTGCACCGGACGAATTGGCGCTCTTGCGTGAGACGGCGAACCGCACCCGGCGCATCGTCGAGGAACTGGACGCCACCCGCGACCGGCTGTCCGCATTGCAGGACCATATCGATGCGGACCGCGCCTACGCTCTCAGCCGCAACAGCTACGTGTTGTCGGTCGTGGCCGCGATCTTTCTGCCGCTTGGGTTTCTGACCGGACTCTTTGGGGTCAATGTGGCCGGGATGCCAGGGACGACGGCCCCATACGCGTTTTGGGCGCTGACCGGGGTGTCGGCCATAAGTGGATTGGCGCTGTTTCTGATATTCAAATTTGCAAAGTGGCTTTGAGGGGTTAGTGTTCATGGCACGCAGCTTACTTCCGCTTTCGGCGCTTCTTCTCGGTTCGGCCTTCTTGCTGTTTGCCGGTGGGGTCAACGGGCTCATCCTGCCGATCAGAGGGGAAGCAGAAGGCTTTACGGCGGCGTCCTTGGGTCTACTCGGTACGGGCTGGGCGATTGGCTATGTCGCCGGATGTATGCGAACGCCCGGCTTGGTCGCCCGCGTCGGACATATTCGTGCATTTGGTGTCATGTGTGCGATCGCGGCAATTGCCGTCTTGCTATCGCTGGTTCTGATCACGCCATGGGTCTGGATCCCCGTGCGCGCCTTGTCTGGGTTTTGTTTTGCCCGGGGCCGCGATGATCGTCGAAAGTTGGTTGAATGAACGCGATGATGCATCTTCACGATGGTCAATCTGGCAGCGACGACTGCAGGACAGATGGTGCTAACGCTGGGAGATTCAAACGGGTATTTCTTCTTCGTGCTTGTCGCGATGGTCTATTGTTTGGCGCTGTTACCGACCGCGATCAGTGCCACCACAACACCGCGTCCACTGACACAGGTTTCCTTGGACCTGCGTGGCCTATGGAAGAATTCACCCATAGCTGTCTTTGCGGTGCTGATGGTCGGCATATCAAATGCCTCATTCGGGACACTCGCGGCTGTCTTCGCGGCCCGGATCCAGATGGATCTGAACGACATCGCGCTTTTTGCCAGTATTCCAATCCTCGCTGGGGCGGCGATGCAGATCCCGGTTGGCATTGCCTCGGAAAAGTTCGACCGTCGCAAGGTTCTGATTGCGATCACTGTCTTTGCCTTGCTCGCGGATGCCATGTTTCTGTTCACTGGCGCAACGCAGCCGCTCGTCGTACTCGCGTTGTCGGCACTCTTCGGGGCGACGGTGTTTTCGATGTATCCCGTGATTGTGGCCCATGCGAATGACCATGCAGCGCCGGGTACGTTCATTCAGGTCAGTGGGGGGCTTCTGCTGGTGTTTGGGATTGGATCGATTGTCGGGCCAACCGTTGCGGGTTTTGCAATGACATCATTCGGCGCAGCCAGCCTGTTTGCCATTACCGGGTTAGCGCATATCTTGCTTTTACTATTTGCCCTGCTGCGCCTGAAAATCGCGCCCGCCGTCACCGCCGAAAACAAGGTCTTGTTTCAGGCCAAGCCACTTGCGCGTGGGTCAACACCCGAAACGGCAGCTCTTGCGGCGGATCAAGCGGAACTGGACGCAGAACAACCATCTGAAAAGCCAACAAGCACGCCTATTGAAGAGAAGGACCCAAAAGAATGAGCGCCACACTCCTTGTCATTCTTGGCCTCACAGGCCTCGTGGTCGGGGGCGAAATGCTGGTGCGTGGCGCTGTCTCCAGCGCAAAATCCTTCGGCATTTCTCCGATGGTGATTGGACTGACATTGGTTGGCTTCGGCACCTCGACGCCAGAGCTTGTCACAAGCTTGCAAGCGGCACTTTCCGGCTCGTCCGGCATCGCGATAGGCAATGTGGTCGGCAGCAACATCAGCAACGTGCTGCTGATCCTCGGGATTGCTACCTGCCTGGCACCAATTGCGGTCGACCCAAGGGCATTCCGCCGCGATGGAACAGTCATGGTCATTGCCACACTCTTGTGCTTGGCCACGGTGCTTTGGGGAGACATCAGTCGTTTGGTCGGTTTTGGGTTCATCGCAACCCTAACCGCTTATTTGACTTTTACACTATGGACCGAGAAGCGGAGTGGCGACACCCCAGCAACCACCGTTTATGAGGGCGAAGCCGAAGCCGTGCCCGGCCCTGACTATGCACTTGGCGCTTCAGTTGGCATTGCTTTGGTCGGACTGGTTGTCACGATCTTCGGGGCGAAGTTCTTGGTGTCAGGTGCAGTCTCAATCGCGCAAGCTGCAGGGCTGTCAGAAGCGGTGATTGGGCTGACTATCGTGGCAATTGGCACCTCAATGCCCGAACTGGTGACCTCGATCATTGCTGTGCGCAAAGGACAAGGCGACGTCGCACTTGGCAATGTGCTGGGCAGCAACATCTTCAACATTCTCGGAATTCTGGGTGTCACGGCCATTGTGCAGCCAATGAGCATACCAGCAGAAATCATCCGGTTAGATATCTGGGTAATGTGCGGCGCGACAGTCCTGCTGCTGCTCTTTGCGAGAACCGGATGGACACTCAGTCGGCGCGAGGGCGGGCTTTTTGCGGTAGCTTACTCGCTTTACCTTGGATTTCTGCTTCTGCTGTAGCTGCATCTCTTTTGCATTGAAGGTTCTCAAACCGGACATTGGTGCAGCCGCAGCGAAAGCTCAGTTTGCCCGCTCTGCCGTCATTTTGTTCGCGGACATCGAACGGCCGATATGCAGTCTCTGTGCTTAGATATGAGTTTGCTCAATTACTACGGTATCATCACACAAAATCGCCGGGTGCGATCGCCTGCAGACGTTTGAGGACGTCCGTCTTCCTCCCATCCTGCAGACACTGCCAGTGGGTGTTGTCGCGTCCATCAGGAAAAATCTCGCAAAGGATGCGGTAGGCGGTAGCACCATTGTCGCCAAGGACTGTGAGCGCTTCGTCCAAACCGTCGATGATCGTGTCATCTGAAACGACCTGCCATCGCGGATACTTGGTTTCGCCGGTTGGGCCTGTGATCCCGAGCATCTTATGTGCCAGCCGCAGTTCATCGACCTGTTGCGCTGAAAGACTGAGCAAAACCGCGATCTTTTCGGCGACCCACATGTCTTCGCGTGACAACAATTCCGCAAATCTTTTCACGCCGCGTGCGCGTGCTGCCGCGAGCGGGTCCTGGGAGCGGTCCATCTTTGCCACGTGTCTGCTGAACGCCACCGTTATCAGGTTCTTGGCGTACTCTTCCACAGACAGCCCGGTTTCTTCGGCGTCTTGGTTTAACGCGACAATGATAGAACCGGGGATCTCCGTGATGACGACATCTGCGTGGTTCGCCTTCCAAGTGGACGCGGTGCATCACTTTCATCTTCTGTCGAAATGCCTGTCAATCAAAGATCTGCGGTTCGCCTGACATCTCTCCCGCGATGGGCGCGTCTTGCATTGAGCCTGCGTCCGACGCCGCGACAGCCTCGCCTATCAGTTGCTGCGCATAGAGTTCGACCGACAGTGCGGCCTCGATGGAAAGCCTGTGTATCGCGGCAAGAACTGAAGCCGGAATGTCGATGATCATTGGATCTTGCACAGCGGGGACTCCATGGTTGTTGTCTCATTCAAGTCAGTTTTGAGCTATCTGCCACACGTCGGGGTCATGGCAGATCTCCATCAACTGACTATACGACCGCTGGCCTGCAGGTGTGCCGCAGCACAACGCGTTGCCAGTCCAAGCCCTCAAACAGAGCTTCGAATTGGGATCGATTGATGGTGATGACCTCATCCGTCATCTGCGGCCAGACAAAGCCAGCGCCCTCGATGCGCTTGTAAGCCATGACGAGCCCGGTCCCGTCCCAGACGATCAACTTCAACCGATCCGCCCACTTTGAGCGGAAGATGAAGATGGCCCCGCTGAACGGATCCAGATCAAACTCGTTCATGACGATGGCGGCCAGCCCATCCATGCCTTTGCGGAAGTCGACCGGCTTTGACGCCAGATAGAGTTTGAAATTGCCGATGGCGAAATCATGCGCGTGCCTCAACCGCCAGAATGATCTTCACCAAATCATCAACCGGATAGGCAGCAGGAAGCGCAAGATCGACATCCCTGAAGTGAACGTAAATCTGATCAGCATCAGTATCGGCTCCGACACCCCCAGGATGTTCTTGGTCCTCTACAACCACTTCTGAGAACACGCGCTCATCTCGTCGTGACGTCCGCCTGGTTCCCGCACGCCGGACATCAGAGCGCCATTTGTAGACGAGGGATTGGGATGCGTTGCGGGTTTGTATGACATAGCTGACCGCCAGTTCGCCGCTGTCGAACTTGTCTTTTACGAACCGTTTGAAGCTGGGTGGCCAGACCCGCCGGCCGCCGGCGTGGACTTCTATCGTGAAGCCGTAGACTTCGAAAGATTGTGGGAATTTCCCCATGACTGCCGCCTCGTCTTGTTTTGCGGCAGTATGTAATGTCGAAGACGACCATGTCAGAGGCTGATTAGGGGGTCAGATGCACCGCTTACGCGTAATCGCGGGTTTCGGTTTCTCCAAACTCTTCCACCGTTTCGAGTCAGATCGGCTTGTAGTACCCATTAGTGCAGACTGCAGCTAATCACCGCAAAGGGTCCAACCCTCCTAATGCTGCAGGACACATGAACGGCCGCTTTTAGTTCGCAAAGTGGGACCGAACGCTCGGAAAATTCTCATTCAATGGCGGCATTGATGAATTCTGAGACGAGCTTCAATCGCGCGCGGTCCTTGGTGGCGATAAGGGACGTGTTCCGGGTTTCTGGCATTTCTTCGATGTCAATTTCGCAAAGATTATCTTTGATGAGGCTGCTGTTTTGCAAAAACAACGCGACGCCAAT
The DNA here is from genome assembly GCF_038069655.2 of Yoonia sp. BS5-3. NCBI lineage: Bacteria > Pseudomonadati > Pseudomonadota > Alphaproteobacteria > Rhodobacterales > Paracoccaceae > Yoonia > Yoonia phaeophyticola. The sequence goes on from NZ_CP150951.2 coordinate 1,414,536, forward strand.
GCCCTGCAACACCGCTTCGCACATCAAGGGGAAGGTCGTCATTGTGGCCACGCGATGAAGCGATATGTCGTAGCGATCGCAAGCGCGGTCAAGTAAGCGGCGCGTGAGCGACCCCTTCTCTGGCACAATGACCGTCTCTTGTGCAAGCTCGGCCAGCGAAATCTTGGCGCGTTTGGCGAAAGGGTGATCGCGGCGGCAATAGATCATGTAACGCGCGCTTTCGATATGGATTTTTTCCCAATGCTCATGATCGGGCGCATCCGTGATCAGGCCGACATCCGCAAGGCGGTTGCTGATCATCGATTTGGCGGTCGTCCAATCGTAAAGTCCGAAATCGACTCGGATATCGGGAAACCTACGCTGAAACCGCGCGATGATCTTCAGCGCGGGTTGTGGTGCATTTCCGATGATCTTGAGACGCCCTTCTTTCATGGCATTGAACCCTTCGAGCCGCTCGGCGACTTCTGCGCTGAGGGCAATCATGCGGTCCGCGAGGTCGTAAAAATCCTGTCCGGTCGGGGTAAGTTCCACGCCATCTCGGCCGCGCAGTAACAGAAGCGTACCGACGCCTTTCTCAAGGTTCGCAATATGTTGCGTAATCGTGGATTGGGTGACACCCAACCGCGCAGCCGCGGCGGAAAAGCTGCCCTCGCGGACGACATAGGCAAACGCTTCGAACTGGTGGTGGTTGGGACGCATGATCTTTCCTTTTGCCCCTCAGATAGAACCCATCGGTTTCACTAATATGACGACACAAAACGGTTGTGCTCACCGCCTATCCCTTTGGCTGCACCAAAGGGGAATCACATGTCAGATTTGCAGATTGCATCTGTCACCAAGCACTTCGGAGAGACCTCCGTTTTGAAAGGGGTGACCTTGGACGTGAAGGATGGAGAGTTCATTTCGTTGGTGGGCCCTTCTGGCTGCGGAAAATCGACCCTGTTGCGGATCATCGCTGGGCTTGAGGCACCGACGAGCGGCAACATCGCAATCGGAGGGAAGGATGTGACGCAGCTCCGCGCGGCGGATCGCAATCTGTCGATGGTGTTTCAATCCTACGCGCTTTATCCGCATTTGACCGTGGCCGAGAATATCGCTGTGCCTTTGCAGATGCGCCAAATGACCGCGCTGCAGCGGTTGCCGGTGCTGGGTGGTATCCTGCCCGGTGCGCGGGTGCAGAAAGACGATATTGCCCAGGCGGTCCGGCATGCGGCTGAGATGCTGGAAATCGCGGCGCTTCTTGATCGCAAGCCCGGCCAATTGTCGGGCGGGCAGCGACAGCGTGTTGCCTTGGGCCGCGCTTTAGTGCGCGATCCCGCGGCGTTCTTGTTGGATGAACCGCTGTCAAACCTTGATGCGAAGCTGCGCGTTCAGACCCGCGCCGAGATCGCCGAGTTGCACCGCCGCCTGAAGGCGACGTTTATCTACGTCACCCATGATCAAGTCGAAGCCATGACAATGTCCGACCGGATCGCGGTGATGATGGGCGGTGAAATCCTGCAATGTGCTGCCCCCGATGTGATCTATGAAGACCCTGACGACATTCGCGTGGCTGAATTTATCGGCTCGCCCAAGATCAATATCTTGCCGGTGGAGCGCAACGGCACCGCGCTAACGGTGTTTGATCAGGTTCTGAATGCGCGTCTCTCCATTGACAGCCCGAAGGTGATGCAGATGGGCCTGCGTCCCGAGGCCCTGCAGTTGACCCAATCCGCGCCACGTTTGATCGGACGGGTGGCGCACTTAGAAAATCTCGGGTCAGAAGTCTTTGCCCAAGTTGCCTTGGACACCGATGGATCGCGGGTGACCCTGCGGGCCATGCCGGCGCAGCGGCACAGTTTGGGTCTGGGTGCGCAGGTTGGTCTGAGCTTTGATTTGAGCGCGGCGATGATATTCGACGCGGGCGGCGCGCGGTTGCGCCGCGTCGAACTTGCCGCCAGCCGCGCAGCTGAGGTGGCCTGACATGGTGGCCGTGGACCCCAGCGTCGCAGCAGACGTCACCAAGCCCAAAGCCGACAACAGACAAGCGCGCATAGGCTGGGGGTTGGCAGCGCCTGCGTTGATTCTGATGGTTTTGATCTTGCTGGTGCCGATTATCGTGGCCGGTGTCCTGTCTTTCACCGACTATTCGTTGGGCAACCCCGGTTTTGATTGGGTCGGGTTGCAAAACTACGAGCGCCTGTTCACCCGTTCCACCTACGAAAAGATGTTTGTCGCGACCTTTACATATGTGGTCACCGTGGTGCCAATTTCCGTGGGTCTTGGCCTTGGGGCGGCCTTACTGGTTCATTCGCTGGGCCGGATCGGGGACATCTACAAGACGATCTATTTCCTGCCGGTGATGGCCACGCTTCTGGCGATGGCGATTGCTTGGGAGTTCATGCTGCACCCGACCATTGGCATGGTAAACCGCACGTTGGAGATGAGCTGCGGGACGTGGTTCGAGGTCATCCCCTTCTTTGCAGGCGGCTGCGCCGAGGGCTTCCCTTTGTGGCTGGGGGATCGTGACTACGCGATCTGGGTGGTTTGTTTCATTGGCATCTGGCAGGGCTTCGGCTTCAACATGGTGTTGTTTTTGGCCGGTTTAACGTCGGTGCATCGCGAGCTGTACCACGCCGCCGAAATGGATGGTGCCCGCTCTGGGTGGGAGCGGTTCCGACTGGTCACTTGGCCCGCCCTCGGACCCACCACCGTCTTTGTCGTGACCATTTCCTGCATCCGCGCCTTTCAAGTCTTTGACACGATCGAGGCCTTCTGGCCCCAGGGCGGCGGGCCGAACAAATCTGCCTACGTGATGATGTTCGCGATCTTCGAGAAGGGCATCCAGCAGAACCTGATCGGAATCGGCTCGGCCATCACCATGTTGTTCCTGCTGTTCGTCATGTTTCTGACCCTGATCCAGCGCTGGTTGGTCGAACGCAAGGTGCACTACTGATGACACGCGATTGGTGGAAACATATGGTGCTGATCCTTGGCACGATTATCGTATTGGCGCCGTTCTACATGATGGTCAGCTATTCGTTCAAAAGCCCCGGCGAAATCGACCGCGGCGAAGGCGGCTTTTTCGGCCGTCAAGAGATGATGATCGACCCGCGCTGCGTCGCCCTGCGCCAGCCGGACCGCGCCGATATCGAAGCTGCCCGCGCGCGGTTTGCGGGGCAAGACGACGCCAGCGTGCAGGCCTCTCTTTTGGCCGAGACTGAGGCTGCCTGTTCCATGCGGCCCGTTGTTTTCAACTATTCCAAAGCCTTCACCGAGGCGCCGCTTGTCCGCTATCTGCTGAATGGCGTTATCGTCACGGTATCGATCTTCCTCATCCAGATTGTTGTGGCCCTGCCTGCCGCCTATGCGCTGGCAAAGCTGAAGTTTTGGGGGCGCGATGCGGTCTTCGGGCTGGTCCTGTTCTGCTTGTTGATCCCTGTCCACGCCATTGCATTGCCGCTTTATATCGGGCTGGCGAAGTTGGGGCTGACCAACACCTATGCAGCCCTTGTCGTGCCGTGGACGATCTCGGTTTTCGGGATCTTCCTGATGCGTCAGTTCTTTATGACGGTGCCTGACGATTTGATTGACGCAGCACGGATGGACGGGATGTCCGAGCTGGCTATCGTCTGGCGGGTCATGTTGCCTACTGCGATCCCTGCGCTTTTGGCCTTCGCGATCTTTTCTGTGGTGGCTCATTGGAATGATTATTTCTGGCCGCGCATCGTCGTGACCGGAAACCGTGACCTGTTCACCCCGCCGCTGGGTCTGCGCGAGTTCAAGGGCGATGGGGACGGGTCGTTCTTTGGCCCGATGATGGCCACGGCCACTGTTATCGTCACGCCTTTGATCGTCGCATTTTTGCTGGCCCAACGCCGGTTTATCGAGGGGATCACGCTGTCTGGAATGAAGTAGGGCGCGCCTTGGCCCGCCCTACACATAGCCCCGCATGGGGATAATCACCTCCCCGAACGGGGAACATCATTGGGGTCTACCAATCGCCAAACCGGACGTCCCCGACAACTGGAGTAGAGATAATGAAAAATACCGTAACTGCAATGGCTTTGGCGCTTTCCGCCACCGCCGTTTTCGCCGAGGAAAAGGTGACGATCGAGTTCGCCTATCCCTATAGCCACCTGTTTGATGTGACGTATGAAGCCATGATGCCGGCCTTCAACGCAGCCCATCCGAACATCGAGGTCGTTTTCCGCGCCACCTACGAATCCTACGAGGACGCCACAAACACCGTTCTGCGCGAAGCCGTTGCTGGCAATCTACCCGATGTGACCATGCAGGGTCTGAACCGTCAGGCACCATTGGTCGACAAGGGCATCGCCCAGTCTCTGGCACCATTCATTGCCGCCGAGGCCGATTTTGAAACAAATGGCTACCACGAAGCCATGCTGGCCCTGTCCACATTTGACGATGAAGTCTACGGCCTGCCGTTCTCGATCTCTTTGCCGGTTGGCTACTACAACATGGATATCCTAAACGAAGGTGGCATTACCGAGCTTCCAACAACTTGGGATGAGGTCATTGCCGCTTGTCAGACCATGAAAGCCAATGGCATCGAGAACCCGATTTTCTGGGGCTGGAACATCACCGGTAACTGGTTCGTACAGGCCCTGTTATGGAGCCAGGACAAAGCGATCGTCGAAGGTGGCCACGTGACTATGGACAGCCCAGAGGCACTCGTCGCGTTGGAGCAGATGCAAGAGATTTTCGAGGGCTGTGAAATGCAAAACCTCGATTGGCAGGCCGCACTTGCGTCCTTCTCTGCAGGCGATATCGGCATGATGTTCTGGTCCACTTCGGCCTTGGGCGCAGTTGAACGCAGCCAGGGCGAGTTCGAGCTGGTAACCGGCCCGTTCCCGGGCCTAGGGGGCACACCGATGGGTCTGCCTGCAGGCGGCAACGCGGCGATGCTAACCTCGACCTCGGATGACCCAGCGGTGCGTGAAGCGGCTTGGACATGGCTGAAGTTCATTACCTCCGGTGAGGGCGCAGCTCAGGTCGCCATGACGACCGGCTACATGCCCCCAAACAGGGCCGCCAACGAGATCATTCTGGCCGATTTCTACGAGCAGAACCCCAACAAACAGACCGCTGTGGACCAGCTTCCGCTACTGCGCGACTGGCTGGCCTATCCCGGTGACAACGGCTTGGCGATCACGCAGGTGATCTATGACGGGATCGAACGCATCGTCACCGGCGACGCCACCGACATGCAAGAACTGCAAGAAGAGCTGGTCGAGGAAATCGCCGACCTTCTGCCAAACGGCTAAACCAAATTCTGGTCGCCCTTTCGGGGGCGGCCAGATCTCTTTCCAAGAAAGGCTAAGGTCCATGAAGCTTGTGCATATTTCCGACATTCATTTGACAGCTCCCGGCGAACGCATGGGTGGATTGAACCCCCATAGACGTTTTGCCCAAGCGCTGGACGATGTGCGGGCGCACCACAGCGATGCCGCGCGAATCATCATTACAGGCGATTTGACCCATTGGGGCGAACCTGCGGCCTATGCGACCCTTGTGGATGCCCTGAAAGATCTGCCTTGTCCCGTGCGTCTGTTGATCGGCAACCACGATGACCGTGCGGCCTTTCTTGCGGCCTTCCCGGACCATCCCCAAGACGCGGCGGGTTTCATCAACTACGCAGAAACGGTGGACGACACGCGTCTGATCTACCTCGACACGACCGAGCCACGCACCCACGCAGGCCATTTTTGCAGCCGCCGCCGCGATTGGTTAGACGCCGAACTGTCAAACTGCACCCATGCGCGCCTGTTCATGCATCACAATGCCATGGCCCTTGGCCTGCCTGCCGAAGACAAGATCGCCCTCGTGCCGGAAGACCGCGGACCACTGGCCGCGCTTTTGACAAAGTACCGCGACCGCATCGATTACATCCATTTTGGCCATGTCCATGCGCCGGTGCACGGGACCTGGTGCGGGATTCCTTTTGCTGCCGTCCGCTCAACAGGGAACCAATCCCTGCCAAATCTGAATGAGCAGGAGCTGCTGGATGGTGCTCCGATGGCCCCGTCTTACGGGGTGATCCTGGCACAAGATACGGGCACCACCATTCATGAAATCCCTTTCACTTGGGACGGACCGATTTTTAGTTCCGGGACCAAGTGGGACGATTGGGCCAAACCAGTGGCTGCAGAATGAAATTTATCCATCTCACTGACACCCATGTCATCGGTGAGGGGACGCTTTATGGCGAGGACCCCGTCATACGATTGCGGGCCGCTGTCGAGTCTATCAATCGGGAACACAGCGATGCGGAGTTTGTTGTCCTGACGGGTGACATGACCCATTGGGGTGACGCTGCGGCCTATGCGCGGTTTTCGCGCGAAATCAGAGATATCAACATGCCCATACACTTTATGGTGGGCAATCACGACGATACCGCTGCTTTTGGTGCGGCTTTCCCAGAGGTACCCGAGGCTCGGACTTACCTTCAGGAGGCGTGCGACGTTACCTCGCGCACCTTCGCACGCGGCGAGTAGCGTCTGTATCAGTTTGTAGCTCCAGAACTTCGACAGCTTCTGGATCGCACGCATCGGCCACCTGAAGTTTCAACACTCACTAGATGCTTGGCGACGCTGTCAGCCTGCAAGTTGCCCGAGAAAAACACCCCTACGATCACCTGTTGCTGCAGCTTTTGCCGGACCACATGATGATAGGCGCATGGGATGGCGGCGGCGTTGTGCAGTTCTGGATCTGTCCAGAGGATTTGCTCCCCCAGAATTGGGGCGCTGCCTAAAATGAAGGCTTGTTGTCCTTTTTGTGTGGGTCAACGGGCGAGGTCCGGCATTGAGCACTGTCTTGCTAGAATTTTATTGACCGTTTGATTAACTTTCTCAACAGTTCGAGCGATCAAACAATAGGAGAACTCGACATGTCCAATGTACTTCGCCCCAGTCGCCGTCACTTCATGGTTACAAGTGCAGTATCCGCGCTGCTGGCGAGCACGACTCGTACTCTCGCGGCAGATCCAATCAAGACCGCCGGGATTTACACAGTACCTGTCGAGCAACAATGGGTCAGCCGCATTCACATCGCGGCCGTCGCGGCCCAAGATCGCGGTGATATCACCTACAGCTACTCTGAAAACGTAAGCAATACTGACTATGCACGTGTCATTCGCGAATATGCGGAAGCGGGTAACAAGCTGATTATCGGCGAGGTTTTCGGTGCCGAACAAGAGGCCCGTGAAGTCGCCGCAGATTACCCTGATGTCGCCTTCCTCATGGGTTCTAGCTTCAAAGAAGACCCCGCGTTGCCGAATTTTGCGGTTTTTGACAACTACATTCAAGATGCCGCCTACCTCTCGGGCATCATTGCTGGGTCCATGAGCACATCGAACAATATTGGTATGGTTGGTGGTTTCCCGATCCCGGAAGTGAACCGGTTGATGCATGCCTTCATGGCTGGCGCGCAGGAAATGAACCCAGGAATCGCCTTCCAGGTCAGCTTTATCGGCAGTTGGTTTGATCCGCCCAAGGCCAAGGAAACCGCCCTTGCGATGATCGAAAACGGTGCCGATGTTCTGTATGCCGAACGGTTCGGGGTCTCGGACGCAGCAAAAGAACAGGGCGTTCTGGCGATTGGGAACGTCATCAATACGCAGGCCGAATACCCTGATACTGTCGTGGCATCCGCCATCTGGCACTTTGAACCGACGTTGGACAAAGCTATCGCTGAGGTTCAGGCAGGCACATTCGCTGCGGCTGACTACGGGATCTATTCTTTCATGAACGCGGGCGGTACTTCGCTTGCACCGCTTGGTACTTTTGAGGGCAAGGTTCCGGCGGAGGCATTGGCATTGGTTGAACAGCGCAAGGCCGAGATTATGTCGGGTGCGTATGTCGTAACCATCAACGATGACGAGCCGACCTCGTCGTGAACGAAACCGCTGTCGAGGCGCTTCGTCTAGAAGACATCACGAAACGATTTGGCGCGCTGACCGCAAATGATGCGGTCAGCCTGTCGTTGAATCAAGGTGAAGTCGTCGCTCTTTTGGGTGAAAATGGTGCTGGTAAAACCACGCTAATGAACATCATTTTCGGCCAATATGCGGCGGATAGTGGTTTCGTGCGCGTCTTTGGTAAGGACTTGCCATCGGGTAATTCACGTGCAGCCTTGGATGCAGGCGTGGGTATGGTGCATCAGCATTTTACGCTTGCCGACAATTTAACCGTGTTAGAGAACATCACCCTTGGGACCGAGCCGTTATTGCGCATCCGGGCCGATTGGCAGGGCGCGCGCGCACGGATTTCAGAACTATCCGCGAAGTATAACTTGGCGGTGGCCTGTGATGCGCGCGTTGGTGCGCTGACAGTGGGTGAACGGCAACGGGTTGAGATTCTCAAAGCTCTTTACCGCGATGTACGTATCTTGATCTTGGATGAACCAACCGCAGTGTTGACGCCGCAAGAAGCAGACGACCTCTCTGCCACGCTACGGCTGGCCGTCGCGGACGGACTGTCGATTATTTTCATCTCTCATAAACTGCATGAGGTGATGGCTATCGCCGACCGTGTCGTTGTATTGCGCCACAGTAAGGTGATTGGTGAAGCCCGGACAAAAGACACGAACAAGGCCGCGCTCGCGGCGATGATGATGGGCACCCAAGCGGATACCCCCAAAGTGGTGACGGCGGCCCCCGGCAAGACGCTGCTGGCCCTTACGAATGTCACAACGCCCAACCAAGGCACCGCACCAGGACTGAAATCTGTTTCGTTTGCGCTGAAAGCGGGGCAGATCATTGGGTTGGCCGGTGTCTCGGGTAACGGGCAAGCTGCCCTTGCGGGTCTGGTCGGTGGAACCATGAAGCCTTCTTCGGGTAGGCTGATTTTGAATGGGAAGGATCAACAAAATTGGTCCCCACGTATCGCCATACAAAGTGGCATTGCCCGAATCCCAGAGGACCGACACAAGACAGGTACGATTGCCGATTTCGACTTGACCGAAAACGCGATCCTTGAACGGTATATGACCGAAGGTTTCAGCAAATCTGGTTGGTTAAACTGGCGCTCCGCACGCGAATTTACGAATGCAATTATCGCCAAATATGACGTCCGCTGCCCCGGTCCAGATACACCGATCCGATTACTGTCTGGGGGCAATATGCAAAAATTGATCTTAGGGCGCACGTTAGAGACTAATCCGCAAGTGATCCTCGCCAATCAACCCGTACGGGGGTTGGATATCGGCGCTGTTCACTACGTTCATAGTCAGCTTTTGGCAGCACGCGACCGTGGGGCGGCTGTTTTGCTGATCTCAGAAGACTTGGACGAGATCATGGCCCTGTCCGACGTCATTCATGTCATCGCAGATGGCCGTCTTTCGCCCGGCTTTGATCGGGGGCAGATGACACCCGCGCAATTGGGGTTATGGATGGCCGGCCAAGGATTTGAAAACGAGACAAAACATGCGTCTTGAACCAATCACTGACCCAAGTTTAGCACGCAAGCTGGGTTTTCCATTTGTCGCACTCTGCGCCACATTCATTAGCGCGTCGCTGCTTGCGATGATCGCAGGGGCGAACCCGTTTTCGGTCCTTTACCTTATCCTAAAGGGGGCGTTTGGATCGTCGTTTGCGATCCTTGAGACATTGAATCGGGCGACGCCTTTGATCTTCACAGGGCTTGCGGTAGCGGTGGCCTTTCGGGCCAAATTTTGGAACATCGGCGCTGAAGCCCAACTTTATGTAGGCGCATTAATGACGGTGTTGTTGGGGACCGGCGTTTTGCCGTGGCCATCAGCGGTGTTGCTGCCGGTATTGGCATTGACGGCTATTCTGGCGGGGGCAGTGTTATTGTTGATACCTGCGCTTTTGAAAACCCGGTTTGGTGTGGATGAGGTCGTCACCACCTTATTGTTTAACTTCATTTTCTTGCTATTCATTTCCATGCTGCTTGAAGGCCCCTTGAAAGACCCAATGGGCATGGGATGGCCCAAATCTGCCCGGCTCATCGACGAAGCACGGCTGCCCCGCATTTTCGACGGTTTACGCCTTCATTGGGGTTTTGGTTTGGCGATCATTTCGGCCGTCCTCATTTGGCTGATCCAGACCCGAAGCACCTTAGGATACGAGATGCGTGCGGTAGGCCTGAACCGGCAAGCGGCGGCGTTTGCGGGCATTCCGGTCAATCGCGTGTTGCTGCAAACGGCGTTGTTGTCGGGCGGGCTTGCGGCGCTCGCCGGGTTTTCGGAGGTGGCAGGCGTAAAGGCGAGCCTGACGCTCGATCTTTCACCCGGCTATGGCTACACCGGAATTATTGTCGCGATGTTGGCGTTGTTGAACCCTTTAGGCGTGGTGGTCGCGGCACTGTTTGTCGCGGGTATTTTTGTGGGTGCTGATAGCATGAGCCGTGCGGCGGATGTGCCCACTTATCTTGCGGATATGATGCTGGCGATCGCGCTTTTGTTGATGGTGTTGGCAATCATGCTGACACGGTTCCGGATCGTGAGGGACTGACGCCATGGAAATTGTCGAAATCCTATTTACTGCCAGTTTTTGGGCCGCTGCGATCCGCATCGCAAGCCCACTCATCTTTGCCACTTTGGGCGAGGTCATTTGCGAACGGGCTGGCGTTCTGAATCTCGGGATCGAAGGGATCATGGTCGCGGGGGCCTTTGCCGGCTGGATGGCGGTCTATTCAGGCACTGGGCTTTGGGTCGGGGTTGGCGTTGCGATGTTTGTTGGAATGTGTTTCGGTTTGCTGCATAGCACGCTCACCGTGCCGTTTGGCCTGTCACAACATGTGGTCGGATTGGGGGTGACGTTGCTGGCAACCTCATCAACCTATTACGCCTACCGATTGGCGCTGCCAGAGGTCACAAGCCCACCAAAGATCGAAGCCTTTCAACCCTTTGAAATCCCGCTTTTGCATAAGATCCCGTTGATCGGCGAAGCCCTGTTTTCACAGACGCCGCTGACATATCTTGCCTTCGCTCTGGTCGTGATTGTGAGTTTCGTGTTGTATCGGACGCCCCTTGGTCTGGCAGTACGTGCAGCAGGTGAAAATCCAAATGCGGTTGCCGCGCAAGGGCTGTCTGTCACGGCAATCCGCATGAGCGCTGTGATCGTTGGTAGCGGCCTGATGGCTGTAGGCGGTGCATTTTTGACAATGTCGGCCTTTGACAGTTTCTTTTTTGAGATGGTGAACGGACGCGGCTGGATTTGCATCGCCTTGGTGGTCTTTGGATCGTGGCGACCGGGCAAGGCGTTGCTTGGGGCGGTGCTGTTCGCGGCATTTGATGCGCTACAGATTCGGGTGCAACAAACAAGCTTTGGTGCGGTTGTACCTTACCAGATATTCCTGATGATGCCTTATATCCTGTCCATTCTCGCACTTGTCATCATATCGCGCCGCGCAGCTGTACCTGCAGCGTTGATGGTGCCATTCAATAAAGGAGAACGCTGATGTTTGATCTGATGATTAAAGGCGGGACCATGCCGGATGGCGAAATCGCTGATATTGGAATTGTCGGCAACAAGATTACGGCAATGGGCGCACTTGAGGGTGCGCAGGCCGGTAAAGTGATTGACGCGACCGGTGATCTGGTCAGCCCGCCTTTTGTCGACCCGCACTTTCATATGGACGCGACCTTGTCCTATGGCGAACCACGTATCAACGCGTCGGGCACATTGCTGGAAGGGATCGGGTTGTGGGGTGAGCTTAAACAGGTGATGACACAAGACGAAGTTGTCGCCCGTGCCCTCACCTTTTGCGATTGGGCGGCCAGCATGGGCCTTCTCGCGATCCGAAGCCATGTGGATGTGTGCGATGACCGTCTGTTGGGTGTCGAGGCGCTGCTTGATGTGCGCGATCAGGTGAAGGATTACATCGACCTTCAGCTTGTCGCTTTTCCGCAGGACGGATTTTACCGCGACCTGACGGCAAGAGAAAACACCATCCGTGCGCTGGATATGGGCGTTGATGTGGTTGGCGGAATCCCACATTTCGAACGGACCATGGCCGATGGGGCTGCATCAGTTCGCGAGCTTTGTGAACTCGCCGCTACACGCGGTTTGATGGTTGATATGCATTGCGATGAAACCGATGATCCAATGTCGCGCCATATCGAGTCTTTGGCCTATGAAACCCAGAGGCTCGGGTTGCAAGGGCGCGTGGCGGGATCACACCTGACATCGATGCATTCGATGGATAATTACTATGTTTCCAAGCTTTTGCCGTTGATGGCCGAAGCCCAGATCAATGCAATCCCGAACCCATTGATCAATATCGTCCTGCAGGGGCGACATGACACATATCCCAAACGCCGAGGACTCACCCGTGTGAAAGAAATGCAGGCTCATGGGATCAATGTCGGTTGGGGACAGGATTGCGTTTTGGATCCTTGGTACTCGCTCGGCACCGCGGATATGCTTGACGTGGCATTCATGGGATTACACGTGGCTCAGATGACCAGCCCGGAAGAGATGCGGACCTGTTTTGAAATGGTCACCACCCATAACGCGAAGACTATGACCCTTGCTGATTACGGATTACATGTTGGTGCCAAGGCGTCGTTGGTGGTCCTGGACGCCAGCGATCCGATCGAGGCGCTGCGCTTGCGTGCCGCGCGATTACACGTCGTCGCAAATGGGAAAGTCATCAGCCAAGGCGAACGGGCAGATGCAAAAATGTCGCTACCCGGCCGACCGCCCGTTTCACGTCGGCGTCATCACGTCAATTGAGCGATTGGAAGCGGTGTAAATACATAACTCGGACGGCGACAGCCTGCCCAGCCCGACAACACCCTCCACTGGGCGATCTGGCTCAACTATGCGGTATGCATATTGTTGATCTCTGACAGGGAATCGCGCGATAGCAGGCGGAGTGGGTGTCACCCCGCCATACCAAAGCAGTTGTCTGTCCCTCGTACGGCGTTGGATCATTCTGAGCCCACCTGCCAATTGAATTCCTCACATCGAAGAGAATCACGCATTCAATGAAATGGAGCGTTAACCCCGTTTTCTGAAAGCAGCCGCTTTGGCGCGATTGCCGCAAACATCCATGCTGCACCAGCGTCGTTTGTGGTTCTTGCTGACATCCAGGAAAAACAAAGTGCAGCTCGCTCCTTCACAGCGGCGAACATACCTTAGATCAGCTTCGGCAATAAATGCGGCGCAAACGGCTGCAATGCGAGGCAATAGGTCTTCGGGTTTTTCTATGGCATAGGTGATGCTCAGCCCAAATCCTTGGCCGCCGGACCTGTCTGGAGCGAGCGATAGCGATTGTGTGCCCTGTCCCATCAAACGATTGAGTTCGTTTATCATTTGGTGACCCGCCGGAACGTCGTTGGTTTCAGCAATAGTATTTACCAAATCTCGAAATTCTTCACGGAATGCGCGAATATTTTCTGACGCCAGGTCCAATGATTTTCGATGTTGGGCGCGCATCAATTTCGTTTTTTCATCGTCGGTTAGAAGGCCAGCCTGGAAAAGCCATTCCAGCACATCCTGACCGGATGAAAGCCATTCGTACGCAGTCGCGCGTGGCGTGGCGATAGAATTAACAAAATCCAGCGCTGTGTTGTCAGCAATGAAAAAGGGTGCGGGGCGAATATCTTGCATCGCGATTGAGACTCCTTGCGTATTTGCAATGATCAAAAGCCCCTAAAAATAACCTTCTAAAATCATCATTGCAAGTTACTTGTGATCGTTATGGAACAAATAAACGTGACTTGTCAAAGCTACTTTACGAGCGTCATTGGTAACTGGCTAAAATGACTATTAACAGTTACTAAGGATAAGCCACATGACTAACCTTCTTCCTATCGCAAGCTCTTTGCTTCTCTTGTCATCCCTTCTGCCAGCCTGGGCGGGCGAAGACAGCGGTCACCAAACCACATACAATACTGTCGAGATCGGCGACGTGAACCTGTTCTACCGAGAGGCGGGACCCAAATCAGCGCCAACCATCCTTCTTTTGCATGGTCTCCCATCCTCTTCGCACATGTATCGAGATTTGATCCCCACACTGGCCGAAAACTATCACGTTGTCGCGCCAGACTATCCGGGTTTTGGTCAATCCTCGGCACCTGACGCTGCAGATTACGATTATGACTTTGCAACACTTGCGGCGACTATTTCGTCGTTCACAGAACAGCTCGACATCTCGAACTACACGCTCTTCATGCAGGACTTCGGCGGACCTGTTGGGTTTCGGATGGCACAAGCCAATCCAGAGAAAGTTGATGGGATCATTATCCAGAACGCAACTATACATGCGCAGGGGTGGAACCCCGACATCGTGAACCAGTTTGCGCCGTTTTGGAGCAATCGGACAGCCGAGACAGAAGCGCCATTGCGCAGCTTCTTTGCGCCAGAAACAACCCAGTGGCAGTACACGCAAGGCGCCAACCTGACAGCACGCATCAACCCTGATGCTTGGATTAACGACCAAGCCGGGCTGGACCGCCCAGGTAATCACGACATCCAGCTGGAATATCTTTGGAACTATCAGGACAACGTCGCCAAATATCCGGAATGGCATACGTATCTGTCCGAATATCAGCCGGACACCCTAATCGTCTGGGGACGCAATGATCCGTTCTTCGTGATCGACGGTGTGACGGCCATTGAGGAACTCGTACCGGACGCAGATGTGCATCTGTTCGATGCCGGTCACTTTGCATTGGAAACACACAGCAACGAGATCAGCGCCGCCGTGCATGATTTCATGTCTCGTTAATTCTCGCCCTGACCCTTTTGAACTCATACAAGAGCACAAACACATGACCAAAAAAATTCTTCATATTGTCGCTTCTCCTCGTGGTGAAGCATCCCAATCCACGAAGCTGGCCAATGCATATTTGGACGCAGCAACGCAGGCTGATCCGTCCGCCATGGTGGACACGTTGGAACTTTGGCACGAAGACCTGCCAGAATTTGATGGCGACAAAGCCGCGGCAAAAATGACGTTCTTTGGCGTCGGAGAGATGCAATCGGCAGAACGGACAGCTTGGGATCACGTTGTCGAAATCACCACGCGGTTCACCGATGCCGACGTTTATGTCTTTTCCGTTCCCATGTGGAACGGCGGGATCCCATACAAGCTAAAGCACTACATCGACATCATCACGCAGCCCGGTTTGTTGTTCGGGTTTGATACACAAGACGGTTACTTTGGGCTGCTCGAGGGCAAGAAAGCCATTGTTTTTTATACCTCCGGTGTTTGGAGCCCAGGCGCAGATGCAAAGTATGGAAGCGATTTCCATTCAGAGTATCTTGGTTGGTGGTTGGATTTTGTCGGCATCAAGGACGTAGGTATCGGACGCTTCCAACCGTCTCTTTTGACTGGGGATCCTGAAGGCGATCAGAAAGCGGCGATCGAAAATGCAATCGCGCTTTCAAGCGAACTTGTCTAGCCCCCCTTAAACAAACAGCCGCCGTTTGAATCACGGCGGCTGACCACCAATGAACTATACGGAAGAAACTATACGAAACTTAAAGAAAACACATGATGGATGGTCCCTGATTACGGGGGCATCATCTGGTATTGGCAAGGGAATCGTCTGTGAACTTGCGGCCCAAAAATTTGATCTGATCTTTGTTGCCCGAAGCGAAGACGCATTGGAGGGGCCGTCACATAAAGGTATGTCGCGCCACGGAATTCGGACGAGAGTGGTTGCGATGGATCTGGTGCGAAACAAAGCTCCGCGAGAGTTGCATTCGCGGGTATGACAGGCGTAATCATAGGAGCAGGGCCATGTGCCACGCGCAAAGCGCGAACGTTCGGGTTTCAGAAAACAAAAGTCCTCATTGACCTGCGCGTTATGGTTGCTTCGGGCTGGGTAGTTTGGCGCGGTCGGTTTGAAGATCGCGCGACTCAGATGACAGAGGTATGGGCCGAGGCAGTTTGCTCGGCCCAATGTTGTTATTGATCTTGCGTCAGCAACCGCCCGCCGTGTGGATTATCGATGACCATTTTCCAGCTGCCGTCTGGCTGACGGCGCAAGACCGCGATCGAGAGGCCGGATTGTGCCAGCTCTTGGCCATCCGGTGTTTTGCCCGTCATTGACCACGGCGCGATGTGCACCGCAACATCGCCGTTCACGATGACTTCATGGCCTGCATAATCGAAAACCGGACTGACCGCCGCCATACCAGCGAACATTTGCTCCATGAGTGCGGCGTCCGAAACCGGTGCCCCCGGTTCAAAAAGAACGGTCGCTTCGGATTCATAGCTGGCCATGACACCAGCGATATCATTGCCTTGGAAATTGCTGGTCATGGTTTGGACTGCGTTCAATACATCTTGTTGATCTTGGGTCATAGTTTGGCTTTCTGCTGTTGAGGTTTGAGGAATGGCCAAGGCAAGCGCCATCAGCCATGCAAATGCATGTTTCATAGTTGGTTCCTTTTTTAGGTTTCAGGGTGGTTGGGTGAATCTAGCTGGGAGCCTCAATTAGTCTGAGCACTTGTGCAGCATAGTCTTTGGGCGAACGGAGTGGGCCCGTCGCACATTGCAGTTTCGCGGCTGTAAGATCGGATTGGGTTTGTGATGCCAACGCCTGAATCTCAGAAAAACGAGGTGCATCCTGTAGATCGGGGGACGGGCCATTGCCAATTCGCCCGATCGCCATCGCAGCCGGTAAGCGTTTTGTGCAGGAACAGGGGGCATTGGGCGCGGCCAAGCCGCAGGTTTTTGCCGTGAAGTCCTGCACGCGGGCGCGCGCCCGGGATAACCGTTTTCGGTAGGTGCCAGGGGTAATGTCCAAGACATCCGCCGCCGGCCCGTGTTCGAATTCCAGCACGTCACCCAAAACATAGGCTGCGCGGTGCTCTCGATCTAGGCAAAGCAACATCGCCATCGTGCATCTTAGCCGCAGCTCATTGAGCATGACGTGGTCTTCAGGCGCCGCATTTTGTTCATCGGCAATTCCGTCCAGTAGGTCATCCGCAAACATCTGAAACGAAAGCCCGGGATCATTTGCGATGATCTTACGGGCAGTCAAAAGGTAGTTCGTCGCAACGCGGTAGGTCCAAGTTTTGAAACTGCTATCGCCCCGAAAAGTCGATAGCTTTGTAACGATACGAATGAGGATTTCTTGTGTCGCATCTTGTGCGGCGTTCGGATCAGCCAGCATGCGCAGGGCCAGTTTGTATACTTGGTCCTGAACCCCACGCACGATGTTTTCCAACGCTTTAGCATCCCCGTCCTGGGCCAATTCTATGTCTGTCTTGCTTATGGAGGTCATCGTGTTTTCGTCCCTTTCGAAGGCATCATATTCTATTAGACGGTTCATAGAGGCGAAGTGTGACCGGAAAAGTGAGGCGCCGGTGAAAATAGTCTAGGGCAGTGAAAGAGCCGGTGTTCAGACGTGTTTCAAAGTCTGAAGTCTGGCGACGCCTTTCCCTGCCGGATCAAGGTTGCGGGGAAAGTGCGACTTTCACTGCAAATTCTGTTTCAGAAAGTCGATCATCACGCGGGTTTTCTGCGGCAGGTAGGTTCGACTTGGGAAAAGTATATAGGCACCGGTATTGAACGAGGTTGCCGTGCAGTCCCATTCCGGCAGCAGATCGATCAGGGTGCCGTCGGCGATGCCCCTGTCCACTAGCCAATCTGCCAGCAGGGCAACTCCCATTCCGGCGGACGCCATATCGCGAAGGGCGAGCGCATTAGAGATGAGCGTTTTGCCCGAAATCTCAACTTCTTGCGCGGGGTCATTTTGACCACGCCGGAACAGCCATCGGCTTCGGAAGTCTGGTAAGGCGAAACGTAAACAGGTCCGCGTGCTAAGGTCTTCGGGGGCATTGAGCGGCCCATTGGCATTCAGATAGGAAGGGGATGCGACAACACGGTAGCGGGTTCGCATAAGGCGCGTTGAAATCAAATCACCCTTGGGGGCCGAGGCCAATCTTACTGCAAGATCAAGCCCTTGGTCCAAAATGTCGAGGTTCGCATCAGAGGAGAGCAGTTCAACCGTAATCTCAGGGTAGGTTGCGTGAAATTTTGGCAGCAGCGGCACGATCTTTTCGATCGCAAATGCCACCGATGCCGTCATGCGCAAATGGCCCTGGGGTTCAACAGTTGCGTTATGTGCCTCTTCGCGTGCGGCTTCGAGTTCATCCAGAATATCGGCGATGCGGGCAAGGTAGCGTTCACCAGCTTCGGTAATGCGCAGCCGTCTTGTCGTGCGATCAAATAGACGAAAACCGATATCATCTTCGAGCCCGGCGACGATCCGGGAAACGTTTGAGGCGTCCATATTCATCGCCTCTGCGCCAGCCGCGATGCTACCCGCCCGCAGGACTGCGAGGGCCGTTCTAAGAGCGGTTATATTCATCGCGCACCCATTCATGCAAATTTTGCACGATTATCATTCCAAACGCACCATATCGCAAGTTTTTTGCAGGACGTAGAAAAGGCTCAACCCAATGGAGCTTCTTATGCCCAATCTTCTTCGCATTGATACATCTGCCCGCATGTTCGGGTCTCATACCAGCGGCATCGCGGATGCAGCCCAAGACGCCTGGCTTGTCGCCAATCCATCCGGACGCGTTGTCACCCGGCATATCGGCGAAACGCCAGTTCCCGCCCTAACCGAAGACACCGTCGCCGGTTTCTTTACCGATCCGTCACTCCGCAACACAGAACAGACCGAGGCAATTGCCCTGTCGGATGCGCTGATCGCTGAACTCTTTGCGGCAGACATGCTTTTGCTAACCGCCCCGATCTATAACTTTTCGGTGCCAGGAACGCTGAAGTGTTGGATCGATCAAGTCACGCGTGTTGGTGAAACCTTTGGCATGGATGCGAATGGGTTCCACGGTCTGCTGAAAAATAAGCGGGCGGTCGTGATCTGCGCCTATGGGGCCGACGGTTATTTGCCAAGCGGCCCCTATGCTGCTGCGAATTTTCTTGAGCCTTATCTGCAGTTCATTCTGCGCTTTATCGGGATTGATGATGTGCAGGTTGTTTCCGTCCAAGGCACATCAGGCCCGGATACGTCCGCTAACGTGTCTGCCGCGATTGATACGGCACGAGGTGTGATGCAGACTATGGGCCAAACCGATGCGGCCTGAGCTTTATTGGATTTCAGGCAGCGCCCCTTCATGGCGCGTTATGCTTGCCTTCACACTCAAGGGCGTTCCATTCACATCCAAACGGTTGGATCACGGCGCGGGTGAAAACAAGACGGCCTCCTACCTGTCACTTAACCCCAAAGGGCAAGTTCCAACCGTAGTGTTTGGCGGTACCGTGATCCGCGAAAGCATCGCCATCCTTGCGTGGATGGACCGTGCATTTCCTGAATGCCCTATTTTCGGGGACACGGCCGATCATTCGGCCGCGATTTGGCAGGATATCATGATTATGGAGGGCGATCTGCGCGCGCCTGTCGCGGCTACAGCGCAGGGTCTCTTACGAGGGCGCGTCATCGAACCAGCAACGGTTGAGCAGCTGTCCCGCTTGATGGACGGCTACGAAGAAAGGCTCACAGAGCTGACTTTCTTGGGCGGTGAAACAGCCATGGCGGCTGATATCTGGCTCTATCCCGCGCTCCATTGGATTGCTCGTGGCGTGACCCTGTCAGATCGCCCGCCTCCCAAGATTGCCAGCCTCGTTCAGGACCGCCCCGCAATCGAAGGATGGATGATCCGCATGCGCGAGCTGCCCGGCGTCGACCAAACCTATCCACCTCACTGGCGGGACTAAAACCCGCTTTTCAACAGCCAACCGAAAGGGAACCAAATTATGAAAACGTTTCTTACAACCCTGTCTGCTGCCGCCATGCTCGCTGTGCCGGTCATCGCTGAACCTGTCGAATGGACACTTGATTTGGGCCACGCCTATTTGGGCTGGGAAATCGACCACATGAACATGGCCAACACGGTCGGGCGTTTCAACGATTTCGACGGGACCTTCATTATTGACGAGGCAGACCCAGCCAATTCGCAGATCACCTTCACCGTGCAAACAGTTTCCATCGACAGCAATCACGAGGCGCGCGATGGTCACTTGCGCAATGCCGATTACTTCAATGTCGAAGCTTTCCCTGAAATGACCTTTACGTCAAACGAAGTGCAGATGTTGACGCCGACGTCAGGAAAGTTGCTGGGTGAATTGGAACTGTTGGGCGTCACCGCGCCATTGACGTTGGACTTTACCATGGTCAACGACCGCAACTACCCTGATTTCATTCCGGATTATGACGAAGTCCGCGTGGTCGGTTTCCATGCCACTGGTGAAGTTGCACGTCTGGATCACGGGATGGACTTCATCGCCTTCATCGGCAGCCCGACCGGATTTACTGTGTCTGTCGACGCCCGTTTTGATCTGGTGCAATGCGCAGGCATGCCCGAGACAAACATACCGTGTAACTGGGGCCGCGTCGAAGGCTTCGGCGAAGCTGACGAAGGCTAAGCACGATGCAATGGCACCCTGTCCTCAAGTCTTTGCACTGGCTGATGGCGGTGCTGTTGCTGGCCATGCTGGCTATGGGCTTCACGATGTCGCGGCTGGCCCATGCGGCCGCCACCACTGGCGATTACAGCGTGACCCTGTTGGGATTGAGTATCTTTGATGCGTTCCAACTTCACAAATCCATCGGCGTCTTGCTGTTTGCTCTGTTGGTGGCGCGCGGGGTGATCCGCTTTGCCACAAAGGCCCCACATCACGCCCATCTGAAACCGATTGAACGGCGCGCTGCGGCTCTCGTCCATCTTGGGCTCTATTGCCTTATGCTGACGATGCCCATCACAGGTTGGTTGCTTGCATCGTCGTCACCGCTGGGCATCCCGACGATTGTGTTTGGGCTGTTTTCACTACCTCATCCAATTCACCCCAGCACGGGGGCTGAGATGTTGTTCGGCTGGCTGCATTTCCTGGGCGGCTGTGCCTTGGGCGCTCTGGCCGCCATGCACATCGCCGCTGCGCTCAAACATCATTTTGTTGATCGTGACGACGTGCTGACGTCGATGCTTCCGGCATTGCTGCGTTTGCGCGAAAGGAGAAAACCATGAAACTGATCACGCATATCGGGGCCTTTTGGCTTTTGGCGTCTTCGGCTGCGGCTCAAACCACGTGGGCCGTTGATCATGATAGCAGCGCGCTATCCTTTGGCATCGAGATCGGTGGGGCCGAAGCATTTGGTCGTTTCGACGGCTGGAGCGCCGAGATCATTTATGACGAACAGGCACCGCAAGATGCGCAAGTTGCTGTCACCATCGACATGACGACGGCGCGGATCGACAATGCTCAGGCGGCACAGGCTTTGCTTAGTCCGACATGGTTAGATGTTAGCGGCTTTCCAGAGGCGCGTTTTGACGGCTCTGGGTTCGCGTCCATACAGGATGGCGATTTGAAGATGGATGGCGATTTGGCCCTGAAAGGGGTCACCATGCTTGTTCCGTTGGTCGGGCAGATCACCATTGATGGCACCACCGCATCAGCCCGATTTGAGGCCACATTAACCCGCTCTGAATTCGGCGTCGGCGACGCCAATCCAGCCATTGCCCCAACCGTGAACATTGTTGCGACGGTCAATGCACTGAAAATCGATTACTGAAGGAGGCCTGAAATATGAAAAACCTAGAAAACCAAACAGCCATCATTACGGGCGCAAGCCGCGGGATCGGTGAGGCCGCAGCACGCCACCTTGCGTCGTTGGGTGCGACCGTCGTTCTTGCGGCCCGTACAGAAAATCAGATCGACGCCATTGCCGCCGAGATCACACAAGCCGGCGGCACAGCATCGTCTTTTGTGTGTGACGTGAGCGATCACACGGCCGTCAGGGCATTGATTAACCATGCCGATAGCACCTTCGGTCGTGTCGATGTATTGTTGAACAACGCCGGCCTGATCGACCCGATCAGCAGTATCGCGGACAGCGACCCGGAGGCCTGGGGTGACATCATCGATGTGAACGTCAAGGGCGTCTACCACGGTCTGCGCTATGCGATCCCCGTGATGCAGGCGCAGGGCTGGGGAACGATTATTAACATCTCATCTGGCGCCGCAAATTCCTTCCTCGAAGGCTGGAGCCATTATTGCGCCTCCAAGGCTGCAGTCCTGCGTTTGACCGGTGTTGCGCACAAAGAAGCGGCGGAACAAGGCGTGCGCGTTATCGGATTGTCGCCAGGGACCGTGGCGACCAAGATGCAAGAACAGATACGCGACAGCGGCATTAATCCGGTTAGCCAAATTCCGTGGGAAAACCACATCTCGCCGGAATGGGTCGCCCGCGCGATCGTCTTCCTGACCACACCGGATGCCGATCCCTGGCTTGGGACAGATTTTTCGCTCAAGACCGAAGACGGCAGAGCCGCGATAGGGATGCGCGCGTAACACAACGCGCCATCGTTTGGTTGAAATACGATTGGTTTTGGCGCCGCCAGGTCTTGCAGGGGACGTGCTGTTGCAGCGCCGTGAAGCCTATCTGAGAAGATCAGCCAACACTTTTGGACTGACCTGTCATGCGGTTGGTCGGTACGTGATCGAAGTGAAATTACACCAGTCAGTGACACCCCTAACAAACACCAGGTTTGACGTGGGGTTGCACGGTGAATTGGGTGCGATGATGGAAGTGGTAGGTCAAAACGACCGACGCCCAGCAGGGTTAACTGCTGGGCGTTCGTTGTCAGTGGTTGCGGGAGTTCGCACACACCGAAAGAGAACTCTGTTTGTCTTAAATCTATAGGCAATCACATTGTTGCCAAGTTGTGGTGTTGATAGTCAGTAATTCACCGCAGTTTATTGAGACCCATTGATATGCAGATCGAAATCACATTGCTGGCAAAAGAAGGGGCAGACTATTCCGCACGTGATCTCGGCTTTCTGCTGCATAAGCACCCAGATCACGTGCACACCAAGAAGACATCTGCGGGTGATGCGACGATTTTCTATCCCGAGGTATCAGACGAACGCACGACAGCGGTATTGCATCTCGAAGTTGATCCAATTGGTTTGGTTCGCGGTAAGAACCAGCAGTCAGATGGGCTTTTGGCTCAGTACGTGAACGACCGACCCTATGTGGCGAACTCGTTCTTGTCGGTTGCAATGGGCCGGTCGTTTGCACAGACGATGGCGGGCAAATCCAAGGACCGTCAGGAATTGGCCGATCAGCCGTTGGATTTCGAAATCCGTATTTTGCCTGTTGCACTGGCTGGGGATCGAGAACTGCTGACTTCGCTTTTCGAACCTCTGGGATACACGATTCTATCGCCTGACACAGTTGATGATCAGACGGTAATCGACCTACGTCTGATGGCTTGCCTAAGGCTGGCTGACATACTGAACCACCTGCATGTGTTGATCCCAGTCATGGACAACTTCAAGCATTACTTCGTGGCGCAGGAAGAGATCGACAAGCTGTTGGCAAAGGGAGAGGGCTGGTTGGCTGATCACCCTGCCAAGGAACTGATCACCCGTCGGGCGTTGAAGCATCGTCGCTCATTGGCGAACTTGGCTTTGGCTCGGTTGGAGGAGTCCTCGGTCGCAGATAACGAGGAAGAGACCCCAAAACTGAAGCCTGAAGAGCAACTGGAAAAGCCACTGCGCTTACATGCCATTAGATTGGATACGGTTGCCGATGTCCTTCGACAGAGGAACGTGAAATCGGTTCTCGACCTTGGCTGTGGCGAAGGGAAGCTGATCGCACGACTGATCAAAGAACGGGGTATTGATCGGATCGTTGGTGTTGATCCATCTGTCCGGACCTTGGAAGCTGCTCATCGGAAGCTGCGCCTCCATCAAGCTGGTGATGCCATGTCCGAACGTGTGGCATTGCAGATGGGTAGCCTGACCTATGGTGATCGTCGGTGGAAAAGCTTCGATGCAGCTACGCTTGTAGAGGTCATCGAACATATTGAACCACACAGGTTATCAGCTTTGGTGATGTCACTCTTCGCAGACGCTCGACCCAATATGGTCGTGATGACGACACCGAACCGCGAATACAACGTCCTGTTTGAGACGATGAAGGAAAACCAACTGCGGCACCCGGACCATCGTTTTGAGTGGACACGGGCCGAGTTCGAGGGCTGGGCCAATGAGGTTGCCGCACAACATGGGTATACCACTGAGTTCGCGCCTCTTGGTCCTGTTGACGAGGTGCATGGCGGCCCCTCGCAGATGGCGACCTTCACATTGGGGGAGCCATCATGACGCTTCCAGCCTTTGTGCCAAGCATCTCGTCAGAGATCGAATGTGTGATCCAATCTAAGCTGACCGCGTTGGAGGCCGAACACGACGTACGGGTCCTGTTTGCCATCGAAAGTGGTAGCCGTGCATGGGGCTTTCCGTCGCCCGATAGCGACTATGATGTGCGTTTCATCTATGCGCACAAACCCGATTGGTACCTGAGCATTGAGCCGGGGCGCGATGTCATCGAATTGCCAATCGAGGGCGACTGGGACATCAACGGCTGGGATATTCGCAAGGCGCTTGGCCTGTTGATCAAACCCAACCCTGTGATGTTGGAATGGCTTTCAAGCCCCATCCGATACAGGTGGAACGATGATCTCTGCGAACGGCTGATCCGGTTTGCCGATAAGACGACGTTTGGCGAATCCTGCCTGCATCACTACCGCAATCTGGCGGTCAAACAGTGGGACAAGCATGTTGGTGACAACTCAGATGTGCCGTTGAAGAAGTATTTCTACATTTTGCGGCCCGTTCTGGCGATTTCGTGGATTAAACAAAATCCAACGGTGCAGCCACCGATGAACCTACAGGCTCTGGTTGAGGGGCAATCTCTTTCGGAGGAGCTTGTCGGTCAGATCGAGAAACTTCTGGTGCTCAAATCAGCCGCGAAAGAAATTGGTCGCGGAGAACGCATTCCGATGATCGATGCGTTTATCCATGAACAGATCGCATGGGCTGAAGTAGTGGCAAGACAAGATGAACGGCCAGACTTGATGGCTGAAGGTGACGCCTTGTTGCGTGCAATTGTGAACCCATCGAGCCGACTAAGGGCCAGATCAGAACATGCAAACCTTCTTTGCCAGGTTGTGAATCGTCCGGGAATGTACTTCGGACCGAATAGTCTGTCTGAAGCAATCGGTTTCATATCAGGATTGGGAGTAGGTGCACCAAAAAGTGCGATGAGTGACTTTCAAGATTGGTTCACATCGCGATTTTTTGACGAGCCTATGGCACAGCATTGGAGTTATCTGATTCGAACAATACCGGACTGTTCGACTGACGATGACGGCAAAAACGTAGCGGCGTTTCTAGCGATAGTAAGACTGTATTTGGAAGAGTTTAAACAGTGACCAAGATTTCCATTCCCGACTTCGCCCTTGTTGTCTTGATCGGGTCCACTGGCTCAGGCAAATCCAGTTTTGCAGCTAAGCATTTCTTAGGGACCGAGATCATCTCCTCGGATCATTGCCGTGCTTTGGTGTCGGATGACGAAACCGATCTGGCAGCCACTGGCGATGCGTTTGATTTGTTGAACTATACCGCCGCCATTCGTCTGAAACGGCGGCTGTTGACGGTTATCGATGCGACCTCGGTCAAGCGCGAAGATCGGTCCAAGCTTGTGCAGCTTGCGCGTAAGTACCACGCTTTGCCGGTTGCACTGGTGTTGGATATCGACCCCAAGATTTGCCATGAACGCAATCAACAGCGGCCAAACCGTGATTTTGGTGAGCATGTCACACGCAACCACGCCAAGGCCCTGCGTCGGGGATTGCGTGGCTTGCAGAAGGAAGGCTTTCGCAACGTTCATATCATGAAGTCCCCCGAAGATGTCGACGCCCTTCAGATCGAACGTCAACCGCTATGGACAGACAACCGCCAAGATCATGGCCCGTTCGATATCATTGGTGACATCCACGGGTGTTTCGACGAGTTGACCGAACTGTTGGGCAATCTCGGCTATCAGATCGATCCGTATGAAGATGGATCAGAAGACCTGATCCGCGCCCGACATCCCGAAGGACGCATCGCCTTCTTTGTCGGCGACATCACGGATCGCGGCCCTAAAAACCTCAATGCGCTGCGGTTGGTGATGGGGATGTGTGACGAAGGCTCCGGCAGATGCGTTGTCGGCAACCATGACTTCAAGCTGAACAAATGGCTCAAGGGTAAGTCAGTTACGCAAACACATGGACTCGATCTAACGGTCGCGGAGCTTGAGCAGACCTCTGATGCATTCCGCAAACAGGCCAGTGACTTCATATGGGACTTGCGGTCCCACGCATGGCTTGCCGATGGTAAACTGGTCATCGCCCATGCTGGATTGAAGGAAGAGATGCATGGACGCGGGTCAGGTCATGTCCGCAACTTCGCTATGTTCGGAGAAACCACAGGCGAGGTTGATGAGTTCGGCCTTCCGGTGCGCCTTGAATGGGCCAAAGACTACCGTGGTAAGGCCGATGTTGTCTTCGGTCACACGCCCATGGCTGATGCTGAATGGTTGAACCACACGATGTGTATCGATACTGGCTGCGTCTTTGGCGGTAAGCTGACTGCGCTACGTTGGCCTGAACGGGAAACTGTGTCTGTCCCTGCAAAGCAGCAATACGCAATCCCCGCCAAACCTCTGGATGCAGGGCAGTCGTTGACCGCGCAGCAGGACCACGACAAGCTTCTATACTTCGACGACTACGCGACGAAGATGCGGATCGAGACGCGGTTCAAGTCCACGATCCAAATCCCGGAAGAGAACAGCCTCGCTGCTCTGGAAGTCATGAGCCGCTTTGCGGTTGATCCCCGTTGGTTGATCTATTTGCCACCAACAATGGCAGCATGTCCTACGGCTTCAGAAGGGCCGTTCCTTGAGCGGCCAGAGCAGGCCATGGATCACTATGCTGGACGTGGCGTGACCGATCTTGTCGTCGAAGAAAAACACATGGGATCACGGGCGCTACTGGTTGTCGCCAAAAATGCAGAGGCTGCTCAGGTGCGATTTGGCGTCGAAGATGGCAAAGCTGGTGTCATCTTCACGCGAACAGGGCGACCGTTCTTCAAGGACGAAACATCAGAGGCGGCTGTGGTTGGGCGTGTGGCGGCATCTATGCAGTCATCGGGTCTTTGGGATGAGTTGGGAACTGACTGGGTGCTGCTGGATGCGGAATTGATGCCGTGGTCGGCCAAGGCACAGGACCTGCTGAAGCGTCAATACTATCCGACAGTGGCTGCTGCTGAACAATCCGCCGCCGCATTGATCGAAGCATTGATCCGTAAAGGTGATGCAGATGACTTGTCCGATCTGAAGGCCAAAGCTGAGATCAGGCTGTCGAATGCACGACTGATGGGCAAGACCATTGATGGGTATTGCTGGCAGGCTGGCAGCATCGATGATTATCGGATTGCACCGTTCCATATTCTGGCGAGTGAAGGCCATGTTCACTCGGATAGACCGCACACTTGGCATATGGAAACAATCTCAGAACTGGCTGAAGGTGACCCGATCATTCAAGCAACGGGTTGGAAGCGGATCAATCTCGATGATCCCGCAGAACGGAAAGCGGTTGTTGAATGGTGGCTCGACCACACATCTAAGGGCGGTGAAGGGCTGGTGTTCAAGCCAACCGACTTCTTGGTGCGCGGTGAAAAAGGCATGATCCAACCTGCGATGAAGGTACGTGGACGTGACTACCTCCGCATCATCTACGGTCCTGACTATGACTTACCCGAGAACATCGAACGACTGCGACAACGCGGCCTGGGAAGAAAATTCTCACTGGCGGAACGTGAGTTCAAACTGGGCTTTGAGGGATTGCACCGTTTCGTGGAAGGTTTACCGCTGTCGAAAGTACATGAATGCGCATTGGCCGTGTTGGCGTTGGAGAGCGAACCTGTCGATCCAAGGCTCTAAACGACAACGTATTCAGCACAGTCTTTGCTGAGCCTATCAGTGCGCATCCACAACAGGTCACGAGGGTGGAGAACTCAGACCAATACTGTGGGTCTGATCATGGAATCCCAATTTTTCTCTGCGGATCAAAACCGCTCCAAACCTGTTATCCCTTCACAATCCGAGGGAGTGTCCGAAATTCTTTTTCAGCTTAGCCGTCTGTTTGGCCGACAAGCTGCACTGGACTTCGTGCGCAACCCTGACATGCTTCTCGAAGGAGAGGTAGAATGACTCGGTGCGTGATATACTGTCGGTACTCAACCGACATGCAGAAAGAATCCTCCCTGATTGATCAGGAGCGTGAAGCACGTGAGTATGCCACAAAGAATGGATGGGAAGTTGTACGTGTCTATGCTGACGCGGCACTGAGCGGGGGCAGTGCCTATCAGCCTGAATTTGAGCAACTCATGAGCGATGCAGAAAACGGTGACTTCGAGATTGTTCTCGCCGAGTCTCTGGATCGATTGTCACGAAACCTGACGGATATTTCGAAGCTACACGATGAGCTAAGCTTCATTGGAGTTCGACTCTTCACAATTCAATACGGTGAGATGAGCAAAATGCTCGTCGGTTTCCTTGGTACCATTGCGGACAATTTTGTCGCTGACCTGCGGGCCAAGGTGAAACGGGGCCAGCGGGGTCGGATCATTGACGGCAAAACCGCTGGAGGTGTCGGGTACGGCTATGCTGTGGGTGAACCTGGCGTCCGCACCATTGACCCCGAGCAAGCTGTGATCGTGAACCGCATATTCTCAATGTACGCCGATGGGGTCAGCCCTCGCATGATTGCCAAGGTTCTCAACGATGAAGGTGTGGCGGGTCCGAAAGGGGCGGTTTGGAAGGACACCACCATTCGCGGCCAACGCGACCGTGGTACAGGCTTTCTGAACAACGAAGCCTACATCGGTAGAATAGTCTATGGGCGGACTGAGTACAGAAAGAACCCCAAGACCGGAAAGCGTGTATCAAGAACTCAGCCAGAAGAGAACTGGACGGTCACAGAAGTCCCCGAACTCAGGATCATTGATGATAAATTATGGCAACGGGTCAAAGTCCAGCAGGAGAACAACACTCTTGTCATGCCCAGGGACGGCGAAAACCACGCATTGAACCGTAAGCATCGCAAGGTACATCCGTTGTCTGGCGTACTGACATGTGGTGTATGTGGTGGCCCATTGGCGATCACAGCCAAAGATCGGTACGGTTGTTCGGCTTATCGTGCATCTAAGACCTGCAACAACCAGAAGAACATCCTACGCTCCGAGGTAGAGGAACGAGTCTTCGAGGGTCTTCGGACTGGTCTGTTGAACTCGGAATACTTGGACCAGTTCACGGCCGAGTTTCAGAAAGAGGTCGAGAGGCTCCGAAAAACAACCGCATCAGAACTGAGCCTGAAGAAGAAACGATTAACCGATGTGACTCGCCAGATTGACCGTATCGTCGATCACATCGTCAATGGCACCGATACCAAGAGCATCACGAGTAAGCTTGTTGATCTCGAAGCCGAAAAGGAATCGTTGGAAGTCGCGCTCTCTGAGCATGAGGAAGAGAGCAGTGTTGTCCCTATCCACAACATTGGTCAGGTGTATCGTGCCAAGATCAGACAGCTAACTGACGGGTTGAGCGATCCGGCCATCCGCCTTCGCGCTATTGAAGCGATCCAGAGCCTTATTGACCACATCAAGGTAACCCCAACAAACACTGGGTTTGACGTGGAACTCCACGGTGAATTGGGCGCGATCATGGAAGTGGTGGACACAAAACACGAACGCCCAGCAGTTAACTCTGCTGGGCGTTCGTTGTCGGTGGTTGCGGGAGTAGGATTTGAACCTACGACCTTCAGGTTATGAGCCTGACGAGCTACCGGGCTGCTCCATCCCGCGCCAAGTTCGGGTGGGATAAGCCTCTTTTTCGCTGACTACAATGCCAAAAAGCCCGATGTGATCAAAAAATTTACATTTCGATCACACCGGGCCCGCAGAGCGCCTTAGTTCTGCGGGGGAGGATTATGTTCGTTCTCCAAAGCGTAGAACGTCACCTGGTCAAAGTCCCGTTCGGGCCAGGTGGAGGTGTCATTTTGCGAATAGGCGCCTGCCTTGAAATACATGAAGTCATTGGCGTGTGAGTATCCACTATTCACCATATCCAACGTTGGCGCTGCGATCACCGTGCCATCAGCCCGTGTGATCGTCACATCCAGCATCGGATGGATTACCCCGTCGATTTCTTGACCAGTCACTGCGATTTCATACGAAAACTGCTCGCCCAAGAGAATCCCATCAGGGTTGTTTTCCAGCCGGTCGCCGCGTCCGCCGATAATGTCCACATAGACATCATCGCCATCTGGCACCTCATGCGCATAGTAGATCGACCCATGCGTGTTGAAGGGCAGTTTGCGGTAATACAGCCGGATCGGCTCGTCATCTTTGGCGTGGATTTGCCCGATGATCACCCGGCCGACCTTACCTTGCTCACCGATGCGCGTGACTTGATCGACGGATACGGTTGCACGGAGCACACCATCAACACCGCCCGCAAGAGCCTGGGCTTCTAAAGGTGCCGACGAGAAAACCCAGTTATTCTTGTTGGGCGTGCCATCGTTGATCCGGGTACGGATGCTGTCATCACCGGCACGCAGCATCTCGCGCAACTCTGACCGTGGATAGTTGGAGTTTGGCGTGGTGCTGCCCAAGGTTGAGCGGAAGACCATCGCGCCCGAAACCGGGTCGGTGTAGAAATAGTCTGTATCCGACCAACCGCCTGCCAGGTCAGCTTCGCCGATTTCATCGGCGCGGCCGTCACCATCCAAATCGGGCGGAATGGTGATCTTCCAATCGCTAAGATCGAAGTTCCCTGATGGTGCAACCGCCAGATCGAAACCAAGCGGGCTGATCCCCGAAACAGTAGCCGATTCTGTGCCATCACCGGTCGATTCGATTTCGTTCAGACCACATCCAAATACCTGGGCTTCGACGACGCTGTTCCAGGCGTTTGACGTATTGCCCAGCCCCGTGATCCGGACAAACCGGGCGACGGTGTCATCCATGTCGTAACGCTCAATCGCGGTGGTGCTACCGCCGCTTGGGCTGCGTGGGATGACGGATGTGTATTCAGTGCCATCAGTTGAAACTGCGACCTCGAAAAAAGACTGACGTTCGTTGCCCTTATACCAGGCCAGCCCGATTTCCTTGACTGTGTGTGGCAGTCCCAGATCTAAAAGCAGCTCTTTGCCTTCATTTTCAGAGGACCAGCGGGAATCCGGGTTGAAATCGTGATCAACCGCCATTTCTGGTGGGTGGATGTCTTCGGATGTGCCGTTATCGCTGGCAAGTTTGATGGCCAATTGCGACATCCGATCACAGCCGCCCTCAATGGTGGTGTAAACACGCGGACCGGCCGCGCGGGCCTCGGCTGCGGCAAGTGCAGGACCGCTTTTTGCAACAAGATCAAAATCATCAAACCGGCCTTCGCCGCCATTGGCCGCGCCGAAGATCATCATCGGGCCGCCATCGCTGGTTGAGAACGGGATACTGACGGGGATCCACTCTTCGCCATTGCCTTCTGAGCTGACGGTCAGGGTTTCGCCATCAACCTCAATACCAACGGTGCCGGGTCCTTTGATATGGGCGATCAGTTCATATTCCGACCCGGGCTCAGCCAGCACGATTTGTTCGAACCGGCCAGGGGCCTGTTCGATCTTTGCCGATTTTTCACCACTCAGAAAATGACCCGAAATAGATGTGGCGTCTTTGTTGGGGTCAACATCGGTCCAACCGGACCACCCCATTTCGAAACCTGGGTTAACAAGTTCCTGCGACGTGGCGACGCTC
This sequence comes from Yoonia sp. BS5-3, assembly GCF_038069655.2. Taxonomy (NCBI): domain Bacteria; kingdom Pseudomonadati; phylum Pseudomonadota; class Alphaproteobacteria; order Rhodobacterales; family Paracoccaceae; genus Yoonia; species Yoonia phaeophyticola. The sequence goes on from NZ_CP150951.2 coordinate 1,446,182, forward strand.
GCCCCGCATGCAAGAAGAACAGACAGTGAGACGCTTGAGATGCGCATTGTATTCCTCCCAAAATATCAATGCGATGAATACTAGTAGACTAGCATACAACGAGTCCAGCAAAACCACACAACTTTGGGAAGAGAATTGTCTTGCATTCGCATTTGCAGGCCTCGCAGGGTGCCCAAGGGCGCCGCCCAAATTGATTCTGAAAACGATCCCGTCACCGAAGGAGACACATTCATGCCTACCCCAAAGCCTATTGCCGGATCGGTCCTTGCACCGATGTCATTTCCAAAGCTCGGCGGCGGTACGGTCACCGTCGGCGGCCCCAAAGAGAACTGGACACTGTTTGTCGTCTATCGTGGTAAGCACTGCCCGCGTTGTAAAAAATATCTCAATATTCTCGATGGAATGACATCGGACTGGGCCGATGCGGGCTTCGACATTGCGGTTGTATCTGCTGACACGCAGGAAAAAGCGGAAGCCGATCAGGCCGAATTCGGCTGGGGTTTTGATCTGGCCTACGGGTTGACCGAAGGCCAGATGGAAACATTGGGCCTCTACGTGACCGAGCCGCTATCGACTGCCGAAACAGATCGCCGGTTTGCCGAACCGGGTACCTTTGTCATTCGCCCGGATGGAAGTATTCTGCTGATCGCTATCTCGAACGGTCCATCGGCGCGTCCCGAACTGACCGAACTGTTGGACGGTATGATCTTCACCAAAAACAATGATCGACCACCACGCGGCACCGTCTAAATGAACAGCGCTCCGGCCCATTTTGACCATGGGCCGGGCGAATTTGGAAAAATTTGTAAATCCTTAAAGAATCGTTAAAGTGATTTTTGCCTGTCCTTTTGGCAAAAATGCTGCGCAAAATTTACAGCGAAATCAAAGGCAAAGTTAATTTTTTGTGCAGTGCAGAAATCACAGGTTTGACAGGTCGCGGCCGGGTGAATACTAGTATACCGGTTAGCGATCTTTTCCAGATGATTGATCTGGGCTGAGGAACGCGATTTTATATGTATCTGGGAGGATCAAATGAAACATACATTCACGATGCGCGGTGCGCTTGTTGGCGCCTGCATGGCCGTTGCGGCGGCCCCTGCGGCAGCTGAAGAACTGCGCGGCTGGAACATTCACGTCGAAGACTACCCATTGTCCATCGCAATGGAATCTTTCGCAGAAGAAATCGCTGAAAAGACAAATGGCGAGTATACGCTGCAGGTTTTCCACAACGGCGTTCTCGGCTCTCAGCCCGACGCGATTGAGCAGGTTCGCCTGGGCGTGCTGGACATTGGCGGCTTCACATTGGGCCAGATGGGTACATCTATCCCCGAGACCAACGTCGTTTCCCTTCCATTCATCTTCAGCAGCATCCCACAGATGTATGAGCTGATGGACGGCGAAGTTGGCGAAGCGATTGGTGAAGGCATGAAAGCCCGCGGTATCGTGCCTTTGGGCTGGTATGACGCCGGCGCACGTTCGTTCTACAACTCTGTGCGTCCGATCAACACGCCTGCCGATGTTGAAGGTCTGAAAATCCGCGTCATGAACAACAACCTGTTCGTGGACATGGTTGAATCGATGGACGGTAACGCCACACCAATGGCATTTGCCGAAGTCTATCAATCGATCCAGACTGGCGTTGTGGACGGTGCGGAAAATAACCCGCCATCCTACGAATCCACAAGCCACTTTGAAGTTGCAAACTACTACTCACTGACAGAGCACCTGATCATTCCAGAGTGCCTGTGCATGAGCGTTGCAGCTTGGGACAAGCTGACACCAGAGCAGCAGGACATCTTCAAAGAAGCTGGCCGCAATAGCGCTAACCTGCAGCGCGAGCTGTGGCAGGCCCGTGAAGCTGCCAGCATGGAAGTGGTTCAGGCCGGTGGTACAGTTGTAAACACCATCGCTGACAAAGGACCTTTCCAGGCTGCTATGACACCTGTTTACGAAGGCTTCCTGGCTGAAAACCCAGAGCTGACTGACCTGGTCAACATGATCCGCAACGCGGAATAAGCCAGCCCATACAATCTGATCGCCCGAGTGCTTGTGTCGCTCGGGCGGTTTTACAAACTGCCCCCCTTAAATTGTAGTTTAACGAGGCCCCCATGAGCGGTCGCAACGCCCTGATCCATTGGATCGAAAAAACGCTTGATGCCATCCGCACCGCTTGCATCCTTGTCGGGTCCATTGGCGTCATTGTCCTGATCGTCACCCATGGTTGGCTGGTCTTTGGCCGCTACGTGATGAACGACACGCCAACCTGGGTTGAGCGGCTTGGCCTTCTGCTGATCTTCTATGTCGTCTTTTTGGGGGCCGCTGCGGGTGTTCGCGAAGAATCACATCTGGGCGTGACCATGTTCCGCGACATGCTGCCCGCACCTCTGCAGAAAGTCGGGATCATTCTGATCGATCTGATTATGGCCGGCTTTGGCGCCATCATGTTCCTTGCCGGGGTTGAGCTGGTGCAATTTGGATGGGACTCGCAAGTGCCCATGCTGAATATCCCCGAAAGTTTCCGCACCCTGCCGATTACGATCTTTTGCGCTCTGGTCTGCCTGATCTGCAGCGCACGCGCGCTGGTGCGCGTTCTGACCTTTGTTGAATGGGATCCGAACGCCACCGCCAAACAACCAATCGAGGAAAGCTAAGATGGGCCTGACTCTTCTTCTTTGCGTCTTTGCAGGCGCAGTTGTCGTCGGCCTGCCCGTTGCCTTTGCGATGGGGATCGCCGCTGGCGTGGCGTTCTGGTACGAAGGCTTCCCCGCACTGATTACCGTGCAGCGAACCCTTGGCGGCATCGACGTTCAGTCGCTGTTGGCGATCCCTTTCTTTGTTTTCGCCGGTGAAATCATGCTGCATGGCGGGATCGCCCGGCGTCTGGTGCGTCTGGCCTCTGCCCTTGTGGGGCACTTCAAGGGTGGCCTGGCGATGGTAAACATCTTCTCAAGTATGCTGTTCGGCGGCATATCGGGTTCTGCTGTTGCGGATATCTCGGCGCTGGGCTCAATCCTTGTGCCTGTGATGAAAGAGCGCGGCTATCGCCCAGACTTTGCGGTGAACGTTACGGTTACGTCGTCCATCGCTGGAATCGTCATTCCACCAAGCCATAACATGATTATCTTTGCCGTTGTTGCCGGTTCGGGCATCTCGGTTTCGGGTCTGTTTTTGGCGGGGGTTATTCCCGGTATTCTGATGTGTTGCAGCCTTGCCGTGGCCGCCTATATCCTGTCGGTCAAACACAACTACCCCGCCGAGCCTTTCCCAGGGTGGGGCACCGTCGCCCGCGCCTCAGCCGAAGCGATCCCGGGCTTCATGACCGCTGTGATCATCGTGGGCGGAACCTTGTCGGGCATCTTTACAGTCACTGAATCCGGTGCCTTCGGCGCGATCTATGCGGTGATCCTGACCTCGGTCTTTTACCGCAGCCTCAGCTGGAAGTCCTTTATCACAGCCGTGGCCGGGACCGTGCGCACCACCTCAATGGTGATGATCCTGATCGCCTTCGCCGGTGCCTTTGCCTATCTGTTGGCCTTTTATCAGGTACCTGCAAAACTAAGCGCGGCACTGGTGACTGTGTCAGAGAACCCGATCATCATCCTCTTGATGATCAACATCATCCTGCTGATCCTGGGCATGATCATGGATATGGCTGCGCTGATCCTGATCTGCACACCAATCTTCCTGCCAATCGCCATTGGGCTGGGCATGGACCCGACGCAATTCGGGATCATGATGCTGATGAACCTTGGGCTGGGCCTGTGCACCCCGCCGGTGGGCACCTGCCTGTTTGTCGGCTGCGCGGTCGGCAAAATCAGGATCGAAGAAGCGCTGAAATCGATCTGGCCGTTCTATCTGGCGATGTTCTCAGCCTTGATCTTGGTCACATATGTACCAGCGATCTCGCTTTGGTTGCCATCGATCCTGGCGAACTAAGGTATACGGGGCGGCACACTGTGCCGCCCTTCACCTTACAGGACAGCCTTTCGAACAGCGGCCATCGCCCCTTCCGACATCAGCATCGCGTAAGCATCCTTCACCGCACGGCTGAATTCAGGATTTTGTGCAAGCGCCGGATCAAAGACATCCCGGACGGCCAGCAAGCCAGTGACTTGATCCTCGGTATCAGCAGCGGCCTTCAGCTGCTGCGCCAAGGGATCACGCACATCAATCACCGCGCCCTTTTCATCAACGCCCTGCACGTAGCGCATCCACCCAGCCACAGCCAGCGCAAGACAAGGAAACGCGCGGCCTGCTTCAAGACAATCAGCAATTGTGCCAAGCAGCCGCTGCGGCACTTTTTGCGAGCCATCCATGGCAATTTGCCATGTGCGATGCTGGATCGCCGGATTTGCAAAACGGAGGTTCAAATCGTCGCAATAACTTGCAAGGTCTGTGCCTTCTGGCGGCGGGATCGTCGGCAGGACCTCTTGCGTCCAAAGGGCGCGGATGAACCGGGCAAAGCCTTCATCGGCAACGGATTGCGAAATGGTCTCAAACCCCGCCAGATAGCCTAGATAGGCCAGCGCCGAATGGGCGCCGTTCAGGCAGCGCAGTTTCATGCTTTCAAAGGCGGCGACATCAGTCACAAATTGCGCCCCTGCTGTATCCCAGCCAGGGCGTAAACTACCGACAAAGGTATCTTCGATAACCCATTGCCGGAATGGCTCATGCATGACGCAAGCCCTATCCAGATAGCCCTGCCGTGCGGCTAAGGCATCGATATCGGCGTCAGTCGTGGCCGGGGTGATCCGGTCAACCATTGTGCTGGGAAAGGCCCCGTATTGGGCGATCCAATCCGCCAGGTCGGGCGATACCTGCCGGGCAAAGGCCAAAACGACCTTTCGGGTCAGCGCCCCGTTATCCGGCAGGTTATCGCAAGGCAGCACAGTAAAGGGCGGGTGCCCCGCAATTCGTCTGCGCGCCAAGGCAAGCACAAGAAACCCAAGCGCACTTCGGGGGGCGTCAGGATTTGCCAGATCATGGATGATATCCGGATGATCAGCCCGCAAATCGCCCGTCGCCGGATTATGGCAATATCCTTTTTCCGTGATCGTCATGGAAACGATTTTCACCGCAGGATCTGCCATCGCGACCAGCACAGCATTGGGGTTTTCGGGGGCAACTAAGACACTGTTGATCACCTCAACCACGGTGTCTTTCGGCCCCTCAGGGCCAAGCATCACGGATGTGTAAGCGCAATCCTGTGGGCCTAACTGGTCCCGGACAGAGGGGCTGCGCAGACTGACCGCGCAAACGCCCCAATCACCACCCCCAGCTTGCATCGCATCAGCTGTATATGTCCCGCAAAACGCTCGAAAGAAGGCACCGGGCCCTAGATGAACGATACCGGTCTTGGGGCGGGGGGCAGGTGATCTGCGCAGGCGCGGTGTATCGGGCAAATCAGCCTTCCTTAGATGATCAGCAATAAGCGCTGGCGTGCGTCACAACCGATAGGCCTGCTTGGCCAGACGGTAGGTCAGATCATAGGCGACCTCATGCGCTTCGGCCAAGCCAAGCCGCCCGGTGGCGACCAGATTGGCAAGATAGGCACAGTCTGACCGACGGGCCACATCGTGCCGTGCGGGGATCGAACAGAACGCGCGTGTGTCATCATTGAAGCCAACGGTGTTGTAAAAGCCGCAGGTCTCGGTCGTGGCTTCGCGGAACCGCTTGATGCCTTCGTGACTGTCAAAGAACCACCAAGGCGGGCCAAGGCGCAACGCAGGATAAACCCCGGCCAGCGGTGCCAGTTCGCGGCTATAGCTTGTCTCATCCAAGGTGAAGAGGATGATCGTCAGGTCAGGTTCCATCCCGACCGCATCCAGCATTGGCTTGAGCGCTGAAACATATGAGGTCGGCGATGGGATATCAAAGCCCTTGTCCCGCCCATGCGATGCAAAAACCTTGGCCGAGTGATTGCGCCGACTGCCCGCATGGATTTGCAAAACCAGACCGTCATCAAGGCTCATCTTGGCCATCTCGGTCAGCATTTGGGCGCGGAATACCTCAGCCTCGGCAGTAGTGCAGGCGCCGCTACGGACTTTGGCATAAAGGGCGGCGGCGTCGGCCTTGTCCAAATCTTCGGTCCGGGCCGTTGGGTGGCCGTGATCGGTGGCAGTGGCCCCATATTTCTTGAAATAGGCACGGCGAATGCGATGCGCCTTCAAATAGCCCGCCCATGTCGTGGTATCTTCGCCGGTGACCTTGCCGAAGGCTGCCAGATTATCGCGGAATCCTTCATATTCGGGATCAACAACGGCATCGGGCCGATAGGTTGTAATCACACGGCCGGTCCACCCGCTGGCCGCGATTTCCCGGTGGCAGCTCATGTCATCCATCGGGCCTTCGGTGGTTGCCAAGACCTCAACATTGAACCGATCATAAAGGGCGCGGGGCAGGTAGGCATCCTGGGCCAATTTCGCGTCGATATGATCATATATCGCATCGGCCGTATCGGCGTTCAGCCGTTCATTGACGCCAAAGACATGCTCAAAGGAATGATCTAGCCACATTGCAGACGGGGTGGCGCGGAACAGATGGTAGTGCTCGGCAAAGCGGCGCCAGATATCGCGGGGGTCTGTGTCAGGGACACTGCCATCAGCGCGGGGAATGCCCAGATCGTCCATTGATACGCCCTGCGACACAAGCATCCGAAACACATAGTGATCAGGCACCACGAAAAGCTGCGCAGGATCGGGAAAGCGGGTGTTTTTGGCAAACCAGCTGGCGTCGCAATGGCCATGCGGACTGATGATCGGCAACTCCGCAATCGGTTCATAAAGCGCGCGCGCCAGGAACCGAATACGGGGTTCTGCAGGAAAAAGCCGATCAGGGTCCGTTAACTTCATGTAACTTCCTTGCCGAAAATGATCTGTAACCACAGCAGTTCTAACATCAATTAAACGTACGTTCATATGCCTTTAAGACGCCGCCGCGACATTGTCTATCAGACGGCTGCCAAGACGGATTTTCCCTGCCGATGCCAGGCTAAAACCCCTTAAAGACACGCCTCCAACAGCGCTGTTGTATTCTCTTTGTTCATTTCAACAGGGTTGCCACCAGTGCTCGGGTCGGCAAGCGCGCCAGTGACGATACGATCAATGTCGGGATTTTCCACGCCAAGCGCGGTTAGCGTTTTCGGCACCCCAAGACGGGCATTCAGGTCATCCACATAGGCGCAAAACCCGTCAAACCCACCGGAAATTCCCAGATAATTGGCGGCATCAGCCAAAACCGCCGTGATCGCCGGTTTGTTGAATTGTAGGACTGCAGGCATGCAAACCGCGTTCGTTGTGCCGTGATGGGTGTGATACATCGCGCCAATCGGATGGGACAGCGCATGGATCGCACCAAGGCCCTTTTGAAACGCAGTTGCCCCCATCGCGGCGGCGGACATCATATGGGCGCGCGCCTCAAGGTCTGTGCCGTCATCATATGCGCGTGGCAGATATTCCTTTACCAGCCGCATCCCTTCAAGCGCCATGCCTTGCGACATCGGGTGGTAATGGGGCGAACAATAAGCCTCGACACAATGGGCAAAGGCATCAAGCCCGGTGCCCGCCGTGATGAACTTGGGCATCCCAACCGTCAGCTCGGGGTCGCAGATCACGACAGTTGGCAGAAATTTGGGATGGAAGATGATCTTTTTCTCTTCCGTTTCGGAATTGGTGATGACGCTGGCGCGCCCCACCTCGGATCCGGTTCCGGCCGTGGTGGGCACGGCTACGATGGGGGCAATGGCATCGGCATCGGCGCGGGTCCACCAATCGCCGATATCTTCAAAATCCCACAAAGGCCGGGTTTGCCCGGCCAGGAACGCCACCAGCTTGCCCAGATCAAGCCCCGATCCACCGCCAAAGGCCACGACACCGTCATGCCCGCCTTCCTTGAAGGCCTGCACACCCGCGGCGGCATTCTTTTCATTGGGGTTGGGATCCACATCCGCAAAGATGGCGCGGCCCAGACCAGCGGTCTCCAGCAGGTCCAGCGTTTTGGTGGTGATCGCCATGTCGGCCAAACCGCGATCTGTAATCAAAAGCGGTTTCTTGATCCCAGCAGCAGCGCAGGCATCCGCGATTTCGGCAATGCGTCCTGCGCCAAAGCGCACGGCAGTTGGATAAGACCAATTGGCAGTCAGGGTCATGTGTCAGGCCTTCTTCAGGTGGTATGATTTTGGACGGGTCAGATTGTGATAGCCGATTACAGACAAACCGCCGCCGCGCCCGGTATCCTTGCAGCCGGTCCAGCACAGGCCCGGATCAAGATAATCTGCGCGGTTCATAAAGACAGTGCCGGTTTCGATCTGGTCGGCGATGGCCTCTGCCCGGGCGACATCCTGGGTCCAGACCGAGGCCGTCAGACCAAAATCGCTATCATTCATCATGGCAATGGCTTCGGCGTCATCCTTGACGGGCATAATCCCGACGACAGGCCCAAAGCTCTCTTCGCGCATTACGCGCATATCATGGGTGACATTGGTCAGGATTTGCGGGGTCAGATAGGCACCGCCATCGTCGGCTGCAAAAGGGGCGATATGGGCCGTGGCCCCAGCTGCAACCGCATCAGCGATCTGGCCGCGCACCTCATCGGCAAAACGTTTATGGGCCATGGGGCCCAGCGTCGTTTCGGGGTCGAGGGGGTTGCCGAGCTTATATCCCTTCACAATCGCGACCGCCTTTTCGACAAAGGCGTCAAAATGCTGTTCGGCCACGTAAATCCGTTCAATCCCGCAGCAGCATTGGCCCGAATTGAACATCGCGCCATCGATCAGTGTCTCAACGGCGACGTCCAAATCGGCGTCATCGCAGACATAGCCGGGGTCTTTGCCGCCCAATTCCAGCCCAATGCCCGTAAACGTGCCCGCCGCCGCGGTTTCCATCGCGCGCCCGCCGCCGACAGAGCCGGTGAAATTGACAAAACCAAAGCTCTTGGCTGCGATCAGGTCGGACGTGGTTTGATGGTCCAAAAAGACGTTCTGGAAAACGTCCGCCGGAATGCCCGCGCTATGAAAGGCTTCGGCCAGATGTTCGCCCACAAGGGGCGTCTGGCTGGCATGTTTTAGCATAACGGTATTCCCGGCGATCAACGCTGGGGCGACCGTGTTGATTGCGGTCATATAAGGATAGTTCCAGGGGGCAACGACCAGCACCACACCATGAGGGACACGCTTGATAACGCGACGAAAGGCAGTGCTGTCTTCCACAACGATATCAGCCAGGGCATCTGCCGCAATATCGGCCATATGGCTTGCACGCTCATTAAAGCCGCCGAACTCGCCACCATAACGGATGGGACGGCCCATCTGGCGGGCAAGGTCGGGCACAATCTGGTCGTTCATAGCACCGATTTGGGCAACACCTTCGCGAACCAACGCGATACGCTCGGCCAGCGGGCGGGCCGCCCAATCGGCCTGCGCGGCCTTGGCGCGCGACACGGCATCCTTCGCGGCGGCAGGGGTCAGCACGGCGCGTTCGGCAAAGACCGAACCGTCGATAGGTGAAATACAGCGGATCATTCCTTAAGCCCTTTCAAAACCGCGCGCGATTTCCCAATCGGTGACAACGCGGTCAAATTCTTCTTGTTCCCATTCGGCGCAGCGGGTGTAGTGATCGATCACATCATCGCCCATCGCGGCACGCAGAAATGCAGAGTTGCGCAGCGTCTCAGTCGCCGCGCGCAGGGTCTGCGGGATGTCCTGTGCCTTGGCGTCTTCATAGACGTCACCCCTCGTTGGTGGGGCAAGTTCCATCTTATCCTCAATTCCCTTGATGCCAGCGGCCAGCATCGCGGCCTGTGCCAGATAGGGGTTCAGATCAGACCCGCCGATGCGGCATTCGACCCGAACGCCCTTGGTGCCATCCCCACAAAGGCGAAAGCCCGCCGTGCGGTTATCGACAGACCAGACGGTTTTTGTGGGGGCGAAGGTCCCCTTTGCAAAGCGCTTGTAGCTGTTGACATAGGGGGCCAGGAAAAAGGTGTAATCGGGCGAGTAAGCGATTAGCCCGGCCATGTAATGTTTCATCAACGTGGACATGCCCAGATCGGCATCGGGGTCAAAAAAGGCGGGATTGCCATCCACCCAAAGCGATTGATGGACATGAGATGAGCTGCCTACCTTGTCATGGTGCCACTTGGGCAGGAAAGTCGCAGCATGGCCCTGCTGCCAGGCGATTTCCTTAATGGCATTTTTGGCAATCGTATGATGGTCCGCGCAATCGATGGCGGCGGCATAGCGAATGTTCAGCTCTTCCTGACCTGTTTCGGCCTCACCCTTTGAGTTTTCGATGGGCAGACCCGCGGCAAACAAATGATTGCGGATCGGGCGCATGACGCCTTCTTCCTTGGTGGTCTGCAGAATGGCATAGTCTTCATTATAGCCGCTGATCGGGGTGAGATCACGAAAGCCCGACCGGCGGATATCATCAAATGACTTTTCAAACAGGAAAAATTCCAGCTCAGTGGCCATCATGGCGTCAAAGCCCAGCGCCTTTAGCCGATCGACCTGGCGTTTCAGCACCTGACGTGGCGCATGCGGCACCGGTTCATGTGTGTGGTGGTCCAGAATATCGCAAAGCACCATCGCGGTGCCCTCAAGCCAGGGTAATTCGCGGATCGTGGCAAGATCGGGGGCCATGATGTAATCGCCATAGCCCTTTTCCCAACTGCTGGATGCGTAACCATCCGGGGTGGCCATCTCAAGATCGGTGGCCAGCAGATAGTTGCAGCAATGGGTTTCTTTGAATGAGGTCTCGACAAAGTTCACGGCGTGAAACCGTTTCCCCATCAAACGGCCCTGCATGTCGGGAAATACAGTCAGAACCGTGTCAATTGATCCCTCTGCGACACGGGCTTTGAGGTCATCGAAGGTCAGCAATCCGGGCATTTCGGTTTCCTTTATCGTGACGGCGCCCCGGACGTGATCCGGGGCCTCCAATTGCGTTCTGTTTGAGGTCCCGGGTCAAGCCCGGGACTGCGTCGCGCGGTATTAGCCGTAGCGATATGGCCGGCCAGCTTTGACCATGTCGGCATTGTATTTCTTGAAGATATCAACAACCCGGCGCTTGGTGTCGCTTTCGGCTGCGATTTCTTCCCAGAAGACTTGCGCCGCATCTTCGACCTGGGCCCATTCTTCATCTGGGATGGTTGTCAGCTCCATCTTGGTGCCGTTGACACGCAGGTCAGCCTCGCCGCCCCAATACCAATGCTGGCGGTAGTAATGCGATTGCTCGCAGCAGACCTGGAAAAGCTTTTGCAGATCTTCGGGCAATTCGTTCCAGCGGTCCATATTAGCAAAGAAGTGTCCAATCCACGCGCCTGAGATATTGTTTGTCAGGAAGTAGTTGGTCACATCGGCCCAGCCCACGGTGTAGTCTTCGGTGATCCCCGACCAGGCAATCCCGTCCAGTTCACCTGTTTGCACGGCGACTTCAATGTCTTCCCAAGGCAGGTTCACCGGGACGACCCCGAATTGCGACAGGAACCGGCCCGCAGTTGGGAAGGTAAAGATGCGCTTGCCTTCCAGATCAGCAAGGCTGCGGATCGGGTCTTTGGTGGCGAAATGGCATGGGTCCCAGGCACCTGCGCTGACATGCTTGACGCCAACGGCTTCATATTCTTCGGCCCAAATCTCGTTCAGCCCGTAGCGGTTGAACAGCACAGGAACATCCAGCGAATAGCGCGACCCAAACGGGAAATAGCCGCCGAACACGGTAACCTCGGTGGGTGAGGCCATGCTGTCATCATCAGATTGCACGGCGTCAATTGTGCCGCGCTGCAAGGCCTGGAACAGCTCGCCCGTGGGGACAAGCTGGTCTGCATAGAACAGCTCAATCTGCATCCGGTCGCCCGCGATGGCGTTGAACATTTCAATGGCCGGGTCGATCACCTCTGCGGCCAAAGCTGCACCCGCATAGGTCTGCATCCGCCACGTGATCGTGCTTTGGGCCAGCGCCGGGGCAGCCAGGGTGGCGGGTGCGGCAACAGCGGCACCCTGGATAAACTTACGTCTCGTCGTCATTTGTTTTCTCCTTGTTGGTTGATGCCGGTTACCCCGGCTATTGCTTTAATTTCCGTAGACATAACTGGGCAACCAGGTGGCGAGGCCGGGAAAGATCATCACCAACGCCAGGGCCAGAACCATGACCAGCACAAATGGTGTGATTGAACCATAGATGTCGCGTAGTGAAATCTCGGGCGGGGCCATCGCGCGCATCAGGAACAGGTTGTAGCCAAATGGCGGGGTCATGTAGGCGATCTGCGTCGTGATCGTATAAAGGATCCCATACCAGATCAGATCAAAGCCCAGCGCACCGACCAAGGGGACGTAAAGCGGGGCAACAATGACCAGCATGGCCGTGTCATCCAAAAAAGTGCCCATCACGATAAAGCTCAGCTGCATCAAGATCAGGATCATCCAGGGGCTGAGCGACAAACGCTCAGTAAAGAGCCCCTCAATCGCTTTCACGGCGCCCAACCCGTCAAACACCGCGCCAAAGGCCAGTGCGGCCAGAATGATCCACATGAACATGCATGTAATGCCCAGCGTGTTACGGACCGAGTTCTCGAACACCTCGCGGGTCATCCGTCCTTTTAGAACCGCTGCCAAAAAGGCCGCCAGCGCCCCAATGGCCGAGCTTTCGACCAGCGATGTCCAGCCATTCACAAAGGGCACCATCATGGTGGCAAAGATAATCAATGGCAAAAGGCCCGCCCGCAAAAGGCGCAGCTTTTCGGCGCGGGGCAGGTTGCGGTCTTTGTCGCTTAGGATGGGGCCCAGATCGGGGTTCATCCGGCAGCGGATCACGATATAGGCCACAAACATCGCGGCCATCATCAGCCCCGGCACGATCCCAGCCAGCCAAAGCTGGCCGACAGGCTGGCGGGCGATCATCGCATAAAGCACCAGCACAACAGAGGGCGGCACCAGGATCCCCAGCGATGACCCGGCCTGGATCACGCCGGTGACCATCCGCTTGTCATAACCGCGCTTCAGCAGCTCTGGCAGCGCAATCGTGGCTCCGATGGCCATGCCTGCGACGGATAACCCGTTCATTGCGGAAATCAGGACCATCAGACCAATTGTTCCGATCGCCAAACCACCGCGCAGCCCACCCATCCAGACATGGAACATGCGGTACAGATCATCGGCAATCTTCGATTCCGATAGGACATAGCCCATGAAAATGAACATCGGCAAGGTCAGCAGCGGATACCAGTTCATCAGCTTCATTGCCGCGGAAAACCCGATATCGTAGCCGCCCCGATCTCCCCAAAGCAAAAGCGCCGCAATCACCGCAATAAACCCAATCGCGCCAAAGACACGTTGCCCGGTCAAAAGCATCAGCATCATGGTCGAAAACATCAATGTGGCGATCATTTCGTAAGGCATCAGATATCCGTCCCCTTCAGGCGCAGAATGTCCTTGAACAGCTCCGAGATGCATTGCAGCAGCATCAAAAAGAAGCCGACAATCATGACCGCTTTGATAGGCCACATATAGGGGCGCCAAGCAGAAGACGATTGTTCGAGGCGGCCGACGTCTTCTGTGCCCAGGATGACACCAAACAAGTATGAAATGGGCGCGTCCCGCCAATAGCCCAGTGAATAGGCGGTCGATGCAATCGCCCCGTATAGCAAAACGCCCAGATAGAAGATCAGGAACAGGACCGTGAAGGCGTCAAACCAGGCTTTGCGCCGGACGGACCAGCCACCATAAAGCAAATCCATCCGCACGTTTGACCCAAGCTGCAATGAATAGGGCCCGCCCAGAATGTAATAGCCAACCATTACGAATTGGGCCATTTCCAGGGTCCAAAGGGATGGCAGGAAAAACGTCTTGCTGATTGAGGACCACAGCAAAATCCCCATCAAAACAAAGATGCCATACATCATCACCCGGCCCAGCCGGTAATTCACTGCGTCAACGACGCGGATATATCCGCGCATCACCGCTTGCATGGGTCTGCCATGGTTTTCTGTAAGGCCTGGGCAACCCAATCAGCCAGTTTCTGACCCATGGCCAGCTGGGCGGCCTCGGTTTGGATCAGATCATTGCGAATCTCTATCATGACATTCAGATGGCCATGCGAAATAGCATGCAGACGCAGGGTATGCGTCACACCATCTTCGGGGCCATAGGGGGCGTTGCGCTGCACATTAAACCCGTCGGCCACGTCCAAAAGAACATCGGCAAAGCGTTGGTCGGTATCGTGCAAAATTCCGATTTCCACGTCACGCTTGGCGCCATGATAAATGGGGGTAAAGCTGTGAATGGTCACGATGACGGCTTTGTCCTTACGGGCGATTTCACCGGACAGGGTTTTGCGAAAGGGCTCGTAATACTGGCTGACACGGGCCTGGCGCGACGCATCGGACAATGCGACATTGCCGGGCACTTCAAAGGCCTCGCTCTTGGCAGGCATGGCGTCGGGGGCCTCGGGCGGGCGGTTGCAGTCATAGACAAGACGCGACACCGAGGCGGCTACAAGCGTGGCATCCAGGACCTCTGACATGGCACGGGCAACACCCAATGCGCCGGGGTCCCAGGCAATATGGCTAAAGCGGGCCTCATCGCTCAGTCCCAGTGTACCCAATTCCGTTGGAATATGATGGGCCGCATGTTCGCACACCAGGACCACGGGCGAGAGCCCGTTTTGCCGCGAAACACGCGTAATGCTATCTTGGTTTTGTTGTTCCATGCACATCCTTCGCAACAAATAGCTTGCCAAAACTGTGCGATGTCAACAGTATTGTGAAAAATTCATAACAGCGCTGGGCGCGTTGATAATTTTTTGAACAACTCGGGTGACAAGATGACGGAAGTGGAAAAAACGATCTCAGATCGCATCCATGATATGTTGGATAGCTTTACCCGTGCGGAACGCCAACTGGCGCTATCTGTACTTGAAAATTACCCCGCTTCGGGGCTGGGACCGTTGACCGCGCTTGCCAAAGATGCCGAAGTTTCGGTGCCCACCGTGGCCCGTATGGTGCAAAAGCTGGGCTTTAACGGTTATCCTGAATTTCAGGCCGGTATCCGGGATGAGCTTAGCGCGCAAATCAAAACCCCCATCGCCAAACATGACACCTGGGCCGAGGCGGCACCGTCGGAACATATCCTGAACAGGTTCACCCAGGCCGTGATGGAAAACGTGCGGCTGACATTGGGGCATATCGACCCCGATGATTTTGATCAGGCCTGCGCATTGATGGCCGATGAAAAGCGGCATCTTTACATTGTCGGGGGGCGGATCACCCATACGCTTGCGGAATATATGTTTCTGCATATGCAGGTCATCCGGCGGAACCTGACGCAGGTGCAATCTTCGGCCAATACATGGCCGCATTACCTGTTGAACGCGCAAGAAGGCGATGTCTTTTTGATCTTTGATGTGCGGCGTTATGAAAACAACACGCTGAAATTGGCCGATATGGCGCGCGAACGCGGGGCGCGGATTATTCTGATGACGGATCAGTGGCGCTCGCCCATTCATCAAATCGCCGAGGTCTGTTTTTGCAATCGGATCGTGGCGCCGTCGGCTTGGGATTCGATGGCAACCGCGCTCTTGCTGCTTGAGACGATGATTTCAGCGGTGCAGACGCTCAATTGGGGCGAAACGCGCGAACGCGTGGAAGAGCTTGAAGGCATGTTTGATCAAACCAAACTGTTCCGGAAATTCACATGATGGGTGCTTTGCATTCAACATCCGGTTGCGCGTCCGGCTGGCTTGGCAAGGCCAGGGCGCAAATGACCACAGGCGCGGCACCGCGACTTAATACTGTTACAATAATGGTGTCCGCGTCTTCTTGCCACTTTATCCAAACAGGGAGAAACCCATGAAATATCCAACACTTGCAACTGTGATTGCAGCCTCTGCCTTGACCGCGCAAATGGCCCATGCGGACACATTGCGTTTGCTGACTTGGGGCGGTTACGCACCCGAGGATGTGATCGCGATGTTTGAAGCCGAAACCGGCCATACGGTCGAAGTGACCACCTCGAACAACGAAGAAATGATCGCCAAGCTGCGCGCAACCAATGGCGGCGGGTTTGATCTGGCCCAGCCCAGCCAAGACCGGATCACCAGCGCGCAAGAAGAATTCGGCATCTACAAGCCCATGGATATGTCCCGGATTGAGGCCGATCTGTTCATCCCGTCCATGCTGGCGGCCACCGCAGCAAACACCACCTATGAGGGCGAAGTTTACGGGCTTCCACATGTCTGGGGCACCAGCGGGCTGGTCGTGAATACAGCCATGGCGGGTGAGGTGACTGACTACCTTGATCTTTGCGATGCCGCGTTTGCGGGCAAGGTATCCTACCGTCTGCGCCGTCCGACATTGATCGGCTTTGCCTATGCGATGGGGCTTGATCCTTTTGCGGCTTATGATGACACCGCCGCTTATCAGGAAATCCTTGATGCGGTTGAGGCCACGCTGACCGAATGCAAACCCAATGTGAAAACCTATTGGGAAGGCGGCGATGAAATCCAGAACCTGCTGCGCTCGGGCGAGGTTGTGGCATCGATGGCGTGGGATACCGGCGGCTGGCAGCTGAATGCCGATAACCCTGATATCACATTCGTCGCACCCGAGGCCGGTGCGCTGGGCTGGATCGATACATTTGTTCTGCCTGCGCGCGGACGGGCCGATGATGCGGCTTATGATTGGATCAACTTCGTCATGCGCCCGGATATCGCGGCAATGATCACCAATAATGCGGGTAACTTTACGGCCGCCGTGGATGGTGATGCCGGTGTCAGCGCTGATCTCAAAGCGCGTTATCAGGGCAGCTTTGATCAGGCGGCCATTGATAACATCAAGTGGTATCCACCTGTGCCCGCAGGTCTGGAAGCGCTGGAAGGCGCCACACTGGACCGGATCAACGCCGCAAACTAAACCGCAATTTGCGGGTCAGTAAGGGGCGCGGCTGCGCGCCCCTTTACCGAAGCGAAAAGGATGCCCCCTTTGGCACAGACACCCCCCGACCTTGAATGCCGTGACCTGATCAAGGATTTCGACAGCTTTCGCGCCGTGGATCAGGTCAGCTTTGATGTTCCGCAAGGATCCTTCTTTTCCATTCTGGGGCCGTCGGGCTGCGGGAAAACGACACTGCTGCGGATGATCGCAGGGTTTCAGGCCCCATCGGGGGGCGATTTGCTGATCAAAGGGCGCTCCATGATCGGGGTGCCGCCGAATAAGCGGCCCGTCTCTATGGTCTTCCAGCATCTGGCGCTGTTTCCGACAATGAATATCGGGGATAATGTGGGCTTTGGGCTGCGTCAGCGGGGCGTTGCAAAAGCCGAAATCAAAACCCGCGTGACCGAGGTGCTGGCCCGTGTGGGGTTACCCAATGTGGCGGAACGGCGGGTGGATCAATTGTCAGGCGGGCAAAGACAGCGTGTCGCCATCGCCCGCTGCATGGTGCTGGAACCTGATGTTCTGCTGCTGGACGAACCGCTCGGCGCGCTTGATCTGAAGCTGCGCGAACATATGAAGGTTGAGCTGAAAACCCTGCAATCTGCGTTCAACACGACCTTCGTTTACATCACCCATGATCAGTCCGAAGCCCTGGTGATGAGCGACAATATCGCCGTGATGAACAATGGCCGTTTCGAACAGATCGGCACGCCGCATGATGTCTACCACGCGCCCCAAACCGCCTTTGTGGCGGGATTTGTGGGGGATGCGAACAAGATCGACGCGCAGGTGACAGCCGTGACGGATGGCATGATGACACTCTCAACGCAAAACGGTGCATCGATGCGGGTGGTGGGCGCGGATAGGGCGCTTGCCGAAGGGACGCCGGCGCAGCTTTTCCTGCGGCCCGAGGCGATTGCACTCCTGCCCAGCGGTGCGGATGCGCCAGAGGGTGCAAATATACAAAACGGTACGGTTGAAACGGTGCTGTTTAACGGTGCCAACAGCACGGTGACGGTCAAAGACGTGCAAGGCGGGCTTTTGACTGTGGCATTGCCGCAAACGGGGGGCTTTGCCAATTTGCAAAAGGGCGACGCTGTGCGCACCAGCTGGCAGCCTGATCAGGCGCGCTGTTACGCGGCGGCAGGGGCGGGCTGATGCGATCTGACGCCTCTCGTCTTGGGCTTTACCTGTTGCTGGCGCCGATCCTGCTTTGGCTGACGGTGCTGATCATCTTGCCGCATATCGGGCTGTTTCTGGTGTCGATCAGCGAAAAGATCGGGCCGCGGGAATATGAGACAGGGTTCGACAATTACGCCGCCTTTTTTACAGAGCCACTTTATTGGCGGACCTTCGGACGGACAGCGATCATGTCTATTCTGGCGACGGTGCTGACATTGCTGATCGGCTTTCCGATCGCCTATTACATCGCAAAATTGACCAAGGGACGCACGAAAACCACCTTGTTTTTGATGTGCATGATCCCGTTTTGGGTCTCTGAGCTGGTGCGGACCTTCGGCTGGATGATCCTGTTGCGGGAAACAGGTGTGTTTTCGAACCTGCTGCAATCGCTTGGGCTGGTCAGCGGGCCGGTTGAGATGCTGTATAATGATGCCGCGATCATGGTGGGGCTGGTCTATACCTCAATCTTGTTCATGGTTGTGCCGCTGGTGACAACGCTGGACAGCCTGGACGATAGCCTGATCGAGGCGGGGTATGACCTGGGCGGGACCAGCACATCGATCTTGCGGGAAATCGTGATCCCCCATGCGATGCCGGGGATCGTGTCGGGATGTATCGTGGTGTTCATGCTGTCGCTGGGCAATTACCTGACGCCAATCCTTTTGGGGGGCAAAGACAGCCTGTGGTTCACGGGGATGATCTACACGCAGTTCATCACGCGCTTTAACTGGGAACTCGGCTCTGCCTTCGGGTTCCTGCTGCTGGCATTGTCATCACTTGTGGTCTTTGCAGGGCTGAAACTGTCGGGGCAATCGCTGTCGAACACGATGGGGCGGTCATGATCACAAGCATCCCGCAACGCGCATTCACCAAATGGTGCTACCGGGCCTATGTGGCGACATTCTTTGTCTATCTAGGGCTGCCTTTGGTAGTGGTTTGCGTCTTCGCGTTCAACAACAGCGTTTTTCCGTCCCTGCCGTGGGAAGGGTTCACCCTGGCCTGGTTTTTCGGCAATGAAGCCCCGTTTATCGGAGTATTCAACGAACGGGCGATCATGCGGTCGATCGGGACGTCGGCCTTTGTGGCGGCATGGGTGTCGGGGCTGGCTGTGTTGGTTGGCACCTGTAACGCGTTTCTCTTCGTAAGATATAATTTCAAAGGAAAAGCGTTTCTATACATGCTGATGCTGCTCCCGCTGATCATTCCAGGGGTGATCCTGGGGATCTCTATTCTGGTGTTCTTCAGCTCAGTGGCCAACACGCTCGAAGATGCGACGGGCATGTGGTTTGACGGGCTGCGCCCAGGGCTGCCGCTGGTCATTCTGGGGCAGTTTTCATTCATCACGACCTTCGCGACACTGGTGATTTCGGCGCGATTGCAAAAATTCGACCCCAGCCTGGAAGAGGCCGCGCTGAACCTTGGGGCCAGCAAATGGGGGGCGATCCGGCAAATCACATTGCCTTTCCTGCTACCTGCAATTGTGGCCTCGGCCGTGGTGGCGATGTTGATGAGCTTTGAAAATTTCAACACCACGCTGATGCTGGTGGGATCAGATTCGCCCCTGACCATCACGATGTTTGATAAGCTCAAACAAGGCTCGACCCCGGTGCTGAATGCCGTGTCGCTGCTGTTGATGGTTGTCTCGGCGATATTGGGGCTGCTGTCACTTCTGTTCCAGAAAAAGCGCTAGGGTCCTGACCCTAGCTCTCGATCCCCGTCTCATAGGGGCAAAACTGGGTATATTGCAGGGTCACATCCCCATGCTCGACATATAACACCCCGTAATGCGGGGCCTCTGCTGCGGGGGTGAAACTGTCCCAATCCCAGGCGGGCTGCGGCGCCGGGGCCTGAAAGGAAATCGCCCCCAGCGTGGCAAATGGAATGCCGCGCACCGTGCCACAGGTGGGCCGGTGGACATGGCCAATGAACAGATATTTGACCTGCCCTTCATTGCAGATCAGATCAAGAAAGGCCGCATCATCGGCCAGCTTGATCTCATCCTGCTTGGGTAAATGCAGGGCCAAGGGCGGGTGATGCATAAAGACATAAGTCGGCTTATCGGTCAGGTTTCCGCGCAGCCAATCCAGCCGGGCCTGGCAAAATTGCCCTGCATGACTGCCAACCATATGGGTATCAAGGCATAAAAACACGGCTTCAGGCGTGTCGATGCGATATTGGATAAAGTCAGCCATGGCAGTTGGCGGCAGGGACAATTGGGCGCGAAACCCTTGCCGGTCGTCATTATTGCCGACCATTGGATAAACGGGGATGCGGGATTGGGCCAGATATTCGGCCAGCATACGATAATCACCGGCGATATCATCGCCGACCAAATCACCACTTAGCACCATAAAATCCGCATCTGCATGATGGGCGTTCATATGATCAATGGCGGCCTTCAGACGGGTGCGCGGATTCAGGCCGCGTATCGTGCCGTCGTTTTGGAAATGCGGGTCGGTCATCCAGATAATTTTGGTCATGCTGCAACGTTAGCATGGGGCGCGGCATTTGCCAGTGGTTCTGGCTGGTCGGATTTGCGATGCTAGGGTCAGTTGACCAAAGGACCGGCCTCATGCGCATACCCGCTACCATGTTTGCAATCGTGACAACCGGGAATGGGGGTTATGACAAGCTTGAGGCGCAACAGGTCCCAACACCGGTCCCGGCCGCGGGCGAGGTTCTGATCAGGGTTGGCGCGGCTGGGGTCAACAACACGGAAATCAACACGCGCTTGGGCTGGTATTCGAAAACAGTCACGTCCAGCACCGACGATACCGCCGCATCTACCAGCGATGATCAAAAGGCAGACGGCGGCTGGAACGCCGCTACGCCCTTTCCGCTAATCCAGGGGACCGATTGCTGCGGGACCGTTGTGCAAGGCCCGCCTGAATTGCTGGACAAGCGGGTGATTGTGCGGGCCTGTATGCGTCCAGACGGGTTCGACACATATGACAATATCTGGATGGCATCCGATTTCGATGGGGCCTTTGCGCAATATGTCAAAGTTCCGCTAACCGAGGTTTTCGCCGTCAATTGCGACTGGACCGACGCAGAGCTGGCGACGATCCCCTGCGCCTATGGCACAGCCGAGACGATGCTTGAACGGGCCAAGGTCAGCGCGGGGGATCGGGTACTGGTGACCGGTGCCTCAGGCGGCGTGGGGTCGGCAGCGGTGCAATTGGCCAAACGGCGTGGGGCCCAAGTTGTGGGCGTAGCCAGCGGGGCAAAGGCGGATCTTGTGGCCGGGATTGGGGCGGATCAGGTTTGCGACCGGGGCAGCGATCTGATCGGGCTTTTGGGTGAAAACGCCGTTGATGTTGTGATCGACAATGTCGGGGGCGAAGGGTTCGGACAAATGCTGCAACTGCTGCGGCGGGGCGGGCGTTATGCATCCTCGGGGGCGATTGCAGGGCCGATCGTCGCGCTTGATCTGCGGGATATGTATCTCAAAGACATCACGCTTTTTGGCAGCACGGCCTGGGACGCGCCGGTTTTCCCCAATCTGATCCGTTATATCGAGGCGGGCGAAATCCGCCCATTGCTGGCCAAGACATTCGATCTGGCCGACATCGCCCAGGCGCAGGACGCGTTCCTGCAAAAGGCGCATTTCGGCAATTTTGTCTTGATCCCGCCCGCCTGATGGATTAGCCCGCGCCCCTTTCTGATATGGATAAGGAGGCAAGACATGGCGACATTGGGTATCGACTTTGGGACCTCCAATACAGCAGCCGGGGTGATGGTTGCCGGGCGTCCACATTTGATCGCGGTTGAACCGGGGCGCACGACGCTGCCGACATCGGTGTTCTTTGACTATGATCGCAAGGTGACAACCTACGGGTCCGTGGCAAATGCCGCGCTGATTGATGGGCGCGAAGGGCGGTTCATGCGGGCGCTCAAATCCGTGCTGGGAACCGCGCTGATGCGCGAGAAACGGCAAATCGCCTATGAACGGCTGACCCTGATCGAAGTGGTTGCGCGGTTCTTGCGGATGATCCGGGAACGGGCCGAGGCGGAAACCGGCGAAACCTATGATCTGGCGCTGTCGGGGCGGCCGGTGCGGTTTCATTCCAGTGATGACGCGCGCAACGCCCAAGCTGAAATCGACCTGCGCGAGGCTTACATGGTGGCCGGTTTCAAAGATGTGTCATTCATGTATGAACCCGACGCCGCAGCGCTGGCCAGCGGGCCTTTGGATAAAGGTGATCTGGGGCTGATCGTGGATATCGGGGGCGGGACGTCTGATTTCTCAATCTTCGAACGGGACGGTAATGCGACCCGGATTATCGCCAGCCACGGGGTGCGGGTCGGCGGAACCGATTTTGACCGGGCGATTTCAATCGCACGGGTCATGCCGCTTTTGGGACGGGGGGCCGAGATACGCAATGCGATGGGCGCAGGGCGACATATCGCGCCGAATGCGATCTTCAACGATCTGGCGACATGGCAGAAAATCCCCTTTGTTTACACAGCCGAAAACCGGCGTATGGCGGCAGATTTCGCCAAGCTGGGCATTGATCCCGCGCTTTTTGAGCGGCTGAAAACAGTGCTTGAGATGGAGCTGGGGCACGACATGGCCTTCGCCGTCGAAGCGGGAAAAATTGAGGTGAACAAGACCGGTATCAGCGATGCGGCGATTATGCTTGATGTGATCGAACGGGGGCTCGCGGCGCCTTTCACGGAACAGGCCATGGCGGCGATATTGGAAGATCAGGCCAGGCAAATCGGGACCTGCGCAGCGCAAACGCTTGATTTGGCCGGGATCACAGCGGACCGGATTGGTAAAATCGTTTTCGTGGGGGGCTCAAGCCTGCTGCAAGTGGTGGAAAAGACGATGGTCGATATGTTCCCCAAGGCCGCGCTTGAACGGACCGAGGCGTTTACGGCCGTCGCCGATGGTTTGGCCATTGCAGCGTCAAGCTGACTTGCCCCTTTGATCAGACAGGCGTAAATCGAGTCCCATGTTTACAGTTGCTGCCCTTTACCACTTTACGCGGTTTGACGACCCGCCTGCGCTGCAAGGCCCTTTGCAAGAACTGTGCAAATCGCGGGGGATCACCGGCACACTGCTCTTGGCTGGCGAAGGGATCAACGGCACAATTGCCGGGGACCGGGCGGGTATTGACGCAGTGATCGCGCATATCCGGGCACTGCCGGGATGTGCTGATCTGGAATGGAAAGAAAGCACGGCAACCACGCCGCCATTTCACCGGATGAAAGTCCGGCTGAAAAAGGAAATCGTGACCATGGGGCAGCCGGATGTTGATCCGGTTGCGCAGGTTGGGAACTATGTGGATCCAGCCGATTGGAACGCTTTGATCAGCGCGCCCGACGTGGCGGTGATTGACACGCGCAATGATTACGAAGTGGCGATTGGCACCTTTGACGGGGCGGTCGACCCCGAAACCAAAAGCTTTGGTGAATTCCCCGCCTGGTGGGAAGAAAATAAACACCGGTTCCACAACAAGAAAATCGCGATGTTCTGCACGGGGGGTATCCGGTGCGAGAAATCAACGAATTATCTGATGGGTCAAGGGGTTGAGGATGTGTACCACCTCAAGGGCGGCATCCTGAAATACCTTGAAGAAGTGCCGCAGGAAGACAGCAAATGGGACGGCGAATGCTTTGTCTTTGATGCGCGGGTCAGCGTCGGGCACGGGCTGAAAGAAGGGCCGCATATCCTATGCTATGCCTGCCGCCGACCGCTGATGCCCGAAGACCGCAACCACCCCGCGTTTGAGGCCGGTGTGGCCTGTCATCAATGCGTGGACGAAACGACCGAAGACGACAAAGCCCGTTTCCGCGAACGCCAAAAACAAATGGCCTTGGCCAAAAAGCGCGGGACGCATCATATCGGCGGCTCATCGTGATCCAGGCGGCGATTGCTGTCTTGGTTCGCGACAATAAGGTTTTACTCGCGCGCCGGGCGCCGCATCGCAAGGATTATCCGAACCGCTGGGATTTCATCGGTGGCCGGATTGAGACGGGCGAAACACCCCAAGCGGCACTGGCACGCGAACTGGGCGAAGAACTGGCGATATCACTGAAAAATGCGGTGTTTCTGAAAAAGATGTTGGACCGACACCTACGGCCCGATGATCCGCCAACCTACTGGTTCTTTAAGGTGACTGAGTGGGTTGGGACACCGGTGATTGCGAACGATGAACACAGCGCGCTGAACTGGTTTACGCTTGCGCAGATGCAAGTACTGCCTGATTTGGCAGACCGGGCCTATCTGGATTTGGCGACCGAAGCGCTTTCAAGTTGAAGATTTTGGCGTGTCTTCGCCACAGCTAGCTTGACCCTAGGACAAGCCTGTTGATTTTTGCTTTCGCTCGTGTATGACGTCCGCATCGCAACCATAAATGAAGGAGGCTGTCGATGACGATTTATCAATATCAGACCGCCGCCGCCTGTGGGATGCGATCGGTGTTTGGCGCAGCCGCCCTTAAGGGTCCTTGGTTCGGCTAAAGACACCCCCGTCGCCCCGGCGACATCCTTCCACCCTTTTATCTGACGTTGCTGACCACACACGCATTGCATTTGCGCGTTGGCCGATTTGTCAAAACCTCATTCGTAACAGGCAATTTTTGCCTCTTTTTAGGGAGATAGTGTGATGAATGCACTGCCACTTGATACAAGCCAAACGCCGCGCGAGGTGATCGATGATCTGGTTGCCAGTTTTGGTCTGCGCCGGGTTTTATTGGCCGTCCTGACACGGGTTTTCCGGCGTAGCCGACCACCGGACGCACCCAGTTTCCCAAACCTGCATTGGCAGCCGGACGTAGACAATCTGTCCGCGCATCTGCGCCAGGACTTGGGACTGCCGCCAGAAACGAATACCTTTCTGGTTGATCACATCACGCTGCGTCCCGGCGGGCTTTTGTAATGCGGCGTCGCCCCGGATATCGGGGCGACTGCCATTCACGGCTTTTCATAGACCGAGATATGCACCCGGCTATTTGCTGTGAAATCCGATTTATCCCAACCGCCCCAGCGATGCTTGGGCTGCAAGCCTGCCAGACGGGCCATCAGATCAATCTCGGGCGGATAGGCATAGCGCAGGGGCAATGGCACCAGCTTCATGCCATCTTGGGTGATACGAACGCGCTGGTAGGCCAGGCG
Source organism: Yoonia sp. BS5-3 (assembly GCF_038069655.2). Taxonomy (NCBI): domain Bacteria; kingdom Pseudomonadati; phylum Pseudomonadota; class Alphaproteobacteria; order Rhodobacterales; family Paracoccaceae; genus Yoonia; species Yoonia phaeophyticola. The sequence goes on from NZ_CP150951.2 coordinate 1,471,406, forward strand.
CTGGGCGACCGGGTCATGCGTTACCGCCTCAAGCCAAAGCCGGGACATATCCAGCTTGCGCGTCTTGACCATTTGATGATCAACGAAATCAGCAAAATCCGGGACAAAGGCCTCTATCAGGAATGTCCCGCCCGGTTTCAATTGTTTGGCGACATTGGCAAAGCAGGTGATCTGATCTTCTTGACTGGGTAGATTGAAAAGCGTGTTGAAAACCAAAAAGACATGGTCAAAGGGGCCATCGGCTGCCACGTCTTTCATATCGCCAATGGTGACGGGAATGGCATCACCGCCGGGTTTTTCGCGTAGCTTGGCAATCATATCGGGCGAGGCTTCGATCCCATGAATGTCAAAACCCATCCGGGAGAGGGGCAATGCGACGCGGCCCGTTCCAATCGCTAATTCCAGCAGGCGTTTGCCCGGCGCCAGCGCAGCAATCAGGGCAACGGTTTGATCCGTGGTGCCCGGATCATGCATGGCGTCATAACCGTCCGCGTTCAGCGTGCCGAATGTCGCGGGGCCAAATTCATCCATATCGCGATCCTCCCACCGAATGCGCTAGCGGTTCATCGGGGATAATGCAAATCTGCAGCCATGTCAGAAGGATATCGGGAAACAGGGCTCGCCGTCATGATCGGGTTGATCTGCGCGGGTGTGGCCTATGGGGCTGGGCTGCCTTTGCCATGGATGCTTGGGCCCATGATCGGGAACACGGTGGCGGCCATGATGCGGTTGCCCATCCGGGGGCCGGACCGGCTGCGGCCATTCGTGATCCCGGTGATCGGTGTGATGCTAGGGTCCGGGGTCTCGGCCGAGATGATCGGGCTTTTGGGCAGCTGGGTGATGACACTGGCGATCTTGCCGGTTTTCCTGGGCACAGCGGCAGGGCTGTCATTCCTCGTCTATCGCTATCTTGGAAAATACGACAGCGTCACGGCCTTCTATGCGGCAATGCCGGGCGGCTTAAACGAAATGCTGATCCTGGGCGGGGCGGCCGGGGGAAGTGAACGGAAAATCGCATTGGCCCATGCATCGCGGATCCTGATCGTGATCATCTTTGTCGCAATCTTCTTTGGGTTGGTGCTGGGGGTGTCCAGCGGCGGGCAAGGGGCGACAACTTGGGTGGGGCTTCAGGTGCCCAGCCTTCAGGATTACATCATCTTAGGGGTCTGCGCGGTGGCTGGGTTTTGGCTGGGGCGAAAGGCTGGATTACCGGCAGCACCGGTCTTTGGGCCAATGATCTTAAGCGGGATTGCGCATATCGCAGGCTGGGTGGTCGTGGCGCCGCCCTCGGTCTTTGTGATCGCAGCGCAAATCACGATGGGAACGATCATCGGCACGCGGTTTGTCGGGGCGACGGTCACGGAAATCAGGCGTGATCTGGGGCTGGCGATCCTGGCATCCTCGGCGATGCTGGTTGTGGCAATCATGTTTGCAGAGATTATCGCGATCAGCGGACATATCCCGCTGAGCCAAGCCTTCTTGGCCTATTCGCCGGGCGGGCTGACGGAAATGTCGCTGCTGACCTTGGCGCTTGATCAGGATGTGGCCTATGTTTCGGTGATGCATATCGTCCGGATCACGCTTGTGATTGCGATTGCGCCTTATGTCTTTAAGCTGCTCATGCCACGACGCTAACCCGCCCATGCAAAGGTCCTTCTGATGTCGCCAAAATTCCCCGCCCTGCCAAACGCACCCATTGCGCGCCAAAAGCCAAGCCAAGCCACGTTTCACGGGGTCACGCTTTGCGATGATTACGGGTGGCTGCGGGCCGATAACTGGCAAGAGGCAATGCGCGACCCTGATAAACTGCCCGCCGATATCAAAACCTACCTGCAAGAGGAAAACGCCTATTACGACGCGGCGATGAAGGACACCACCGGACTCCAAGATAGGCTCATCGGGGAAATGCGAGGACGGATCAAGGAAGATGACGAAAGCGTGCCGGTGCGCAACGGGCCTTACTCCTATGTGATGCGCTACAGCCAAGGGGATGAGCATCCGCGCTATGTGCGGATGCCGCGGGAAGGGGGCGATGAAACCGTCCTGATCGATGTGAATGCCGAGGCTAAAGACCAGGACTATTTTCACCTGGGCGGGATCGTCACATCACCGGGGCACAGCCTGCTGGCGTGGTCTGCCGATACAAACGGATCGGAATTCTACCGGCTGCGAATCCGCGACACGCAGACAGGTCAGGACCTTCCGCACATGCTCGAAGATGTGGGGTCTATCGCCTGGGCGAATGAAAAAACGCTGTTTTACGTGCGGGTTGATGAAAACCACCGGCCGAACAAAGTGTTCAAACATGTGATCGGCAGGGATCAGGCCGATGACGTGCTGGTCTATGAAGAAACAGACAACCGGTACTATGTTGGGCTCGGGCGGATGCGGTCAGGGGCATTCATCGAAATCGAAACCGGGATGAATGACGAAACAGAGGTCTGGGTGATCCCCACTGACGCGCCCGATACGCCGCCGCAATTGATCGAAGCGCGCAGCGAAGGGATCGAATATAGTATCGAACATCAAGATGACCGGTTCCTGATCCTGACCAATGCAGATGATGCGCTGGATTTCAAAGTGATGGAGGCGCCCATCGCAACGCCCTCGCGTGCGCATTGGAAAGACCTGTTGCCCCATCAGGCAGGGCGCATGATCATCAGCATCTTTGCCTACAAGGATTGGATGATCTGGATTGAACGGGAAAATGCATTGCCGCGCATCCGCTTTGTCCGCAAAGGGCAGGATATCGGCGGGGCCGAAAGCATCGCCTTCGACGAAGAGGCATATGGGCTGGGCGCCATGCCCAGCGTGGAATATGACACAGGCAGTTTCCGCTTCAGCTATACGTCGCCCACCACCCCGGCCGAGATTTACGATTATGATCTGGCCAGCACCAAACGGGTGCTGCGCAAGACCACTGAAATCCCCTCAGGGCATGACCCGTCCGATTACGTCACGCGGCGGATTATGGCGCCATCGCATGATGGGGCCGAGGTGCCGGTGACGCTGCTTTATCACACATCAACAGCGCTGGATGGGTCCGCGCCATGTTTGCTTTATGGGTATGGCTCTTACGGGGCCAGCATGCCGGCGACATTTTCAAGCAACCGGCTGTCGCTCGTGGACCGGGGCTTTGTCTACGCGATCGCGCATATCCGCGGGGGCGAAGAAAAAGGGCGGGCTTGGTATGAAGAGGCCAAATTCGGCAAAAAACCGAACACGTTCCATGATTTCATCGGCGCTGGGGAAAAGCTGATTGCGGATGGCTATACAGCCAAGGGCAATATCGTGATCTCGGGCGGTTCTGCTGGCGGGCTACTGGTCGGGGCGGTTCTGAACATGCGCCCCGATCTTTTGGCGGGGGCCATCGCTGATGTGCCTTTTGTCGATGTGCTGAACACCATTCTGGACGACACATTGCCGCTAACGCCTGGCGAATGGTCCCAATGGGGGAACCCGATCGCCAGTAAAGAGGCCTTTGACGATATCCGGGGCTATTCGCCCTATGACAATGTCAGCGCGCAGGACTACCCGGCGATGCTTGTCACGGCAGGGGTCTCGGATCCGCGCGTGACCTATTGGGAACCGGCCAAATGGGTGGCCAAGCTGCGGGTCACCAAGACCGATGACAACATCCTGATGCTAAGAACGAACATGACTTCGGGACATTTTGGAAAATCCGGACGGTTTGCAGCACTCGAAGACGCAGCCCGATCCTACGCTTTCGCAATGAAAGCGGTGGGGATGGATGTAAGCTAGGATCTTGGCCCTAAAGTGATTTGATCAGTTGTCAAAAACACTTGGACTGACACAACGTTTTCAGCGGGTGTGGGCCTGCAGTCTGTTCAAGCGGTTTTGCGGCGGGTTACGAGACCGGCAAATCGATCCCAGAAGGTGCGCCCGCGCCAAACAACAAAAGACCCGAATGTGAATATCAGGGCAGCCACAGACAGCACCACATAAACCATCAGAATTTTTGCAGCGGCACTTTCGCGGCCCTCCGTTTCAAACGATTGTAGGAATGATGCGGCGTCATCATCTGTCCAATTATTGGCCACGACGGTAAAAATCAGCGGCAGCAGACTAAAGATAATGCAGAATATCGCCTTGAAGTACTCTCGCTTTAACGCCGCGACAGGCGTCGGCTTCACACCTTGATCATCCATGACATATAGCCGGACCAAGCGCTTGCCCGGGGTGGTGCCCCATTTCCAAAGGGCGAAAGCCAATAGAAACGGTGCGAAAAAGTAGAAATACCCACCGACAAAGATATATTCCTGCGACTCTCCAGCGGCGTTGGTTGTATAGTGCAAGGTGTAAGCGGAACGGCCGTTTTCGGTCATACCGACCTTTTGCAAACGCGCGACGTAGTAGCTTGTCAGGAATGTATTCGTCACCCGGCAAAGCTGTTGAGCATGAACTTGGCCCTCTTCAAGCGGAAGAAGCGCGTTCATGCGCTCGGCCGTTACAAGATCGTCACGCTGCTGGCAGACCGTTGATTGGATGATCTCAGGTGCGAGCAACCGGCCAGAATATAATGGGTTCAAAGCGACAATGACGACAGCACAAAGAACGCTGATCAACGTCAGGTCAATCAAGGTGGCCAATACCCGGCGCCAGAAAAACTTAGGTTCCACTTAAATCTCCAAAAATTCCGGCAACGGATCGTGGTTCTGTGCCAATGCGCAGGTGTTCAAATTGTCTTCCAGCGTAATGCATAAGCAATCATGAGGCGAGCGCTGAATAACGCCGCAGGCAAGATCATATGTACAGGTTCTGTACGCGGTATGTACGCCCGCTGTACGTCAGAAATCCAAGTTTTCGACGTTCAGCGCATTGTTCTGGATGAACTCGCGGCGCGGCTCAACGACGTCGCCCATCAGCTTGGTAAACAGATCATCGGCCTCCGCCACATCATCTACCTTGACTTGCAACAGGGTGCGGGCATCGGGGTCCAATGTGGTCTCCCAAAGCTGGTCTGGATTCATCTCGCCCAGGCCCTTATATCGTTGTAAAGAAAGGCCTTTTTCGCCTTCTTCCAGGATCGCTTTCAGCAGATCAAGTGGGCCGTGGATCAGTTGGCTCCTGTCCTTTCGGACCAGCGTGGCAGGCAGATTGTAGACATCTTGCAGGCTTTGGGTAAACGTCCCGGTCTTGCGCGCCTCGCCCGAGCGCAGCATCGGTCCATCCAGCGTGCGGACTTCTTCAACCCCGCGCAAAATCCGCGCCAACCGCATCCCCTTATCCTGCGTAATCCGCCCCTGCCAACCGCGTTCCCATTCGAGTGCGATGAGGTCCAAACGGGCGGCGACGCGGTCGGCTGTGCCTTGCAAATCGCTGTCGACAACGCCCGGCACAAAGGCCCCGGCGATCGCGGCTTGTTCCAGAATATGGCGCGGGTAATGCGTTGGAAAGGCTTCCAAAACCCGTTTGAGCTGGCGGGCTTCGTCAACCACCCGGCGCAGGTCTGCACCAGTGATTTCTTCGCCGTTGCCCTGCCGCAGCAACGCGCCTTCGATCCCTTGTTCGATCAGGTATTCATCCATTGCGGCCTGATCTTTCAGGTACACTTCGGATTTGCCGCGCGACACCTTATAAAGCGGCGGTTGTGCGATATAGAGGTACCCGCCCTCGATCAATTCGGGCATTTGACGGAAGAAGAATGTCAGCAGAAGGGTGCGAATATGCGCGCCGTCGACATCCGCATCGGTCATGATAACGACCTTGTGGTAACGCAGCTTTTCGATGTTGAATTCGTCCCGGCCAATCCCGGTGCCCAGCGCCATCACAAGGTTGCCAACCTCCTGGCTGGACAGCATCCGGTCAAACCGCGCGCGTTCTACGTTCAGGATTTTCCCGCGCAGGGGCAAAATCGCCTGGGTTTTCCGGTCGCGCCCGGTTTGGGCAGAGCCACCGGCGGAATCCCCCTCGACGAGGAAAACTTCGGTCTTGGATGGGTCTTTTTCAGAACAGTCTTTCAGTTTTGAGGCGTTAAAATTCACGTCCATTGCCGATTTTCGGCGGATTTCACGTGCTTTGCGCGCGGCCTCGCGGGCAGCGGCGGCTTCGACGATTTTGGTGATGATCGCCTTGGCCTCATTGGGGTTTTCTTCGAACCATTCGTTCAGCTTTTCGCCCATCAGGTTTTCAACAGCAGGGCGCACTTCGGAACTGACCAGCTTGTCCTTGGTCTGGCTTGAGAATTTCGGATCAGGCACCTTGACCGACAACACGCAGGTCAGACCTTCGCGTGCGTCATCACCTGTCAGGCTAACCTTTTCCTTTTTGGTGATGCCGGTTTCGGTCGCGTATTTCGCAATGGCGCGGGTCAGCGCGCCCCGGAAACCTGCCATATGCGTCCCGCCATCGCGCTGCGGGATGTTATTGGTGAACGGCAAGACCATTTCATTGTAGCTGTCATTCCACCACATCGCGACTTCGACGCCGATATCGTCCCGCTCGCCCGCGACATAAATCGGGGCATCCATCAAAGGCGTTTTGGACCGGTCGAGGTATTTGACGAATTCTTTCACGCCGCCTTCGTAGAACAAGTCCGCCTTGAGCGGCTCAGCCGGGCGCAGGTCTTCCAAAATGATACGCACGCCAGAATTCAGGAACGCCAGCTCGCGCAGGCGCTTTTCGAGCGTGTCAAAGCTGTAGTCGCGGTTGCTGAAAGTGTCGGTGCTGGCCAGGAAAGTAACCTCGGTCCCCTTGCGCCCGTTTGCTTCGCCTTCAACACGCAGATGTTCGGTTGTAAAGCCGCCCTCAAAACGCGCGTAGTGTTCTTTGTCGTCGCGCCAGATGCGCAGCTCAAGAAAATCGGACAGCGCGTTCACAACAGAGACGCCAACGCCGTGCAGGCCGCCTGAGACTTTATAAGAGTTGCTGTCGAACTTACCGCCAGCGTGCAATTGGGTCATGATGACCTCGGCGGCTGAGACGCCTTCTTCGGCGTGGATATCAACGGGAATACCGCGCCCATTGTCGCCCACTGTGACCGAGCCGTCGGCATTGATTTTCACGTAAACATGGTCCGCGTGGCCGGCCAAAGCCTCATCAATGCCGTTATCGACAACTTCATACACCATATGGTGCAGACCCGAGCCGTCGTCTGTGTCCCCGATATACATGCCGGGACGTTTGCGTACCGCTTCTAAGCCCTTGAGAACTTTAATAGAATCGGCGCCGTATTCTTCTTGGTTTTGATTGTCATCGGCCATGTGTTTTGTCCCGTGTCTTTATCCGCAAAATATATGCGTTTTCAGGGGGTTTGTCACGCAATTGGCACAATATTTTGTGGTTTTTGGGGAACTGGTTAGGCCGTCAATTTCCCTTGCTTTTCTACCTTGTCAATCCATCGGGCAACGGTGGCAGCAGTCGCATCGCTCGCGCCGGAAAAATAAGTGTAGCGGGTCAGCTTGATCCCGACGAAACCAAGGATCTGTTTCTTCAATTGATGGATGATCGCGCTTTTGTAGATGAGCCGCTGAAACCAGCGCGGGGTGTCGGATGTCATGATCACATGCCCGGTTTTCCCGGTCAGCATCGGCGTCGGCATACCCATCTTTGTAACGCGTGTATCAAACGCCCGCCCTGGCAAGAGAGCCCGATCAAACAAGCCTTTTAGTTTAGCGGGCAAACCACCCCACCACATCGGGGTCGTCAAGACGAAGTGGTTCGCCCATTCCAGATCGGCCATGAAACGGTCTAGCTGAGGCTCCAGAGGTTTGGTCTGTGAATAGTTTCCGCTGCCCATATCCATATCGAATTGCATTTCTGATAGATGATGTGTCCGAATTTCTGCCCCGGCCTGCTGCGCTGCTTTTGCATAGCTTTCTGCAAATTGGCGCGAAAGCGATGTTTGTCCGGGATGTCCATTAAGAATGAGAATGCGCTTTTGTGCCATATCGAAACCCATTAAATTGACTGCGGTCATTTTATAGTTCAAAAAATTGACCGTGGTCAATATCAAATTTGACCACGGTCATGAAAGATGCGAATTTGTGGCCCATGGAAAAACGCGCACCCCAGAAACGCCGTCAGGAAACCCGTGCCAAGCTGATCGCCGCAGCAGAAGCCATTATCGCAACAGACGGATTTTCTGGCCTGCGAGTGGAAGATGTCGTTGCCCGCGCGCAGGTGGCCAAAGGCACGTTCTTTTCTCACTTCGCGGACAAAGATCGGCTGATGGCCCTTATCATCGGCCAGGAGATGGAGCGCATTCTTGGGCAAATGGCCGACGCCCCGCCTCCAACCGACATCGACACATTTGCAGTCAGGTTGGCTCCGCTGATGGACTACATGGCGCAGGATCGGTTTGTCTTTGATGTCGTCATGCGGTTTTCCGGGGCGGGGGCCATTGAAACAACAGAGCTGATATCGCATAACTTCATGCGCCAGGTGGAATTGTTCGTCACGTGGATCTACGCGTTGCAAGGGACGGTGATCCGCACCGATGTAGACCCGGTGTTATTGGCCGAAGGTATTCAGGCATTTGCGGTCCAGGCGATGGCCTTGAAACTCTGTGCTTTAGATAACACCAACAAATCCCATGAACGGCTGGTCACTTATTTGAAACCGTGGCTCGCCGCGCCTAAGTGAGCGCGATAACAATTCCTACAGCGATCAGTAGCCAGCCAGCTGTCAGGTTCATCCGTCGCACTGCGCTGGGCGACTTGAGCAAGCCGCGCACCCGATCGACTGAGGCAGCAAGCACCAGATTGCCGAGCAATGGCACAACGAAGCTGAGCATACAGATGACGATCAGATCTGCGGTCGTCACATGGCTGAGGTCAAAGAAACCCGGCAAAATTCCCATGTAGAACAGCGCAGCCTTGGGGTTTCCGATAATCACCGCGAGCCCCGCCACAAACCCCGCCCACATTCCCGGCCGCGTCAACCGGCTATTTGCGTTCAGCGCGTGATTTGCATTGCGGATCAATGCGATGCCCATCCCCAGAAAAACAATCACCGCGATCCATTGCAGCGCCGTCATGAACCCGGCAAAAACCGAGACCAGCCATGTTACCCCTAATGCCGCGACAAGTGGCCAGACAATGTCACCGATGGCGACCCCGATCGCCAAGGGCCAGGCCGCCTGAAACCCACCCGACAGGGACCGCGCCAGCAGCGCCACCCAAACCGGCCCGGGCGTCATGAAAAGCACGACAAGCGCCCCGGCATAAAGCAGCATTTCAGTCAAGGTGATTGTCATGATGTTGGCAATGTCAGGCTGCCATCATCATTCAGCGACCAAAACGGGTTCTGCGCGACTTCCCAGACATGTCCGTCAGGATCTGCGTAATAGCCTGAATACCCGCCCCAGAATACTTTTTCCGGCTTCTTCAAACCCTCAGCCCCTGCTGATATGGCCAATTCATAGGCCGCATTGACCTCGGCCTCTGTTTCGAAATTTTGTGCGAGTGTGATTGCCCCGGTCCCAAGTGTGGCATCCGGCCTGCCTTGGTCTGCGGCCAGCGCCGATTTCCCAAAAAAGCCCAAGGCCATGCCGTTGATTTGGTAAAAGACAACCTCTCCCGCGATTTCGCGGGTGGGCACCCAGCCCAGTGCTGCATAGAACGCCTTGGCGCGATCTAAATCCTCAACGCCGAGCGTGATTAGGGTCACGCGTTGTGGGGTCATGGCCTGTCATTTGTTGTCAGGGTGGAATGCCCATCGGTTTCGGTCACTTCGGCATATTGGGCCCGGGTGCCCAACTCGGCGAAAAGCTCGGGCCCGGTGCCGGTCATGAAGGCCTGCGCACCCAACCCGCAAATCTCATCATAAAGCGCGGCTCGGCGTCCTGCGTCCAGGTGGGCTGCGACCTCATCCAGCAAAAGGATCGGCGGGGCACCGAATGATTTGGCCAAAGCCCGGCCATTGGCAAGGATGAGCGAGATCAGCAGCGCCTTTTGTTCGCCGGTAGAACAGTCCTTGGCCGCCACGTTTTTTTCAACATAAACGGCATCCAGATCGGCGCGATGCGGCCCGATCAAGGTGCGCCCGGCGGCCATGTCCCGGTTGCGGTTATCCGCTAGCGCAGTTTGCAAGTCTTCGGGGATGGGTTCGGCAGATGTAAGCGACAAGGCCGCTTTGGGAAAAGCGGTGGTCGCGGCTTGCTGGGCGGCGGTCAATTCGGCAATTGCGGCCAAGCGGTTGCGCTGGATTGCGGCCCCGGATTCGGCCATCTGCAGCTCAATCGCCGCATACCAATGCGGATCGCGCACCATGTCTTTCAGCAGACGGTTCCGTTCACGCATCGCACGTTCATAGCTGAGCACTGCCTCGGCATGGCTTGGTTCAAAGCTAAGCGTGGCGCGGTCCAGGAAACGGCGGCGGCCTTCGGCCCCTTCGATCCAAAGCCGGTCCATCGACGGAACCAGCCACAACATCCGTGCGATACGACCCAAAGCGACCTGCGGGGCGGTTTTACCGTCGATCCGCAATTGGCGGGAATTACCGGGTTCGGCCCAGGTTTCAAGTTCGTGCGTGGTGTTAAGCGATTGCAGGTGGGCCGTGACCTTCCAACCCAGGGCCTCAGGCTTGCGTGATAGATCATCAGCACCTGCACGGCGCAAACCGCGTCCCGGCGATAAAAGCGAGACGGCTTCAATCAGGTTGGTCTTGCCGGCACCATTGGGACCAAAAATCGCAACAGGACGCGGATCAAGCGCAAGCTCCGCGCGCTTATGCGAGCGAAAATGTGACAAAGTCAGCGATGTTAGCGCAAGTTCAGTCATCCGCGCCAAACAGGATTTAGGTAAATCCTGCTTCCAAAATTTAGATAAATTTTGGCCCCCGTCACACGCGCATCGGCATGACGACATAGACTGCTGATGTGTCATTGCCTTCGCGCATCAGTGTTGGATCACCCGAAGAGTTGAACATGAAAATAGCATTCTCACGGTCAACTTGGCTGGCAATTTCCAAAAGATACTTGGCGTTAAACCCGATTTCCAAACGCTCATCATTATAGGCAACGGCCAGTTCTTCCTCAGCAGCGCCGCTATCGGGGGCATTCACTGACAAAACCAGCCGGTCCTCATCGAGCGACAGCTTTACGGCGCGGGATCGTTCCGACGAGACGGTGGCCACACGGTCGACGGCCTTCGCAAATTCGCTGGCATCCACCTCGAGCTTTCGCGTGTTTCCTTGTGGAATGACACGTGTGTAGTCTGGGAAAGTGCCGTCGATCACCTTGGATGTCAGCGTAATTGCGGGTGTTGCAAAACGGATTTTCGTCTCGGACACCGAGATAGCAATCTGCATGTCATCATCATCCAGCAGCTTACGCAGCTCACCGACCGTCTTGCGGGGGACAATCACGCCCGCCATATCTGTGGCACCTTCCGGCAAATCGGCATCGATCCGTGCCAGACGGTGACCATCGGTCGCCACGCAACGCAGCACCTTGCCGCCATCAGAATCGGCGATATGCATATAGACGCCGTTCAGATAATATCGTGTCTCTTCCGTCGAAATCGCGAATTTCGACTTGTCGAATAATCGGCGCAATACCGGGGCCGGAGCCGAGAAGTTGGCGGCATATTCCGATGAAGCCATCACCGGAAAATCCTCTTTCGGTAATGTCGCAAGCGAGAAGTTTGAACGCCCCGCCTCAATCGTCAGCCGCCCGGAGGCCCCATCTTCGGTGAGCGTAACCAAGGCCCCATCGGGCAATTTACGCACAATCTCGTTCAACGTCACAGCGGCAACGGTTGTGGCGCCCGCGCGTTCCACTTTGGCCGGGGCTTTGTCAACCACTTCGATATCCAGATCGGTCGCGCGGAAATGAACGTCGTCACCTTCAGCCTCGATCAGGACATTGGCCAAAATTGGTATCGTGTTGCGTCTTTCAACAACCGACTGCGCCTGGGCGACCGCCTTGAGCAGCACCCCACGTTCAATGCTGAATTTCATATCTCAATGCTCCGCATATCTTGGTGGCCCCCGCCGCCGGGACGCAAAATGTACTGCATTTTTCCGGTTGCTCAAGCGTTTTGTTGGACTGTTGACGATGCACCTTGCGCCGTCAAGCGCTGGTCTTATTCGGACAGCGCCCTGCGCAATAGTTCCAAGTCGTCTGCGATTTGACTATCAAGCGCTTTTAGCTCTTCAATCTTGCGTACGCCATGCATGACAGTCGTATGGTCACGCCCGCCAAACCGGCGCCCGATTTCAGGCAGCGAACGGCTGGTCATATGCTTGGCGAGATACATTGCCATCTGACGTGGGCGGGCATAATTGCGCACCCGCTTGGGGCCAATCATATCAGACAGACGGATATTGTAATGCTCGGATACTTTCCGCTGAATTTCCTCAACGGTGACCTTGCGATCGGAAGCTTTCAGCACGTCAGACAAGCAGTCTTGAGTCAATTCCAGCGTAATTTCCCGCCCGACAAGCGAAGCAAAGGCGAACAGGCGGGTCAACGCGCCCTCAAGCACACGCACATTGGTCGTGATGCGGTGGGCTAGGAATTCAAGAACGCCATCGGCGATTTGCAACCCGGGATATTGGGCTGCGTAATACGCGACCTTGGACTGCAGTACGCTAAGCCGCAGTTCATAATCGGTTGGGTGCAGGTCGACCACCAGACCACATTGCAGGCGCGATTTGATCCGCTCTTCAAGATCTTTGATTTCGCCTGGCGCGCGATCCGCCGAAATGATGATCTGTTTCTGGCCATCCACAAGTGCGTTGAATGTGTGAAAGAACTCTTCCTGAGTGCTGTCCTTGCCTGCGATGAATTGCACATCATCGACCATCAACACGTCAACCGAACGGAACAGTTGTTTGAAGTCCATCATTTTGCGTTCGCGCAGCGCCGTGATGAAGCGATACATGAATTGCTCGGCTGACAGATAAAGGACATTCAATCCGGGCGAGCGCTGTTTCAGCTCATGTGCAATCGCATGCATCAAATGGGTCTTGCCCAGCCCTACGCCGCCGTAAAGGAAAAGAGGGTTGAAAGTGATCGGGCCACCTTCGGCCACACGGCGAGCAGCGGCATGGGCAAGCTCGTTGGGTTTGCCAACGATGAAGGTGTCAAAGGTGAAACGGGCATCAAGGGGAGAGCCAGCAATTTCATCATCACCGCTTGGCTTGGACGCGACACGCTCTGTCTGCTTTTGCGCGGCCGGTTTCGTCAGTTTGGGTACGTCAAATTGTAGGCGCTGAACGTTCTGGCCATGTTGGTTGAGATGGTAGATTATCTGGTCGCCAAAGTTCTGGGACACGTAGTTTCCAATGAAATTGGTTGGTACGTGGAAGGTCGCAACCCCACCAGCCAATTGCGAAAATTCCAATGGCTCAATCCAGCTCGAAAAACTATTGGCGCCCAGCGCACCTTTGAGAGCTGTCAACACTTTTGCCCAGATATCGTTCGTCATCTTGTCCCTTTTTGCCCTACTCACTGCACGCGCCGCCTTGCCTTGCAGCGCGCCAATACACACACGAGACAGCCATATCCCGGGCAAAAAATATCGCGTCATCTGGGTAGCCCCACCCAAATGCACGGTCTTTCACCAAACCTATAGGCCAAAACATTCATCATCGCCAAAAGCGCGTTGATGAATGCCGAACGGCAGATATCGGGACATCAGACAACGACAACCGTCAAGGAGCAGACCCTGACCATCGCGCAGACACAAAAGTGGACTGGTTTCATAGCCGTACTATGAGCCCCGACACCACCATGCATGAAGTCCAACAAAGCTGCCGCATCTGTCCTTTATGCGGTGCGGTCTTGCTGGATCCTCTCCATGTTCCCCCCGGAACGACGTGAATCGCAAGCATAAGCTAGCAAGGCGTCAGCGCCTGCTTCAACACAACAACGCGCTTGACTCGGTGATTGTGGAAAAAGAATCTATGGACCCTTTGAAATGACAAGAAAACCTGCGCAAGGCTGCAACAGGTCCACAAAAAAAATGCGCCCGTCTGGACGCATTTTTCGATTCTCAAAACGCAAGAAATTGCCGGTCGGTTAACCGATGGCTTTGACCCGCGCAGCCAAGCGCGACATTTTCCGTGCTGCAGTGTTCTTGTGGTAGACGCCTTTGGTAACGCCGCGCATCAGTTCGGGCTGTGCGGCCTTCAATGCGGCTGCCGCAGCGTCTTTATCACCGGAGGCGATGGCCTCTTCGACGGCGCGCAGCGAAGTGCGAATCCGTGAGCGGCGCATTTTGTTGATTGCGTAGCGGGCCTCATTCTGGCGCGCGCGTTTTTTGGCTTGTGGTGTATTTGCCATGTCTGTGTTCCGTAGGTTGGGTCAATTCAAAATCTATCGCGCAAGAAGCCCAACCCGGGTTTTTAGAACCGGCTGTCTGGCCAAAGCGGGCCTCACACGCATGTACAGCGCGGCTGATAGGGGCTGACGGGTCTTGAGTCAACCGATCAAACGCAAAGGAGTACCATATCTACCGATCGCGGAATTGCGCTTCGCGTTTTTCCATGAAAGCGGCCATTCCTTCGCTTTGGTCCTCGGTTGAGAAAAGCGAGTTAAACAGCGTGCGTTCATATTGCAGCCCTTCGGCCAGCGTTGTTTCATAGGCTCGGTCAACAGCGCTTTTTGCAGCGGTCGATGCGATCAATGATTTCTCGGCGATCTTTTCGGCAGCTGCCTTGGCTTCGGCAAGTAGCTTTTTGACAGGCACAACGCGGCTGACCAACCCCGAGCGCTCAGCCTCGTCTGCATCCATGAAACGGCCCGTCAGATGCATATCCATCGATTTTGCTTTGCCGACAAAACGGGTCAGGCGCTGCGTGCCACCCAAACCGGCGATGACGCCCAGATTAATCTCGGGCTGGCCGAACTTTGCATTATCTGCGGCAATGATGAAATCGCACATCATGGCCAGTTCACAGCCCCCGCCCAGCGCGTAGCCCGCGACGGCGGCGATGATCGGTTTGCGGATGTTGTTGAAGCGCGTTGATTCTGCTTCGAAGAAACGGCTGGTGTACATTTCGACAAAGCTTTTGTCGGCCATTTCGCTGATATCCGCTCCGGCCGCAAAGGCCTTTTCCGATCCAGTGATGACGATACAGCGCACCTTCTCATTAACATCGGCTTCTTCCAGTGCCGTGCACAGCTCTGTGAGAAGCGTGCTGTTCAACGCATTCAGCGCGTCCGGCCGGTTGAGCGTGATCATCGCAATATTGTCCGCGATATCAACGATAATGGTTTCAAAAGCCATGCTGCCGTCCCTGTTGCCGCTGGTCAGGTCCTAGTGATTAGCAAAGCGGGCGCGCGGATCAAGCTATCTTTGGCATTGCGGACAGAAGAAGGATGAGCGTCCCGATTGTACGATTCGGCGGATTTGCATGTTACAAGAGGGGGTTACGCAGTCTGCACCCTCGCGATCATAGACCTGAAAAACATGTTGAAAGTAGCCAAGTTCACCATCCGATTGGCGGTAATCACGCAGCGATGATCCCCCTGCAACGATTGCTTCGGATAGCACATCGCGGATGATTGGGACCAATGCGGCCACCCGTTTCGCACTGATTTTACCTGCTTTGCGCGCCGGATGAATCCCCGCCCGAAACAGAACTTCGCACACATAGATATTGCCCAGACCTGCAACGATTCTTTGATCAAGCAGGGCCGACTTCACGGGTGTGTTCCGTCCTTTGAACTTCTCGATAAGGTAGGTTTCGTGAAATGCATTCCCCAATGGCTCTGGCCCTATATCGCGGATTAGCCAGTGATTCTCCTGCTCCGCTGTTTGCATCAAATCCATCGCGCCAAAGCGCCGTGCATCGTTGAACGTCACCCGCGCGCCGTTTTCCATGTGAAAGACAACATGATCATGTTTGGCGGGGGCGGGGTGGGGGTGATGGAACGCACCTATCTTTTGGCCGGACACCAACATGCGCCCAGACATGCCCAAATGGATCAACAGCGTTTCGGCGCTGGCCAAGTCAACCAGAATATATTTCGATCGGCGGCGTAGGCCCAGCACGCGCTGGCCCGACAATCGTGCGGCCATATCCGTAGGAAAAGGCCACCGCAGATCCGGACGGTTCACATCGGCGCGGGCGATCACCTGACCCTCCATGACCGGGGCAATGCCTGCTTTGACGGTTTCAACTTCGGGCAGTTCGGGCATTTATGCGGTTCTATTCCTTGCAATACCGGTCATCGCATACGCCAGAATTATGCAAAACCCCAACAGGTTTTCAGGCCCCTTTGTGCTGCTTGTTCTGTTGCCCGTGGCAGATTGCCCATTTGTTTCTGCCTGCGTCTGGGTATAACTGTGCGCTGACAGGATGCAGCCGAAGGCACGACATGACCGATACGTCAGACCAAACAACCCATTTCGGATATGAAACCATCCGCGAAGATGAAAAAGCGGGCCGGGTCCAGGGCGTGTTTTCATCCGTCGCCAACAAGTATGACATTATGAATGACGTCATGTCCGTTGGCATTCACCGGGTCTGGAAAGATGCAATGATGGATTGGCTGGCACCCCGGCCCGGGCAGCGTTTGCTTGATGTCGCGGGTGGCACAGGTGATATTTCATTTCGTTTTCTCAAACGGGCAGGGCATGGGCACGCGACTGTGCTTGATCTGACCGAACCGATGCTGGTTGAGGGCCGTAAACGGGCTGAAGCGGCGCAAATGTCGTCCAGTCTTGATTGGGCCGTTGGCGATGCGATGGCGCTGCCTTTTGATGCGAATAGTTTTGACGTTTACACCATTAGCTTTGGCATTCGGAACGTGACACGCCCGCAAGATGCGCTGCGCGAAGCTTACCGCGTGCTGAAGCCCGGTGGTCGGTTGATGGTGCTCGAATTTAGCCAATTGCCAAATCCGATGATGCAGGCCGCCTATGATGCCTATTCGTTTAATGTGATCCCGCGGATGGGCCAAATGATTGCGGGGGATCGGGACAGCTATCAATATCTGGTTGAGTCGATCCGTAAATTCCCCGATCAGGACAGCTTTCTTGGAATGATCCGCGAGGCGGGTTTTGGGAACGCGAAATACCGCAATCTTAGCATGGGGATCGCTGCCCTCCATTCCGGATGGAAGCTCTAACTTGCGGGGCCCACACAATATTATCCGCCTGATCCGCACGGGCGCCACGTTTGAACGCACTGGCGCGATGGGTGTGATCCTTGACGCCTTTGACGCGGGTCCGCTGTTGCGGATCACGTTCCGGGCGGTGGTGTGGCCGTTTAAATGGCTGGGCTACAAAGGCGATACGACGATGCCGCCCGCACCTCGTGCCCTGACTGCGCTGGGCCCGGCCTACATCAAATTCGGGCAAGTTCTGTCGACGCGACCCGATGTTGTCGGCGATGAACTGGCGGCCCAACTGCGTGTTTTGCAGGACAAACTACCCCCCTTTTCAATGGAAGAGGCCAGACAATCGCTTCAGGCGGAACTTGGCGTCACAGTGGAC
Organism: Yoonia sp. BS5-3; assembly: GCF_038069655.2. Taxonomy (NCBI): domain Bacteria; kingdom Pseudomonadati; phylum Pseudomonadota; class Alphaproteobacteria; order Rhodobacterales; family Paracoccaceae; genus Yoonia; species Yoonia phaeophyticola. Next base: position 1,488,817 of record NZ_CP150951.2, read on the forward strand.
AGTCTTTTCGCGTCTTTCTCCGAGCCGGTTGCGGCCGCATCCTTGGCTCAGGTGCACAAGGCCCATTTGGCTGACACTGGTGAACCGGTTGCGGTGAAAATCCTGCGGCCTGGCATTGAAAAGGCTTTCCGCAAGGATATCGACGCGTTCTATTTTGCGGCCCGCGCGATTGAAGTATTGTCGCCTGCCTCGCGCCGGCTGCGCCCAATGGATGTGATCACCCATTTCGAGGGTGTCGTCATGGGCGAGCTGGATTTGCGTTTGGAAAGCAGCGCCGCCGCCGAATTTGCCGCCAACACGGCCGAAGATGCCGGATTTGCCGTACCGCAGGTGCGTTGGCATTTGTCGGGTCGCCGCGTGATGACATTGGACTGGGTCGAAGGCATCGGCATTGGTGATAACGAACTGCTTGATCAGGCGGGGCATGACCGGCGCGCATTATCGGCGCGTGTTTTGCAATTGTTTCTGAACCAAGCGCTGCGCGATGGTTATTTTCATGGCGACATGCATCAGGGCAATCTCAAGGTCGGTGCCAATGGTGATATCGTCGCTTATGATTTTGGGATCATGGGCCGGATCGACGAATACACACGGCGCGTCTATGCTGAGATTTTGTTCGGCTTTATCCGCAAAGACTATCAACGTGTCGCCGAGGTTCATTTTGAGGCAGGCTATGTGCCTGCGGATCGTGATGTTGAGGAATTTGCCCGTGCCCTACGGGCTGTCGGTGAGCCGATTTTCGGCATGGATGCCAGCCGTATTTCGATGGCCCGTCTGTTGGCTTATCTTTTCGAAGTGACCGAACGCTTCGGCATGGAAACCCGGACCGAGCTGATCTTGCTGCAACGCACCATGGTGGTTGTCGAAGGGGTGGCCCGGTCGCTGGACCCGCATATGAATATCTGGGAATCCGCCAAGCCAATCGTCGAAAATTACATCAAGGAAAGCATTGGTCCCAAGGCTTTGCTACGTGATCTTGGGCGAACGGCAATGATCCTGACTCGGTTCGGTCCGCATTTGCCGCGGCTTGCCGAGGACGCTTTGATCCGCCTGAACAATCCTGCACCCGAACAAAAGCCGCGGACCAAGCTGGCAGGGCTGTTTTGGATGTTTGTTGGCGGTGCAATCGTGGGCGGCGCGGTTTGGATCAGCAGCCTGCTTTGACCTGTTGCGAACGGGCTGTTTTCTAGTAATTCGGCTTTTTCACCCGAAAATCTCAAATTTGGACTGACCCGAGGTCTTTGATGGATTCGATCGTGAAATGATTTTCACGTATTCATCGCGGATATCTTCATCAATTTCAACGCCGCGCTGGCCGCCATACAAACGATCATTCTGATCTTTCCGCGGCCCGGAAATCCAATAGTGATCCCCGCTCGCGATTTCGAAATAGTTTGCTTTGAAGCCCCTGCCTTTTAGACTCTGAAATTTCAGCCCCTTATAATGGAGCGTTTTTCCAGACTTTGAAAAATGGACACGCCCAATGACTGCGGGGCCGCTAAGTCCTTGTGATTTGTTTTCAATATACATGATCCGGGAACGCGGCTTTCGAAACTCGGCCGGCTGCCTGTCATCAGCTGGCAGCTGGTGCCGTGGCAGGTCGTCCTGTTCCATTTCAATACCTTTGCAGCACTTGGTCATAGGGTTGCCACTGTTTGCGTAAGCTAGGGAACGACTACCATCTTTTCAAAGTGATATAGAGACAATGCTGTTCTGCTCAACGTATTAGCTTTAAACCGTCGTAGAAAACACTGATTGAAAAGTGTCAGTATCCAGCATCACGAAGCGCGCTAACTTGATTTGTGGCAATGGCGGAGCCGCCCTCTAGTATAAGCAGCGTTTGTCCATCTTGGGCACGTACCTCTGTGACGGTGCTATAGACCTCAGCAGTTTCCTGCGTGAGGATTTCACCCTCCAGACTACTAATCAGTTCGAATGTATACATGCCACTGGGATATGCTACGCCCCCTGGCGCCACCCCCGCCCATTCAACCGGTTCTGCGCTTATCGGCACATCGAAGCGCTGTACCTCGACACCATATTCGTCATGCACCACGATCTCAGCATTATCTGCTAAAAGCGCGGGGTTTGGTGAGATCGTTATGGGCGTTCCATCGAAATAGGCTGGTGTGGCTGCACGCGCTTCTTTCCCGACCCACGCGGCCATGTCGGCTAAACCACTCGAAACGAGTTGAGAGCTGAGAGCCTGCAGCAAATCGTTGGTGAGCACAGCCTGTTCAACGCCCGAGAATGTCGCCAACTGGGTCGCATAATCAGTCGAATCGACGGGGTTTAGCGGGTCCTGATTTTGCATCTGGACCGTGAGCATTTGGAGGAAGGTTTCGAAATCAGATGTAATTGCAGCTGAAGAATCCGCAACACTTGTTGTGCTGGCTGCAGTGGTCGTTGTCGTTTGCGCGATTTCCATATTCAATTCCTCATAAACGCAGGTCCAGCCCCGTTAGAGGCTGTGTTGGGGCTAGGATGTCTTGTTCTTCAGTCAGAGCATCATCGGATGTGTCAAAGACAGGTTTGCCCTCATCCCCAGCTTCAGTCGTGCCGTCTCCGCCAAATGAAAAGTTAATGTCATCATAGCCTAGGCTGCGAAGTTCTTGTGCAAGCGCATCGATGTTTCTGCGCAGGAGATCAGTCGTCTCAGGTCGTTCGGCGACGACATTTAGTGTGATTGTTGTATCTTGGGCTGTCATGCTGAGACGCACACGCCCCAACTCTTCTGGGTTCAAACCGATCTCGGTCACCCGACCGCCATTTTGCATCATCGCCGTGGCGATTTGGTTGACAACCTGTTGCCCGACCTGCGCTGGGCCTGCAGACGGCGTTGTGGCACCAACGGGTGTTGTACCTAAGCCGCTACGTTCGCCCAATACTGAGGTTGTAGCGATATCCGCATCGACCGTCGGTTGTTCCGCTATCTGCTTTTGCAAATCCGGCATGATGTTTGATGCATCTGCTACAAATTGTGGGATTGCTGTCGCCGTAGTCTGAGGCATTGCTGACGGCGTTGCATGCGTCATTGGCCGAAGCTGTTCGACCTTAATCCTGTGTTTTTTTGACTCAACATCAACGTCCAAATCAATTGGAATGCCATTGTTCTGTGCGGCATTTACCTCCGCTTGTTTGGGTATCGTCTGTAGGGGCTTCGCCTGCACCTTTTCGATGTTTTGCGACCCGCGTGGGAAATCCGCCGCTTTTTCAGCGCGCGGTGCCGCAATTCTATCATCCCCGGCCATGAGTGCGGCAACCTTTGCATTAGTTTCTGGCCGGGAGTAAGGCATTTTACTTTCAAAAATCGTTTGGGCCGATGAATGCCCCGAAATTGCTACCCGACTTGGTTTCGTATCAGTTTCAGTCGCAGCTGCATCTTGATCTGCGTCTGCTTTTTGTTTGGCTTGGGGCTCAGGATCAGTCGCTACTTTGGTCACGATGTCGGGACGTGTGAGCGATGGCCGATCTGTATCGAGGATATTGGAATTTTGCGTTGGTTTCTGCAACGGGTCCAAAGGCGCCAGAACAAGATCAGGATTTTCGACGTTCTGTTCAGGCGCGACCTCCAGTCCCTGATCATCCGCCGGGGTATCTACCAACCCTTCTTCAGCTGTTTGTTGTTCGAGAAGATCAACAAATTCCCCATCGCCTTTCGGCGTCGGTTCATTGGCAATCGCAGCAGGGGGTACACCAGCAGTGCTGTGGGTTTCTATCATTGGCAAAGGTGTCATCGGTTCTCCGACAGAATCTATATGACCGTTCTTTTGCAGCAGAAAAATTACTGAATGTTTAGGACTGTCCGCCAAAACAAAGAAAATCATGAAAACGGAGAATCCGATGACTGCAATACCGGTTTTGCCTGCACCACGCCCCATGACTGCGATACCTGACTACATAAATGCGGACGGGCAATTGCGCGATGCCGCCGACAAACTCGAAGCAACATTTCTTGCTGAAATGCTGAAATCCGCCGGTGTCGGTAAGCCGCGCGATTCGTTCGGAGGTGGTATCGGGGAAGAGCAGTTTTCCTCGTTCTTACGAGAGGCGCAGGCAAAGGAAATGGTGGAAGCTGGCGGGATCGGGCTCGCCGAAGCCCTGTTTGAAGCCATGAAGGTACGTTTGGATGCCTGATCATGTTTCCGGAAAGATGATCGAGCTTCTGGATCGTGAACGAAGCGCGATACGTACCGCAGATTTTGATGCGCTTGGGGCGATTTCTGACGAGAAAGTCGCATTATTTGATTCTTTGGCGACAAGCGGCGCGTCGCGGCAGAACCTCGCGCAAATCAAGCGAAAGGTCGATGAAAATCAGACCTTACTGAGCGCCGCGATCTCTGGTGTCGCGGCGGCGCAAGATCGGCTAAGCGCTGTGCGACATGTCCGCGAAGGGCTGAGTATTTATGACAAGTCAGGGCAAATGGCGAAGGTTCCTACGACGCGTCCTGGTTTGGAAAAGAAGGCGTAATTTAGATAAAATACGTTGGATTTGTCCATCTGGCATTAACGCATTGTTCAGCGCCAATAGTATTTGTTGGGGCCATCGCCATAAGGCTAAACCACCTCGGATAAACGGGTGGTGATCCCGTCAGAATGACGCTTAGTTCGCCCGGAAATGGGCGATTTCCTGAATCAACGCGGCGCAAAGCGCCATTTAAAAGGACCACGAAATATGTCCAGTATTCTGACAAACAATAGCGCGATGGTCGCGCTTCAAACTCTCAAATCCATCAACAGTGACCTGTCCAAAACGCAGGCGATGATCTCAACAGGTAAAGAAGTCGGATCAGCCCGCGACAATTCTGCCGTCTGGGCGATTTCCAAGGTTATGGAATCCGATGTCAAAGGCTTCAAGGCGATCTCTGAAAGTTTGTCTTTGGGTGCTTCCTCAGTTGCCGTGGCACGTAACGGTGCTGAGACAGTGACTGATCTATTGACCGACATGAAGGAAAAGATCGTCGCTGCGCAGGGTGAAAACGTTGACCGCACCAAACTGCAAGCTGATGTGGAGGCCATTACCAACCAGATCGCATCTGTCGTGGGCGCCGCTCAGTTCAACGGGCTTAACATGCTCAAAGGCCAGGATTCCGTAGAAGTTCTGGCGTCACTTGATCGTGCGAGTGATGGTACTGTTGCATCGTCTAACATCACGGTGGCTCGCCAAGATCTTAGCTTCGATGCGGGTGCATTTGGTACTGGTACCGACTTGTCCGGTAACATTGCTGTCACGGCTGGTGCTGGGCAAGATGCTGCGGGTGCCGGCGCTGAATTCTCTGCAGCTGGCAACGAGATGACCCTAACCTTGGCCACAAACGCCAATGCGGATGAAACGTACAATGTGCAGATCGCTGGCGAAACCGTCAGCTTTACAACAGTCACCGGTGCATTGACACCGAACGACGTGGCGACTGGCTTGACGGCAGCTATCAACGCAGCCGGGCTTGAAGGCATCAGTGCGGAATTGACCGGTGCTGGTGAAATTACGTTGACAAACACTCGTGCGTTTGAAGACGTGGAAGTAAACACCTCCGGACCAACCACAACATTCGCACTTGCTGCTGGTGACAACGCCGGCGGTACGGTGACATCTGCGGCAGCAACAACAAACAGCCTTTCGGTTGGTTCACGTGCGACTGACGTCACATTCTCTGGTACAGCCGGTGTCAATGAGGGTGACGGCTACCGTGTCACTGTTGGCGGGAACAACTACGATTATATTGCCGGAAATGGTGAAACTTTCGAAGATGTTGCGAAGGGTCTGAAAACCATCATTGACGGTGCGGGTGTTGCTGGCTTGACAACCAACGCTGTTGAAAAAGCCGGTGGTTGGACACTTGAAATCGATACTGACAGCGCAACAGCCGTAACGATTGCTGTTGATGGTGCTGCCGGTGGCGAAGCCACAGGTGGACTTGCCGGTCTCGACAACATTGACGTGACGAACGAAGACAGTGTCGCCGCTGCTTTGGCCAATATCGAAACGTTCATTGATACAACGATCGATGCAGCTGCCGACTTTGGTTCAAGCCAGGGACGGATTGATACGCAGTCATCGTTCATATCGAACCTGACTGATAGTCTGAAATCCGGTATCGGCGCATTGGTGGATGCGGACATGGAAGAGACCTCTGCACGTCTCCAGGCGCTGCAGGTTCAGCAGCAGCTGGGTGTTCAGTCACTATCTATTGCCAACCAGGCACCGCAGACAATCCTGTCGCTGTTCCGGTAATATCACTGAGCGGCGCCAACGACTTGGCGCCGCCTTCATGTTGTCGCGGTAAAACCGCGTCTCGTTCAATATTGTCCCGGAAGGACCTCTCGTGAACGTCATAGAACAAGCCCGGCAAGCATATGCCCCGACCCAAGCAGCAATTCGATCTGATCGATCAATCGAAGCGCAGCTGATCAGCCAAATCACAGCCCGGATGCGTCAAGCCAACGCATCAGCTCCGTCGAACTTTCCTGCATTGATCACGGCTGTTCACGAAAACCGCCGGATGTGGACGGCTCTCGCGGCAGATGTTGCCGATCCGGACAATGGATTACCCAACGCATTGCGGGCGCAGATATTCTATTTGGCTGAATTTACGGAACATCACAGCCGTCTCGTCCAACAGAAAAAAGCCGACATTACAGCCCTTATCGAAATCAATACTGCCATCTTGCGCGGTCTGAACGGGCAAGGGACAACGTGATGTCAGGCCTGGTGCTAAAACTGAATCCAAAGGAACGGGTACTAGTCAATGGCGCGGTCATTGAAAATGGTGACCGGCGCAGCAGGTTGTCGATTCTCACGCCGAATGCGAACATTTTGCGGTTACGAGATGCGATCCGGCCAGACGAAGCGAACACGCCTGTCCGGCGGGTCTGCTACATCGCGCAGCTGGTTCTGTCGGGCGATGTCTCTGAAGAAGATGCGCAGTTTCAACTTTTGCGTGGTATTGAGCAACTCAGTCAGGCTTTACGGGATGAAGACAGTCGAACGCATCTCGATACTGCGACGGAGCATGTCAATCAGCATGATTTCTACCGAGCCTTAAAGGCATTGCGAAACCTCCTGCCGCGTGAAACTCGGCTCCTTTCTGGACGTATGACATGAGCTTTCAACCTGTTGTTCCCCTCACCGGCTATGTCGGTTGGCGTTTTCTTGAGCGCACGATTGAAGCGCAGCAAACAGCTTTTGCCGAAAGCGCACCGGTCGAAAGGGCAACGAGTTATTTCCGAGAAAATATTGGAAACGTTGTGACGGCCGAAGAACTTGTAAGCGATCGCCAACTCTTATCAGTTGCATTGGGTGCATTTGGGCTGGATGATGACATTGATAACAGCTTTTTCATCAAAACGATCCTTGAGGAAGGCACCTTGGATGATGACGCGTTGGCCAATCGCTTGGCGGATACCCGTTATTCCGACTTTAGCCGCGCATTTGGTTTTGGCGACCTGGGTATTCCACGTACAATCCTTAGCACATTTGCCGATGAGATTGTTGATCGTTTCGAAGATCGCCAATTCGAAGCAGCGGTTGGTGAACAAGATAACGACCTTAGGCTTGCCATGAATGTTGATACTGCTGTCGGTGATGTACTGGCAAATGCCAGCACGACCGAAGGTCAGTGGTTCGCCATCATGGGTAATGCTCCGCTGCGAAGCGTGATTCAAACTGCCTTAGGCCTGCCCGACAGCATCGCCAGCATCGACATCGACAAGCAGCGGGAAATATTCCAGGAACGGGCTACATCGGTTCTGGGAACCGATGATGTATCCGAACTTATCGATCCCGACATGCAAGAGAAGTTGATACGGCTGTTCCTTGTCCGATCCGAGGCGGCGGCGATCAATATTTCATCCGGTTCCTCGACGGCCCTTACATTGTTGCAGTCCGCTGTTTGATGCTTGAGAAAGCCGGCCGCTTTGACGTAATTGAAGTCCGAGCTTCTTGATGTCCTTATTTTGTGTCAGTTACATGACGAACTCTAAGTTTCATAGACTACCAAAATTCCTCTCGCTGATCAGTTTGGAGGCCTTAGACTGCTAATTCTTGCATGGAACGTCCGTGCCTCTCTAGGGCAGCACTCTTTGTTCTGTGGTGGATATCACGGTACAGGCCGGAGCGTTCAAAGCTCCCGACCTGATCTCGATAGAGTCCGCCAGTTTAGGCCAGCTCTGCTCAAATTTTCGTCTTCCTTTGATAGGCTCGCATATTCCACGCGTCCCACCCGCACGAGGCCTGAATGCGGTCCGCTGTATGAAATCTCATAGCGTATCTATTTTCGAGCACGAATCTGTGGCCATCGCCAAGGGCATTAAACCAGACATTCGATATGCGCAGCAACGGAGCTGGTGATTGGCTTGCGGTCACCCTTGTTGCCTTAGCTGATGTCTGGAAACTGGCAGCGAGGAAACAATTGGTGGGCCGGTAGCCAATACTAATCCAAACGACAATCTAGTCGGCGTTTAAGTCAGTTATTTCCAAAGTCGATAATTATGTCTCGTTTGGACACAGCATAGGCCTTAAGGGAGAGCCTGACCATGTTTGGCAAGGCTCTCACACCTCTTACTGTCTCGTGTATTCGGCGATCATCGTGCGCGCACTACCAAGAAGGGCCTCTGCATCGATACCAACAACGCCTGCTTCGTCGACCCAACGCTGGACGGTGGCATCAAATGGTACCGTAAGCGCGGCGGTCGCTTCGGGGGTCATCTGCGTTACGTCGTTCCCAGCGTCCAAAGCGCGTTGGATGCCAATGGGTTCGATATTGTTCCAAGCCTCGCCCATGTCGGCTGCAATCGCGGCGCCTGAATGATCGTCGATTATCTTCCGGAGGTCGTCGGGCAGCGAGTTGTATGCATCAAGGTTCATTGCGAACAGAAAAGTCGACGTACCAAAGCGTGCCCCGTCTGCCATTTCAACTGATGTGGACGTCAAATCGGCAAGCCCGAGAGGGATAGCAACTTCGAAGGGGACAAGACCGGCGTCGACGGCTCCTCTTGATAATGCTTGTGGCAATGCCGGCACTGGCATGCCAACTGGCTCTGCGCCCATTTCCTCTAGCATCCACGCACCCGTCCGCGAGGGGCTACGTATTTTGAGACCGTCAAAATCAGCAAGGCTATTTACAGTGCCATCACCAAAATGAAGGGCATTCCCTGCGTGAACATGCACCAGTAGCGGGTGAATACCAACGTAATCGGGCAACAGGATTTCCATCAAGTCTTGGATCGCCAAGTTGGTGGCGCGAGCATCGCTGAGATGGATGCCCGGTAACTCAAAGACTTCGGTACGAGGGAAGGTGCCGGGTGTGTACCCTGGCAGTGTCCAAACTATGTCGGCAACACCATCGCGCACCTGGCTGTAAAGTTCTGGCGGCGTTCCCCCCAACGACATGGCAGGAAAGATCTCAAAAGCGATACGACCGTTTGAGGCCTCTTCAATAGACTGCGCCCATGGCTCAATCAAAACTGTCTGAGCTGGGGCTTGTGGGCTCAGAAAGTGGTGGATCGAAAACGTGAACTCTTGTGCATAGGCTGCAGTAGAAAGAGCAAAAGTCGCCATGCCGACGTTTGCATATACAGCCAAGCGTTTCAAAATATTCATCTTTTTCTCCATGATATTTGCCGTCATGATCGCGCTGCAATCGTGTTTGAGAGTTTGCGCGGCATCGCCGCGGATACTGTATGGTCTTTTCATTCTATGATGCTCTCATGGGAAAGGCGGTCGTGTCAGATAGCCGAAACCAGAGGCCAACGCCACACTCGCATGTGGGATACTCGTTTCGCATCGTTGAGTAGGCGCCCTCGCCGTTAAGATGTTGGCCTTGTGACATTCCGTTTTCCTCGATCAACCCCATCAAAGCCCAGTTAATCCAACCAAAGCTATGGCGTGTTCCTCTTAGGGACATGCATCCCCGTCACAATCAAATATGCTGGCATCCACCCGAATCTCTCCGAGCTGATCGACATTAACGATGTATGCGCCATTTTCCATGCGGACTAATTTCCCCTCAATCGTTGTCGCTCCGTTTGTCAGGGTTACGTCGCGGCTGAGTGGTGGTTGAGGTACAACACAGCCGTCACCGTCGCATGTTGCTAAGGTCGCATCGATGCGCACCTCACCGATATCTGTTGCCAAAACATATTCGTTGTCGACAAAATCGATGAGATTGCCCGACACGCTGAACGCGCCGTCAAGCGCGGTGAGCCTGACCGGAGCGCTCGGCACTTCAAGCACTGTCTCCTCCGGACAGGCGCTGCCGATGCATGATACATCCTGCGCAGGTATTGCAATCAGTCCAACCGACGCTTGTATACGAAAAACGTCGTTTTCGAATGCAATGAGCTCGCCTGAGACGCCACTCCCATCATCATATTTTAGGGTTACTTGATTGATCCCTTGCGCTGCTCCCGTCGTCGCCAGCATAATAGACGCGAAAACTAATGTTCGCATTGTTGAACCCCTGAGTAGTCCTGCGGCTGGTCGTTTTCAGCCCTGTTTCGCAGATTGCTAGCCCTCACTTGGGCGCACGATATTATTGGTGAGACGGCAAGCCACTAACCAGCGGCTTGCCTGAACTCGACCATGTGGCGTCTAACGGTTTGAAACCAAAGACCAGATTCCTTGATATTTTTTAAGCCGCTGTTGATTGATGCGAGAATGTCTGCGCCGTGCGGATTATCCTTCGCAATTGTTGCGTGAAAGAAGTCGATATATGACAAGTCATCATGCAGTTGAACGTTATCTTCTACGCCCAACGCGGCAATATGTGCGTTCGCAACTTCAACGGCGACCAGCGCCACATCGACATTACCTGACGCGAGTAATTCAATACAGCCCTTTGCATCAGTTGCGCGTATGATTTCAACTTGCGGCTCGACGAGATTGACGGCTTCAAGTGGCACCAATGTGTAACCTTCTGCACGGCAAATTGTTTTGCCTAACAGCTCTTGGTGATCCTGATAGCCCGGGTTACTGGCCGCTGAATAGTAGCCGAAAATCTCTTCATACATTGGGTCGCTGAAGTCAAATTTGCTGCACAGGAAATCTGACTCTGCGCCAAGTTGTCCAGCATTTTCGCAATCGGGCCGGAGTTGCCCAAAGCTGACGTCGTATGCTTGCTTTGTTAGCAGCGGATCGAGATGCGCCCCGACATCATTGATGAAATCAATTTCGTATTCGACTTGATCGTCGGAATTAACCAATGCCAACTCGATAATCTCGGTTAACAACCCACCCTGTGGGTTATCCTCGTCGAGAAACGGCCGCCATCCGCCTGCCGCGACAACTTCGATAGGCGTGTCCTGTTGGTCGCCAGGAGTTTCAGAAGCAGCGCCATCGGCCGCTCGATCAACCGCACCTGCATCGCCCAGACATGGAATATACAAGCGCTGCCCGATGCGGATGATGCCGGGGTTTGGACCAATCACGTCACGATTGGCATCGTATATAACATTGAAACTGTTCAAATTGCCGTAAGCACGCTGCGCGATTCCCGAAAGAAAATCGCCACCGCGGACGGTGTATTCTGTATCGCAGCTGATGCTTTGTGCGCTCGCGGATGTTGTGAGCGCACCCACGGCTGCTCCGGCTACCAAAACTGTTAAACTTCGCATTTGGTCAAACCTCATGGCGTTCAGTTAATCCCTTTTTCCCGGAAGGACATCAATCACAATACCAAACTGACATTGCACGATTATCCACCCATTCTCTGATAGAGCGAACCAATCACGGAACAGCCCCTTCCAACAGCCCCCACTGCCCCAGAAACAACTCTGGACTTCGCCTTTCAGAAGTTTCGACGCAAATCTTCTAGGCAATAATAAACAACCCAACTACGGGTTTATCGATACCCTCTGAATTGATCCCCAACGTATCTTTCGACCATTGTTGAAACAGTGGCGTTTCACGCATTGTGTTGTACTATCCGATCATTTTGAATAGAGTTTCAGAACGATAGCAAAGGTTAAAAAATGCAGCGCGGCATCCCCAATTACGAGTTATATGGTGAGTTGCTCGCAGGGCAGGCACCTGATCCGATCCATTTGGAACCGATCCGTGAACGTAGCAGTAAGCATGATTGGACCATCAACGTTCACGCCCATAGGCGGCTTGCCCAGATTTTCTTATTCCGCACAAGCGGCGTATATTTCAATGTTGGCGAAGTCAGACATTTAACGTCTGAGCCCGCCCTGCTTGTCGTTTATCCGGGTATTCCCCACGGTTTCCGTTTTACCGAAGACGTTGTTGGGGATGTATTAAGTATTCAAACGGATCGGATGCCCAGTGTGTTGTTGGATCGCTTGGCAAGGTTTGCGAATCCAACGGGGGCATTCTTCTCCGGGCCGGAAACACAGTGCTTTGAGGACATCGTTATCCTATTCGATCAACTTCGTAAAATATATCACCGATGGGAAAATCAACGTGCCGCGATCATCGCGACCCTTGTTGATCTTATAACGCTGTATCTTGCGGGCCAACAGTGCGACAGTGTATCTCCAACGCGGGCAAAACCCGGGGATATCATCGTTAGGCAAGACAGCAGAGCGCAGACTTTTTGTGAGTTGCTAGAAGAGAATTTTCGCGACCATTGGACAGTGTCGGATTATGCATGCCGTATGGGATTGTCCGCCTCTCATCTCACCCGAATTTGTCGTGAATTGCTGCACGCTCCCCCGAATGCTCTTGTCCGACAAAGGCGCATTCTCGAAGCAAAACGTTTGCTGGAATATACCTCTTTACCACTTTCAGAAATTGCGCATCGCAGTGGGTTTCGTGACACAGCCTTCTTCAGCCGTACTTTTAAGTCTTTCGTTGGTGTGGCGCCAAATGCATATCGCTCAAGTTTGGATCGGTAAGCCTGCGAACGGCAGGTGCTAGCTATAGCTTTGCACGAGGCTCGATGCGATCAATCCCCATCCATCAGCAACCACGAAAAACGCCAGTTTGAACGGTAGTGATACGATCGCGGGCGGAACCATCATCATCCCCATCGACATCAGTACAGCGGCCACAACGAGGTCAATGATCAGGAAGGGAATAAAAATCAGAAAACCTACCTGAAATGCGCGTTCCATTTCGCTTAGCAAAAACGAAGGGATCAGCACTGAAAGTGGCGCGTCATCGAGTGTGACTTGGTTGTCCACATCCGGGCGGAGCTCTGCCAAGGCGATGAAGGTGTCAGCGGCGATACGTGATGACATAAAGGTTCGCAGCGGGTCCATGGTGCGAAAGAATGCCTCTTCTAATGGCATCCCATCGTTCAAAAGTGGGTCAATCCCGTTTTGCCAAGCCTCCAAAAAGACCGGCTCCATGACGAAATAGGTTAGGAACATCGCCAGGCTAATCAATAGCATATTGGGTGGTGATTGCTGTAGGCCAATGGCCTGACGCAAGATTGCGAATACTGTGACGATAAAGGGAAAGCACGTCACCATGATCGCGATCCCCGGCACGATGCTGAGCACGGTGATCAACACTAACAGCTGGACCGAGCGCGTCGCCAGTGAGCCTTCATCGCCGAAGGTTATGGCGACCTCTTGCGCGAAGACAGGGTTTGCCACGCAGACCGCAATAAGCCCTACAGCCAAGCCAATGGCGCGCATGCTAGTCAAGCTCACCTTGCTCGGATGCGACCTCAGTCAACCGAACAGCGAGCTGGCCTGGCTCGCCCCCTTCCATCTCTTGCAGCTCGCCTCTCGCGATGAGCCTTTCCCCGACATAGAGCTCGACCGGATCATCGATCCGTTTGTCCAACGGCAGGACGGCATTTTCCCCAAGGCTTAGCAAGTCACGGACCAGCGGGCGTGCCTTGCCGACGCAGACGCAGATTTCGATCGGAATCTTGTGCAGCGGATGATCTTCGCTGGCGCGGGGGATCTCATTTTCGGTGTCATCCATTGGTTTTTGTCCTGTTTTCTTCCTGATAAAAGGCCCCCAGCGTTTCGGTGATCGCCGACAATAGGCCATCAATATCCAGCAGCGTTTCCGTGCGCTGATGTCCGATCCAGGCGGCATGTTCGCTTAAGCTGGGGTCGTCATGTAGGATGACTTGGGTCGCTGTCTGCTCCACCGCCGTTTCCACTGCCGCACGCTGGCCGGGATGAACATGCAGATTGATTGCCGCTGACGCGTCTTGCTCTGCGGTCTGCATCAGCAAATCTGCTAGTTGACCTGCAAACCCTTCGGCAACGCAATGTGGTAGAACTTTTTCGACCACTGCTCTGAGAAGCGGGGTGAGCGAGCCGATGATTTCGTTGCGGGCCTCCACATATCCGAAATCAAGGTTTCCGATGTTTTGTACCAATTCAGCATTGAGCGCCCCGATTTCAGCCTGTGTTTGCGCAATCCCGGCTTGCAGACCTTCTTCATAGCCCTCTTCAAATGTCCTGAGTGGGGCGATTTCTTCTGTTTCCACATCATCAAAGGACTCAAGTGTAAGCGCATGACCCATCACGCTTTCTCCTGTGCTGTTGGACCTTCAATCCAGTCCTGCAAAATCTGTATGGATTCCGTTTCGCGTTCGGCAATCACTTGTCGTAGACGGGTTACCGGGTCTTCTTCGAAGTCATCCACGACTCCCATCTCACCCATCGTATCAAATGATGCTGTGGCCATTTCAAAGGCTGGAGGTTCGGAGTCGTCGGTCAAGGCGGGTAATGCATCCGGTGCCGAAAGTTGCCCGGGCGGTGCCAAAATTGGCCGGACGACAAATAGCCCCAGTATCAAAGCCACAACCGCCAAGACGCCGATTTGTATAAGTTGCATTGTGTCGAGCGGTAAAGCAGGCGCATTTTCAGCCACTTCTGTTCCTAGGGGCGCCAAAGGTTCGAAAACCATCGATTGCAAGGTGATGACATCACCGCGTGCCGCATCAATACCTACCGCTGCCGAGACGAGCTCTTTTAACGCTTCAAGCTCTTCATCTGGTCGGGGTGTTGTTGTGGTTGTGCCATCGTCCGCGATACTAGTAACCCCGTTGACAAGCACAGCGACCGTCATCCTTTTTACCGCCCCTGGCGCCCGCAGCAATTGGCGTTCCGTTTCCGAAATTTCGTAATTGGTCAGAGTCCGGCTTTCGCTTGTTTCATTGGCTGAGCCGCCGCTGGCGCCGCCTGCGTCACCATCAGGTAAGTTTGACGCAACGGTGACATCGCGGCCGCGGTTATCGCTGGATGTACCGGCGCTTTCAGTCACGTCGGTACTGATCGCGATCCGGCTGTCGGGGTCTACAACCCGTTCTGTGATCGACTCTGTTTCAGTGATCGTCTCAAGTGACAGCTCCACAACCGCATTGCCAACACCGACCCGCGCGGCGAGCAGTCGTTCGGCTCGTTGTCGCAGCGCATCGGCTCTTTCATCTCCGCTGGGGCTTAGCACATTGCCATCCGCATCTGACATCAGCCCGCCATCATCATCAATGATTGCAACCGATTCGGGTAAAAGGCCGGGAACGGCAGAGCCAACCAAATATTGCAGGGCTTTGACATGTGGCCCGGACAGTGTTCCACCGGCTGTTGTCACCGTCACCGCCGCTGTTGGCGCCTGATCGCGTTGAAATGGGCGAGATGCCGGGGTTGAAATATGAACGCGCGCTGCCCGTATATGTGGGCTGGCGAGTATGGTGCGGGCCAGTTCGCCTTCTTTCGCGCGCCAATAGGCGGCATCGAACATTTGCGATGTCGTACTGAACCCGGATAGGGAATCAAGCAGCTCATAGCCCTGACTGCCCGTCGCGGGTAGCCCCTCTCCTGCAAGGCTCATCCGCAGGTTATCGCGTTCGGCCGTAGCCACATAAATCCCACCGCCACGCACTTCATAAAGAACGCCGCGCTGGTCTAAAGCTGCGATCACATCGCCGGCAACCCGCGCCTCAAGCCCGCCAAACAAAAGCGACATGTCCTTTGTTCCCGCACCCCGCGCGAGCGTAAGAACAGCCGCGAAGACTGCAATTGTTGCAACAATAACAAAGACACGACGCCGAGCATCAAGCGCGGTCCAGACGGTACTGAGGCTTTGCAAACTAGTTCTCCATAACATTGGCGTTCTGCCGAATGTTCTCTGTTTGGCCCAGTAGCCTTAACAATCGGTTAGGGCTTGTCAGTTTATGACCATTACATCGCAATTCTGAGAGGCAGCACCATGTCGACACCAGCTGATTCCCCCGATCCGGCTCCTAAGAAGGGATCCAAGATGCCTTTGATCATAGGGCTCGTCTTGGCGCTCGTCGGGGGCGGCGGCGGTTTTTTCGCTGTGCAATCGGGGTTGATCGGCGGCAGTGAATCTGTCGAAGAGGTGGCGGATGAACACAATACTGGCAGCGTAGAGCCGCCTGAAGCCTTGGCTTTTGTTGCTATCGATCCGCTGGTCATTTCGTTGCCCTCGTCGGGCGGGCGCGATCATTTACGCTTTGCTGCGCAGCTTGAGGTTACCCCCGACTATGTGGCTGAAGTTGAGGCCATTAAGCCACGCATTGTGGACGTGCTGAACGGTTATCTTCGCGCCGTGGAGTTAAGTGAATTGGAAGATCCAACAGCTTTGATCAAGCTCAGAAGCCATATGTTGCGCCGCGTGCAGGTTGTCGCCGGCGAAGGTCGCATAAAGGACCTTCTGATCATGGAATTTGTCTTAAGTTGAGAGGACGATAAAGATGATACTCATTGCAGATATTCTGCTTGTCGCTGGGGCGCTGGGCGCAGGTTTTTATTGCTACGTCCTATCGCGTAGATTGCGGCGTTTTACCGACCTTGAAAAGGGTGTTGGTGGTGCCGTGGCCGTCTTGTCGGCACAGGTTGATGATTTGACTAAGACGCTCAATCAGGCCCAATCGACAGCAAAATCTTCCGTCGATCGACTAGATGATGTCAGCGCGCGTGCCGAATCGGCGTCGCGTCACTTAGAGCTGTTGGTCGCTTCTTTGCATGATCTGCCTGAGCCTACCGCACAGTCGGCCGACAGTCCGTTCTTTGTGCGGCGGCCAAATGGTACCGGAGCACACCAGTGACACGCCAGATTAGACGGCGGCGGGGCCGTGGTACGTTGCATTTGATCGCGGGGCTATTAGTCGCCTCAGCTATCGTCCGAATAGGCGCGCAGTCCGGTCCGGCACTCGCCGAAGGCGCAACAATGGCAACCGAGGTCGAGCCGGAAACTACTCCGCCGGTTGAAACAGATGCTTTGCTGGCAGCATTTCAGGCCCGAGAGGCACGTTTGGTCACGCAGGAGGCGCAATTGCGTGACAGACTGCAGGCCCTACGTGTGGCCGAGGTTGAAATCGAAGAAAAGTTACAGGCGCTCCGCGATGCCGAAGAGGCGTTGAGCGCGACAATTGCCTTGGCAGAAAGTGCGTCTGAAACGGACCTCGCGCAGCTGACAACAGTCTACGAGAACATGAAGCCAAAAGATGCTGCCGCCCTTTTTGAGGAAATGACACCTCAATTTGCTGCAGGGTTTCTGGGGTTAATGCGGCCAGATGCTGCTGCACAAATCATGACCGAGTTGGAGCCTGAAACCGCCTATTCCTTTAGCGTCGTTCTGGCAGGGCGTAACGCAAATGTCCCGACACAATAGCCGCTGATAGAACATTAACATCTTTGCGATATCCGTCGTCGTAGGGTCAGTTTTTTGACGATACGATGAAGGGAACAAAACGACATGATTGGCATCATTGGTGTTGTAATCGTTTTTGTCACTGTCTTTGGGGGCTACCTGCTAGCGGGCGGGAAGATGGGAATCATCCTCAAATCGCTGCCGTTTGAGATGATTATGATTTGTGGCGCAGCCATCGGCGCATTCACCATCGGGAATGACAATTCGACTATCAAACACACGCTCAAAGACTTGGGTAAGGTGTTTAAGGGCACGAAATGGCAAGCCCAGGACTATAGTGATCTTCTTTGTCTGTTGTTTGAATTGATCCGCGTGGCGCGATCAAACCCTGTTGCCCTAGAAGGACATATTGAAGGGCCCAGCGAATCGCCCATCTTCAGCAAGTATCCCAAAATTCTCGGGGACACAGAAGCGATTGCCCTGATTTGTGATACGTTGCGATCCGCCTCCATGAACTATGACGACCCCCACCAGGTTGAAGAAATTCTTGAAAAGCGCATCGAGGCGACCTTGCACCACAAGATGCATTCCACCCACGCACTACAAACCGTTGCTGATGGCCTTCCGGCCCTTGGGATCGTCGCTGCGGTTCTGGGGGTGATCAAGACGATGGCGTCCATTGATCAGCCCCCCGAAGTTTTGGGAAAGTTGATTGGCGGGGCTTTGGTTGGAACTTTCTTGGGGGTCTTTTTAGCCTACGGTCTTGTCGGCCCCTTTTCGAACAAGGTGAAGGCAGTTATCGAAGAAGATGCGCATTTCCATCAGGTAATCCGCGAGGTTCTGGTCGCAAATCTATATGCGCATGCTCCGAATATTTGCATCGAAGTTGGGCGTCAAAATATGCCCAGCCATTATCGGCCAAGCTTTTCCGACATGGAAGAGGCTTTGAAGTCCGCAAAGCAGGAAGCAGCGTAATGCGTTTGTTTTTTGTATTCTTCTTTGCGGTCCTCCCCCTTGTCGCTATCGCACAACAAGTGCGCGTACAAACTGGCGAGCATAGCTCGTTCACCCGTGTTGTTGTAACACTTCCCCTGGACACTGAATGGCAATTGGGGCGCAATGATGCGGGATATCTCCTTCGTCTATCAGGTGTTGAAGGTTACGATTTGGCGCGCTTTTTTGACTTGATACCACGGACCCGGATCGTTGATGTGTCGCAGGGCAATCGTGCTGGCGATTTAGAATTAGATCTGGGCTGTTTGTGCTATGTGGACGCGTTCTTGGACGGTGAACGTTTCTTAGTCATGGACTTCCGTAATGGTGTTGCCCCGGAAACAGCCGCATTTGAAACATCGCTTGAGCCTCAGGTTCTCGCACCTGTGGAAGCAAGTTTACCTTCTCGAACCGGGCCCTCAATCTCCATTGGTAGGCGTCTTTTGCCGGTTACATTTTCGCAAGATGAGAAAGTAGCCGAGCCTCTGAATGAAGAATTCCCCGCGCAGCAACCGACAGGTACTGATGATCAACCGTCAGACAGTGCACCCCGCGATGAGGCATCGGGCCTTTCAGAACTAGAGCAATCAATCACCAGAAGCCTTTCCCGAGGGCTATCACTTGGCGTGTTGGAAGCTGACTTAATGACGCGCGAAGGTGAAGAGCAGGCTTTACGGTTCGGCGATTTACCCTCTCCTGGTCTGCAAACCAGATCCGGCATCGATTTGACAGCCATTCCTCCCGATCCAGTCATTGCGACCAATCAGGAAGGGAGTACCTGTCTGCCGGACAGCTACTTTGATGTGCGTAGTTGGGGCGACGATCGGGCCTTTTCCGAGCAACTTGGCGATGCTCGGATGGAACTTGCCGGAGAGTTCGACGGGATGGACGAAACATCAGTTTTGGCGCTCGCGCGCCTGTTCGTATATTTTGGTTTTGGTCGCGAGGCGATCCAGACTTTGGCGCTTGACGGGGCCCAGTCCAAAGAGCGCGAATATCTTACAGCGATTGCGCGGATTGTTGATGACGAGTACGTAAGATCGAATTTATTCTCCGGACAGGTCAGTTGTACATCTTCAGTTGCGCTTTGGGCCATGCTCGCCAGCGGTAGGGGGCCCTTGGATGGCCAAGCGGATGCAGCTTCAATCATGCGTGCTTTCAAAGATCTGCCCGTGGGTTTGCAAGCTCATCTAGGCTCAAAACTTTCAGAGCAATTTTTAGCAATTGGTGATGAGGACAGTGCTTTGCAGGTGCTTAGACCGGCAAGCGCGGCTGAGGTGCCAACTGTTGATACGCAGCTGGCTGAGATGGCATTGAAGCGCAGCCTTGGCGAAACAGACCAGGCTATATCGGATCTGGCCAACCTCGCAAGGACCGAGGTGACACCGGAAACAATGCTAAGACTATTGGACGCCATTCGGTCTGGTGACATCGAAGCGCAGGAATCGGACTTCTTAGTTGCGGACGCACTGCGGTTTGAAAATGCGACGATACCCGAAGCGGAACAACTGGGGGAAGCCCAAGTACGTGCTTACTTGGCGGGCGATGACTTTTCGGCCGCGCAAGCTTTGATAGATGAACTGGCGGCCCAAATTGAAGAAGACATGCTTGATCCTTTGAGAAACGATTTTGCTACTGCGGCCACTGCGCGGATGTCAAATGCAGAATTTCTGCAATTCGCACTTAATGAAACCCAACGGCCAACCACAGAAATCACGAAGGTCGATATGGCCCAACGGTTGCTTGAGCTTGGTTTTCCCGATCAAGCCGATGAACTTGTAAGTGGCGCCATGGTACCTGATATTTCCACAGACTTGGCCAAACTAAAGGCCGAGATCGCGCTAGCTAAGCGAGATGGTAATTTGGCTCTGTCCTATCTGGATTTTGCCGAGGTCGGTGTAGACGATCCGCTTCGTATCGCCGCGTTGGACATTCTAGCGGGCCTTCCAGCCTTGGCGAATGTCGTTGACGACGCGCAGCCAGAACAACAATTCTGGCGCCGGGGTGAGTGGGCTGCCTTGACTACATCGGAAGACCCTTTGTTACGCTACGCCTCTGAGGCAGTGTTGACCGAAACAGAGCCTGAATTGTCTGCGGCAAGACCTTTGGACAGTAGCCGCCAGTTGCTCGATGAAGCCGCGCGATCCCGAGCAGTTGTCACTGAGCTTCTGGATCGTTTTACATCCCCCGCAGATTTCTAAGCTATGGTTGTGAATTACAAATTATAAACCATTAGCTCATAGCTTGAGGTCGGTAAGCAGTAGAAAGTGCAATCCGACATGTTTGGCAGAATGCCAGAGCAGAGCTTTGTTGTGACGGTTTGTGACGTCTTCACGTCATATGCATTCCTAGATGGTTGGCCTCAACTAGGTTGCAATGTGATGCGCATACCCAGCGCATCGTTCAAATTTGTCACGGCAGGTTTGCTATCAAGAAACGGGCATTTCTGATGGTCGGCCTGTCGCTACGCGAAATGTTTCAACCAACGATCCTTTTGGCACTGGCTTTGATGGCAGTTATCGTGATGATGATTTTGCCGATGCCATCCTGGGTGCTTGATATAGGTTTGGCCGCCTCGTTTGCGTTAGCAATCTTGATGTTTACGGTCACGTTGTTCATCGACCGGCCACTAGATTTTTCCGCTTTCCCAACAGTTTTGCTGGCCTCACTCATGCTAAGGCTGTCACTAAACGTATCTTCGACCAAGTTGATTATTGGTGAAGGGCATACCGGTACAGATGCAGCGGGCGACGTGATCGAGGGCTTCGCGATGTTCGTCATGGGGGGCAACGTCTTACTTGGGCTCGTTGTCTTTTGTGTGTTGTTGATTGTGAATTTCGTGGTGATCAATAAAGGTGCAACGCGGATGGCTGAGGTTGGCGCGCGATTTGCATTGGATGCGATGCCGGGCAAGCAGCTGGCGATTGACAGCGATATGTCAGCTGGTGCGATTGATCATAATGAAGCCAAAGAACGACGTGAGCGCGAACAAGCCGAGACAACCTTTTTTGGATCGCTCGATGGTGCGTCGAAATTCGTCAAGGGCGATGCCATTGCGGGTTTGTTGATCACGGCGCTTAACCTCATCATGGGGTTGGTCATCGGTATTACCGTGCACGACATGCCTATCGGCTTGGCCTTTGAAACTTATGCGATTTTGACTGTGGGTGATGGTCTTGTTTCGCAAATCCCAGCCGTGGTGATTTCGATCGCTTCGGCACTCTTACTCGCACGGGGTGGGGCGACCGGGGCCACGGATTTGGCGCTTGTTGCGCAATTGGGGCGCCATCCCGCGGCAATTGCAACCGTCGCCGTTTTGATGGGACTGTTCGCCTTGGTGCCGGGTCTTCCATTTTTGCCATTTATGATCGGGGCGTTGACACTGGGCGGATGCGCCTTTGCGTTGTCCGCGGCGGCGGCCAGGGCGGAAGAAATGGCGGAAACTGCGCCAGTGTCGGCAGAAGAAGTTCCGCGCGAAGCATCGATGGGCGATGTGCTGGACCTTGATGATATCCATGTCGAATTCGCGCCGGACTTGGTGGATATGGTGCTTGATCCAGGTACAGGGTTGGATGCACGGATTGCGAATATGCGTAATCACGTAGCGACATCATTCGGGGTCGTGTTGCCGGAAATTCGGCTGACAGATAACGCTGCTTTGCCGCCCGGTTGCTATGTCGTGCATGTCCAAGGGGTTGAGCAGGTGCGCGACACGCTGAAATCTGATCAGGTTCTTGCGCTAATGAATGATGCTGCCCCGAACGCTTTGCCTGGTGAACAGGTGAGTGAACCGGTTTATGGCGCACCCGCACAATGGATTGATCCTACATTACAGGAAGAAGCAGCACTGGCTGGGCTTACGACGGTGCAGCCGACCGAGGTGCTTGCGACGCATTTACTGGAAATCGTGAAGCGAAATTTCCCTCGCCTTCTGACCTTAAAGGCATTGCGCCGCAGGTTGGACGAGATGCTGAACCTATCAGATCCAGCGCGGACCGAAGCAAACCGCAAAATGCTGGACGAGTTGATTCCGGACAAAGTGCCGGTCGATGTTTTGCTGTCAGTCCTGCGTCTCCTGCTGGAAGAACGCGTGTCCATTCGTAACCTGTCCTTGATCCTAGAGGCCACAGCTGAAGGTCGGCAGCTGTTTCAGACGGTTGATGGAATCACTGAACATGTGCGTCAGCGCCTTGGGTTTCAGCTCGTGGCTGAGATGCGTAGACCGGATGGGACAATCCCTTTGGTGCAACTTGCACCAGAATGGGAGGATACATTCACGACCTATGAAATCCGTACGGATCGGGGGGGCGGTGATGTTGCTTTGCCACCAGAGAATTTCAACCAACTGGCTGACGGTATAGCTGAAAAACTTGGGCAGGCGGCCGAGGCAGGCGCCTATGCTGCGGTGGTAACGTCGATGCGACGCCGCCGGTTCTTAAGGACGGTCATGGCAGCTAAGGGGATTATGAACCCGGTGCTGTCATTTGAAGAAATCGGCGTTGATGCAAGACCGGCTCTGGTCGGTCTGGTGCCCGCATGATCGAAGAACTTATGCCTTTGCTCCCGGTTTCACAGGCGGCGCTTTGGACAGGATTTGTCGTATTTATGCGCATTGGGGGATTGATGGCAGTCTTGCCTGCCTTTGGTGATCAGCCTGTGCCGATGCGTGTGCGCTTATTGCTGACGGTCATGTTTACAATTGTCGTTGCACCGTCCGTTGCAGGAAAGATTGGGCCGATACCAACGAGCGTTCTGCAAAGTGCAGCAATTTTTTTGCCAGAAGCCATGATCGGTCTCTTTTTTGGGATTTTCCTGCGCTTCTTTATCTTGGCGCTGCAAATTGCGGGGTCGATCGCGGCGCAATCGACATCCTTGTCACAGATATTCGGGGGCTCAACCGGCGTTGATCCGCAGCCGGCTATTGGGCATGTGCTGGTCGTTGCAGGAACGGCCTTGGCCGCCCTCTCGGGGTTACACGTGCAAGCGGCAGCCTACATGATCCATAGCTATAATATGGTACCGGTCGGGATGGCGCTAAGCCCTGAAACGGTTAGCATGATTGGGGTCGGTGAGGTGAGCCGGGCGTTCGGTCTTGGCTTTACCTTGGCTGCTCCATTCCTGATCGCATCGCTCATTTACAACGTCGTTCTTGGCGTCATCAATCGTGCGATGCCGCAATTGATGGTATCGTTTGTTGGTGCACCGGCAATCACGGCAGGCGGATTGGTGCTGCTGTTGTTGACGGCTCCGATCATTCTTGCAGTTTGGATGACGGCTTTTGAGCGTTTCATGTATCTGCCTTTTGAGGCTTGGCCATGAGCGGCGACCAAGACGAAAGTGACAAGCAATACGAGCCGACCCAGAAGAAACTGGACGATGCGCGCAAAAAGGGTGAAATCGCCAAATCAGCAGATCTGACGACGGCAGCTGCATATGGTGGTTTTCTGTTGGTTTGCATGACGATCGGGCCGGCAGCTTTGATCGGATTGAGCACTGCCCTGTCGGCAATGCTTGGTCAATCGCACGACCTGGCTCTCGCATTTTTCGCAGGCTCCGGGACAGCGCTTTCAGCGGGAATCCTCTCAGAGGTGTTTTGGGGCACTGCACCTTGGTTCGTACTGCCGGCAATCTTGGCGCTTTTGACGTTGATCGCGCAGCGCGCTGTTTTGTTCACGCCAAGTAAGCTCGCGCCCAAACTCAATCGCATTTCCCCGATTTCAGGGGCGAAAAATAAATTCGGGCGGCAGGGGCTTTTTGAGTTTGTCAAAAGCACGAGCAAGCTTGTGATCTACTCGGTCATTCTTGGATTTTTTCTGGCCGCGCAGATGGATCGGATCTTGGGCAGCATCCGTCTGTCGCCGGGCATGATTGTGGCCGAGCTTGGTCGGATGGTTGCGGGGCTTGCCGCCATTGTTCTTTTGGTCGCGTTGGTGCTGGGCGGGATCGATTTTCTTTGGCAACGGGCTGAGCATATTCGCAAGAACCGGATGAGTCGCAAAGAAATGACGGACGAGCACAAGCAATCCGAAGGTGACCCGGTTATGAAACAACAACGCCGCCAGCGCGCCCAAGAGATCGCGATGAACAAGATGCTGGCTGACGTTCCCAAGGCAGATGTTGTGATTGTTAACCCAACCCATTTCGCCGTCGCTTTGAAATGGGATCGCATGACAGATGCCGCTCCGATTTGTGTGGCCAAAGGCGTCGATGAAATTGCTGCCCGTATTCGTGAGCTTGCACATGAAAACGCCGTCCCGCTACATTCAGACCCTCCGACGGCGCGAGCGCTGCACGCGAGTGTCGATATTGGTCAAGAGATCAGCCCTGACCATTACCAAGCTGTTGCTGCGGCCATACGGTTTGCCGAAGCTGTGCGGAAGAAAGCGCGCCGCTGATGGGGGATGATATATCCGATCTGAAGGGGCTCACCGTGCTCTCGGGGCTTTCGTTCCGGGCAGCGCAGGCCCGCATGGCAGCATTATTGGAGCGTGAAGCGCGGTTGCGCCGAAACCTGTTGCAGCTTACCGAAAGCCGTTCTGCCCAGGCCCAAGCATCACGCGCCCCCGATGAGGCGGCTTTGGTGGCCGGGGCGGATATACGTTGGCATCATTGGGTCGACCAACGTCGCGCAGTCATCAATACCGAACTGGCGCAGGTTCTTGCATTACAAGAAAATTGCCGTGCTGCGCTGAAAGAGGCATTCGGCCGGGAACAAGCCGCCCAATCTCTTTTCGAACGGGCCGCGCGGGAGGGGAGCAGGAAGCGAAAACGCCAGGAGAATTACGAATCCTGACGTACAATGTCGATGATTAGAACATCGGTCACGATGTCCCCAGAAACGTCACGCGCAACGCGCATGAGGTCGTTTCGCAGTGCGCGCATATTTGTTCCGGCAGTGAAATTACCAGAGAAACCCCCGATATTTGCATGATCAAACATAACTTGCAGAAAACCATCACGCAGTTTTGGTTCAACGGCAAAGATGGCTGGCTGATTGCCTTCGGTTACCTCAATGCTAAGCGACAAGACAACCAATGCGGAAACACGCCCTTGCTCGACGACGGGAACGATGAACTGATTACTTAGTTTTGCATATTCGCGCGCTTCAGAAATCGGTTCTGGTGCAACCGCAGCCGTCATCGTCGCGGGGTCCCCGCAGGGATGCCCCTCGGCCAATTCATCGGGCAGCGGTTCAGGTTTCAGAACCAATCCAGCCCCAACGCCGGATCCTACGCCAACAAGCAACAGTAGAATTGGCAG
The DNA here is from genome assembly GCF_038069655.2 of Yoonia sp. BS5-3. NCBI lineage: Bacteria > Pseudomonadati > Pseudomonadota > Alphaproteobacteria > Rhodobacterales > Paracoccaceae > Yoonia > Yoonia phaeophyticola. The sequence goes on from NZ_CP150951.2 coordinate 1,514,612, forward strand.
CAACAATTTTTTCACGGAACTGACCTCTCGGTTGGCTTAAAAGGGAAGAACTGATTCAAGAACTTGCTGCCCATAGCGAGGCTGCTGCATGTCTGTGATTTGCCCGCGTCCTCCGTAAGAAATCCGGGCTGAAGCGATTTTGTCATAGGTAATTTCATTCTGCCGCGTGATATCTTCGGGCCTGACAAAGCCGGTAACGATAAGCTCGCGTAATTCGTAGTTAACCCGGACCTCTTGTTGGCCGAGTATCTCAAGTACGCCGTTTGGCAGGACATCCGTAATGGTCACAGCTACGCGCAAGGTTAGCTGTTCGTTCCGGCTGACCGACCCGTCGCCCGATGCAGAACTTTGCGAGCTAAGATCGACTAACTGGCTGGATGATGCGCCGTCCGGAAGGCGTTCATCTATCCGTTGCGGAATGCCAATAAGTTGCGATATGTCCGCACCCTGCGATGCCGATCGCGATCTGTCCGAAGAGTTCGAAATCTGGGCGCTGTCGTCAATTTCGATCACGACCGTCATAATGTCACCGCGTTGCATCGCGCGGCGGTCTCCCAGCAAGGATCCGCGTTCACCTGTCCAGAGCGATGCGCGCGGCGAAGGGCCAAGCGCGGATGTTCTCGCCGGATCAGGGAAGCTGGGATTGAACATGGCTTCGCGTTCAGCAGCCCGTTCGGGCGGCGAAAATTCCGGCGGCTTGCCAACTGGCGTGGTTGTACAGCCAGCCGCAAGCAGGGCGAAAATGATGACGTTACGCATTCTTGTTACCTCGCAACGTAAGCTGCGCCATCGGCGCCGATTTGGGCCGTGACAGTACTGCGCGAGCTGATATTCATGACGCGAATGCGATCACCGGGCCCGGCTCGACCCAGTGCACGACCCTCAGTCGTGATCAGCAAACCGTTTTGTTGATAGAGCAATGGAATGATCTGGTTACGCTCGACAATGGCGGGAAGTCCGATGTCGCCAGGCCGAATGGGTCGCCCTGCAAAAAGCGCGACCCGGGCTTCCATGCCGACCACATCATTGAGTTCAGTGACCCCGCCCGGGATATCACGGTTATTGAGCAACACATCACTGGGCATGATGGTCGTCTGCGCCGGGATTGTGCGGGCGGCCACAACCGTATCTGCCCAAAGGGGCCCCGCCAATACCGACAATAAAAGACCAATACGTATCATCTTAGCTGCACCATCGCGCTGAGCATTTGATCGGCAGCCGTGATGACTTTTGAGTTCAGCTCGTAACCACGTTGGGCTTCGATCAGATCGGTAACCTCACGCACAGGATCGACTGAGCTGTCCTCAAGATATCCTTGGCGCAATACGCCTAGCCCGTCTTCCCCAGGCGTTCCAACAGCAGATGGCCCGGATGCCGGTGTCTCAAGAAAAAGGTTCGAGCCAATCGCCTCAAGCCCCTTAGAGTTCGTGAAGCCGGCAAGTGTAAGCTGACCTAGAAGCTGCGGTTCAATCTGATCAACGAAATAGCCGTAAATTTCGCCCTCTGCATTGATTGAAACTGAACGCGTATCGCTGGGGATTGTGATGTCGGGCACGACTGAATAGCCATCGGACGTTACGATCAGCCCGTCGCCAGTAAGTTTCAGTGCGCCATCGCGGGTATATGCAGATACGCCCGACGGCAGCGTTACCTCCAGATATCCATCGCCTTCGATGGCGACATCCAGATCACCGCCTGTTGCCGCTAGCGAGCCTTGCGCCAGCATGACGGAAACAGCACTTGCCCGCACCCCCAAGCCAAGCTGAACGCCGGTTGGCAAAGCCGTTCCGTCGGATGCGTTGATTGTGCCGGGTCGGGCAAGTTGTTGGTAGTGAAGATCCGCAAATTCGGCGCGTCTGGCATTGTACCCGGTTGTGTTCATATTCGCGAGGTTGTTGGAAATCACTTCAACCCGCATTTGTTGGGCGGTCATACCCGCTGCTGCAATCTTAAGTGCGCGCATCTTAGGTCTCCTTTAACGCCGCATGGCTTCGATGACGCTTCGAATGCGTTCATCTTCTTTGTCGAGGAAGTTTTGGCCCAATTCGTAGGCGCGTTGGACTTCGATCATCCGGCTGACCTGTAAGATCGGGTTTACGTTTGACGCTTCTAGAAAACCCTGCAGCATGCGCCCATCGGGGATCGCTTCAAATCCGTCCGGTGCGTCAAACATCACGCCGCTTTCCCGGATCATTTGGGCAGGTTCAAGCGGTCTGACGAGCCCGACCTGCCCAACAGGCTGGCCACCTGCGCTGATTGTGCCATCGGCGCCAATACCGACACTGCCCAGACCTTGCGGGACAAAAACAGGTGCGCCACCGGGGTCGAGCACCGGATAGCCATCAGCGGTCACCAGATCACCGTTTTCATTGGGTGTGAATGCGCCGGCACGGGTCAGCCGCTGTCCGTTCGGCGTTTCGATCAGAAAAAAGCCGTCGCCTTCGATTGCCAAATCAAAGGTGCCGCCCGTTTGCGTCAGTGTACCTTGGGTGTCTACAGTATTGCGGACTGCTGCCGTTGCCATTGACAGGGACGATGCACTGGGGCCAAGCGCCTTGATGTGTTCTGAGAACATTACCTCTTCAGCGCGAAATCCCGTTGTTGACGCGTTGGCGATATTATTTGCGAGGGTCTGCATCTCGCGCATCAGCCCTGATTGGCGGGTCAGGGTCGTATATGAAGCGTTATCCATGGTCAGCCCCCTGCGATAATTGGTACAAGCGTGTCTTTGAATAAAGCGACCAGCGTTTCGGACATGAAGGCCATGGTGATCCAGAAAACCCCGATGATCGCGCCAAGTTTAGGTACGAAGGTCAGCGTCATTTCCTGGATTGATGTGAGCGCTTGAAACAAGCCCACCATCAATCCGGCAGCCAAAGCAACCGTCAGGATCGGGAGCGAGATGACCACTGCGACCCATAGTCCCTGTCGCAACGTGTCATAGAACAGTGCTTCACTCATCAGACGGGCATACGCAGAATTTCTTGATAGGCCTCTACGACCCGGTCGCGCACGGTTACAGCTGTTTGCACGGCAAGCTCGGTCTGGGCCAAAGCCTGCACCAATGCATGCGGGTCTGCACCGCCTGTCATTGATTGCATCGCGATGTCTTCGCTGTTTTGCAGCGTGTTCATAAAGCTTTGCGCGGCGCCAATAACGGCATTTCCACCCGCGCCATGCTCAGGCGATGTTGCGGTCTTGCTAGCCGCATAGTTTTGCGCGACGAGAGAACTGATATCCATCTTATTGCTCCTTAATTCCGCAGAAGTTCCATGAGTGATGACGACATTTGCCGCACCTGATCGAAGACTTTCAGGTTGGCCTCATAGCTGCGCTGCGCCTCGCGCGCGTCGGCTATTTCAAGCAACAGATTTACGTTCGATCCGTCGAAATGGCCGGTGTCGTCGGCCAACGGATTAGAAGGGTCGTAAATGCGGGCTAACTCTGTCTGGTCCAATCGGACGGGGCCGGTTTCAACGGCGCCCGTCGCCTGACCCTGTCGTACCATTTCTTCAAACGCGATAACTTTGCGCTGATAACCGGGCGTATCGCTATTTGCGATGTTCTCTGAAACATGCCGCAAACGGGTTGCCTGCGCTTTCATGCCGCTTGATGCGATTGACATTGCTTCGCTGAAATCTGTCATGACTACCCCTTAGTTTCTGCCAAGGCTGGTGCGCAAAATCGTCATTGTATGACGATAGATTGACAGCGCACGATTGTGTTCGCGGCTGATGGCGATTGAGTTCATCAACTCATCTTCAAGTGAGACGGTATTGCCATTGGGCGACGGCTCCCCTTCGGAGGGGGCGTACGCAGCGCTGGCCTGCAGCGCGTCTGTATTTAAGAAATGGCCGGGCCGCGTTGCCTGCATTTGGGCGGACTGAGACGTGCCATCAAACGCGTCTTGAAAGGATGCAATTTGCATCGCTTGATAACCAGGCGTATCTGCATTTGCGATATTCTGGGCGACAACCGTTTGCCGGGCTCCGGCATGGCGGGCCATGGCATGCGCAGTCTGGAACAGATCCAGTGAAGTATACATCGGGGGTTCTCCCTCGTCTGGTTTCAACGAAGCATTAAGGCTGATTCCTTAAGTATTGGTTTGTGAAAAACCGGTGAGAACAAAAGATGATCAAAAATATGTTCGATCATATGAAAATGACTGTCTCAGATTTACAACCTGTTCATAAAGTCGGCCGTGTGACGGGGGTTGCAGGGGGAACGGTGCTGGTTGGGAATGTGGTCGATTCGGCCCGTGTCGGTGATCGGGCGGTGATTACTTTAGATGATCGGCAAATGCGCGGCGAGGTTGTGAAACTCGACCAGCACGCGGTGTATCTTCTGATGGCCGGTGAGCCGGAAGGGGTTTCCATCGGGGATCGGGTCGTGTTCACGAAACGGCCGCGTTTCGCCCCTGATCGCAGCTGGATCGGGCGGGTCATTGACCCTGATGGCAACCCGATGGATGGGCGCCCGCTGCTTCATGGGCTTGAAGAGCGCGGCATGCGCTGCAATCCGCCCGCGGCGCATGCCAGGCGGGCCATGGGTGCGCGGCTTGAAACGGGGCTTGCGGTGTTCAATACTTTACTGCCCATCGTGCAGGGACAGCGGATCGGGCTGTTCGCGGGCTCTGGCGTGGGGAAATCGACGTTGATTGCGGATTTGGCCAAAGGGGTTGCTGCGGATGTGATCGTGATTGCTCTGGTTGGGGAGCGGGGGCGCGAATTGCGGCACTTCGTTGAAGAGGTCTTGGGTGAAGAGGGCATGAAACGGGCGGTGATCGTGGCGGCGACATCGGACAGATCGCCCCAGATGCGGCGGCAATGTGCCTGGGCGGCCACAGCGATCGCCGAGCACTTCCGGGACCAAGGGGATCAGGTGCTGCTGCTGATCGACTCGATCACGCGCTTCTGCGAGGCGCACCGCGAAGTGGCCGTGGCGGGCGGTGAGGCTGCAAATCTGCGCGGCTATCCAGCATCGACGGGGCCAGCGATTGCGGCACTTTGCGAACGGGCGGGACCCGGTTTGCCCGACACAGGGGACATTACGGCGGTCTTTTCGGTCTTGGTTGCGGGATCGGATATGGAAGAGCCTGTGGCCGATATGCTGCGCGGGGTGCTGGACGGGCATATCGTCTTGGACCGCCAGATCGCCGAGCGGGGACAATTCCCGGCGATTGACGTGCTCAGATCCGTGTCGCGGGCCCTGCCAGCAGCGGCGAACGATAAGGAGAACGAAATGATCGGACAGGCACGGGCGCATCTGGGAACCTATGACCGGGCGGCGTTAATGATCCAATCGGGGCTTTATACAGCAGGATCCGATAAAGAGGTGGATGCGGCGATCCAATGCAATGCGGCGCTGAACGCGTTTCTGACGATCAAAGACAAGCGAGGAACCTTGGCACATTTCGCTAAATTGCGGCAGGCCATGATCGGAGGTCCGAAAAGAATGGTGCCCGAGGATTTGCAGAAAACGGCGGGGTAGGTTGTGATCTTTGGCTATGGGATCCGCCGTGATGTAACTGAGAGATCGCCAAAAAGCAGCGGGCTGGGCGACTCCGAAGGACGGCGGCTGGCGACGAAACCGACCTATGGGTCGGTGAAGCGCAGGCTGGCGGGTAAGAAAGCGCGCGGAGAGGTGAAGGCGCTAAGGGGGAAGGTTGACGACGATTGATACCTTGCCGTGTCAGCCGCTGCGCTTTATGTTGTACCTATTCTTGGTACAGTGGGGTCAACCATGCCACGCAATACATCTGTTTCCCTTGGGGATCATTTTACCGGGTTCATTGAAAGCAAGGTTGAGACCGGGCGGTATAGTTCTGCCAGTGATGTGGTCCGGGCGGGGCTGCGGTTGCTTGAGGTCGAAGAAACGAAGCTGGAGCGGTTGCGGGCCGAGATTGAAAAGGGCATCGCGTCCGGTATCGCCGAAGACTTTGACTGGGACGAATTCCGGGCGCAGAAACATGCGGAATACGAGGCCAAGCAGAACTCTGCCAAGTGAAGCGGGTTACGTATGCCCACGCGGCGGTAAGCGATATTTCAGATATCTGGGACTACACAGAAGACCGCTGGGGTTATGCGCAGGCTGTGGCCTATGACGCCAGATTAGAAGAACGGATACTTGGGGTTGCCGCCGGAGATGTCGCTTCGCAATCAGCCGAAGAAGTCGGTAAAGGCTTGCGGCGCGTTTTGGCTGGACGCCATGTGGTTTTCTTTCGCGAGGACGCGGAGGCCGTGACAGTCTTGCGGGTTTTGCATCAGCGGATGGATGTCGGTGCGTTGTAGGCGCGCGACGAAACCGACCTATGGGTCAGTCAAGCGCAGGCTTGCGGGGAAGAAAGCGCGCGGGGAGGTGAAGGCGCTCCGGGGATCGGTTGATCCCGACAAATCGTAGGGCGGGGTTTTCCCCGCCGGGTGTGTGGGTTGGTGATAGGGCGGCATAGCGGGGAAAACCCTGCCCTACGGGTGTTTTGTGAGACCGTATTGTGTACTGTTTCCACGCTCCATTGTAGTAGGCCATAGAGAGTGCAGGGGTTGGGTATTCCGCATTTGTAATTGCCCTGCAATAACACCTATGGTTGCTTTCGGAGATGCCCGAACAGCTTGCAATTGGTGCCACAAGTTGGCATATTCTCAATATTTAGTAGGTGTTGGATACGATGACAGCAGAAATTGCGGTGCTTAATAAATCAGCGGTAGCTCTTGCTACTGATAGCGCAGTGACAATTTCTTCTGGTCAACAAACACTGAAGATATTCGAGTCAGCTGACAAGCTATTCGAGCTGAGTACTACACAGCCAATAGGCATTATGGTCTACAACGGCATGCAGTTTCTAGGGGTACCGCTCGAGACCGTTGTTAAAGGCTTTCGGAAAAAGTGTGATGACTTCGAGACGGTAGAGGACGCAGCCAACGCCTTCCTGCATCATCTTTACACTTACGTCGATGAAGCACCAGAGGAAGAACTGCGCGATAGCGTTGCCTCAGTGATCGCTCCAATCGCCGCCGATATCAGCACGACAATGCAGCAGGCCGTCATAAAGCGGCTTAACGATGACAATGAAATTGGCTCTATCGAAGATTTCAGAGAAGTGCAGGCAAAAATAGTTTCAGACGTTCTTGATAGATACGAAGATAGTGTTGACCAACTTGGTAAGGCTCAGTTTCTCCAACGCAAAGATAACAGACGACAGGCAGCGCTGTACAAGCGTCTGATAAGCAACGTAGTCAACGACTCGGTGACACTGCTTGCTGCAAGTGAGCTTGACCGCATAATTCAAATTTGCACGAAGGTTCTGCAGTCAAACCATATCTCGAATAACAAAACGGGGCTTGTGTTCGCTGGTTTCGGTGGCAACGAGATTTTCCCAACCTTGATATCGTTCGAGATAGACAGCGTCTTCGAGGCGAAAGTCCGCGCATTTCAAACCGAGCATTGTGACATCGACCGAAATGGGCGAAGGGCATTTGTCCGGCCCTTTGCTCAAAAGGAAATGGTTGATCGGTTTCTGTATGGGCTTGATGACCGACTTCGCAGCGATATCACTGAGTTTTCTAGCGAAACAGTTCGGAAGATCTCGGAGGGGATTATTGGCTCTATTGAGATAGAGGACGATCAGCGTACCGAGCTCAAAAAGTTGGCAAAAGATGCCGAAGAAGCCTTCATGAAAAGCTTAAACGACGATGCGTTCACCAGTTTTCAACAAAGATCGCGCAATGAAATCGAGAGTATGGTAGAATTTATGCCAAAACCTGAGCTTGCAAAGATGGCGGAAGCGTTGATCGATCTTACATCAATAAAACGAAAAGTGTCACAAGAACTTGAGACTGTCGGTGGACCTGTTGATGTTGCTGTAATATCGAAAAATGATGGTTTCGTATGGGTCAAACGAAAACACTACTTTCCAACCGATCTGAATTCGCGCTATTTCAACCGCAACGGCGGCGCCCCCCAACCGCAGATGGAGAAAACAATGATGCATGATCAACCACTTAGAAGTTCTTTACTCGATAGAGCTGATCGTAAGTCATTAGCAATGCCTGAGCAGAAAGAAGGGGACGATGTGCTTAAAGAGGTGATTTCTAAGGCGGCAGCAGAGATCGAAGCCGTTTTTGCCACTTCTGCGAAGAAGTACTCTGTAATGGATAAGAAGAAAAAGACGCAAGAAGCCGCTGCCTAAACTACAACCTCAACCCGGTCCTGCTCCCCAACCCCGAACACACGCTTATACCGGGTGATTTCTTCTGCCGGACCCATCGCTTTGTTGGGGTTGTCGCTTAGCTTCACCGTCGGCTGCCCGTTGGCCGCGACCGCCTTGCAGACCAGCGAAAACGGTGCCAGCCCGTCGTCCGCGACCAGCCCCTTAAAATCATTCGTCAGCATTGTCCCCCACCCAAACGACACCCGGCATCGCCCGGCGAATTGCTGTTGCAAGCTGATGATTTTGTCCACGTCCAGACCGTCCGAGAAGATCACCAGTTTCTGCCGGGGGTCCTCGCCCCGTGATGTCCACCAGTTGATCGCCGTTTCGGCCCCTGTCGCGGGGTCTCCGCTGTCGACCCGGATCCCTGTCCAGCCCGCAAGCCAGTCGGGTGCCCCGTCCAGGAACCCTTTGGTCCCAAAGGTGTCGGGCAGGATGATCCGCAGGTTCCCGTCGTGTTCCTCGTGCCAGTCGGCCAGCACGTCGTAGGGGGATTGCCGCAGCGCTTCGTCGTCCTTGGCCAAGGCCGCGTAGACCATGGGCAGTTCGTGCGCATTGGTCCCGATCGCCTCAAGATCCCGGTTTTTGGCGATCAAGCAGTTAGAGGTCCCGGCAAAGCGCGCTCCCAACCCTTCGGTCATCGCCTGAACGCACCAGTCCTGCCAAAGAAAGGAATGCCGCCGCCGCGTGCCGAAATCCGCGAGCCGCAGATCGGAGATGTCGCGAAGCTGTTCGACCTTTTCCCACAGTTTGGTCATCCCCCGCGCATAGAGCACCTGCAGCTCAAACCGCCCCATGTCCCGCAGCACGGCCCGGCTGCGCAGTTCCATCAGCACCGACAGAGCTGGAATTTCCCACAGCATCACCTCGGGCCATTTGCCTTCAAATGTCAGCTCGTACTGCCCATCCTTCTTTTCAAGGTGATAGGCTGGCAGCCGCAGGTCTTCGAACCAATCCATGAATTGCGGGCTGAACATCTGCCGCTTGCCATAAAACGTATTGCCGCGCATCCAGGTGCTTTCCCCCCGGCTAAGCGAGAGTGATCGAATGTGGTCAAGCTGTTCGCGCAACTCACCCTCGTCAATGATATCCGCGAGCCGGATCGCTTTGGACCGATTGATCAGCGAAAAGGTCACATGGGTATCGGGCTTGTTCCGAAACACTGATTGGCACATGAGCAGCTTGTAGAAATCCGTATCGATGAGCGACCGTACGATGGGGTCGATCTTCCATTTGTGATTCCAGACGCGTGTAGCGATGTCGACCATGAGCGGCTTCTCCCGGTAATTTGGACGGTGTTAGAGCAGCGCAAGGCTGGGCTTGCAAGTTTGCCGCATCAGGTTTTTGGCAGTGCATGCCTCTGGCGCCGTGGCAATTCCGCTACAGGTTGCATGGCAGTAGGTGGATAGGCCGCTGAACGGTTTTGCTCCCATCCGCAGTTCTAGCTGATTGGAACGGGTCGTATTTTGGTATTTCAGCCGGGACGCCAAGTGACGGTGAAATTGAAATCTCGAACACGCTTTCGGACGATGGTATGTACCCTCTTGAAGATTCTTAGACATTGGGCATCTACTATGGCTTGATGGCGCAGAACGGTTCTGAAGTCTACGGCGTCTTTGGCGTGTCTGCAACGCCAGCAACTTTTGGGCCAAACGATATTAATGCGGCAGGTTTTTCGCTCGGTGCTGGTGTTGATTTTCTGCTGGCAGACAATTTCGTGATTGGTGCTGAATATGTTTCTCGCTTCACCAGCTCAGAAGAATTTGTTGATGCAGATGTTGACATCAAGCTTGATACGATCTCGGTCCGCGCGTCCTGCAAGTTCTGATCAAAACTTAAATTTCTGAGGATACCGCGTCGATCAGGCGCGGTATTTTTGTTTGTAGGTATCAGGCCTTTGATCGGGGATGCTAGCCCGCCATTCGGTAGCGCTGCCGTGGCACTATAACATGATTTCGATTTGCTCGCCGTGACGGTCGATGGGTTGCCCAACCAATTCGGCAATCTTGTAGCCACTGGCGCCGACTGGGCCCCGTTTGGCCCGCAGGCGTTTTAGTCCCGTCTGGCTGATCACGTTTTTTGGCACTTTCCGACACGTAGATTTGACACACGCGGAGCTCAATTTTCGCCAACGCTGACGTTAGTGAACGTGAATTGCAGTTGTGCGACAAAACCGCCCAAATTCGGTCCACGCAGCATGATGCGTGTGTTTAGATTACCTAGGGAAAAACCATGAAAAATCTTAAATTGACGACCATCGCGTTTGTGATGGCCGGGACAGCTTTGTCTGCTGACGGCTTTTACATTAGCGGTAAAATCGGAGCGCAGACGCAGTTCCATGAAATTGAGCGCGACACGGGCGCTGCGCTGGGTGAACCCGATCAGAGCTTTGTGACCCGGACCGGCGAAACTGATGCCGGGGGCGGTATCGCTTTGGGCTATGAAAGCGGGATCGGCTCTGGGCCTCTCTATTGGGGCGCTGAGGCGTTTTATAACGCTGAATCTGCCCAGACGCGCAATATCAACGGGATTTTGGTCACAGATGTGCAGCTTGAGGCAACTTATGGCGCCCGTGCGATCTTGGGGGCTCAGGTCAGTGACGTTGTAAAGCTCTACACCCATGCCGGGGTCACTCAGGTCGATTTTGATGTGACCAACTCTTATACTTTTGCCCCGCCGGTGACCGAAGATTCATATTCCGAAACCGGTTTCTCCTATGGTGTTGGGGCGTCGGTGGCTGTCGCCGACAATTGGTCGGTCTTTAGTGAATATACCGAAGTTGTTGGCGTTGAATTCGACGGTATCCCTGAAATCGCTGGTGGGACAAACCGGGTCAACGACAACACGCTTGACCTATCGTCGTTATCGGTCGGGGTGAAATATTCCTTCTAAGGGATCGGATTCGAAAAAAACCAAGGGGCTGGGCGCAGGGCCTGGCCCTTTTTGTTTTATGTTGACTTGTGCGCCCTTCGGCCTTTTGTTCGCGCCGAACAGAAAGGCCCGTCATCGAGCAACAATTTCCCATACGTGTCGTCGCAAGTGTCGTTGTGGCGATGTTCCTGATCGTGGGCGGTGACGCAGCTGCGACGCTATTGACCACCTCAGGATTTCCGCAGGTTTTTGTGGCCTGGACACGTTTTGCCGTGGCTGCAGTGCTTCTTGCGCCTATTTGCGGGCTCAGCCGGGCTGAGCTGCGCCTAATGTTGGATTGGCGATTGGCTTTGCGCGCCCTTTTGATCGTTGCCGGCATTGTTTGCATCTTGACTGCGCTGAAGACCGAACCGATGGCCAATGTCTTTGGCGGTTTCTTTGTCGGGCCGGTCGTGTCTTACTTTTTATCGGCGTTGCTGCTTGGTGAGCGGATCACACCGCTGCGGACGCTGCTTTTGCTGGGTAGCTTTATTGGCGTCGTTCTGGTGGTCCGGCCCGGCTTTGGGATGACGACGGGTATGGGTTTTGCCATTCTGGCAGGGTGTTTTCATGGTTCTTACTTGGTGGCCACCCGCTGGCTCGCGGGCGGGTTCCGACCGCGGTTTTTGCTGTTTTCACAACTTGCAATCGGGGCGGTTGTTCTGGCTCCTTTCGCACTTGGCCCGATCCCGAAATTGACCTTGGATGCGGGAATTCTGATCACGTTGTCCGCACTGGGATCAGCTGGCGGCAATTTGATCCTTGTTTGGGTGAACCGGACAACACCTGCGGGGGTGGTTGCGCCGCTGATCTATAGCCAACTGCTTGCCGCGATGGTGATCGGGTGGGTCGTTTTTTCGCAATGGCCCGACAGTCAAAGCCTGATTGGCTTGGCGATTATCCTGGTCGCCGGGGTGTCATCGGTATGGTTCGCCGGGCGTGGACGCTAAAACTGAACCGCCTACGCCAGCTGTGTTCGCCAACTGCTCAGGCGTGACGCGTCAAAATACGAAAGGTATCCGAATGTGGACGTTTGAGTTTTTTATGCCGGAAGTGATCAGTCCAGAGAACTATGCGTGACTTCGCCTAAGCCTTTTCCTATGGTTTACCAAAGACAGAGTGGCATTTGAGGCGGCAGGATATTGGCACATTCCAACACATGGCGTGCCCGTTGGACGATTTTCATGCACCGGGTGCAGGCCAGGCGTTCCGCCCGGGGCCGGGCTGTGACTGCTTTTGTCTCTGCTCCTGAACCCCGCAGTATTGGTATTGTGTCCCGTGGCCGTCAGTTGATTGCCGGGAATTTTCTGTTTTCGGGGTTGCTTGTCGAAGGTCCAAACCTGTCGATTTGGGACATCGCCGCAAAGAACCCTGATGTGGCCGGTGAAATCCACGGCTGTGCCTGGCTGGATGATTTGGCTGCTATCGGTGATGAGCGCGCCCGCCGCCGCGCCCAGCGTTGGGTGTTTGAATGGATTGATCTTTACGGCAAGGGCACCGGTTCTGGCTGGTTTCCTGATTTGACCGGTCGCCGTCTGATCCGTTGGATCAATCACGGCTTCTTTTTGCTACGCGGTCAAGAAAAACCCCAGTCAGATTTGTTTTTCCAAAGCCTTGCCCGGCAGATGCAGTTTCTATCCCGCCGTGCGCAGGTCACCCCGCCCGGGCTTTCTCGGTTTGAGGCGCTGGCAGGGACCATTTATGCCGGATTGTCACTTGAGGGTATGGCCCATCATGTCGCCCGCGCGGCTGCCGCCTTGGCCAAGGATTGTGACACAGAAATTGATCCCAGCGGTGCCATTGCCACCCGCAATCCTGAAGAATTGCTTGAAATCTTGACCCTGCTCAACTGGACGGTTGAGGCCTTGCACGATGCCAATCATGATGTGCCCCGCGCAATTGAGCGTGCGATCGACCGTATTGTCCCGGTCTTGCGCGCCCTGCGCCATGCTGATGGGGCGCTCGCCCGTTTCCACGGTGGCGGTGCCGGGCTTGAGGGCCGGGCCGAACAGGCCTTTGCTGCGTCGGGTGTGAAAACTCTTCCAGAGCCCGGTTTGCATATGGGCTTTGCCCGCCTGACCGGTGGCCGCAGTTCTATCCTAGTCGATGCGGCAGCCCCGCCTCGGGGCGACTTGTCGGTTCGTGCGCATGCCAGCACCTTAGGAATGGAGCTGACCTCGGCTCGCCGCCCAGTGATTGTCGGTTGCGGATCGGGCGCCCGTTTTGGTGATGAATGGCGCCGTGCCAGCCGCGCGACGCCCAGCCATTCCACGTTAAGCCTTGACGGTGTTTCATCATCCGAGCTTGGCACCCAATCGGACCAGTTGACGAAGATCCCGACTTTGGTGCGCGCCAATGCCGATGATCCCCGCCGGTTGGAGCTATCCCATAACGGCTATCAGCCCAGCCACGGCTTGACCCATGCCCGTATATTATCCCTTTCCATTGACGGCCGGATGTTGACCGGAGAAGACCTGCTGACTGCCTTGGATTCTCAGGATGAGTCTCGCTTCGATTCGATCAATGTCGACGGTGTGGCGTTTTCGGTCCGCTTTCATTTGCATCCCGATGTGGAAGCCACCCTTGATATGGGCGGCACTGCGGTGTCACTGCGTTTGAAATCGGGGGAAACATGGGTGTTTCGCCATGATGGGGTGGGTACGCTGACCCTTGCCCCTTCGGTTTATCTGCAAAATGGCAGATTAAAGCCCCGTGCAACCCAACAGGTGGTTTTATCCGGGCGCGCAATGTCCTATGCGACACGCGTCCGTTGGTCGCTGGCCAAAGCCCAAGACACCCCCACTGCGGTGCGTGATCTGGAACAGGCCGATCCAATGGATGTGACCGAATAACCTTTTGGGGAATTTCATGACCGACCTCGCACCATTGCGCCGCGCGCTGCTTTCCGTTTCCGACAAAACTGGCCTGATTGATCTGGGCCGCGCCTTGGCCAACCGGGGGGTCGAGCTGTTGTCGACAGGCGGATCAGCCAAGGCCCTGCGGGATGCCGGGCTTGAGGTCCGCGATGTCGCCGATGTCACCGGTTTTCCCGAGATGATGGATGGCCGCGTGAAGACCTTGCATCCGGTTGTCCATGGCGGTCTGCTCGCCCGGCGTGACTTGGAAGGTCACCGCGATGCGATGGTCGACCACAACATCGGCCCGATCGATCTGCTGGTTGTGAACCTCTATCCGTTTGAGGAAACCGTCGCCAAAGGTGCCGATTTCGATACCTGCATTGAGAATATCGATATCGGTGGCCCGGCCATGATCCGCTCTGCCGCCAAGAACCATGCTTTTGTGACGGTAGTCACGGACGTCGAAGACTACGCCGCTGTGCTGGCCGAGCTTGATTCCAATGACGGCCAAACCACGCTGGCCCTTCGCCAACGTCTGGCCCAGACCGCCTATGCCCGCACCGCCGCCTATGACACCGCTGTCAGCACATGGATGGCAGGCGCGATTGATGCGGACACGCCCCGCCGCCGGTCGTTCAGCGGGACCTTTAAACAAACCATGCGCTATGGCGAAAACAGCCATCAGTCGGCGGCCTTCTATACCGACGGCACTAATCGCCCAGGTGTAGCGACCGCCCAGCAGCATCAGGGCAAGGAATTGTCCTACAACAACATCAACGACACCGATGCGGCGTTTGAATTGGTCGCTGAATTCGACCCCGCCGATGGCCCCGCCGTTGCGATCATCAAACACGCCAACCCATGTGGTGTGGCACGTGGGGCAACCTTGCTTGAGGCCTACACCAACGCGTTTGACTGCGACCGGACAAGTGCCTTCGGCGGGATCGTCGCGTTGAACCAACCGCTGGATGAGGTCACCGCTAAAGCGATTGTCGAAGTCTTCACCGAAGTCGTCATCGCGCCCGGTGCGTCCGACGCAGCCAAGGCCGTGTTCGCCGCCAAAAAGAACCTGCGTCTGTTGACCACCGAGGGCCTGCCAGATGTCAAAGCCCCCATCACCACCTACCGCCAAGTCGGCGGCGGGATTTTGGTGCAGGACAAAGACACAGGCTTTGTCGGCATGGACGATCTGAAGGTTGTCACCAAAATCGCCCCAACCGAGGCGCAAATGGCGGACCTGCTATTCGCCTGGAAAGTCGCCAAACACGTCAAATCCAACGCGATTGTCTATGTCAAAGACAAGGCGACCGTGGGCGTGGGGGCTGGGCAGATGAGCCGGGTCGACAGCGCCTTGATCGCTGCCAAAAAGGCCGAGCGTATGGCCGAGGCCATGGACTTGCCCCAGCCGTTGACTATTGGGTCTGCGGTCGCCTCGGACGCGTTTTTTCCTTTCGCCGATGGGTTGATGGAGGCCGCTGCTGCCGGGGCCACATGCGTCATCCAACCGGGCGGATCGATGCGCGACGACGAGGTGATCGCCGCCGCCGATGAGGCCGGGATTGCCATGGTCTTTACCGGCATGCGGCATTTCCGGCATTAATCATGCGGTTGATGGGTCTTACAGCGCTTTGGATTTTTCTGGTCGATCAGGCTACCAAATTCTACGTGCTTTTTGTGGTCTTCGGCTTTCAATGGGCACAGGTGCGGGTGCCTGTCGACGCGCTGCCGCGGGTGCCTGCGGTTGAGGTGTTTCCGCCCTTTCTGGTTTTCCGCATGGCCTGGAACAAAGGCGTCAACTTTGGCCTGTTCGCGGACTTCAATATGCGTTGGGTGCTCGTTGGTGTTGCCTTCGTCATAACAATCGCAGTGATATGGTGGCTCCGCCGCACGGGCGGGACAAAGTGGACCTATATCGCGGGCGGCTTCATGATTGGCGGCGCGCTGGGCAATGTCATTGACCGGGTCTTTTATGGTGCAGTCGCTGATTTTTTGAACATGTCCTGCTGCGGAATCAATAACCCTTATGCCTTTAATGTTGCGGATATCGCGATTTTCATCGGTGCGGTTGGGCTTGCCTTTCTTGCCGATGATAACAAGAAAGCGACGTGACCTCTGCTTGGCCTTGGGCTAAACAGGCTTGAAACCGTTTACTGGAATCTTTTGATGCGTGGACCTGTCACCTTTTCTCTGGCCCTTTTCCTTGTCGCGGCATGTGGTGATACTGACCGTCCTTTGCGTGATTTGCAGGCCGCAGGTGGCGGTCCGGATGAGTTTGCGGTGATCCCGCAAGAGCCGCTGGAAATCCCCGCTCAGTTGACACTGCCCACACCGACGCCGGGTGGTACAAATCTGGCTGATCCAATGCCGAATGCTGATGCCATCGTAGCGCTTGGCGGTGCACCCAATGCGCAGTTTGCGGGCGGCGTTCCCGCAGGCGATGCCGCGCTTGTTGCGCAGGCCAGCCGCTATGGTACCGATCCGGCCATCCGCGCTACGCTTGCCGCCGAGGATGAGGCCACTTTGGAACGCGCTCGCCTGACGAATGTGTTTAACCCGCTGAACCGCGATCGTTACTTCCCCGCGTATTCCCGTCAGGCCCTAGACGCATATGCCGAGCTGGAAAGGTTACGCGGCCTTGGCGTCACCGTGCCTGTTGCACCTGTCGCCGCCCAGACGGTGCCGGCAGATGCGCCACATGAAATTTGTGCCGATGTTGTTGGTGAGGATGGATCCTTTGTTGATCGGGTTTGCCTGCCCCAAGACACAGATCCATCCTAAACACTGGCTCACATCCGCGTTTGATCTCTTGAACCCTGCGCCAAGGGGCGTAGGTATGCGTGGCAACAATCGCAAAAAGGGTGCCCATGACACGTTTCTTCGCCGCCTTGGCCATGCTGATGACGACAAGTGTCGCATCGCAGGCCGCAGAAGTGACCTCATTCTCGCTTGAGAACGGGATGGAAGTCGTCGTGATCGAGGATCACCGCGCCCCGGTTGTGGTGCATATGGTCTGGTACAAAGTCGGGTCCGCAGATGAGCCCGAGGGTATCTCGGGCATCGCCCATTATCTTGAACACCTGATGTTCAAGGGTACCGATGTTCTGGAGCCTGGTGAATTTTCCGAAACCGTCGCGGCCAACGGGGGCAGCGATAATGCGTTTACGAGCTACGATTACACCGCCTATTTTCAGCGTGTCGCGGCGGACCGTCTTGAACTGATGATGCAGATGGAAAGCAACCGGATGAATAATCTGCAGCTGTCTGCGGAAGACATTGAGACCGAGCGTCTGGTTGTCATCGAAGAACGCAATCAGCGCACTGAAAACAACCCCGGTGCCCTCGCCAATGAGCAATTCCGCGCGGCCCAGTTCCAGAACCATCGCTATGGTGTACCGATCATTGGCTGGCGGCATGAGATCGAAGATCTGACCCTGCAGAATGTGCTGGATTTCTATGACGACCATTATGCGCCGAACAACGCAGTATTGGTCGTTGCCGGTGACGTGGACCCTGATGAGGTCCGCACCCTTGCCCAGACATATTATGGTGCCATCCCGGCTGAGCCACATGTAGCCGAGCGTATCCGTCCTGAAGAACCCCCGCAGCGTGCAGAGCGTCGGATTACTTATGTCGATCCACGTGTCAGCCAGCCTTATCTGCTGCGCAGTTATCTGGCCCCCGAACGCGATCCCGGTGCGCAGAAGGAAGCTGCGGCCCTTGTATACCTTGCTGAATTGTTGGGCGGTTCCTCGTTCACGTCGGACCTGGGCCAGGCCCTGCAGTTTGATACGCAAACCGCGATCTACACAAATGCCTCTTATGGCGGCTCATCATTGGATGACACGACCTTTAGTCTTGTTGTTGTCCCCGCCGAGGGGGTCAGCCTATCCGAAGCCGAGACGGCGATGGATGCTGTTGTCACCAATTTCATGAGCGCCGAGATTGATCCCGCCCGTCTGGACAATATCCGCAACCAACTGCGCGCCTCTGAAATTTACGCTTTGGATGACACCTCTGGCCTGGCCCGCCGCTATGGCGCCGCTTTGACCCAGGGCTTGACGGTTGAAGACGTGCAAGCTTGGCCCGATATCCTGCAATCGATAACCATCGATGACATCAAATCGGTGGCCGAAAAGGTCTTGAACCGTGATCAGGCCGTTACCGGCTGGGTTGTTGCCAACCAAGAGGAGGCACGCTGATGCGCCGTATTTTCTTCGCCCTTTGCTTGGCCATCATCGCAAGCAGCGCACAGGCCGAAATTGATATCCAGGAAATCACCTCGGAAGGGGGGATCAATGCATGGGTCGTCGAAGAGCCCAGCATCCCATTCATCGCTTTAGAAATCAGGTTCCGGGGCAGCGCCTCGCTTGATTTGCCGGGCAAACGCGGCGCCACCAATCTGATGACTGGTCTGCTTGAAGAAGGCTCGGGAGATATGAATGCCCAAGAATTCCAGACTGCTCGCGAAGCTTTGGCCGCAAGTTTCAGTTTTCGCAGCTTTGATGACACGTTGTCTATCTCGGCTGAATTTCTGACCGAAAATCAAGATGAGGCGCTGGCCCTGCTGCAGCAGGCCATCGTTGATCCGACGTTCGAGCAGGACGCACTTGATCGGGTCCGGGCGCAGGTTTTGTCTGGCATCGCGAGTGATGAAAAAGACCCCAACAGCATCGCTAGCGCAGCCTTTGACAGGGGCGCCTTTGGGGATCATCCATATGGGACGGCCATTGATGGCACTGCGGAAAGCGTCAATGGGCTGACCCGCGAGGATATGTTCACTGCCCATGCCAATGCACTGACCCGTGACCGCGTCTATGTCTCGGTTGTTGGCGATATCACCGCAGAAGAGGTCGGCCCGATGCTAGATACGCTTTTGGGCGGCTTGCCAGCCGAGGGTCCGCCGCTGCCTGCGGATGTGCCGTTTGGTCTGCAAGGTGGTGTGACCGTCATTGATTACGACACACCGCAGGCCGTGGCCCTGTTTGGGCACGTAGGCATGAAGCGTGATGATGCAGACTTCTTTGCGGCATACATCATCAATCACGTTTTGGGCGCGGGCGGTTTTGAATCTCGTCTGATGACCGAAGTGCGTGAAAAGCGCGGTTTGACCTATGGGATCGGTACATCGCTTGTTCCGAAATTCCACGCCGAGATGATCATTGGCCGCGTGGCGTCCGATAACAGCACGATTGCAGAAGCGATTGCGGTCACTCGCGATGAATGGCGCCGCATGGCCGAAGATGGGCTCAGCGTTGAAGAGCTTGAACTGGCCAAGACCTATCTGACCGGAGAATACCCACTGCGCTTTGACGGCAATAGCGACATTGCCCGAATTATGGTGGGGATGCAGATGATCGATCTGCCCCCGTCCTATGTGATCGACCGGAATGACTTTATCGAGGCTGTAACGCTTGAGGATATCAGCCGCGTTGCCGCTGATTTGCTGCGCCCGGATGACCTGCATTTTGTTGTGGTCGGCAAGCCGGAAGGTCTGGAAAGCACGCAATAACGCGCGGATTTCCGCCGGTTTTTGATTCAAAAGCCTCAAAATCGAACACATTACGACTTCGTTATGTATCGGGCTTATTGACAGCTTGGGCAAATCTGCATCTATCGTCTCCGTCTGAATATCGGAGGGGACCACCTGGATTATAAAAAGCCATTGATGCTCATCAGCCTCATGCTGATTATCGCGATCGCTGGTTTGGGCCGGCGGTGGTATGCCTATGTGACCAATAAATAGTCGCCTTTTCTCGATGATACCGGCATGAAAATCAACGCGCGTGCGCCCGGGTTTATTAATGAATGGGGCTGCAACAAGTTGGCTGAGAATTTCCCGAACAACGCACGTCCGCCGCATCGTTGCAGCTAAGACGTACATTAGAAGAAGTTGGAATAATGCAAGAATTACAATTCGCCGAAGAACAATATAAGCGGTCATTTTTTGGCCTATTGCTGGCGCCACCGATCAGCGCCGCGATTGGCGCCGCGTTGGGTTTTGCCTACGCTTTTGTCGTTAATATTAATCCGTTCATCTATTTGGGCTTTATCGCAGCGATCGTTTTGGGTGTGCTGCTTGCATTTGGCGGCATCATAGCGACGGGTATTTTCGGTTCATCGGATCGCTTCACGCGGCTTTTGGCTGCGATTGCCGCAGCCGCGGGTTGCCTTTGGATGTACTACGCCCAGTGGTTGTCGATGAATGAGGTGCCGCTGTGGTCGATAACGCCGATCATGGACTGGTACACACTGGGCTTTGTTGAGCCGTTCCGTGTCGCCTTTGAAGAAATCGCCCCATATGTGAGCTACTCTGTCTCGCGGGCCGGACGGTCAAGCGGTGGTGATGTCGGCGGCGCGTTGTGGTTCTGGTATATCGAGATCGCATTGATTGCGGGCCCACCGCTTTTGTTTGCCCTGTTCGCAGGGGGTACAATGGTTAACACAGCCACGGGCGGCAGCATGAACGATATCGATCAGTCCTTCGTCGTTTCGCATCTCGCAAAATCTGACATTGCCGCAAAAGAAGCCGACATGAAAGCACGCGACTTTTCGCTATTTCAATTGATGTCCGGCGCTGATGCCAACCGTATTCTGTCCAATGCCGGTGCAAAGAAAAAAGAACATGTGCCCGCGTCCAGCATCGCTTTCTTCCGGGATACGAAGGATGCAAGCGTTTACTCAATCGAGGTTAGCTCGGGTGGGTATACCTATGACAACGAAGACGGTTGGGAGTCCTCTTTTGATGATGTTGTCGTGAAGCATCTTTTGATCAGTCAAGCTGAGTATGAAGGGATTGTTGCGCGTCTTTCGCAGTAGTCTATCTGGTGTGACATGTTGTGAAATGTCTAAAGGGCACCTTGGTATATGGGGTGCCCTCTTTTGCTTTTGTGTACTGGCCGGGCAAAAAAGTTAAGTTAATTTTCTTTGTGTGAGAAAACGCACTGAAGCACCCGTCGCGGCATCTTATACCGCGATCAAGGGCTATTTTGAGTAAATATTTAACGAGTTTCCAAGCTCCTCACGCATCAGCGTGGGGAGCTTATTTTTTGGGGTCGCCGCGATCATATCCATGCGGGTTTGCTGATTGCCATGCCCATGTACTGGCCGTCATATCATCCAGCGCATGTGTTGCTTCCCATCCCAGCTCGGCTTTTGCCCGGCTTGCGTCTGCCTGCATCGCGGCAATGTCCCCCGCCCGGCGGCCTGCCAATTTTGTTGGGATGGTCTTTCCACTGGCCCGCTCAAAGGCCGCAACCATATCGCGCACGCTATAGCTGTCACCCGTCCCGACATTGAATGGCCGCGCGCCCGTGTTTTGATCGGCATAGTCCAGTGCCGCCACATGCGCCCGCGCCAGATCGACCACATGGATATAATCGCGCAATCCGGTTCCGTCGGGTGTGTCGTAATCATCCCCGAACACGGTCAGTGCCTCACGTTTGCCGACGGCGACCTGTGCAATGAACGGCATCAGATTGTTCGGGATGTCTTTGGGGTCTTCCCCGATCCGTGATGAGGCATGCGCCCCAACCGGGTTGAAATACCGTAAGAGAACTGCTGATGTATCCGGCTGTGCGCTGGTCCAGGCCGTCAGCATGTTTTCAGCCATCAGCTTGGTCTGTCCATAGACGGATGTCGGGTTTGTTGGATGTGCCTCGTCATAAGGCAGGTAGACCGGGTCACCATATACAGTGGCTGATGAGGAAAAGATCAGCTTTTTGACGCCAGCACGGTCCATCGCATTGAGCAGGGCCAATGTTCCCGCCACATTCACATCATAGTAAAGCAGGGGCTTTTCGGTGCTTTCACCAACCGCCTTTAGACCCGCAAAATGGATCACGGCATCGGGGGCAAACCCTTGCATGACTTCATCCAGTTTTTCCGGATCACGGACATCGCCGGTGAAATCCATGACAGCCCCGTTGGACAGGGCCCGCACCCGTGTCAAAACTTCGGGGGTGGCGTTGCTGTAATTGTCCAACACGCAGACCTCATGGCCTTGGGCCATCAGTTCAAGCAAAGTGTGACTGCCGATATAACCGGCCCCGCCGGTTACCAGGACCCGCATCAGAGGATGAAATCGCCTGAAGACAGACCGGTCACGCCATCGACAAATATCTCAAGATCGGCATTGCCATCGCCATCAGAGTCAAGCTGCACGATCGTGTCACCGCCGCTTTCTTCAAGCCGGACCTCACCTGCCGTATTGCTGAAACCGGTCGTCCCAACGAAGGTCAGCCCGCCGATATTGGACAGATCGATGTCATCGGTGCCTGTTTCGAAATCGGTGATCGTGTCGCGCCGCGTGGAGTCGGCGTAGCTATCGCTGATGAACTCAAACACGAAATCATCGGCTCCTGCACCGCCAGTGAGCGTGTCTGCGCCCAGACCACCGATGATGATATCCGCGCCACCATCGCCGCTGATGGTATCATCGCCCTTGCCGCCATAGATCGTATCCCCGCCATTGCCGCCAGAGATATTGTCATCACCGCTGCCGCCGTCGATGATGTCGACCCCGGTTCCACCTGTGATGTCATCAAAGCCAGAGCTGCCGAAAAGCGTGTTGGTGCCGCTATCTGCGCTAATTTCATCTGACCCGGAATTGCCGTTGGCCTCATCATTGCCGGTGCCTGTGTCGATCTCATCATCGCCACGCCCACCGATAATTTCGTCCGAACCGCCATTGCCGACCAGCACGTTGTCGACCGCGTTCCCGATCAGGGTATCATCACCGTCCCCGCCTGTGGCGTTTTCGATAACGGCCCCATTGGCAATCGTGTATCCGCCTGCGATCCCTTCGACATAGGACAGATAACCGCCCCCACCATCGGCATATTGCAGCGTTGCGGCGCGCAGATCGATGGTCGCATCGTTATTCCCGGTATAGGTGATTGTGTCGCTTCCACCGGTGTCCCAGATCCCAACCCAGGCAGCGTCACCCAGGTCATAATCGTTGCTGCCACTGTTATAGGTCGTGTTCGCGCCATAGAGCTCTTGCAGGATCGCGATATCAAGCGCCATCGGTGTTGCCGCGTTGCCGTCGGTATCGGATGCAGGATCACCAAACCACCCGTCATTATAGGACATGATCGTGTAAACCTGCTGGTTCAGATCATAATCGCCGTAAAAGCCAAAAGGATAGTTTGGATCAGATGCAGAACCAGCCAGCCCTTCCATAATGGTCACGCCGTCATGCGGGTGATCTAGGCCAAGCCCATGTAGAAGTTCATGGATGATGGTGGCGTAGCCCAGTCCACCGTCATCAAGCCCGGCCTCGCTCCAGCCAAAGCCGTTTGCGTTGAACGCTCCCATAACGGCACTGTTATCCCCGGCAAATGCGGGGGAATAGAAGTAGCCCAAGAAACCGCTGCTTGGAAATTCGTCGTCATCCAAAACCAGCTGGAAATCTGCATTTGCGTTGGTTGTCACCTGAAACGTTATATCGATGTAGTTTGAGATCGCGGCAAGCGCGGCTTCAACCCGTTGCTGCTCATAAAGTGTCCAGCCATCAGATTCGATTTCATCTGAACCGGTCGGATCGTTGATTTCGTCCGCGGCATTCGCTTCTTGTCCATTAGTGACAAAATAGACTGTAATCACGTCATCCGTCCGATAGGTTCCGCCGTCGAGCGAGTCGGTCGGACAGTCCCCTGACACACCGGAAATGGCGGCAGAGGTGTTGGCAAGCGCTTGACAGACTTCACACACGGACAGTCACTCCTTCGAAACGATTAACTTGTAAGCGTATATATTCATCATTGTGGCAAAATTCAGTACCAATGACGTGATGTCAAATGTCCTACCTGATATGGGCGGGTTTAGGCTTATTGGATGGGCCGCCCATGTCAGCGGTCAATTTCGGGCGTAGATGTCTTCATAACGGACGATGTCATCCTCACCCAGATAGCTGCCTGTTTGCACCTCAATCAGAATCATCGGGACTTTGCCAGGGTTTTCCATCCGGTGTTTTGCCCCCAAGGGAATATAGATTGACTGGTTTTCGGTCACCAGTTGCACATCGTCGTTCACCGTTACTTTTGCGGTGCCCTGCACGACGATCCAATGCTCTGACCTGTGGTGGTGCGATTGCAGTGACAGGGCCGCCCCTGCATCCACCACAATCCGTTTCACCTGAAACCGATCCCCAATCGCAAGGCTTTCAAACCACCCCCAGGGCCTGTGATCTTTGGGAAAGCACTCGGCCTGCGGTGCGTCGTTTGCCTTAAGCTGGGATACGGCCTGTTTGACATCCTGCGCCCGGTCTTTGGTACTGATCAGCACAGCGTCCGGCATGGCAATGGCCACGATATCCTGTAGCCCGATCCCGACAAGCTGCTGCCCGTCGATTTCAGAGCGTAGCAATGTGTTCTGGCAGTCGATGGCGGTGGTTTGCCCAGATGCGGCCATGCCATCGGTTTCGGTTTCGCGCCAAACTGCGGCCCAGTCGCCCAAATCGGACCAACGGCCCGTATAAGGAACAACCGACAGGTTTTGCGCCTTTTCCATAACCGCATAGTCGATCGATATTGCAGGTGCATCAGCCCAGGGTTCTGGCGCCAACCGCAAAAAGCCCAAATCGGCTTGCGCATCGGCGATGGCTTGTGCGACAGCCTCATAAATTGCGGGCGCAGTATTCTGATAGGCCGCGATGATTGTTTTGACGCAGAACAGGAAAATCCCCGCATTCCACAAATACCGCCCTTCCGCGAGCATTTCAGCCGCGCGGGTGCTGTCTGGCTTTTCAACAAAGCTTTTGAGCGGGATGGGGGTGCCTGCATCAACGGGGGCCGCGTCCAATTCAAGATAACCATAGCCGGTCTCAGGCCGGTCCGGCGTAATCCCGAATGTGACAAGCTGGCCGGCCAGTGCTGCGGGGATCGCAGCCTCAACTGTGCTGGTAAAAAGTGCATCATCGGGGATCACATGATCGGATGGTGCCACTAGCATCAATCCATTGGGATCGGTGTTTTGCAGATGCAAGGCGGCGGCAAGCACGGCCGGGCCGGTATCGCGCCCCGCAGGTTCGATCAGAACGGCGCCCGGATCGATCCCGATCTCTTGCAATTGCTGGACCGCGATGAACCGAAACGCATCTGCCGTTACCACGACGGGTTGGTTAAATTGCGATCCGCCCAACCGTTTGGTGCTGGCTTGAAACAGGCTTTCCTCGCCCATCAACGCCGAGAATTGCTTGGGATAGCTTTTACGTGACAACGGCCAAAGCCGCGTGCCCGAACCGCCGCATAAAATTACCGGAGTGATCATGGCGTCTTCCTAACTGGCCCGTAATGTCTGGCCGGATGTTTGTTGCGCCAAGAACCATTCATAGGTGGATGCGATCCCAGCGCGTAAATTGATTTTGGGTGTCCACCCTAGCCGATTGATGGTGCTCGTATCTAGCAGTTTACGCGGTGTGCCATCGGGTTTTGACGTATCACAGCGGATTTCCCCCTGAAATCCAACTGTTTCGGCGATCAGTTCCGCCAGCTCTCGGATCGCGATATCTTCGCCGGTTCCGATATTGATGTGGCTTTGCATCGGCTCGGTGTGGTTTTCATACGCGTCGCCTGGCAATCCC
Organism: Yoonia sp. BS5-3; assembly: GCF_038069655.2. NCBI lineage: Bacteria > Pseudomonadati > Pseudomonadota > Alphaproteobacteria > Rhodobacterales > Paracoccaceae > Yoonia > Yoonia phaeophyticola. Next base: position 1,540,167 of record NZ_CP150951.2, read on the forward strand.
ATGACAAAGACCGAAGCCGCAGCCATATCATCGACATGCAGAAACTCGCGCCGGGGTGTCCCGGTGCCCCACAGGGTGACATGATCCAATCCTTGCCGGGCCGCATCGTGAAAACGCCGCATCAAGGCTGGCAGTACATGCGCGTTTTCCAAATGGAAGTTATCGCCCGGCCCGTAAAGATTGGTCGGCATAATAGACCGATAATCGGTGCCGTATTGCCGGTTATAGCTTTCGCAAAGCTTGATCGCGGCGATCTTGGCGATGGCGTAGGGCTCATTGGTGGGCTCAAGCGTGCCGGTCAAAAGCGCGTCTTCGGTGATCGGCTGCGCAGCGTCGCGCGGATAGATACATGATGATCCCAATTGCAGCAGTTTCTGTACGCCCGCCGCATAGGCCGACGTGATCACATTGGTTGCGATCATCAGGTTTTCGGCGATGAAACTGGCTGGATAGGTATTATTGGCCATGATCCCGCCGACCCTGGCCGCGGCCAAAATGACCTGATCTGGCTTTTGATCCTGCATGAACTCATGCACGGCGGCTTGGTTCGTCAGGTCAAGCTCAGCCCGCGTCGCGGTAAGAAGCGTCACGCGATCATCGGTCTGTAGCTGCCGCAAAATCGCGCCGCCCACCATGCCGTTATGCCCTGCAACGAAGATACGCATCAGCTATGCCTCGATTGAAATCGGTTGACTCATCCCATGTTCTTTCAACAGGGCCTGGCGCTGGGCGGCTTGTAGATCGGTGGCGACCATTTCGGCACACATCTCTTGCGCGGTAATCTCTGGGGTCCAGCCGAGCTCTTTCTTGGCTTTTGTCGGATCGCCCAGCAATGTTTCCACCTCTGCGGGCCGGAAATAGCGCGGATCGATCCGCATCACTACATCGCCCGGTTTGACCGCTGGCGCAAGATTGCCATTTACATGCGCGACGGTTGCGATTTCATCAACGCCGCTGCCGCTGAATTCCAGGGTCATTCCCAGCTCAGCCGCTGACCATATGATGAAATCCCGCACTGAATGCTGTTTACCCGTGGCAATCACATAATCATCCGGCCTGTCTTGTTGGAGCATCATCCATTGCATACGCACATAATCCTTGGCGTGCCCCCAATCGCGCAGGGCATCGATGTTGCCCATGTAAAGACAGTCTTCAAGCCCCATGGCGATATGGGCAAGCCCGCGGGTGATCTTGCGGGTCACAAAGGTTTCGCCCCGCCGGGGGCTTTCATGATTAAACAAGATGCCGTTGCAGGCATACATTCCATAGGCTTCCCGATGATTCACGCAGGTCCAAAACGCATATAGTTTAGCGACGGCATAGGGGCTGCGTGGATGAAACGGGGTTGTTTCGGTCTGCGGCGTTTCTTGTACCAGTCCGTAAAGTTCCGAAGTTGAGGCCTGATAAAACCGCGTCTTGTCATGCAGCTTCAGAAAGCGGATCGCCTCAAGCAGCCGCAACGTTCCGAGCGCGTCCACATCTGCGGTGTATTCAGGGGCTTCAAAGCTAACCGCCACATGCGACTGAGCGCCAAGATTATAGACTTCATCGGGCGCGACATCGGCCAGGATACGCGTCAGGTTCGACGCATCGCCAAGATCACCATAATGCAGAACAAACCGGGCGTTGTCGGTTTGCGGGTCTTCATAGATGTGATCGACCCGGTCGGTATTGAAAAGTGAGGCGCGCCGCTTGATCCCGTGTACCTCATACCCTTTCTCCAGCAAAAGTTCCGCCAGATAAGAGCCGTCTTGCCCGGTCACACCTGTGATTAACGCCCGTTTTGTCATGCAACCCCTCGCTGTTTCGCTTCTTATGCCACCGAATTAACGTTTTGGACACCTTCCGTCGGTGTTCGTGCCGTCGAAACCTTTACGTTGTATTAACCATCGTGCGGTGATTGAAGGGATCGTTGAGTTTGATGGCGAAATACTGCGCGCGATTTCATTTTTCGCGGAAGGTGCCATTCCCATGTCAGACCAAACCCCCAATCTGTCCATGCCCTATATCATGCCGTCGCAGGCCCAAAAGCACGTGACTCATAATGAGGCGATCGAGCTGCTTGATATGATCGTGCAGCTGACCTTCGAATCTGCCGATCTGACCACACCCCCAGCGAGCCCCGCCGAAGGACAAGCCTGGGCCGTCAGCGCAGGCGCAACGGGTGATTGGGCCGGGCAGGACGGCCAGATTGCAGCTTGGCGCGGCGGCGGTTGGCTGTTTGTTGCGCCGCAAGATGGCTGGCGCGCCTGGGTGCGCGATGTGGCTGAAATTCAGGCCTTTACGGGCGGGGCTTGGGTCACGCAGGGCGAGGAAGACTTTCAGAACCTGCCCAGCGTCGGCATCAACGCGACCGCCGACGCGACCAACCGGCTCAGCGTGAATGCCCCCGCGACCTTGCTGAATAATGATGGGGCTGGCCATCAGGTTAAGATCAACAAGGCCACGGCGGCTGATACGGCGTCGCTTCTTTATCAAAGTGGCTTTTCAGGCCGGGCCGAAATGGGGCTGGCAGGCAATGATGATTTCAGCATCAAGGTCTCGGCAGATGGGTCAGCCTGGTTTACGGGCGTGACTGTGGCTGCGGCCACAGGGCATGTGCAGATTGATCAGGTTTTGCATCTCAATCCGACGGCTGCCCCCGCAAGCCCTGCCGCCGGAGATGTCTATTTTGATGCGACCGCTGCAAAGTTGCGTTGTTATGATGGCACCGCCTGGCAGGATTTGTTCTAGCCCTGAGCGTTTTTTAGCAGCCATGATTTAAGGATCTTGGCCCGCTCGGACAGGATGCCGGGACGATGGATGATGTAATAGCCCAGCTCTTCATGCTGGGCGCGCATCAGCGCCACAAGCCGTCCGGTAGCCAGGTCATCTTCAATCAGCGCGCCGGCAATCACCGCGACACCGCCCCCGGCGCGCGCACCCGCCAAAAGCATGCTGCCGGTTGCGACCGTGTTGGCCTGACAGCAGGCCATATCGAACCCCGATTCTGTCACCCATTTCTGTGCTTCACTGTCCTTGGACGTAAACAGCCAAGGCAGGTCGTAAAGATCACTGAGCGCCTTGATCGTTCTGCCTTTGACCAGATCCGGGGCGGCGACAACGGTATAGTTTGCAGCAACAAGATGGGTTGCCGTAACATCCGGCCAATCCCCCCGGCCATAACGGATCGCCATATCGAATCCATCCCGGCGAAGATCAACCAGATCCATACTGGGACTGACCGACAGTGAGAATCCGGGATGTTCGGCCCAGAATCGGGTCAAGCGGGGCATCAGCCAATTGTCGGCAAAGCTGGGTGTCACAGAAACCGAAAGAGGGCGCGCATCAACGTCCTCGTTGATTGCCTTGACCCCTTCCACAATTTGGCGAAAGCCTGCGGAAAGCTCAGCGGCGAGGGCCGCGCCGGTTTCCGTTGGCTTCATCGCACGTCCGTCTCGCAGCATCAGAATCGTGTCCAAATGCGCCTCAACCGCGCGTACATGCTGCGCAATGGCGGCATGTGTGACGTTCAATTCCTGCGCGGCGGCGGAATATGAGCCGGTCCTGGCGGCAACCTCAAAAGCGCGCAAAGCGGCTAGCGATGGGATATCACGCCAGTTCATATGATAGTTCAGCTAACATATATAAAATCATACAAACTCGCATCGGCGCATCAAGTGCTTTAATTTCTTTTCATCAGCATCGAGAAAGGAAAAGCCATGCTAACAATACTCGCAGACGCATTTGTACGCAGCAAGGGACCGAAAGACTGGGATGCGCCCGATCATTGGACATCGGGCAACCCACGTCGCGGGCCAAGCAATCATGAGCGTGAGGCGGCATATTGGCGCAGACGGGCGCATCGTGACGTGGGGCTTTGGTAGGCGCTGTGACAACGATTCGACCGCTGAGGCGCGCGATCTGGAAATGATCGCGCGCCTTTTTCTATTATTTATGCACATGACACATTTTTCTGATCCGATTTAGGTAAATAAGGTGGCCAAACCGGCCCCCTGTACCATATGCGGGTTATCGCAGCGGATTCTTCTTGCAGAGTGCTTGCGGCATAATACCACCTCTGCTACATCCGCCGAGATTTTTAGCTCTTGTTAACGCGGGAGCAAAACAACTTGTCCATTCGCTGCCCCACGGACGAGGGGTGTCGCGGGTCTGGACCAAAGACATCGGAAGGCGACACGTGTCCGAAACAGCTGGTATTTCAACAGGCATCGCTGCGCGTTATGCGACTGCCGTGTTCGACCTCGCCAAGGAAGGCAAGGCGATCAAATCCCTTGAAACAGATGTTGCTGCGCTTGATGCGGCAATGACCGACAGTGCCGATCTGCGCACTTTGCTGACTTCACCGCTTTACAGCCGGGACGAACAGTCAGCTGCGATCACAGCGATCGCGAAGAAAATGAAGCTATCAGACACCACAAGCAACGTACTGGCCCTGCTTGCTGCAAAGCGCCGCTTGTTTGTGTTGCCACAGCTTCTGAACGTGCTTGAAGGCATGTTGGCTGATGAACGCGGCGAAGTGACTGCCGAAGTCACGACGGCCAAGAAATTGACCAAAGCGCAAGCCGAGAAGCTAGCCAAAACACTCAAAGCCCAAGTGGGCAAATCTGTCACCATCAAAGAAACCGTCGATGCATCAATCATTGGCGGTCTTATTGTTAAAGTGGGCTCAAAGATGATCGACACGTCGATCGCCTCCAAGCTCAACGCACTCCAGAACACTATGAAAGAGGTCGGATAAATGGCGATCCAAGCGTCTGAAATCTCTGCGATCCTGAAGGACCAGATCAAAAACTTCGGTCAGGAAGCCGAAGTGGCCGAGGTTGGCCGGGTACTGAGCGTCGGCGACGGTATCGCCCGCGTTTACGGCCTGGACAATGTGCAGGCCGGTGAAATGGTCGAATTCCCAGGCGGTATCCGCGGGATGGCTTTGAACCTGGAAGCTGACAACGTCGGTGTTGTTATCTTTGGTTCCGACCGTGACATTAAAGAAGGCGACACCGTTAAGCGCACCAAGTCCATCGTTGACGTGCCTGTCGGTGACGAACTGCTGGGCCGCGTTGTTGACGGTCTGGGCAATCCGCTGGACGGCAAAGGTCCGATCAAGACGAAAAGCCGCGCCGTTGCAGACAGCAAGGCCCCTGGCATCATCCCCCGTAAATCGGTGCACGAGCCGATGGCGACCGGCCTGAAATCCGTTGACGCGATGATCCCAATCGGCCGTGGCCAGCGTGAGCTGATCATTGGTGACCGCCAGACAGGTAAAACTGCTGTGGCGCTAGATACGATCCTGAACCAGAAATCCTACAACGATGCTGCTGAAAACGAGTATGACAAGCTCTACTGCGTTTACGTGGCTGTTGGGCAAAAGCGCTCGACCGTTGCGCAGCTGGTGAAAAAGCTCGAAGAATCCGGCGCGATTGAATATTCGATCGTTGTGGCGGCGACGGCCTCTGACCCAGCACCGATGCAGTTCCTTGCCCCTTATGCGGCGACTGCGATGGCTGAGCACTTCCGCGATAACGGCCGTCACGCGCTGATCATCTATGATGACCTGTCCAAGCAGGCTGTGTCTTATCGTCAGATGTCCTTGCTGCTGCGCCGCCCACCAGGGCGTGAAGCTTACCCAGGTGACGTTTTCTACCTGCACTCTCGTCTGCTGGAGCGTTCGGCCAAGCTGAACGAAGACAATGGCGCAGGGTCTTTGACCGCGCTGCCGATCATCGAAACCCAAGGTGGTGACGTGTCGGCCTTTATTCCGACAAACGTGATCTCTATTACCGATGGTCAGATCTTCCTGGAAACGGAACTGTTCTACCAGGGTATCCGCCCTGCGGTGAACACCGGTCTGTCGGTGTCGCGGGTTGGGTCAGCTGCCCAGACCAATTCGATGAAATCTGTTGCGGGTCCAGTGAAGCTGGAACTGGCGCAGTACCGCGAAATGGCCGCCTTTGCGCAGTTCGGTTCCGATCTGGACGCCGCGACACAGGCCCTGCTGAACCGCGGTGCGCGCCTGACCGAGCTGATGAAACAGCCTCAGTACGCACCACTGACCAACGCAGAAATCGTCTGCGTGATCTATGCGGGCACCAAAGGCTATCTGGACAACGTCGACGTCAAAGACGTGGGCCGGTTCGAAGCTGGTCTGCTGAAACATCTGCGGACAAACGCCTCTGACGTGCTGGACTTCATCACGAAGGAAGATCCAAAGATCAAAGGTGAAGCCGAAGACAAGATCAAAGCCGCTTTGGACGCATTCGCCAAAGACTTCGCCTGAGTTCCGGACATAGGAGACCCTTATGCCCAGTCTTAAGGACCTAAAAAACAGGATCGAAAGCGTGAAATCCACGCGGAAGATCACAAAGGCCATGCAGATGGTCGCGGCCGCAAAACTGCGCCGCGCCCAGGATGCAGCCGAGGCGTCACGCCCCTACACAGAACGGTTTAACGCCGTGATGGCAGGGCTGGCCGCATCGGTTGGCGGATCAGATACGGCACCTAAATTGCTGTCCGGTACGGGCAGCGATCAGGTGCAATTGCTGATCGTAATGACAGCCGAACGGGGCCTCTGCGGGGGCTTTAACGGCAACATTGCCAAGCTGGCGCGCAGCCATGCGCAAAAGCTGATTGCCGAAGGCAAGACCGTGAAAATCGTGACCGTCGGCAAAAAAGGCCGCGACGCGATCAAACGCGATTTGGGTGAATATTTCATCGACCACGTCGACCTGACCGAGGTCAAGCGCGTGGGCTATGTGAACGCTCAAGATATCGCCAAAGCGGTTCTGGCCCGGTTCGATGCGGGTGAATTCGATGTCGCGACGATCTTCTTTGCGCGTTTCGAAAATGTTGTGACCCAGCACCCGACCGCGCAACAGATCATCCCAGCCCAGTTCGAAGCGGCCGAGGACACAGAAGCGACCTTGTACGACTACGAACCTGGCGAGGAAGAGATCCTGGCAGACCTTCTGCCACGGGGCGTGGCCACGGCGATCTTTAGTGCTTTGCTGGAAAACGCCGCCTCAGAACAAGGCGCCCGCCAGTCCGCCATGGACAACGCGACGCGCAACGCTGGCGACATGATCGACAAGCTGACAATCGAGTTCAACCGCTCGCGTCAGGCTGTGATCACCAACGAGCTGATTGAAATTATTTCGGGCGCGGAAGCGCTCTAGGACCCGGAGAAACTTAAATGGCAAACGCAAAAGGTAAGGTCACGCAGATCATCGGCGCCGTCGTTGACGTGCAGTTCGATGACCATCTGCCTGAGATTCTGAACGCCCTGACCACTGACAACAACGGCAAAGAGCTGACACTTGAGGTGGCACAGCACCTGGGTGAGAACACAGTTCGTGCCATCGCGATGGACTCGACCGAGGGTCTGGTGCGCGGGCAAGAGGTGTCTGACCAAGGCACAACCATCACTGTTCCCGTGGGCGACGCCACATTGGGCCGCATCATGAACGTCGTGGGCGAGCCTGTGGACGAAAAAGGCGCCATCGGCGAGAAAGAGCGCCGCTCGATCCACGCCGAAGCTCCAGAATTCGAACAGCAATCGACCGCTTCTGAGGTTCTGGTCACCGGCATCAAGGTGATCGACCTGCTGGCTCCTTACGCCAAGGGTGGTAAAATCGGCCTCTTCGGCGGTGCGGGTGTTGGTAAAACCGTTTTGATCCAAGAGCTGATCAACAACATCGCGAAAGTGCACTCGGGCTACTCGGTTTTCGCCGGTGTGGGCGAGCGGACCCGTGAAGGGAACGACCTCTACTACGAATTCATCGAATCCGGTGTTATCGACGCCGAAGACCTGACCAAGTCCAAAGTGGCCCTGGTTTACGGCCAGATGAACGAGCCTCCAGGCGCACGTATGCGTGTGGCACTGTCCGGTCTGACAATGGCGGAATCCTTCCGTGACCAGTCCGGGACTGACGTTCTGTTCTTCGTTGATAACATCTTCCGCTTTACACAGGCGGGTTCCGAGGTGTCCGCGCTTCTGGGTCGTATTCCGTCTGCTGTGGGCTATCAGCCAACACTGGCCACCGACATGGGTGCGATGCAGGAACGGATTACATCCACGAAAAACGGTTCGATCACGTCCGTGCAGGCGATCTACGTGCCTGCGGATGACTTGACCGACCCAGCGCCTGCAACGTCGTTTGCGCACTTGGACGCGACAACCGTTCTGAACCGGGCGATCTCGGAAAAAGGGATTTATCCGGCCGTTGATCCGCTCGATTCGTCTTCGCGCCTTCTCGACCCAGCCATCGTTGGGGAAGAGCACTATCAGGTTGCCGCGGATGTTCAGAGTATGCTGCAGCGCTATAAGTCGCTTCAGGATATCATTGCGATCCTGGGCATGGACGAACTGTCAGAAGAAGATAAACTGACCGTGTCGCGTGCGCGTAAGATCGAGCGCTTCCTAAGCCAACCGTTTGATGTGGCCGAGGTCTTCACCGGCTCGCCCGGTGTGCAGGTATCCCTCGAAGACACCATCGCGTCGTTCAAAGCGGTTGTAGCTGGCGAATACGATCACTTCCCTGAAGGTGCCTTCTACATGGTTGGCGGCATCGAAGAAGTGAAAGCCAAAGCCGAAAAAATGGCAGCAGAAGCCGCCTAAGCGGATCGCGCCCCGGACTTGATCCGGGGCCTCCGCCCCGCACTCGACCAAGAGGTCCCGGGTCAAGCCCGGGACGCGTGAAGGAAAACAGATATGGCAAACCTACAATTCGATCTGGTCTCGCCCGAACGCCGCCTGGCGTCGGTCGAGGCGACCGAGGTTCAGATCCCCGGCGCAGATGGCGATATGACAGCCATGGCAAATCACGCGCCGACCATTACCACATTGCGCCCCGGCGTTCTGACGGTGGTCCATGGTGGCGGGTCTGACCAATATATCGTGTCCGGTGGATTCGCCGAAATCACGGCTGCGGGTGTTTCGGTTCTGGCCGAACAGGCGTTGCCCAAGGCTGAAGTCACCCAAGAGGTCTATGATCAGATGATCGCTGACGCTAAGGCTGCGTACGGCCGCGCGCAAGAGACCTTTAAGAATGAGCCTGGCCCGGTTGATGACGCAGCAAAGCTGCTGTCGGATATGGTGGCCATTGGCGGTACGATTGGTCTGTCGACAAAGAACTAATCGCCTCTGCGCGATCTTTTCGAAAAGCCCCGGCATCGTCCGGGGTTTTTTATGGAACGGCGACGACCGAAACTGTAGCGATGCCAATTGTGGCGGCAGCCCCATCAATGGTTGCGTCAATATCGCCATGCACCCCGGTGTTACTACCAAGCGCATAAAGCCCATCAGCGTTCGTACCATTGAAGCCGCCGACCAGATTTCCATCCACCGCAAACAGGTTCAGCCCGTTATCAAGCGTGCCCGAAATGTCGAAATCAACATCAGCACTGCCGTCGGTCCCGGCAAAGATATCGCCATTATCAATCGTGATCGTTCCCTCGTAATGGGCGACTTGTGTCGTGTCATATTCATCAATGGCGACGCCCATGAAATCTGTGGCCGACCCACTGAGCGTTGCACTGGCAAAGCTTGCTTGGACGGTCGCGGCGCCGATGACATTGGCAGACACTGTGGCGTTGCCGACAATCAGATTCATATATCCTTCATAGGTCACAGTACCGGTTGTTGGCAGCGGCGTTCCGCCACCCGCGACCGCGGCGCTGCGCACCGTTGGAAAATCCGTATTGACGATGTCGTAATAGGCCGCGCTTTCCGCGGCCGTGGCGACATTCAGATCACTGGGTAGATCAATCGGATCAGGATCCGTCCCGCCGCCACCGCCGCCGCCAATCGGGTCATCATCCCCCGCTGATGAACCGCCACTGCAGCCTGAAACAGCCGATAAAGCCACGCCAAGAACGCCCGCATAGATTGGAAAATATGACATTTCAGGCAACCAACTGTTTTCCGCGTTGGGTTAATGAGTTATCAGGGAGTGGTTAATCAAAACTTATTTTGTAAGAGGTTACTCATTGGCTTTGGGGGCCTGAGGATAAACAAGATACGCATGCGTAAATTAAACAGTGGCATCGTTGGCATTGATCAGGGCGATGTCGTTCTGTTTTCTGATTTCGAAGATGATGGGCAGATGTGGCGCGGCGAGGGGCCGCGCATGTCGCGCGCGCCGGTCCGGTTTTCCGAACCCTTTGTAACCCCCCCTGTGGTTCAGGTGTCTATCTCGATGTGGGACATTTCGAACAACACCAACACCCGCGCCGACGTACAGGCGGAAAACATCACGATTGAAGGTTTTGAGATCGTCTTTCGGACCTGGGCGGATACACAAGTCGCCCGGGTCAGGGTCGCCTGGACATCCTTCGGTGAGCTGCCAAATGACGACGGGTGGGAGCTGTACTAGGCTCGCGAGTATCAATTAACTATTTGACAAAAAACTAATATTCGATGGAATTGCATTGAGACTGCGTGTTAACGTAAGGTAAGGCTCTAGTTCATTTGTTTACGAGGAGAATATCATGCATCCATTTAAAATCATCGTACCCGCGATCTGCTGTCTGTTCGGCCATTCTGCCGCTGCTGATGGGGTCTATTATGGCGGCGGACTTTTTTACACCGACGCAACTTCCCTTAACGAGCCGGACGGAACCGCAGAAAGCGCCGATAGTTATTTCGGTGTGAGCGGAACCGTCGGTTATCGGTGGGATCAGCCAACCTCGTTTTTCGGTGCCGAGGCGGATATAGATTTGCCAATTGGCAGCGATTTCGAAGCGAATGGCGCCAGTTGTGAGGACAGCGCGACTGACCCATATTATTGCACACATAACGCAACGATCCGCCTTCGCGGGCTCGCAGGCATACCTGTGGGTAACTTCGAAGGTTTCGCATCAGCTGGTTTCACTATTATGACGGGCGACGGTGCAGTCTCTCCTAATGAGCAAGATACAGGCGTAAATACCGGGTTTACCGTCGGCGTCGGTCTGCAGCAAGATCTTGGCGGCAACACGCTGCGATATGAACTGATTTACGACAATGCCGAAAACACGACGACAAAACCGACAAATGGAACTTTAGAATATGAACCCACTTTTGAGGCGCTGACTGCGAAAGTAACCTTCCTTTTTTATTGACCGCGATTGTTATGCGGTCGGGGGCTTACTCGGCCGCATAAAGCCCTTCATAGATCGGCCCCAAGGTCTTGTGATCAAACAGCGATGACACGGATGTTCCGTTCCACGTGTTCAGGATCGCTTGGGCAAACATGGGGGCCGTCGGGACAATCCGGATATTTTTGCAGTTTTTGACCGGTTCAGTCGCTTGGATCGTGTCGGTGATGACAAGGCTTTCCATGACCGAATTTGATACCCGTTCCACAGCGGGGCCGGACAGAACGCCGTGTGTGATATAGGCGTGCACCTCTTTCGCGCCGTTTTCCATCAGCACTTCGGCGGCCTTGCACAATGTCCCGGCCGTATCCACAATGTCATCAACGATCACGCAGACCTTGTCTTGCACGTCCCCGATCACAGTCATTTCCGCCACTTCGCCGGGTTTGCCGCGCCGTTTGTCGACGATTGACAGGGGTGCATTGATCCGTTGCGCCAGATCGCGGGCACGGGCCACACCACCCACATCGGGCGAGACAACCATCACTTGATCCATCCGCCCCCGGAAATTATGCATCGCATCCAGCGCGTAAATGGGCGAGGCATAAAGGTTATCGACCGGGATATCGAAAAAACCCTGGATCTGCGTGGCGTGCAAATCCAGGGTCAAAACGCGTTCGATGCCTGATTCAACGATCATATTCGACACCAGCTTGGCCGTGATCGGGGTGCGGGCCTTGGACCGGCGATCCTGACGGGCATAACCGAAATAAGGGATCACGGCTGTGATCCGGGCCGCAGATGACCGGCGCAGCGCGTCGGCGATGATCAGCAGCTCCATCAGATTGTCATTGGCCGGGTTCGAGGTGGGCTGGACGACATACATGTCCTCGCCGCGAACATTTTCGAACACTTCGACGAAAATCTCGCCATCGTTGAACCGCTCCACCCGGGCATCACATAGCCCGACTTCCATACCGCGATGCATGGACATGCGACGGGCGACGGCTTTCGCTAGGGGCTGGTTTGCATTTCCGGAAATCAGCTTTGGCTCGATCATGGTAGGCATTTGGGGGGTCCTCTGGCAGAAGGCCGGTCGGTGTAACAGATTCGTGGCGTTGACACCTGCTAGCACAGGGTTACCGTCCCGCAAAGAATTCAGCAGCCCCAAGAGGTCCAAAATGGCACATATCGACTACTACTTTGCAACACTCTCGCCCTTCACTTATCTCAGCGGCACCCGTCCCGCAGAGGTTGCAAAGAAACATGGCGCGACGATCGCCTATAAGCCGTTGGATATCATGGCGCTGTTCGCGCGCACTGGTGGCACGCCCCCGAAGGACCGCCACCCGAACCGTCAGGCCTATCGTTTGCAGGACATGGCCCGCCGGTCCAAGCTCTTGGGTGCGCCTCTGAACCTGAAACCGGCGTTTTGGCCCACGAATGGGGCGCCCTCATCCTATGCGATCATCGCGGCGCAGAATACAGGCGGCGATGTTGCCGCGTTGGTCAAGGCATTCGGGGCCGCCTGCTGGGCGGATGAGCGTGATATCAGCCAAGATGACGTCGTCCGCGATTGTCTGGAAAAGACCGGCTTTGATCCGGCTTTGGCTGACAAAGACATGATGACCAGCGCCGATACTTTCGCCAAAAATCTTGAAGATGCGGTCAGTGCCGGGGCCTTCGGCGCACCGTTCTTTATTACCGACACAGGCGAATGTTTCTGGGGTGAAGACCGGATTGATGATCTGGACGCTTATCTGGCGGGCAACATCTGATGTTGCAAATCGCAGGCCACCATATCCATACAGCCACGGTAGGGGATGGCGCGCCTGCGGTCATGATCCATTGTGCCTTGTCCCGCCACGAATCTCTGTTGCCGCTGGCGATGGCGATTGGCGGGCAGGTCACGCTTTTTGATATGCCCGGCCATGGTCAAAGCGCCGATTGGGATGGGAAAGAAGACTATCAGCAGCTGGTGACAAAGGCGGCAGCTGCATGTTGCGACGGTCCCACCCATGTGATTGGGCATTCGTTCGGGGCGACGGCCGCGCTGCGCTTAGCGGTAGAGCACCCTGATCTGGTCAGCCGCCTGACCTTGATTGAGCCAGTCTATTTCGCCGCCGCCAAAGGAACCGAGGCGCATACCGCCCATATCAGGGCCTTTCAGCCCTTTGTTGGCGCGATGCTGACAGGTGACGAAGAACGTGCCACACAAATCTTCAGCGACATGTGGGGCGATACAATGTGGGATCAGATCCCACCGGTTTTGCGGCGTTATCTGATTGATCGGATCCATCTGATCGTCGCTGCCGGGGCCGCGATCGAAGAAGACGCAGATGGGATCACATCGCCCGCGCGTTTGGGAAATGTGAACATTCCGGTCACGCTGATCCGGGGCGGCCAAACGCAACCGGTGATCGGGGCAATTCACGCGGCGTTGCAAGACCGTATCAAGGGCGCGCAGGATCACGTTGTGCCCGCGGCCACACATATGGCCCCGATTGGTCATGCGAAAGACGTGGCTAAGATCATGCGCGCTGCATCCGATCAGTAACGGTGTGGCCTAGGATTAGGACCCGAACCATCATCAGCAAGAACCTGATAGGGCCCTGACCCTGGAAGGTGCGAACAGTTCGGCCGGGCCGATCAATTCCCGCCAAAAAGCCCGGTTAGCGCGCGCCTGACCAATGCGGTGACCGACGGGCGCTTTTGGGCGTGAAAGGGCAGGGGGCGGCAGACCTCGATGGCGGCGACGCCCACCCTTGCGGTCAATGCGCCGTTCACAACCCCTTCGCCAAACCGACGTGAAACCTTGGACAGCACCCCGCCGCCTGCGACAGAGCCAATCAGATCATCGCCAACGGCAACCGCGCCTGTGGCCACCAGATGGGTCAAGACCGACCGGGTCAACCGCCAACTGCCAAGCGTGCCGGCCCGCCCGCCATAGATCTCGGCGACCCGGCGGATCATGCGCAGATTGGCGGTCAGGGCGGTGAACAGATCGGCCAGCGCCAGCGGGACAATCGCAGTCACGGTTGCGACCTGCCGGGCTGCGGCTTCAACCTCGCGTTGGGCGCGCTCATCCAGTGGGATCAAAAGGCTGGTCTCGGCCAGTCCGATCAGCCCGTCCGCATCCAGAACCTCGGTGCTGCGCGATGCCAATTCAGACCGACCCCAGGATGTGTCCTCACGGCCGCGATAAAGCTTATCCAGGGCGCTGATCACCTGGCGGGCGGCTTGCAGATCACTATTGGCCAGGGCTGTTGCCGCGTCATGTTGGATCTGATCAAGCCGGCGCAATCGTCCAAAGGCGGCCAGTTCGCGCAGCGCCACAATCAGCAGGATGGCCATCAGCACAGCGATCAAAACGGTCGCGATCCCGCCCAGTAACGGTGCGCGGGCCAGCAAGCCGGTCACATAGTCCCAGGCAGCGAGCGAGACGATAAAACCGGTCAGCGTCAGGGCCACAGACCAAAACCAGCGGGCCAGCCGCGATGGCCTACGGGCGGCCAGCGCCGCGACCTGCTGCATTGCGGCCGCCCGGGGTGCCTCGGCCAGGTCTGGAACCGCCGGGGCCAATTCGGGCTTGGCCGCTTCGCTGTCTTCCAGATCGATCAATACAGGCCCGTTTGTCATAACCGGTCCCCCAGCAGAAATTGCGCAGCTTTGTCCAACCGAATATGCGGCGGCCCATCGCCGGGGCGCAGGGTCAGCGGGGCGGGGGCGAAATTCATGATGCTGTAATCGGCATCCAGCCAAGTCTCAGACCCGTCGCGGGCAGGGGCAAGCAAATGCGCAGGATCACTGGGCAGCTTGCCGGGGTAAAATGCAGCCTGTTTGCCATTTTCCAGCAGGCGCCCCCGGACGACATCAAGCGGGCCGTCGCGATGATCAACGGTTTCTTCGACCGTGGTGCGCAGGGCGGCGATGGACATGGCTGCGGTTTTGGCTCCGGCGAAATCGGCCCGGTCTTTGGCTTCACGCAGCAGGGCTTGGGTGATCGCCGTCAGTTGCGGGTGTTGGCTGTGATGCAAATGGTCGGCTTTGGTGGCGGCAAACAGGATTTTCTCAACCCGGCGTCCCTGAAAGATGCGCGTCAGAAAGGCGTTCTTGCCAGGGCGAAAAGCGCCAAGGATGCGGGCCATGGCGCTGCGCAGATCTTCAAGCGCGGCTGGGCCCGCATGGATCGCACCCAAGACGTCAATCAACACGATCTGCCGGTCGATCCGGGCAAAGTGATCCCGAAAGAAGGGCCGGATGATATTGCGCTTATAGCTTTCAAAGCGGCGCTCAAATTCACGGCCAAGCGTGCCGCGCGGGTACTTGCCCGGCAGTAGCGGGGCAAATGTCAGCACAGGCGATCCGGCCAGATCGCCGGGCAGCAGAAACCGGCCGGGTGAGCAGTCTGAGAAACCGGCCTCGCGGGCGGCTTGAAGATGGGCGGTGAAGGCTGTGGCCAGGTTTTGGGCAGCAGGCTCATCCAGCTTGGCATTGGGGTCTGTTTCCTGGGCCAGGGCGATATAGGCATCGCCGCCAGGCCGCCCAGCGGCCCGGGACAGTGCGGCAGCGGACCATGCGGTATAGGTTTGATCCAGCAGCCCCAGATCCAGCAGCCATTCGCCGGGATAATCGATGATATCGATATGCACAGTGCGCGGGCCGGAAAACCCACCAATCAGCCCGCGCGGTTGCACCCGCAAGGACAGGCGCAGTTCACTTATTTGGCGGGTGCCATCAGGCCAGCTGGGCGCGGGCGCGGTCAGGCGGGCCAGATGCGTCTCATAGTTAAAACGGGGGATCGTGTCATTGGGCTGCGGCTGCAAATAGGCGGTCTGGATATTGCCATTGGCCGCAGCGGCCAGCTGGGGCATGCGCCCGCGATCCATCAGGTTGGCGATTAGCGAGGTGATAAACACCGTTTTGCCAGCCCGCGAAAGACCGGTGACACCCAGGCGGATCACAGGTTCGCTGAAAGGGGCGGTCACTGTATCGCTGACCCCCTCGACCGTGCGTATGATCTGGTCGGCTATTGTTCCGATTACCAAAACAGGCCCCCTTGCTGACTTTGGATGAAGATAGGGCCGGGGACGGCGGATGTGTAGGGATTGATTTTGCGCCATGCTCCCCCTAATCGGTGCGCATGCCCCGTTTTGCCCTTCTTGTCGAATACCATGGTGCGCCCTTTGCCGGTTGGCAGCGGCAGAATGACCAGCCGTCAGTGCAAGGCGCGATCGAAGCGGCCTTGGCCAAGCTAGAGCCGGGCGAACATACAATCGCGGCAGCGGGCCGGACGGATGCGGGCGTTCACGCAAAAGGGCAGGTGGCTCATTGCGATCTGACCAAAGATTGGGATCCGTTCCGGCTGTCAGAGGCGCTGAACTACCATCTTAAACCGCATCCGGTGGCGATCTTGAATTGCGCGCGGGTGGGCGATGACTGGCATGCGCGGTTTGATGCGACCCAGCGCCGGTATTTGTTTCGGTTGATCTCTCGCCGTGCGCCGCTGACATCCGAGGCAGGGCAGATGTGGCGGGTGAACCACGTGCTGGATGCTGCCGCAATGCAGGCCGGGGCCGATCAACTGATCGGGGCGCATGATTTCACGACCTTTCGGTCCTCGATTTGTCAGGCGAAAAGCCCTGAAAAGACGCTGGATGTGCTGACAGTGTCCGAAATCCAGCGGCCCGATGGGGTCGAATACCAATTCGACGTGCAGGCGCGCTCTTTTTTGCACAATCAGGTGCGCAGCTTTGTTGGCACGCTTGAGCGGGTCGGGGCAGGCGCCTGGCGCCCCGATGACGTCGGGGCGGCGCTTGCGGCCAAAGACCGGGCGGCTTGCGGGCCTGTTTGTCCGCCGCAGGGGCTGTATCTGGCCGAAGTGACCTACCCGGATGATCCCTTCGCGGCCAAGGCCTAAGACGCGTCGGACTTTGTCGAATCGCGCAGCGGTCGCGCCGGGCGCAGAGCACAAATATTTCGGATGTGCCGCCGATTTTATCGACATCTTGCGCGACGCAGGCAAAAACTTGCAGGGAAATATTGTTCCGTAGCGTTAACGTTCGATTAATCTTGCCAATCCGCAAAACAGGGCGAAGGATAATGACATCTGCGCAACCTAAGCGCAAAGCCATCAAATGATTGCATCGCCAAAAGATGCAACGAACAGGGAGATAGCCATGACATTGAAAACCAAGCTACTTGCGACGACCTCAGCCTTGCTGATTGCCTCATCCGGGGCGATTTGGGCCGATGGGCACGCCACACATCCCGAAACCGGCGAAACGCTGGCATCGGATCAGACCTTCACCTATCGCGATCTGGACGAAAGCCCGTCCATCGATCCGGGTATGGCCGAAGACAGCGCAGGTGGGGATATCATTCGCGACCTTTTTGAAGGTCTGTATAACCACGATTCAGCAGGTAATCTGGTGCCCGGGGTGGCGCTTAGCCATACGGTTAGCGACGATAACCTAGTGTACACTTTCACGCTGCGGGACGATGCCAAATGGTCAAATGGCGATCCGGTCACGGCGGCGGATTTTGAATATGGGTGGAAGCGGGCAGCATCGCCCGAGCTGGGCTCGCCCTATAGCTGGTATATCGAACTGACGACGGTTGAAAACGCAGCCGAGGTTCTGGCCGGTGACATGGACCCGTCCGCGCTGGGTATCACGGCGATTGATGACACCACGCTGGAAATCCGGTTGACACAGCCGCTGCCCTATTTCCCGGATATGACAACCCACTATACGCTTTTCCCAGTACATCAGGCCACGGTCGAAGCTTTCGGCAGCGAATGGACGAAACCTGAAAATATGGTCTCGAACGGTGCCTATGTCCTGACCGAGCATGTGCCGCAAGAACGGCTGGTCCGCGAACGCAATGAAATGTACTGGGACAACGAAAATACGATCATCGAAAAGACAGTGTCACTTGTGATCCCTGATGAGAACGTGGCTTTGACACGCTTTTTGGCCGGTGAACTAGACCGGACCCATGTACCCGCAGGACAGTACCCAAGACTTGAAAGCGAATATCCAGACGACATCATGTCCGTGCCAGAGGCATGTTCCTACTATTACACGATCAACCTGACAGATACGGCCAACCCCGCCTTGCTTGATCCCAAAGTACGCCAGGCGCTGTCGCTAGCGGTCAACCGCGACGTGATCGTCAATAACGTACTGGCAGGTGGCCAGGTCGCGGCCTACACCTTTACGCATTGGGCGACAGCCGGGTTTGAAACCCCCGAAACACCCATTTCCACGATGGAGCAATCCGCCCGTGACGAGATGGCCAAAGAACTGATGGCCGAGGCGGGCTATGGCCCCGACAATCCATTGTCGGTGAACCTGATCTTCAACACCTCCGAAGCGCACCGGTCGGTCGCGATTGCGATCACGCAGATGTGGCAGCAGACCTTGGGTGTGCAGACGGAACTGGCCAATCAGGAATGGCAGACTTTCCTCGAAACACGGGGCAACCAGGACTATGAAATCGCCCGCGCAGGCTGGTGCGCCGATTATAATGAGGCATCGACCTTCCTTGATCTGATGGATTCAGGTTCTGGCTACAACGATGCTAAATACAACAACCCCGACGTTGACGCGTTGCTAGCCGAGGCCAAGACAGCCGCTGATCCACAAGCGGCTTACACCCAGGTTGAGCAAATCATCAGCCAGGATGTGCCAATCATCCCGATCTATCACTATGCGGCGGCCTATATGCTCGACAATGAGGTCGAGGGCTGGCCCTACGAGAACTTCCAACAGAAATGGTATTCACGCGAGCTGTATAAAGTCGCTGAATAATCACATCGCGTGATAAACCGCGCCCGATCCTTTTGGGCGCGGTTTTCCCATTCTGTTTGGACCCCTGACACATGCTAAGCTTTGTGATCCGCCGCCTTGCCGTGGCCATCCCGACCCTTTTGATATTGGTCGTCCTGTCCTTCATCCTGATGTATGCAGCCCCCGGCGGGCCGTTCAATTCCGAACGCCCCCTGCCGCCCGAAGTGCTGGCCAATATCGAGGCGAAATACGGGCTGGACCAACCGTTCTGGAAGCAAATTGTGAACTACGTGGTCGGCGTTGTGACCCAGTTCGACTTTGGCCCGTCCTTTCAATACAAGGATCGCAGCGTCAATGACGTGATCGCCCAAGGCTTTCCGGTCACACTGACCTATGGGTTCTGGTCATTTGTGGTGGCCGTCACGGTTGGGGTGTCCTTGGGGGTGGCGGCGGCGATCAAACAGAACTCATGGCTTGATTACCTTGCGGTTGGGGCGTCAATCGGGGCGCAGGTGCTGCCTAATTTCGTGATGGCGCCGATCCTTTTGTTGATCTTTACGCTGTGGCTTGGGTGGCTGCCGGGGGGCGGCTGGAATGGGGGGCAATGGCAGTTCCTGATCATGCCGGTGATTGCGCTGTCCACATCCTACATGGCCTCGATCGCGCGGATCACGCGGTCTTCGATGCTTGAGGTGCTGAACACCAATTTCATTCGGACCGCACGGGCCAAAGGGCTGCCGATGCGCCGGGTAATCTGGCGACATGCGATGAAACCAGCCATGCTGCCGGTGCTGTCCTATCTGGGGCCAGCCTTTGTGGGAATGATCACCGGGTCGGTGATCATTGATGTCTTTTTCTCAACAGGCGGGATCGGGCAGTTCTTTGTGAACTCGGCGTTTAACCGCGACTATTCGGTCATCATGGGGATCACCATCCTGGTGGGGACCCTGACGATCCTGTTCAACCTTGTGGTCGATATCCTCTACGCCTGGATCGACCCCAAAATCCGCTATTAAGGGGGCTGTCTGATGTTTCCCAATAAAGCCGCAGTTGAAGGCGTGGGCGACGCGATGCAATTGGCCGAGGTCAAGGGCCGCTCGCTTTGGGCGGATGCGCGGGCGCGGTTCTTTCGGAACAAGGCCGCCGTGGTGTCGCTGATCTGCCTGGGCCTTATCGCCGCCTTCGCCTTGTTTGGCGGGGCGATCGCGCAATATGAAAATGACTATGTCGATTTTTCACTGATCGGCAGCAACGCCTATCTGGGCGTGCCATCCATTGAAACGGGGCATTATTTCGGAACCGACAGCAACGGGCGCGATCTATATGCGCGCACGGTGCAGGGGACGGGCATTTCGCTGATGGTTGGTGTCGTTGGGGCGCTGGTCGCTGTGATCGTCGGCACGCTCTACGGGGCCAGCGCCGGCTATTTTGGCGGGCGTGTTGATGGGATCATGATGCGGACGGTGGACGTGCTGATGTCGATCCCATTCATGTTTGTCCTGATCCTGATGCTGGTGATCTTCGGGCGATCCATTTTCATGCTGTTTTTGGGGATCGGGTTGATTTCCTGGCTTGATATGGCGCGGATTGCGCGGGGGCAGACGCTGACGATCAAAAACAAGGAATTTGTTGAGGTCGCCGTCGCCACGGGTGTGCATCCAATCCGCATTATTCTGCGGCATATCGTGCCGAACCTGCTGGGAATTGTGATCGTCTATGCCACGCTTTTGGTGCCGAACATGATCATCTTCGAAAGCTTCATCAGCTTTCTGGGGCTTGGCGTGCAGGAACCGGCAACCTCGCTGGGGGCGCTGATCAACGAAGGGTCACGCAATATGCAATTTGGCTATCATTGGCAGATCGCCTTCCCGTTATTCTTTTTCGTCGTCACCATCTTCGCCTTCTTCTTTGTTGGCGATGGGCTGCGTGACGCGCTTGACCCAAAGGATCGTTAGAGATGAGCCTTTTGGAAATCGAAGACCTCTCGGTCACCTTCAACACCGCTGATGGGCCCGTGAATGCGGTCAATGGGGTCAGCTTTGCCATTGATAAGGGCGAGACCCTGGCGATCGTGGGCGAATCCGGGTCGGGCAAAAGCCAGACAGCCTTTGCCGCCATGGGGCTATTGGCCAAAAATGGGCGCGCGCAGGGTATCGCCCGCTTTGACGGCCAAGACCTGCTCAGCATGACACAGCGCCAGTTTAACAAGATCCGCAGCAAAGATATGGCGATGATCTTTCAGGATCCGATGACCTCACTGAACCCCTATTTGCGGGTCAGCGATCAGATGGCCGAGGTGCTGATGCTGCATCAGGGGCTCAGCAAATCTGCCGCAGTGGCCGAGGCGGTGCGCATGCTGGATGCGGTCCGCATCCCGGATGCGCAGGCGCGGGTGACGATGTTTCCGCATGAGTTTTCGGGCGGGATGCGCCAACGGATCATGATCGCGATGTCGCTACTCTGCCAGCCCCGGCTTTTGATCGCAGATGAGCCGACAACCGCGCTGGATGTCACCGTGCAGGCGCAGATCATGCAATTGCTTGCCGATATCCGGCGGGACTTTGGAACAGCGGTGATCCTGATCACGCATGACCTTGGCATCGTTGCCGGTTTTTGTGACCGCACCCTCGTGATGTATGGCGGCCAGATTATGGAAGAAGGCCGCACCGACGATATTTTCGCAACGCCTCAGCACCCCTATACCAGCGGTCTGCTCAAGGCTGTCCCGCGGCTGGACCGGGATGCAAAAACGCTCGCAACAATCGCGGGTGAACCGCCGGATATGTCCAGCTTGCCGCCAGGCTGTCCGTTCTCACCGCGTTGCGCGCAGGTTCTGGACCATTGCCCGGCCAAGCGCCCGGCGCTGGCTGCGGCAGGCGATCGGCGCCGCGCCTGCCATCTGCCAGCGCAAGAGGTGGCGTGATGTCAAATCTGCTTTCTGTTCGCGATCTGTCTGTCGCATTCGATATCCGCATGCCCGGCGCCTGGCCCTGGACAGCGCCGCGCAAGCTGCATGCGGTATCCGAAGTGTCGTTCGATTTAGAAGCCGGGCAATGCCTTGGAATTGTTGGCGAATCCGGGTCTGGAAAATCGACCTTGGCGCGGGCAATTGTCGGCACCATCCCGTCAACATCGGGGAATATCCTGTTTGAAGGCGCCGATCTGGCCAATATGGACCCGCGCCAACGGCGGGTGCATCGCCGTGATGTGCAGATGATTTTTCAAGACCCGCTGGCCGCGCTGAACCCGCGTATGACAGTGGGCGAGATCATCGCAGAGCCGCTGATCACCCATGAGCCCAATACACCCCGCAAAGAGGTCAAAAAGCGCGTTGCCGCGCTCATGGAACGGGTGGGCCTGCTGCCTAATCTGATCAACCGTTATCCGCATGAATTTTCTGGTGGGCAATGCCAGCGGATCGGGATCGCCCGCGCCCTGATCTTGCGCCCCAAGCTGCTGATCTGCGATGAGCCGGTATCGGCGCTTGATGTCTCCGTGCAGGCGCAAGTCATCAATTTGTTGATGGAATTACAACGGGATATGGGGTTATCGATGATCTTCATCGCCCATGACCTCAGCGTGGTAAAGCATATCAGTGACCGGATTTTGGTTCTGTATCTGGGACGCGTGATGGAAATGGCCGATAGCCAGGTGCTGACCACCGCGCCAGAGCATCCTTATAGTCAGGCGCTGATCGCCTCGGTGCCGATCCCTGACCCGGTGCTTGAGCGTGAACGCCCGCGTCCGATTTTGGAAGGTGAGCTACCCTCGCCGTTGAACCCGCCATCGGGCTGCGTTTTCCGAACGCGCTGCCCCAAAGCGAAACCATCCTGCGCGGAAAGGGTCCCCGTTTTTGACGATATTGGCGGCAGTCATCTGGTGGCCTGCCCCTATCATGCGGGGCAGCCTGATCTGGTCGCCGGCGAATAAAACACGCTGCAAGATCGCGTACGGAACCTGTACATACGCTGTACATACGCGCCTGTCCCTAGCCCGCAGCTTTGATATTGTCTGGCAGGGTATGCGCCGCGATAACGTCGGCCGGGCGCGCAAGGCCAAAGTGATAGCCTTGCAGCACATCGCAGCCCAAGACGGACAAAAGGTCGGCCTGGGCTGCGGTTTCGACACCTTCAGCGGTGATTTTCATCCCAAGTTTGCTGCCCAACAGCACGACGGTCTCAATGATTTCGCGTGACCGATCTGGATGATATTCCAACGCGGTGACAAAGGACCGATCAATCTTGAGCCGATCAAATCCGTATTTCCAAAGGTAGCTAAGGCTTGAGAATCCGGTGCCAAAATCATCCATCGCAAGCGCAATGCCCATGTCTTTGAGCGTGTCGATTTGCATCTCAACGCTTGTGCTATCTTCAAGCAAAAGAGATTCCGTAATCTCAAGTTCCAGATGACGCGCTGGGAAACCAGATGCGCGCAGCGCGTCTTTGACAATATTGATCAGCTCACCCGATTGGAACTGGACGGTTGAGATGTTGATCGCGAGCGTCCGGTCTTTGGCACAAAGGGCCATTGTTTGTGTCGCCGTATTGATGACCCAACGCCCAATGTCATCAATCAATCCCAGCTCTTCGGCCAAGGGAATAAAGATACTGGGCGGGATCGGTTCCCCCTTTTCATCGGATAAGCGTAGCAAAGCCTCATATCCGATAACCTCACCATCTTTTCCACCAACAAGTGGCTGATAATGGAGCTCAAAATCGCATTCCGCAGTTGCTTTCCGCAGCCTGGTTTCAAGCGCGTGCCGCTTGCGGCGTTCTTCGCCCATTTCCTTGCCGTAGACGGCAAAGTCATTCCGCCCGGACGCTTTGACATGGTAAAGTGCAGCATCCGCATTGCTGAGTATCTGATCAAGATCGTCGCCACTTCGCAAAGCTGCAACGCCGATGCTGACAGAGCCTTGCAGTCTGCTGGCCTCAATTTCGATTTCTGCGGCGCATTCGGCCAGAATACTGCGGATTTTTGGGATTGTTTCCCCGATTTCGGTATCGCGAAAGATGATGACGAATTCATCGCCACCAAGCCGCGCCAACAAATCCCCGTTCCGGCAGTTCTTCCGCAACACGTCTGATACATGTACCAGATAGCTGTCACCGCCTGCATGCCCGTGTTTGTCGTTGATACTTTTGAAATTATCGAGATCTATGAAACATAGAACGGAACTGTGATCAGTCTGTGCCAGTTCTGCGGCCTGAAACATGAATTCGCGTCTGTTTTGTAAGCCGGTGAGCGGGTCGAAACGCGCTAGAAATTCCGCGGTCTTTTCTGATCTTCGTGTCAAAATGCGCTGAAGCCAAAAGGCCACCATCGGGCCTGTAAAGACAATGGTAATAAAGCCAATCAACATCAGGCCAAATGTACGAAAACTGTCCTGAAAATAGGTCTGCTTCGCGGTTTGATTGACATAAACCTCAACAACGCCCACCACCTGCCCATTGTCGTCAGTCAATGGAATATATGCCTCGGCATAAAGATCGGGCCGATCCGGTTTGGCAGTGCCGTCAAAGACTTCGATAATTGGGATACCCGTTTGTGCGACCTGCATTGGTTCGGGATCTTCGATCGCAGCGATACCATCAGGATCGATGATATTGGTTTCGTCCGACACCAAAGACAGTCGGCCCTGCGCGTCAAATAGTTTGAAGCGAAATACATCACCGAGCACGCGAATTTTGCGGATCACTTCGCGTTGTTCTTCGTTCGGCAGGCCAGTTTGCACAAGCGTTGTCAAATCGGGAATGCTATCGACAGCATAATCGCCCCAATGATGGGCCTTATCCACCGCATCACGCGCGATCACCCGGTCCACGGCTGTATTGACGCTGAACCAAATGATCACCGCAATCAATGCGATGACAACGCCGCCAAAGGCCACAGCACGCAGGAAGAATTTCATCGCATTACCCCCAAAATCCCCTGCTGTATGGCGGCAATCGCCTAAGATTCAGTGAAAAGCGCTGGGGGGTTTGGTCAAAACGGCTAGATAGAACCCATCCATCCCACCCAGATCGGGCCAATAGTCAGGGCGCAGTCGCAAGCCGCCCTCTTCGGTCAGCCACTCAGGCGCAATGCCGGGGATGTTCAGCGCGTCCCGGTCTACGCGCAGATCGGGATGTCGCGCCAGCGCCTCTTCCACTTGCACTTCGCCCTCATCGGGCAGCAGCGAACAGGTACAGAAAACCAAACGCCCCCCGGGTTTGAGCAGGCCAAGCGCGTGGTCGATCATCACCTCTTGCTGTGCAATGAGCGCGCCAAATTCGGACCCGTCCTTGGCATAGGGCAAATCGGGATGCCGCCGGATGGTACCTGTGGCAGAACAGGGCGCGTCCAGCAGTACGGCATCAAAGCCTGTCGTCTCAAATGCGAAAGCATCGCTGACATGGGTCTGCGCCGTCAGCCCCACACGGGCAAGGTTTTCTGACACCCGCGCCATGCGCCGCGCGGACATATCAACCGCTGTGACGTCGGCGCCGCCTGCGGCCAGTTGCAGCGCTTTGCCGCCCGGTGCCGCGCAGAGGTCAAGTACCTTTAATCCGGTCACATCGCCCAGCACTTTGACCGGGATGGCCGCCGCCGCGTCTTGTACCCACCAATCACCCGTCTCGTAGCCGGGCAGCGCCGAAACCTGGCCCTGGGCCATCAACCTGACCGATCCCGTTGGCAGCACCGTGCCGCCCGTCGCTTTGGCCACAGCATCGGGGTCGGTCTTGGCGGTCAGATCAAGCGGAGCGCCCGCAAAATGCGCAGCCTCCATCCCTGCGACCGCCGCGCGGCCCCACGCCGCGACCAAGGGTTGACGCAGCCAGCCGGGGGTCAGCGGGACCGCACGTTTTTCCCAACCGGCCTGGCCCTCATCCGCGATTTTGCGCAGGACCGCATTGGTCAGCCCCTTCATGGCCTGGGTGCGTTTGTTGCGCCCGACGATTTCGACATAAGCATTCACAACGCCATGGGCCGCCTCGCCGCTGCACAGCTCAATCACGCCAAGGCGCAAGGCATTCATGACATGATCCGGCGGGGTCTTTTTCAGGTAAGGTTTCAGCATCCGATCCGCCCGGTCGAGGCCGCGCAAGGCCTCAGTCGCAAGGCGCTGAGCGCGGGCGCGATCCTCATTGGCAAGCTGGGTCAGGGCCCCGCCTGCAATCAACTCGTGCATCAAACGGCCCGCGCCGGTGATCTCCATCAGCAAATGATGGGCAGTGCGGCGGGCGGGCAGACCTGTTTGTTTCATGGCAAATCTCTTGAAGCTGGGTAGCAGGGCCGTATATCAAACCTGTAGCGCCGACAAGGAGAGCCCACCATGGCCGATGACCAAAAGGACGATCTACCGCCCGCCGCAAAGCGGGCCCTTGCTGAGGCTGAAGAGCGGCGCAAGGCGGCAAAAGAGGCCTTGCCGGTCGAACTGGGCGGGCGCGACGGACCTGAACCTGTGCGCTATGGCGATTGGGAAAAAAAGGGCCTGGCGATCGATTTCTAGTTAGGACGGTATTGCCGTACATACGCCTTATGTATGTGGTCTGTGCGCAAAACAGACGCCCCACATAATCAGCCAGTTGGTGTTCCACATCTGCACCGTGTAAATTGCCCGCACGCTGCCAAAGGAATCACTCGGTTTGAAATTATTTCGTATCGTCGCGCCCCTGTTATGTGTTGCTGTTGCGGGTTGCGGTCTTCCGCGCGGCGCTGGTTTTCAGTCTGAAGTCTTAGCCGCTTCAAATGCGGGCAACCGCGAAGAGGGCGAACCGGCCGTCTATGATTTCGAGGTCTATGAGGTCACCCGCGAAACCTTGCCGCTGCTGCAATCCTGGCCACGCAGTGACGTGCAATCCTACCCTTGGATCGCGGCGCAAGAACAACCGGCATCGCTGATTATCGCGGCGGGCGACCGGGTACAGCTGACGATCTGGGATGCTGAGGAAAATTCACTGCTGGCCGGAACCGGGCAACGTCAGACTGCCCTGCAGGAAACGCAGGTCAGCACGACGGGCCGGATTTTTGTGCCCTATATCGGCGAATTGCGGATCGCGGGCATGTCCCCCGACACGGCCCGCGCCCGGATCGAAGAAGAGCTGGTGCGCACAATTCCTTCGGTTCAGGTGCAGCTGAATGTTGAGCCGGGGCGCCTGAATACCGCCAATCTGGTTGCAGGTGTGAATGGCACGGGCCTTTATGAATTGCCCGACCGGAATTTCAAACTGCTTGATCTGCTTTCGATGGGCGGCGGGGTGGATGGGTCGCTGTTGAACCCGCATCTCCGCCTGATCCGGGACGGGCGGACCTATGGTGTGCCTTATGACCGTCTTTTGAAGGAACCCGGACTAAACGCGACCGTTCGCGGCGGTGACCGGATCATCGTTTTGGGCGACGAACGGCAGTTCATTTCGCTGGGCGCCACCGGGGTGGAAGCTGTGCATGACTTCACCAAGCAAGACCTGTCCGCGCTTGAGGCCATGGCGATTATCGGCGGTGTCTCGGACGGGCGCGCGAACCCTGAAGGCATTCTGATCATGCGGGAATATGACCTGTCAGAGATCCGTACTGATCAAAGCGGTCCACCGCGTGATCGGGTGGTCTTTGTCATCGATCTGACTTCGGCGGATGGTCTGTTCTCGGCCGGGAATTTCATGTTGCAGGACAATGATTTGGTCTACGGCACCGAAAGCGCGCTTGGCGCGGCATTGACGGCCGTGAATGTGTATTCGACTGTGTCGAGCTTTGTTTCAGAATAAAGCCATGTCATCGGCCAGCGTGCTGAAATCATCAACGCCATAGATTTCAAGGACATTCCCGTCTTCAAGATCAATGGTGACGGTGGTGCCGTCAACGCTGCCGTAAACCATCAGGACATCCGCAGCCGAGGTCAGGCCAGTCCAAAGCGATCCATCCAATGTGATCGTATCAAGCCCTTGCTCAAAATCCTCAATCACATCTTCGCCGCCGTTGAAGATAAAAGTATCCGCACCGGCGCCGCCCATCAAAAGATCGTTCCCGGTGCCGCCATCCAGAACATCGTCGCCCGCGCCGCCCAGAATGATATCCGCGCCCGCTTCGCCCATCAGCGTATCGTTGCCGCCGCGCCCCAACAGGGTGTCATCGCCGCTACCACCATGGACCATATCGTCGCCGCTGCCTGACATGACAACATCGTCCTCGTCGCTGCCATCGATCTGGTCGGCGGCAGCGCCGCCACTGATCGCGCCAGCCGTGTCCGCTACCGGGCTGGTGCCCGTCAACGCATCGCGCAAAACATCCAGATTGCCAGACGCCAGTACAGCGGTGCCGGTCAGCATGGATGTATCGCCGCTGTCATCGGCAGGCAAAGGATCACCTGGGTTTGGATCAATGGGCGGTGTTGCTGGGCCGGGATAGCCCGGCTCAATCTCTTGGGGCAGGCGCAGCCCACCAATCAGGTCTGCATTGTCCAGATTGCGATAATCAATCGGCCCACCATCGGCGCTGAGCACGATCAGGGTTTCATTACCGTACCGAATTTCCATACCGTCTTCGCGCAGGCTGATCGTGAGCTGGCTGATGTCGCGCAGCATTGGCCAAAGCGACAAAACAATCTGATCCTCACCCACGGTGAAATCGGTGATGGTGTCGATCTCATCATCTGCTGACAGGATAAATACATCTGCACCTGCCCCGCCGGTCATGATGTCGCTGCCAAGCCCATCGCGGATGATATCCGCACCGGCGCCGCCACTGATATCATCATCGCCATCATGACCCTGAAGCGTGTCATTGCCGGCGCCGCCCACCAGCACACCGCCCGCCAATGTTGCGGTTGCAGTAATGCCCGCTGTGCCCGTGCTATAATGCAATTGGGTCACACCTGTTTCGCTGCTGCTGGCCACATAGATATCCAGCCCATCATCGCGCCCGGTGGCCGCGATGGCGCTGATGTTATCAAGACCCATATCAACCGTGTCTTCGATATGGGCCTGGGCCACCAGATGTCCGCCCTCCATCAGCACAAAGATAGACAGACCATCATCAGCGCCGCCGGCGATGACATAGGTGCGCCCGTTATGTTCAATGACCTCAATGGCGGTGACGCCTGAAAACCTTGTGCCCAACGTGTCGATCAGATGTTCGCGAATGATCAGGCTGCCGTCATCGCCGATTTCCATAACGCTCAGGCTGCTGCTGCCCGCCGAGGCCAGAACAACAAAGCTGCTATCACCGACAGTCGCGGTTTCCATTGCCGTTGGGGCGGTGATCCAAAGACCGTCATCATTGCCGAGACTTTCAGCAGCGCTCAGGCTGCCGTCACTGCCAACGGCCCAGCTGGTGATCCCGTTCTGCGTACCGCTGGCGCTGATCAGAAATGTCTGCCCATCAACAATGACGCTGGCCATGGTACTGATCGCGGCGGTGTAGGTATCGGCGACGGCAGGCACGGCACTATAGCCCTGCAGATTGCCTGCGGCGTCAAAATCCAACCGGGTGATCCCGTTTTGCCCGGCAATCGTGCCATAGGTCACCTGTGCACCGCTGCCCAGGGTCACGGTAATCCCGTTCTGGAAACCAGCCGCGGTGCCAAGCCCGGTGGCGGGGTCAAAGCTGCCATCGCTGCTCAGCGTGATCGTCTGCATCTCGCCCGACACAGCGCCGCCTACCAGCAGGCCGGTTTCGCCATCAATCGTGACAGGCATCAGGCTGCTGGTGCCGCCGGGCAAATCGCCCCCCTCAAAGGCCACCGTATCAATCAGATCAAGTGTGCCGCCTTCGATCTCCCAGCTGCTGAGAACGCCGTCGAAGCGGGTGGTGCTGAGCAAAACATCCGTGCCACCGACATTGACGATCTCAAGATCGGTGATCAGCGAATATTCTAAATCAGCTTCCGCTGTGATGTAGTTTATGAACGAAATCTCGTGCATTAATAGTTGCCCCCAAAAACTACGAACAGGTTTGCAGGACCGCTACGGTATGGTCATGATCGAAATAGGGCTAACTTACGGTTCTTATTGCAGAATTCACTCAACAGAAGGGGGTATTTGCAGCATATGCAAACCTTTTTTGTCTTTTAACCTTTGTGAATTTTCCTCGTAAGCGTGACGAATTAGTCGCGTAAATGCGACGAATTTGAACGGTATTTAGAACGATTTCTGAATGATTGATGAACACACCAAGGCCGCGTTAGAGTAAGGTCAGGTTTTCTAAGGATATATCGATGCCACCCAAGTTCGGCACCAGTGGTCTGCGCGGTCTTGTGACCGAGCTTACGACCGATTGCGTCACGCGTTATATCACCGCGTTTGTACAATCCTGCGAGACGGGAACGGGGCTTTTCATCGCGCATGATTTGCGCAATTCCTCGCCTGGGCTAGCCGAAACTGTTGCAAAAGCGGCCTGCGATTTGGGCGTGGACGTCACATTATGTGGCCCCGTGCCCACCCCGGCGCTTGCCTTGGTCGCAATTGAGGCAGGCGCCGCGGCCGTTATGGTCACAGGCAGCCATATCCCCGCAGACCGCAATGGGCTTAAATTTTATACCCCCCAAGGCGAGATTTCCAAAGTTGAGGAGACCGCGATCCTGACCGCATTAGATCAGTCCCCCGAACCGGCCAAACCGGGTGTGATCCACCGGGATGACAGCGCGGCTCAGGCCTATATCGCCCGTTATACCGGCGCTTTCGGGCAGGCTTTGCGGGGGCTGCGCATCGGCCTTTACGCCCACAGTGCGGTCGGGCGCGATTTGATGGCCCAGCTGCTGGGCGATTTGGGCGCCGAGGTGATGACCTTGGGCCATTCTGATGTGTTTGTGCCCGTCGATACCGAAGCGGTTCCGGCCGATATTCGCGCGCAATTCATAGAATGGGCCGGCGCATATCGGTGCGATGCGATTGTCTCAACCGATGGTGACGGGGACAGACCAATGCTGGCGGATGAAAACGGGGCGATCATCCCCGGTGACCTGATGGGCCAAATCACCGCCGCCGCGCTGGGCGCCCGCCGGGTTGTCACGCCGATCTCATCAAATACGGGGGTTTTTCGTAGCGGTTTTGCGCAGGTCTTATCAACCAAGATCGGCTCGCCCTTTGTGATCGCGGGTATGGCGCAGCTGGGCGGCGACGTGGTTGGGTATGAGGCAAATGGCGGCTTTCTGCTTGGTTTTGAAGGCGCGGGGCCGACTGGGCCGCTTCCGCCCTTGATGACGCGCGACGCGGTACTGCCCCTGATCGCGACCTTGACCGCCAGCCGCGGCGGCGGTCTGGCGGCGCGCGCGGCCGCCGAACCGGCACGGTTCACCGCCGCTGACCGGCTGCAAGAGGTGCCTGTCACCCGCTCTCAAGCCCTGGTGCAGCGTTTGACGGCAGATACAGATGCGCGCGACCAATTCGTGGCCGGGCTGGGCGGCGTAGCCTCGGATATCAACACGCTCGATGGGCTGCGGATGACATTGGATGATGGCCGGATCATCCATTTGCGCCCCTCCGGCAACGCCCCGGAACTGCGGCTATATGTAGAGGCAGGAACCCCGGAAGACGCGGCGCGCACGCTGAAATCAGGGCTGGCACAAATGGCCAAAGCGGTTGCGGTTTAACGGGCGGCGTTCGCTGCTGCAACCTGCGCCTCGGCCTCAGCGGGCATCCCGCAGATCAGCGGATGATCCCGGCGCGCCCGGTCCCAGCCAAGCACGGACAGCACTGTTTCAGCCAGGGCGCGCGTGACAAGCCCCGCTTTTTGCGCCTTGGCGGTTGAAACATTCAGCATCTGCGCAAAGGCCGGATCATCGGGCAAGATCAGCGGCAAATCGGTCCAATGCCGTTGCCCTGCTGCGGTGAAGGCCGCAAGGGGAAGATATGTGATCGCCACATCTTTGCCCGTCTGGCCCAGAATCCCGGCCAGCATCGTGGCAAAACCCATCGGCTGCCCGGTCAGGTGAAACGTGTCGCAATTCTGGGCTGCCGTCGCCTTTAGCAGAAAAGCGGCGGCGTCCCGGACATCGATGATCTGCATGTTCCGATCTTCGGGTCCCGGCACATAGGCAAGGCCATCCCGGTCTAAACGGCGCACCCACCATGTGAAGCGGTCGGTGTAATCCTGCGGCCCCACGATCAGACCTAGCCGAATATGCGTGCAGCGCCCGGCAAATGCATCTTCTGCCGCCAGCTCGCATGACCGTTTAAGCCGCCCGTAAGCTGCACCATAAGGATCGGCCTTGCCGCGCAACGCAGCGGGCACGGCATCTGCCAATGCCAAATCCGCGTCGGTCGCAGGCGGGGCATGGGCACTTTCGTCAAATTGCGGCACGGTCATCTGATCATAAACGGAAATGGACGACACCAGGCAATAATGCACGCAGCCCACGGCCTGCGCCAATTGGCGCACCATGTCCGGGGCGTAGGCACAGGTATCGATCACTGCATCAAACTGGCCGGACAGATCCGGCAATGGGGCAGTGCGATCGGCAATCAGGCTTTGGGCACCCTTAGCCACGTTACGACCCGAGCGGGTCATGACCGTCACATGATGCCCGGCCGCAACCGCTGCCTCGGCCGTGGCTTTTCCCAGAAAACCGGTGCCGCCTACAATCAAAATACGCATATCATGCCTCCTATTTATGTAAGTGTGTACTTACATAATGGAAAGATCAAGCTTGTTTTCACCCTCGCAGAATCGGGCAAAGCCATGCTAGAACTTGTGGCATGGCAATCGCAGACCCCCAGATAAAGGCGCCCCCGGTGATCCGGCAGCTTGATGACGCCGCAATCAACCGGATTGCAGCCGGCGAAGTGCTTGAGCGGCCTGCCTCTGCCGTCAAAGAGCTGGTCGAGAACAGCATCGACGCCGGGGCGGCCCGGATTGAGATTGATATCGCCGATGGCGGCAAGACGCTGATCCGTGTGACCGATGATGGCTGCGGGATTGCGCCGGATGACTTGCCAATGGCGTTGTCGCGGCACGCGACCTCAAAAATTGATGGCTCTGACCTTTTGAACATCACCTCATTCGGGTTCCGGGGCGAGGCGCTGCCATCGCTTGGGGCTGTGGGTCGTTTGACCATCACCTCGCGCGCCGCAGGCGAAGAGGCTGCGATGATCAGCGTTGCGGGCGGCAGTGCCGCGCCGGTCCGGCCCGCCGCCCTGTCTGGCGGCACCGTCATCACCCTGCGCGATATGTTCTACGCCACCCCCGCCCGGCTGAAATTCCTGCGCACGGACCGCGCGGAAAGCCAGGCCATTGGCGATGTCGTCAAACGACTGGCCATGGCAGAGCCTTTCGTGACCTTCATCCTGCGCGATACCTCAAACGGGGATCAGCGCACGACCTTTCGGGCGGACGCGGAAACCGGCGATCTATTTGATGCGCTGCACGGGCGGCTGCGCACAATTCTGGGCCGCGATTTCGCGGACAATGCGCTGCGTCTCGACACCCAACGCGAGGGGTTTCACCTGACCGGCTATGCGGCTCTGCCCACATATTCGCGCGGCGCTGCGGTGGCGCAGTTCCTGTTCGTGAACGGCCGCCCTGTGCGGGACAAGATGCTGCTGGGCGCGTTACGGGCGGCCTATATGGACGTGCTGTCGCGGGACAGGCATCCGGTGGCGGCCTTATTCGTGGATTGCGACCCCACGCTTGTGGACGTCAACGTGCATCCGGCCAAGTCCGAGGTCCGCTTTCGCGATCCCGGCACCGTGCGCGGCTTGATCGTCTCAGGCCTGCGCCACGCGCTGGCCGAGGCTGGGCATCGCGCGTCAACCACCGTGGCCGATGCGACTCTTGGCGCGATGCAACCGCAAAAGCCCAGCGCCCCAATTTATCAAATGGATCGGCCCAGTTTCAGCGCCCGCTCAATGACATTTCAGGCGCAGGCGCCCCAGATGCAGCCCGGCTTTAACGAGGCGCCATCGGCCCGGATTGAACCGGTGGAGGAGAACGCGCAGGATCATCTGCCCCTTGGCGCCGCACGCGCGCAGGTGCATGAAAACTACATCATCGCGCAGACCGAAACCGGGATCGTGATCGTCGATCAGCACGCTGCCCATGAACGGTTGGTTTATGAAAAGCTCAAAACCCAGATGGCCGAAAATGGTGTCGCTGCGCAGGCGCTTTTGATCCCTGAAATCGTTGAGATGACCGAAGCAGAAGCGGCGCATTTGATGAGCATCGCAGATGATCTGGCCAAGCTTGGACTGACATTGGAACCCTTTGGCGGCGGGGCGATTGCTGTGCGCGAAACCCCCGCCATTCTGGGCGAGGTGAACGCCCAAGCCATGCTGCGCGACATTCTTGATGAGCTCGCCGATCAAGGTGAAAGCGCCAGTGTCAAAGCCCAGATCGACGCGATCCTCAGCCGGGTTGCCTGCCATGGCTCAATCCGGTCGGGGCGGCGGATGCAGGGCCCCGAGATGAACGCCCTTCTGCGCGAGATGGAGGCGACCCCCCTGTCAGGTCAATGCAATCACGGGCGGCCGACCTATGTGGAACTGCAACTGTCCGATATTGAGCGGTTGTTCGGGCGCACATGATTCAGATTGGCGACCAAAGCTATGCATTTGATGACCCGGCAGTGATCGGCACTGGGCTGGCTGCGCTGATCGCGCTGCTGATCGTGATCCTGCTGATCATCACAGTCCGGCGGGCAGGGCGTTCGACGCAGACGGCGGAATATGTGGCCGGGCAGATGGGGCGGCTGGCCCAGGATATCGGGGTGCTGAACCAAGGGCAGCACACGCTGGCAGGCAGCATCAAGACCGTCAGCGAACAGCAGGCCAGCGGGCAGTCTCAGGTTTTGCAAAACATGGAACAGCGGCTGGCCGAAGTGCGCCAGCAAATGACCGATCAGTTGCATGAAAGCCAGCGGCGGTCCGCATTGGCGATGGCCGAGATGCAGGACAAGATGAAGGAAAGCCTGACGGGGTCATCCGAAAAGACAACCAAAAGCCTGACCGAATTGCAGGAGCGGCTGGCGACCATCGACAAGGCGCAGACGAATATCGAAAAGCTGTCAGGTGACGTGCTGTCCTTGCAAGACATCCTGTCGAACAAACAGACACGCGGGGCATTTGGGGAAATCCAACTGCAGGATATCGTGTCCAAGGCGCTGCCCGCCGATAGTTATTCCTGGCAGGCGACATTATCCAACGGCAAGCGGCCCGATTGTCTGGTGCATCTGCCCAATCCTCCGGGGCCGATTGTGATCGACGCCAAATTCCCGCTGGAGGCCTATGAACTGCTCATGGCGGCCGAAACGAAACCCGACCGGGAACGCGCGCTCAGCGCATTTGGGGCCGCGATCAAAACCCATATCAAAAAGATATCCGAGGATTATCTGATCGAAGGGGAAACTGCCGACGGGGCTTTGATGTTCTTGCCGTCCGAGGCAGTCTATGCCGAATTGCACGCGCGCCTGCCCGAAGTGGTCCGCTTTGGGTTTGCGCAACGGGTCTGGATCGTGTCACCGACGACATGCATGGCAACGCTGAACACGATGCGGGCCATATTGAAAGATGCGCGGATGCGCGAACAAACCGGCGCGATCCGCAAAGAACTTAGCCTGCTTGGCGGCGATGTGGATCGGCTGGTGACGCGGGTCGGCAATCTTGACCGGCATTTTGGGCAGGCGGCGAAAGATATCGAAGATATCAAAATATCAGCCGAAAAAGCGGGTAAACGCGCGCATCGGCTGGATAATTTCGATTTTGCAGAAATCGCGCCCGAGGCTGACGCAACAATCGTGCCACTAACGCGGCCCAAAGACTAGCCCGCGATCCGCCCGCAAACGCCGCCCGTGTCAAGCGGCGCCAGATATTCTGAGTGGGGCAGAAACAGCCAGCCGACCACGCCGGGTCCATCATCATTTTGCACATGGCCAAACACCCAGCCCCGGCTGCCGGGAAACGCACCTTCGTCGTAAAAAATTTCAAAAAGTGAAGCGAGCGTTTCGTCTTGCAGCAAGATATCATGCTGAAAACGCAGATCACCTCCGGGGCGCCAGGCGCCAAGCACGCGGGCATTGCGATCAGGCGCGGCAAAAACGGTTTCGGCTTCACCTACACGGTCCATGCAGGAAAATTCGTTCAGGGAATCAGCAGGTTCAGGCGGCTGCACATCCAGATCCAGGCGCAGGGCCAAATCAAGGCGGGGATCGGTGGGCCACCGGATTGTTTGAAACTGGGGCTGATCTGTATCCACCCGGCAGCTTCGATCCGCTTCCTGCGCGAGAATTCGGTTTACCATGATGGTTGCCTGGGCCCCCACAGCAGGCGAGCTGGTCGTGCAATCGGCATTGTCAAAAACGGCCTGTCCAAGCGGGCTGGAAAAGCAATAGCCCGCGCTACTAGCCATGGCATTACGCGCAAACCACAGCTCTTCGCAGGCTGCATCGCTTTGGGCCATCAGCAGATTGGGTAGCAACATGAACAGTAATAGAAACCGAACCATCATCCCTTCCTTTCAGCATGCAGCATAGCAACAGCGGATCGCGCCACATAGCACGCAGGTTAGGTTTATCGGTTTAGGCGGAAAAAGCCCCGGGTTTTGCCCGGGGCCTTGCCAAAAAAGCAGGCTTTTGCTGGTTAGGGTGCTGACCCTAGATGCCCACAAAACGCTGTGCGATACGGGGCATCAAGCCGGTAAAGCGCAATGGGGCGTCAGTTGCTGCCAGACAGATGCAATCAGCACCTTCTTCGGCCACGGGTGTGTGATGCAGGTCTTCATTGGCCACTTCGATATCGCCAGCAGCGAACCGGTCGGTTTCATCGACAAACGCGCCCTGCAGGACCAACGTCAGTTCGGTGCCGCGATGGCCATGGTCCGGCACCGCCGTACCTGCGGGAATGCGCAACAGGCGGACCGTTGCATCGCCATCCGTATTCAGGATCATCTGGCTGACACCGCCACCGACTTTGCGCCATTTCACATCTTTCAAATCCCCACCAACATAATCGGCCAAGGGGGCGGGAAAGACGCCGCCGGCGGCTTGCTTGCGTGCAATTGGCGGGGCGCTGTGACCGCTTTCAATCAAAGCCATGGTCGCGGCCAGGGAATCGGCTGCCATATCGACCGGCGAGGCGCCCATCATGACTTCACCGCCCACAGCTTCATATTCGGCCAAAGCGGCGCGGCAAGTGTCGCACATCGAAATATGCGAGGCGACAACGAGGCTAAACGCCTCGGGCAGCGTGCCCGCAGCATAGCCCATCAACAAAGGCTCGGTCAGGTGATGCTTAATCTGTTTCATTTCACTCATCATGTCATTGCGTGGCGCAAGCGGTCCAGCGCCAGTCTTATTCGCGATTTGATCGTGCCCAATGGCAGTCCGGTCTCAGCTGCGATTTCGCTATGGCTGAGATCGCCGAAATAGGCCTTCTCAATCAGTTTCCGTTGCTCAGGGGGCAATTTTGAAATCGCCTCGCCCAGTTGTTCCGTTTCTTGTTGCAAGCCCAGCGCCTCGGCCTGTTCCGGTTCGGCCTCGGGGCCCCATGGCAAATCTTCTGGTTCAGGCCGGCGCTGTTTGCGCAGCATGTCGATGTTCCGGTTCCGGGCGATGGTGAATATCCATGTAGATACGCTCGCCTTCGTCGGGTCGAACAAATGGGCCTTGTTCCATAAGGTCGCCATGACCTCTTGCGTACACTCCTCTGCCAGCTCCGGGCTGGCCCCTGATTTCATCAAAAACGACTTCACGCGCGGGGCGAAATAACCAAAGATTTCAGCAAAAGCTGCTTTATCTTTGTGATCGCGGACCGCTTCGACCTGGATGATCCAGGCCTTGCGCTTCGACGTTTCTTCAATCGTCACCTTCTGTGCCCCCGGCTTGCGAAAACCTCGCGCTTTCAACCCGTTATAGGCTGAAACCTGACGCGATGCATCCGTTTTCGGCAACACTTGTGTTTCGTTCAACATACAGTGTTTACGGGCATGTGCGGGGATTGGATCACCCGCTATGACATTTTTCTTATGATCCGCCATCGCGTGCCCTGCGTAAGAAAAGCAATACACCAAAAGACACATCGGAAAGACGATCTTCATGCCATTTGAAACTGCAACGAACCGGCCACGCAAAATCGCAGTGATCGGGGCCGGGATATCTGGCATGGGGGCAGCGCATGCGTTGTCAAAAGACCACCACGTCGTCTTGTTCGAGGCGGAACGACGCCTGGGGGGGCATGCGCGCACCCGCTTTGCCGGGCCCAATAATGATCAGGCGGTCGATACCGGATTTATCGTCTTTAATGATGCCAATTACCCAAACCTGACAGCACTGTTTGATCATCTGGACGTGCCGATTGTCGACAGTAACATGAGCTTTGGTGCCTCATTCAATGGCGGCGAGATGGAATATGCGCTGCAGGACCTAAATTCACTTTTCGCAACGCGCAGCAACATCGTGAACCCGAAATTTTACCGGATGTTGCGCGATCTGATCCGGTTCAACCGCGATGGGCTGGCGGCAAGTCAAAACGACGAAAGCCTGACCGTCGGCGGCTTGATGAAAAAGCTACGGCTGAGCGATTACTTTCGCGATCACTACCTGCTGCCCTTCTCCGGCGCGATCTGGTCCACGCCCAAGGAAAAGATACTCGACTTCCCCGCCTATGCCATGATGCGGTTTTTCGACAATCACGCATTGCTCAGCGCGTCGGGGCAGCATCAATGGTACACGGTTGATGGCGGCTCGCATCAATATGTGACCCGGCTTGAGGCCGATATGCGCAAACGGGGCATCGATATGCGGCTCGGCGCGCCGATCCAAGGGGTGCGCCGTGACCCGTTTGGGGCAGATGTCCGCGCAATCGGTGGTGATTGGGAACGGTTTGATGAGGTGGTCTTTGCCACCCATTCCGACGACACACTGGCGATCCTGTCCGATGCGACGCAATCCGAAAAAGACGTGCTTGGCGCTGTGCGCTACCAGCCAAACCGGATTGTCCTGCATTCAGACACTTCCGTTATGCCCAAGCGGCGGCAGGTCTGGTCATCCTGGACCTATACCGAAGACAACCAACGCAACGCGCAAGAGATCGACCTGACCTATTGGATGAACTCACTGCAGCCGTGGCTGAAGGGGCAGGATTTCATGGTGACCCTGAACAGCAAACGGCCTATCCGCGAAGATCTGATCTGGGATGAGGTCACGCTGCGTCATCCGGTCTATGATCTGGCCGCGCTGAAAGCCCAGCAGGATGCGGCCGCCATGAACGGCTCAAACCGGACATGGTTCTGTGGGGCCTGGATGAAAAACGGCTTCCACGAAGACGGGCTGTCCAGCGCGCTGGATGTGGTGCACGCGCTGAACGCGGCCGAACATCTGGACATCGCAGCAGAGTGACCCAGCCCATCCATCATATCGCAGGCGAGACGTATCACGGCAGGCGCGGGGCAACCAAAAACGCCTTTCGGTATTCCATCGACTATGTACTGCTGGACGCCGAAAGCGCGCCCAAAACGCCGCGTCTTTTTGGACGCAACGGTGGGGGCCTGATGTCGCTGCATGACAGCGACCATGGCGGTCCGCCGAAAGAGGGGCGCGGCGCGGCTTGGGTGCGCGACATTTTGCAGGCGCATGACATTCCGGCCCCGGCCCGGATTGAACTATTGGCCCAACCACGGGTGCTGGGGCATGTGTTCAACCCGGTGTCTTTCTGGCTGTGCTATGATGATGCGCTGACCACCGTGATTGCCGAAGTAACCAATACTTTTGGCGATCGGCATTCCTATCTTTGCAGACATGATGATGGGCGGGCGATCACAAAGGCAGATACAATCGCGGCCAAGAAACTGATGCATGTTTCGCCTTTTCAGCCAATGGAAGGCGGATATGTGTTTCGATTTGATATTTCTGCAGATGATATCAATATTTGGATCGACTATAGCTGCGGACAAGGCGGGCTGATTGCAACGCTCAAGGGCGCGCGCAAGCCGATCACGAATGGCTCTATCCTGCGGGCGTTGTTCCGGCGGCCACTGGGGTCACGCCGGGTGCTGACCTTGATCCATTGGCAAGCACTGAAGCTTTGGATGAAAGGGGTGCGCTACCGGCCGCAACCGGCCCCACCGGCGGAAGAGGTCAGCAGATGAAAGCCCTGGCTGAGCGGCTGCCGGCCTATACCGGCTTTGCCGCTGTGCTGGCCGGGGCGGGCCTGCCGATTTATATCTACGCACCAAAATATTATGCGGATACTTACGGGGTCAGCCTGACAGCGCTGGGCGCGGTTCTGTTTGGGTTGCGGCTGATCGATGTGGTGCAGGACCCGGTTCTTGGCTGGCTGAGCGAGCGGCTGAACCGCAGCAAAAAGCAGATCATCACAGCCGTTGCGGGGCTGCTGGCCCTGTCCATGATCGGACTTTTTGCGGTCAGACCGCCGGTCGATCCACTCTGGTGGTTCGGGATCACGATCACCGGGCTTTTCACGGCCTTCAGCTTCCTTTCGATCAATTTCTACGCGCAAGGGATCAGCAAGGCTGGCAACGACCCGCAAGGGCATATGCGCCTGGCGGCATGGCGCGAAAGCGGGGCGTTATTGGGGGTCTGCATCGCGGCGGTAATCCCAACGGCATTGGCCGGAATGGTCGCGGCACCTTTTGCGGCGTTTGCCTATGGCTTTGCCGCCGTGACCCTGATCGCCGCGGTTTTCATGTGGCCCGAATGGAAAGAGCAGGCCAGCCCAGAGCCATCATATATCAAAGATATCCTGCGTGACCGGACCGCCCGCAAACTACTGATCCTGGCGCTGATCAACGCAGCACCGCTGGCTGTCTCATCCACGCTTTTTCTATTCTATGTCGAAAGCAAATTGCAGGCGGCAGGCTGGGAAGGGGGGCTTTTGGTCCTGTTCTTTCTGGCAGCGGCCGTGTCATCGCCGCTGTGGTCAATGTTGGCGCGGCACTTTGGGGCAAAGCCTGTTTTGATCACCGCCATGGTCCTGGCCGTTGCGTCATTTGGCTACACGCTCACTTTATCTGCGGGGGATGTGATCCCTTTCGCGATTGTCTGCGTATTAAGTGGAGCAACGATCGGGGCAGACCTGACACTTTTGCCTGCGATGTTTGCAAAACGCATGTCCGTCATCTCGCCCAATGGGGGGCAAGGCTTTGGGCTTTGGAACCTGGTGAACAAATTCACCCTGGCTTTCGCGGCAGTGCTTTTGCTGCCGCTTCTGGAACGATCCGGCTTTGTGGCAGGGCAATCTGATTTGCCGCCCGAGGCGATAACCATGCTGACGGTGCTTTACGCGCTGGTGCCGTCGCTTTTGAAACTTGTGGCAATCGGCCTGCTGTTTGCTACCAAATTCGAGGACGATTGATGTCTGTTTTGACGTACATCCTGATCGGTGCGGCCTTGATGGGGTTGGCATTTTTCTTGAAGATCCGCTTTGCATCTTTTGGAGCGCAGACACCGGATGATTATGCCGACGGGCCCACATTTGACATCCGTGAACGCTTTAACGGGCCGATCCAATGCGAGGGCGTGATTTACGGACCAACGGGGCGGGTCTCATCCCGTTTCGTCGCTGATTTTGAGGCCTCATGGGAAGGCAATATCGGCACCATGGTCGAAAAGTTTCACTATGACAGCGGGCAGGTGCAAGACCGTGTCTGGACGCTGACCCTTGGCAATGATGGCCGTATTCGCGCCGAAGCCCCGGATCTGGTCGCCCCCGGCCATGGCCAACAAAGCGGGTCAGCGGTTCTGCTGAAATACCGTATCAAATTGACGTCAGAGGCTGGCGGTCACGCACTGGATGTTACAGATTGGATGTATCTGATGGCCAACGGGTCGATCATGAACCGCAGCCAGTTCCGTAAATTCGGGATCAAAGTTGCCGAATTGGTCGCCACGATGCGCCCCAAAGACAAAACCTACGCAGGAGAATAACGTGAAGAACTGGCAAGGAAAACGATACTGGCTTGTAGGTGCAAGCGAAGGTTTAGGACGCGAGCTAGCCTTTACGCTTAGCCGTGTCGGGACCGAGGTGATCGTTTCCGCCAGATCCGAGGACCGCCTGAAAGAACTGGTCGCCGAACTGCCCGGCAAAGCGTCTTACGTTCCTGTTGATGTCACGGACAGGGCCGCTGTCGAAAAAGCTGCCGCCGAGGTCGGGGATATCGACGGGGTGATTTATCTGGCCGGGGTTTATTGGCCCATGCAGGCCGCAGAATGGGACAATGAAAAGGCCGATCTGATGGGCGAGGTGAATTTCCTTGGCGCATCGCGCGTCGCCGGGGCCGTCATCAAGGATATGCTCGCCAAGCAGGCTGGCCATATCGTTTTGGTCGGCTCACTGGCCGGTTTCCGGGGGCAGGCTGGGGCCATCGGGTATAGCGCATCAAAAGCCGGGATGATGACCCTGGCCGAATCCATGCAGGCCGATCTGCGCAAGTCGCCGGTTTCGGTCCAGCTGGTGAACCCCGGCTTTATCAAAACGCGGCTGACCGACAAGAACACATTCAACATGCCGTTCATCATGTCCGCCGAAGATGCTGCCAAAGAAGTGTTCGAACACATGAACACGGATGGCTTCAAGAAAAGCTTTCCAATGGTCTTTTCATGGCTGTTCCGCCTGTCCCAATTCATGCCGGACTGGATGTATTACCGGATTTTCGGGGCCAAGTAAGACGCATTGGTTTCACCTGCTGCGTATGTACGCCATATGTACAGCGTCTGTACGCCAAACATACGCGCCTTATCTTACCGCGGCCAAGGGTTGCTGGCGGTCTTGTAAGCCGTCCAATCGGTAATTTCGGGATAATATCTTTCCCGCCATTGCTTGATCCGCGGATGCATCGTTTTGCGCCACATCGTCGGAAACATCGCGATCATGGTCATCAACGGATAGCCATAGGGCAATTGCGGGGCATCATCCTCGGAATAGGTTTGCAGCAGTGGAAAGCGGCGGTTTGGCTTGTAATGATGATCCGAATGGCGCTGCAAATTGATCAACAGCCAGTTTGACGCCCGATGCGCCGCATTCCATGAATGGCGGGGCAGCACATGTTCGTATTTGCCGTCCCCGATATGTTTGCGGGTCAGACCGTAATGTTCGACGTAATTCACCAGCTCAAGCTGGAACACCGCCCAAAAGGCCTGCACCGAAAACAGAAAAATGCCCCACCAACCGCCGATAATCGCGGCCAACAGGATAAAGCCTGCTTGCAGCGCCCAATAGCGCCAAAACGGGTTGGATTTGTGGTGCCATTTCAACCCCTTGCGGTCCAGCATCGCTTGTTCTGCTTGAAACGCTGAAACCAAGGATTGCCGCAACACACGCGGAAAGAACCGGTAAAAGCTTTCGCCATAGCGCGCAGTCACCGGATCACGCGGCGTGCCCACATAGCGGTGATGGACCAGCAGATGCTCGGACCGGAAATGTGAATACAGCACAGAGGCCAGCAGGATATCGGCCAGCCAGCGTTCAGGCTTTGGCTTTTGATGCATCAGCTCATGGCTGTAATTGATCCCGATCGTGCCCGACAAGATGCCCAGCCCGGCAAATAGCGCCCATTCCTCAACCCAATGCAGATGCCCTGATCGGGTGACGTAGATCATAAGGCCAAAGATCGTCACCAGTTGAACAGGTGTCCACAAAAGCGTGATCAATCGGTGCCAGAACAGCTGATCTTCGGGCGTTGCGACATCCGCGTTGTCTGGATTCACCCCGATCACGAAATCAAGGCCCGTGAACAGATACCATGTCGACAGCGGCAGCAGCAAAATCCACCAGCCGCCCAGCATCGCAACGCAGATCGCCAATGGCACCAGCCCAAGCGACAGCCAAAATGGCAATGCGGCCCCCAAAGTCGCGGTGTTTGTTTCTGCGGTCATCACCATCCTCCCGCTGATAGCAAAACCCTAGTTAAGAACGTGCAAAGTCTCAATCACCCTGCAATGCAGACGTCGCAAGGTCATAGACCTTGCGCATCGCTGTGGGCAGCGCGGCGGGGCGAAAATCACCCGCCGGAACAAACTGCCCGCGCTGGGCGGCTGCGTCTTGCGGGACGAATGCCACCTCGATCTTCAGCCGCAAATGGAAATGGGTGAAGGTGTGGCGCGCCTCTGCGGGCAGGCTTGTCCAATCGGCATCAAGCGGCGGGTTGGGGGCGGGCGCATCTGACCAGTCAGACCCAGGCCAGCCCAACATCCCGCCAAGCAGCCCTTTTTCCGGACGCTTTTCCAGCAGCCACGCCCCATCGGCCCGCCGCGCGACATAGGCAATGCCGAACCGGGTTGGTGTTTTCTTTTTGGGGGTCTTTTTCGGCAATGCAGCAGCCGTGCCTGCATCGCGCGCGGCGCATGGACCGCGCCAGGGGCAAATCCCGCAGGCCGGGTTGCGCGGCGTGCAAATTGTCGCCCCCAAATCCATGACCGCCTGCGCATAATCGCCCGGTCTTTCCGGGGGTGTCAGCGCCGCCGCCAGATCTGTCAGTTGCGGTTTTGCGCCGGGCAGAGGCGCGTGCACATCGTAAAGCCGGGCCATAACCCGTTCGACATTGCCGTCGACCACGGTTTCAGACCGATCAAAGGCAATCGCTGCAACCGCAGCGGCCGTATAGGGCCCGATCCCTGGCAAGGTTAGCAGCTTGTCATAAGTGTCAGGAAAAATGCCGCCATGGTCGGCCACAACCGCCCGGGCACATTTCAGCAGGTTGCGCGCCCGCGCGTAATAACCCAGCCCGG
Source organism: Yoonia sp. BS5-3 (assembly GCF_038069655.2). Taxonomy (NCBI): domain Bacteria; kingdom Pseudomonadati; phylum Pseudomonadota; class Alphaproteobacteria; order Rhodobacterales; family Paracoccaceae; genus Yoonia; species Yoonia phaeophyticola. The sequence goes on from NZ_CP150951.2 coordinate 1,584,678, forward strand.
CCCAGGCCGCCATAACATCGGCATCATCGGCAGCGGCCAAGGCGCTGACATCGGGCCAAAGCGCCATGAATTTGCGGTGATAATCGCGCACGGCGGCCACGGTGGTTTGTTGCAACATCACCTCGGACATCCACACCGCATAGGGGTCTGGCAGCACGCCAGCCTGCCGGTCCGCAGGGGGCACCCGCCAGGGCATCACACGCGCATGGGTGTCGTACCAGGCCAAAAGCTCTGAACTGAGGTCACGCAATCTTTATTATCCCGCAATTTCTACACGCTGACTTGGCGCAACGCCTGTCATAGAGTAGTGCGTGAATATGAAACAACCACGCCCCAAAGGCACCACGCGCGGATTTTCCCGTGCGGCGACGTTGATGCAACCGCGAATTCGCAAGGCCAGCGAAGACCGGGGCTTTGCTGTGACCCGCTTGTTGACCCATTGGCCCGAGGTCGTGGGCACCGCCACCGCCCAGATCGCGACGCCTGTGAATGTCAGCTACGGCAAGGGCGGCATGGGCGCGACCCTGACACTGCTGACCACCGGCGCACAGGCCCCGATGCTTGAGATGCAAAAAGAACAGATCCGCGAAAAAGTGAACGCTTGCTATGGCTACCGGGCCATTTCGCGCGTGCGCATTACACAGACAGCCCCGACAGGCTTTGCCGAAGGGCGCGTGGCCTTTGCGCCAGCCCCAAAGCAGCGGAAAACCCCCGATCCTGCCGTGCAATCGGCGGCGAAAGACCTATCTAAGCACGTAGAAGATAACGATCTGCGCGCTGCGCTTGCGGCGCTGGGTGCAAATGTCTTATCGAAACAAAAAACCTGATCAGAGGTAGATTATGGAACGCAGAACTTTTTTAGCCGCTGGTGGCGGTGCAATGTTGGCCCTGGGCACCGGCTGGATGCTGAGCCGCCCCGATCCGGCCACTGGCCTTTTGCCCGGCGCGGCCCACGCGCAGACGACAGATGGCGCGCTGCCTGAGATCGTGGATATGGTCAAAGGCAACCCGGATGCGGATGTTGAGGTGATCGAATATGCTTCATTCACCTGCCCACATTGCGCGTCTTTCCACGCCAATCAGTTCCAGCTGCTCAATTCCAACTATCTTGAGACCGGCAAAATCCGTTTTGTCTATCGCGAGGTTTACTTTGACCGCCCCGGTTTGTGGGCATCGATGATCGCCCGCTGCACCGGAGACTCCGATTTCTTCTTTGCCTTCTCTGATTTGCTGTATCAGCGTCAAAGTGAATGGCTGGCTGGCGGCGATCCTAGCGTGATCATCAATGAATTGCGGACGCTGGCCAAGACGGCTGGTCTGGACGATGCCACGCTTGATGCCTGCCTGAGCGATGCGGCCAAGGCCGAAGCCCTGTTCACATGGTATCAGGAAAACGCGGATCGCGATGGTATCAACTCGACCCCGAGCTTCCTGATCGATGGCGAGAAATACGGCAATATGGCCTATGATGAATTCGCAGGTATTCTGGATGGAAAGATCGGCTAAGCCGATCCAACATGAAAGCTAATCAGCGGGCCCTCCTTCGGGCCCGTTTTCTTTTGTGGGCTTGGCTACCAGCCCCAGCCGATCCAACGCCGCATCCAGCGGTTCCCAATCCTCAAGCATCAGACGGACAGGTAAGGTCAGCACCTTCATCCGAAAACTGTCGGGCAAACGCACTGCGTCTTTTTCGGTTGTGACCAGCTGCGCCTGGCGGGTGTGGGCTTCGATCTCAAGCCGTTTCATCAACGCATCTGTCAGCGGTTGATGATCGGCGAGCGCCTCGGCCCGGATCACCTCGGCCCCCATGTCGCGCAGGGTGATAAAGAACTTTTCAGGATGCCCGATCCCGGCAAAGGCCAGCAGTTTCAGGTCCCGCCAGGGCATGCCTGTGGGCAATGGGGCCAGATGGCCGGACAGATGTGGCAGATCATGGTGCCAGGTCGCTTCGAACCGGTCCTGCGCGGCAGGGGGGCCGATGGACAGCACAAGATCCGCCCGGCGCAGCCCCGCTGGTACCGGTTCGCGCAATGGCCCTGCCGGGATCACCCGCCCGTTGCCAAACCCGCGCAGCGCATCAACCACGATGATCGACAGATCCTTGGCCACATCCGGATTTTGAAACCCATCATCCAGCAGGATGACATCCGCCCCCGCCGCTTGCGCCTGCGCGACCCCGGCCGCGCGGTCTTTGGCCACCCAGGTTGGCGCGAAGGCAGCCAGCAACAGCGGCTCATCCCCCGTCTCACCCGCCTTGTGTCCCCGTTCATCAACCTGCACCGGCCCGTCCAGCGTGCCCCCATACCCGCGTGAGACGACATGCGGCGCGTATCCCCGCGCTTGCAGCCGCTCAATCAGCGCGATGGTCGTGGGGGTTTTACCGGTGCCGCCTGCATTGATATTGCCGATGCAAATGATGGGAACTTTGGCCGTGATCTTGGGCGTCTGGCCCACCCTGCGCGCCGTCAGCCCTGCATAGATCGCGCCCAGCGGTGCCAGCAGACGCGCCATGATGCCTGGCGCATCAGGCGGACGAAACCAGAAAGATGGCGCGCGCATTCAGCCCACCATTTCGTCAAGGCGGCTGCGGATATAGGCCGCCACCCGGTTGGTCACATCTGCCCCGCGCGAGGTCACATCCCAGGCCGCATGGGCCACTTTGGCAGCCACATCCGGTGACAAAAGCGCCTCAACAATACCGCCCAGATCATCGCTAGAGCGGATCAACCGCGACGCCCCTGCCGCGTTCAGCCGGGCTGTGTGTTTTTGATAGGGGGCTATTTCAGGACCATAAAGCGCGACCGAACCCAGCGCCGTTGCCTCAAACGGATCGCGGCAACCACCGCCATGCAGCGTGCCGCCCATGTAGCAGATCGGCGAAATACGGTACCAAAGCCCGATTTCTTCGTCAGTGTCGGCGATATAGATTTGCACGGTTTCCTCAGGGTCCATTTCTTCGGAGCGCAGCGCGACCTGAAACCCATCCATCCGCATGAATTCAACGAATTGCGGCGCATCATCCAGATCAGACGGGACCACGATCAAAAGCAGGCGATGGGCGCGTGCGCTGGCCTCTTGATGGGCGCGGCACAAATCGAACCATTCTTCGATCTTGGCCCCCGCAGCCAGCCAGACAGGGCGCGTTCCGATGGTCTTTGAAAAAGCCTCGCGCTCTTCTTCATCGCAGGGCAGGGCCGGTTCGCTGTCTTCCATCGCCCCGGTCACCAGGATTGTTTCGGGAATGGCCCCGGCCCGGATCAGCCGATCAGCGGCTGCATTATCAAGGGTCAGCGCCGCCTCAAAACCCGTCAAGACAGAGCGCAGCGCGCCGGGAACCCAGCCGCCAGCGACGTTATCAAGCCCCTCACCATCGGCATCCACCAGGATACGCGGCACATCCGCCGACCGGATTTCATCCAGCAGGATCAGATCAAGATCGCCACGCATCCAGATGACCATCACTGGCTGCCAATGATCGATGAAACTACGGATTTTCTCTTTGCCCTTCGGTTCGGGCAATGCGCGGTCAGATGGATAATGCCCCCAGTCGCGCAGGGTGGCGATCAGCTGGATCGGATCGCCATCTTCGGACAGTTTACGGCCCAATGTCTCAATCGCGGTCAGCTGCTCGGCATGTGTGCAGCGGGCCCAAATGATCGTGCCGGTGGGGCGGGGTGGTTGGGCGCCCTGGTCACTGCCTTCATCGACAGATCCCAGGCTGGCCAGATATGCCGCGATGGAAAGGGATCGTGCCATGGCGCAGGTCCGGTATTAGCTGCCCAGTTCTTCTGTAGCAGAGGCTTCGGTTTCTTCATCCCGCAGCCGGTGAATATGGGCAATAAAGTAGCGCATATGGGCGTTATCAACAGTGCGCTGGGCCGCAGATTTCCAGGCGTCATAGGCCGCTGCATAATTGGGGAACATGCCAACGATATCAATTGCGTCAACATCCTTGAACGCATTCTTGGTTGGATCAACAAGTTCGCCACCGAAGACGAGATGCAGGCGCTGAGTCATGTGAAAACCTTTGTGAGTGTTACTGTCAAAAGCACCCTACGGCTTTGACAGGCCCGGCTCAAGCCGGGCGGCCAGCGCTTTGTGCAATTTTGGTCCTGCGGCCAGAACACCGGGCACTTGCGGATGCGGATTGTTAAAGCGCAGCACCTGGTTGGCCTGATCAGTCACGATGGCCCCCGCCTCGGTCGCGATTAATGCGCCGGCGGCGATATCCCATTCCCAGCTGGGCCGGAATGTAAGCATGCCATCAAAACTACCATCCGCAACAAGGCAAAGGCGATAGGCCAGGGATGACCGGAAGGTCCGTTTGACAGGCGGCACCTGCCCGTCCTTCCAAAACGGCGGGGTCAGGTTGATCTTGGCGCCCAGTATGGTGGCATCTTCCAGCGGGGTTTGCGTCGGCTGGATCGGCGCGCCGTTGCGCGCCGCCCCTTTCCCGGCAGAGGCCGTGAACAGCAAATCCCGCACCGGCATGAACACGGCTGCATCGATAACGCGCCCGTCTTCGACCACGGCCAGCGCGTGCCCCCAATCTTTGCTTCCTTCGATAAAGCCACGGGTGCCATCGATTGGGTCAATCACAAATTGCCGTTTGGTACCCAGCCGATCCGTGCCGTCTTCGGTTTCTTCGGAAAGCCAACCGTAATCGGGGCGGGCCTCAGCCAGAAATTGTTCAAGCATTGCATTCACGGCCAGATCGGCCTCGGTCACCGGGCCTGCACCATCGGGTTTGTCATTCACAGCCGGGTTTTTGCAAAAATAGCCCATGGCAATCTCGCCTGCCGCGCGGGCAGCCGTGCTGAGCAGGTCTAGATCAGTCCCCGGCAAGTGTGAGCCCTTCAACCAAAAGCGACGGCACAACCCGCGACAGATGCGCCTGCCCATCATTGGCGGGCACAATCCGGCGCAGCATATCCCGCAGATTACCGGCGACGGTACATTCATTGACAGGATAGGTGATTTCACCGTTTTCGACCCAAAAGCCCGCAGCCCCACGCGAATAGTCGCCTGTATTGGGGTTGATGGTCGATCCGATCATCGACGTTACCAACAGGCCAGTGCCCATTTGCGCAATCAGATCATCCCGGCTGGCTGCGCCCTGGGTCAGGCTGACATTGGACAGGCTTGGCGATGGCGGCGAACCGGTGCCAGCCCCCGCATTTGCGGTGCTGTCCATCCCCAGTTTGCGCGCATTGGCCAGATCAAGCGTCCAGCCCGTCAACACCCCATCATCGACAATGGCCCGCCGCGCCGTTTGCAGCCCTTCGGCGTCAAAGAGGCGCGATCCGGTGACCCGGGCGCGGTGCGGGTCTTCGATCAGGGATATCCCCTTTGGCAAGACCTGCTGCCCAATCGCATCGCGGAGCCAGCCAGAGCCGCGCGCAATGGTCGCCCCATTTACGGTTTGCAGCAAACTGCCAATCAGGCTGCTGGCAACCCGTTCGTCAAAAAGCACCGGAAAGGCCCCGGTTTTTGGCTTGCGCGCGCCGGTCCGCTCAACCGCGCGCGCGGCCGCGACAGTGCCGATGTCTTCGGCATCGCGCAGGTCGGCCTGAAAGACGCGGCTGTCGAAATCATAATCGCGTTCCATCTGCGTACCAGACCCGCTGATCGCCACACAGGACAGGCCGCGATCGCTACGGTCATAGCCTGCAGAAAAGCCGTTGGTTGCAGCCAGATGCACGCGGCGGCGGCCATAGCCTGCGGCGGCCGATTGCACCTGCGAGATCCCGGGATTGCGCAATGCGGCGGCCTCGGCCCGGGCGGCGTCTTCTTGCAAGGCGGCGGGGTCGGGCTCATCGGTGGGATCAAAAAGCGCAAGCTTTGCTGTGTCTGTATCGGTGGCCAACTGATCAGGCGTGGCCAAGCCGATATACGGGTCCTCGGGGGCTTCATGGGCCATGGCGACGGCCCGCTCTGCCATCTGGACCAGCGTATCGGGTTTGCTATCTGAGGAGGACACACAGGCCTGGCGCTGCCCCACAAGAACCCGCAGACCGATGGTAATCCCTTCAGAGCGTTCCGCCTGCTCAAGCGCCCCGGCGCGCACTTTGATCGACAGGCTGGTCCCATCAACCGCAATCGCATCCGCCGCATCCGCGCCGGCCTTGCGGGCGATATCCAGCATTTGTTGGCTAAGCTCAGAAAGGGATTGGGTCATACATTGTCCTTTGGTTGGCCCAGACCTAATGCGCACCCTGCGCCCCCGCAAGGCCCCGGCACGGCCAGAGCACCGGTTTTCATTCGGCCCGCAGCCTGATAGCTGAAAAGCTATGCAGCGCGTTATGATCACAGGTGGGCCCGGATCGGGCAAAAGCACGCTTGCCCGTATCATGGGGCAACGGACCGGGCTGCCCGTCTATCATATGGATCAAATCCATTGGATGCCCGGCTGGGTCGCGCGGCCAGATGCGGACAAGATTCCGATGGTTCTTGACGTGATCGCCAAGGAACAGTGGGTCTTTGAGGGCGGAAACTCTGTGACCTATCCAGACCGGGTCGCACGGGCGGATACGTTCATCTGGCTTGATCTGCCGGTCAGCCTGCGCTTTTACCGCGTGGTCTGGCGGACAATTCGGGACCGGGGCACGGTCCGGCCTGATATGGCACCTGACTGCCCCGAAGGTTTTCACGGTGAGACCTGGGATTTCTGGAAATGGATTTGGCGCACGCGCAATACAGCGCGGGCCAAGCTGGCCGCCATCGCCGCAAACCCCGGTCATATGAAGGTGCATCACCTGACTTCCCGCTCGCAGGTCGCCGCATTCATTGCTAACCTACCCGCAAAACAGGAGAGCCAGCCATGACCCATGCCCTACTTGTGATCGATGTGCAGAATGATTTCTGCCCCGGCGGTGCGCTGGCTGTTGCCGGTGGGAACGACATCGTGCCGGGGATCAATGCGGCCATGGATGATTTCGACGCTGTGATCCTGACCCAGGATTGGCACCCCGCCGGACATTCGTCATTCGCATCCAGCCATGATGCTGCCCCGATGAGCATGACGCAAATGCCCTACGGCCCCCAGGTGCTTTGGCCCGATCACTGCATTCAGGGCAGCCCCGGCGCTGCGTTTCACGCGGATTTGCAAACGGACCGGGCGGATTTGATCATCCGCAAAGGGTATAACCCGGCGATTGATAGCTATTCGGCCTTTTTTGAAAACGACAAGACGACACCAACCGGGCTGGAAGGGTATCTGCGCACACGCGGGATCGATCAGCTGACTTTGGTGGGCTTGGCCACGGATTTCTGCGTGAACTACTCGGCCGTGGACTCCGCAAAACTGGGGTTCAAAACCTCTGTGAACACTGCGCTTTGCCGGGCGATCGACTTTGACGGCTCGCTAGATGCAGCGATGGCAGGGATGCAAGCGGCCGGGGTGAAAACAGGGCAGATTTAAGCGCCCCATTTCTTTGACCAAAATCACGGACTGCGGCTAAGGGCACCGGCCCAAAGGTCCAGCATTTCTGATCCAAACCGGTCATGCAGCGCGCCAGCATTAGTGGCTCGCACGGCGGACAAAGAGTGCCTTCGTCATCACCCGACCAACGACTGCATTGGACGCAAAATATTACCCCTAACGTCGGGACTAGTTCACCTGAAGTTCACACTATTTCAGAGTTTCACCTTAGTTGAGATTTGGGTTAAAACGCCGATCTGCCAACAACTTCACAGGCCCCTCACTTGTACCGGGAATTGGTGCAGGTTCAATTTCGACGGTGAGGAAGAAGTATGCTGAACTTAACGGGTCGGGAAAGTTTGGATCTAACCCGGGATCAGAGTCGATTGGCCGCAAACTGAAGCCAGACCGATGATAATTTAGATCGATCTTTGGCGTTACAATGCCCTCGGCAATCCCGGCCTCTTGATCACCCAAAATGCCTTCTGCTGTTGAGTGGTATCCTCCAAATTCAAGGTCCAGGGTCCAACTACTTTCAATGAGGGCGATGCCTGTCAGCGACTGGCAAATATCGGCTCGGACAAGTGCATCTACTTGGATGTCTGCTTGTTCGACTAGCGCATTCAAAGATGACGGGGAACGTGAAACATCACAGGGAATCTCGAATTGCGTTTCTTCAGTTCCACTTCGTTGAGTGATGTAGCACTTTGGAGCTTCCCGTTGTATCACTGTCTGATTAGAGCCTTTTCCATCATAGTCCGAATGGCAAAGTTCAGCGTTATGTATTGGCCTCGCTCCGAAATTCGTCTGGCCGATAATACAGGTCTCATCAATCCATCCTTCGCGCGGATCATTGTACTGGTAGACAGAACCATCCCACGTCTCACCTTCGACTTCGAAGTCGAGATCATCAGCAACAATTTCGACTGAAAACGCCACTTCTCCAGGCCCATTGCACTTAGGGTGATCACCTAAAACTGTAATCGGAGCGAAATAAGTACGAGGATTGAGCCTCTCAATAAGCTCTTCAATTGTTTGTGTTGCTCCAACGTTTGGGAGAGCGAGCGAAAACAAGATAGCAAACGCGCTAATTCTGTGGCGGTATACCTTCAAAATGACCCCTTATGATGCAATGAGCGTGGTGCTGAGAAACTTCCCTGAAGTTCCAACGTAAACGCCTTCCACCCTATTCCGAGGTAGGGCGCATATCCACCGTAAAAGCATACGTCCTCTACCAAATCACTCAAGTCCAGCACAGGAAATGCCACTGCTAATGGGGCACATCTTGATGTTTAGCTGACATTGGCTGCGCAGGAGAAAATGTACAGGTTGGGCTCCTTTGCGACCTTCGCCGCGATCCGCGCGAAGATGTTCTGATTTTGCGTCAATGCTGTGACGTCGAAGTCAAATACCCCTGACCTTCGAAACTTACCGCAAAACCGGCGCAGGTCCGAGCGGGAGCAGCCCCATCGACATGAACCCGTCTCGGAAGGTTAGCGGAAGCTGCAACACCCCGTCGCTGCCTGCCATTGCACCTGCCATCGTCCTGACCGTCGCCGCATTCCCCGCATCCACTGCCCCTGTGTCCACCAGCAAATCAATCAAACGCCGCCATTCAGCCGTTTCAAAGATGATCTGACCTTCGGGGATGCCCTGGGCGTCAATATCCAGCAGACCAGCGGCGCCCAGCGTAATATCGCCCCAAACCACGTTCAGGCTGCGCAGGTCAAGCGTGGTCACGGCGGGGGGCGTCCCTTCCAGGGCGAACCGGTCAAGCGGGCGGTCAAAACTGAGTTGCGCATCGGTCGTCAGGCTTGAAATCTGATCGCTCAGCCCGATCTGCCGCACCAGATCCGCAGGCAAGACCAGATCAGCAATCGCAACATCCAGACCATAGGTCTGCGCCTCTTCCTCAACGGCCGTCAGTGCCACGTCGCCACTTGCCAGCTGCATGTCCCAGCCCTGATCAGACCGCAGCAAAGCGTCTTCCATCAGGACCGAGGCCGCATCAAAACTGGCGGCCATATTCATGCGGGTGGCGGCATTCAGCTGCAAAGTAGTCGCAGCGATTTCAATGTTCTGCCCGCCAATCCGCAGGGTCTGGGTTTCGGGCAGGCTGAGGCTTAGCTGCGTGGGCTTTATACTGGGTGCGGCGAGTTGCAGATCGGGGCCATTCCATGCCCAAAATCCATCGGGCGCGGCCACAGACAGACCCGTGATATCCAGCGAAAATTGACCCGGAAAACCGGTCACGCCCATCGCGCCGGTTTCAACCTGCCAACCGTCGCGGCGGATTTGTTCCAGGGCTTGGCGCAACCCTTCTTGCGCGCCTTTCGCAGCCGCAAACCAATATCCGCTAAACAACAACGCCAGAAACAACAGCCAAAACATCAAACGTCGCATCCGCGCGCTCCTCTCTTGCCACGGTGCAGATGTAGCGGCGGGGCTGGGAAAGGGCCAGTGCGATGCCCGTCTTTCAGGATTGCGGGGGGATTGCCGCCTTTAATGTGACGGTCGCCGCCAAACCACCCAAAGTATCGGCGCGTTCAAGACCAAGGGCGCCGTCATAGGCATGGGTCAGGTCCTTGACGATGGCCAGCCCAAGCCCGGTGCCCGGTTGCGCCGTATCCAGCCGCTGCCCGCTTTGGGTTACAAAGGCCATATCCGCCTCGGCAATACCAGATCCATCATCGGCGACGACAATCGTCAGCAGGCCATCTTGTTCAAAGGCATTAACACGCACCTGCGTCTTGGACCATTTCACCGCATTATCCAGCAAGTTCCCGATGATTTCATCAAAATCGCTAGGCTCAATCCGGGTATGCATATCTGGGGCGATCTCGGCGATCAGGCTGCATTCGGCATTGCGCGCAAGGGCATCAAAAGCGCGTACCATGCGGTCTAAGGCGGCCGAGACATCCAAAATGACGGGCATTTCTGCCTTACCATCGGCCCGCATCCTGGCGAAAGATCGGTTCAGCTGGGCGTCCAGCCGGTCCAACGCATCAAGCGAAATCTGCATGTCGTGGCCATCTTGACGCAGCTCTTCCAGCGCGTTGCGCAAAATGGCAGAGGGGGTCTTGATCGCATGGGCCAGATCCGCCGCTTGCCTGCGGGATCGGTGTGATATCTCGCGGTTGCGTTCCAGCAAGCTATTGATGTCATTGACCAAAGGAACAACTTCGGTTGGGTATTCGGCAATATCCAGACCATCCTCGCCCTGCCATCTGCGGGCCACATCACGGCGCAGGGCGTTCAGCGGGCGCAGGACCAACGTAACCTGCAGCAAGGCGCCAAAGACGCCAACCGCCGCAACGACACCAAAGGTCACCAGCAGATTGCGGCGAAACAAGGTCTGATTGTCCTGCAAACGCTGCAAGGATGAGGCGACCTGCACATACCAGCTTTGACCATCGTCAAACTGCAAGAGCCGCCCGATATTGCGCACGGTCTGCCCGTCGGGCATGCGCAAACTGCGGTTTTCTTGCGCATCATCGGGTTGGGCAATGACAGGCAGGCGCATATCCTGCAATGAAGGCGAGGCAAGAACAGAACCATCAGGGGCCTGAATTTGCCAGTATTCACCGGAAAACGGGCGCTGAAAGTCGGGATCAGTGATCCGGCGCGCCAGCATATCCGGCGTCGTCCGATAGGTTTCAACGACGGCAATCACCACTTCATGGCGACGTTCGAGCATGGCATCGAAACTCTGCTCGGTCTGGCGCAAGCCAAGCGATGCAAGACCCGTGATACCGAGCGCAATGATTACGATCGCAGACAGAATGCCGCCCACGACAGCGCGGGCGCGCAAAGACTTCATGCAGCGGCCTTGATCACATAACCGCGGCCGCGGACTGTCTCGATCAGCTCAGTGCCCAGCTTTTTCCTAAGCCGGTTCACAAAGACCGCAATCGTATTGGAATCCCGGTCACCATCATATTGATAGATATGTTCTGACAGCTCCATCCGGGACACCAGACGGCCCGCGTTGTGGAACAGATAAGACAGCACCGCGATTTCCTGCGATGTCAGGCTCGCGGGCACACCTGATACCAGCACCTGATTGCTGCGGGTATCAAACATGACATTATCCTTTGAAAACACAGGGCTGGCGCGCCCTGCTTGGCGGCGGATCATGGCGCGGACCCGGGCGGATAATTCAGGCATATGGAACGGTTTGACCAGATAATCATCAGCCCCCGCATCCAGCCCATCCACCCGCTCAGACCAGCCATCCCGGGCCGTCAGCAACATCACCGGGGTCTGCACCCCATTGCCGCGCCAGTGTTTGAGCACAGTGATACCATCCCGATGAGGCAGGCCGATATCCAGGATGATCATGTCATAAGGTTCAGTTTCACCCAGAAATTGGGCTTCTGTCCCATCCCTCGCAATATCGACAACGCGACCCTCCGAGGTGAGGACATTTTTGATTTGTTGAGCAATAACCTGCTCGTCTTCGGCAACAAGAATACGCATGACTTAAGGTTAATAAGGTGCCATGGCGTAAGTTTGACCACTTTACGTCGGATGGCAGCAGAGTTGGGGCAATCGCGTGACGCTAAAATGCATGTTGCGCCGCAATTGAGGCGCGCCTGACTTAAAAGTTAAGAAAGTGTTAATCGTCCTGCGGGTCAGCCAACGGCATGCTGTCTGTCAGCCTGTCCAGGATATCGTCCACTTTCGGAAAGCGTTCACTGCATGGTCCCGCATCATTGTCATTGGCCGGGTGACGGGTTTGATCAGACTCTTTGTCATTGCTTGAAAAAGCGTCTTCCAAAGTGAACTGGCGGACCGGCATGATACAAAACTCCGAACTCAATCTTGGCCGCAGCGGCCTAATTGTGTGCTTTCCTCAATGCTTCATTAACTTTTTTATGAAGCGGGTAATGTGAACCCAACACAAACAATTTGTTCATATTGCGTTTATGATGGGGTGAAACTGGTACAGATGGCCATGTTTCGCCCTTATTTCATTGAAAATCAGGCCGTTAAAAAATGTCGATATTTTTTCGCGGTGCGGAATCTCAGCCCCGAATCCCCTGGAACTTGGCGTAAATAAGGCAGATTCCTTACAATCACCAATTGATGCCCTACAGCCATGGGGCGAACGCGAATCGTTCCATCTGATATGATTGACATGGGCAGGGCCCCCGTCCACGCTTTGGGCGTTATGCTACAAAAACGGTCCGATATCTCTGCAACGCGGGATGCGTTTTCGTGGGCGATCCCCACTCGCTTTAATATTGGCGTCGATATCTGCGATAGGGTGGCCAGGGAAAAGCCCGATGCGCTGGCGCTGGTCGATATCGACGCGGATGGGCACGCGACCGATTATCACTTTGAAGGGCTGCGCAAGCTGTCGAACCAATGGGCGCATGTCTTGTCGGGGCAATGCCAGCCAGGTGACCGGATTGCGGTGCTTCTGCCGCAATGTGTCCAAACGGCCATTGCCCATATCGCGATCAGCAAGATGGGATGCATCGCGCTGCCACTGTTTACATTGTTTGGGCCAGAGGCGCTGCACCACAGGCTGGCCGATTCCGAGGCACGCGCGGTGATCACAGACGCACGGGGCGCGGCGCAATTGGCGTCACTGCGCAGCGCGCTGCCTGATTTGCAGACCGTGTTCTCAATCGATGGGGGCGCGGGCGCGGACATCGACCGCCCGCGCAAAGCGGCGCCAACTGATTTCACACCGGTCGCCACATTGGCCGATGATCCTGCGATCCTGATCTATACATCCGGGACAACAGGGGCACCCAAAGGGGCGCTGCATGCGCATAGGGTCCTGCTGGGGCATCTGCCAGGGGTCGAGATGAGCCATGATTTCTTTCCGCAGCCCGGTGATAAGATCTGGACGCCCGCCGACTGGGCCTGGATCGGTGGGCTGCTTGACGTGCTGATGCCCGCCTTGCACCACGCTGTGCCGGTCGTGGCCTGCCGGTTTGCTAAGTTCACCGGCAAAGCGGCCTTTGATCTGATCCGCGCGCAGGGCATCACCAACGCCTTCTTGCCGCCCACAGCGCTGAAATTGATGCGGCTGGAAACGCCTGATCATCCGGTACCCATGCGGTCCGTCGCCAGCGGGGGTGAGACATTGGGAAAAGAGCTGATCGCCTGGGGCCAAAAAGTCTTTGGGACCACGATCAACGAATTTTACGGGCAGACGGAATGCAATATGATTGTCTCGTCCTGCGCAGCGCTTGAACCGGCAGAGCCGGGGGTGATGGGCTTTGCCGTGCCCGGACATATCGTTGAGATCATGGATGATACCGGTCGCATTTGTCAGACTGATGAAGAAGGCAATATCGCCGTGCGCGGACCTGACCCGGTGATGTTCCTGAGATATTGGAACCAGCCGGGGGCGACGGCGAAGAAATTCATCACCAGCGGCGGACATGACTGGCTCTTGACTGGCGATAAGGGGGCCAAAACAACCAGCGGGCGGATCCGGTTTATCGGGCGCGATGATGATATCATCAGCTCGGGCGGATACCGGATCGGCCCGGCCGAGATCGAAGACTGCCTGCTAACCCATCCAGCCGTCCAACTCGCCGGTGTTGTGGGGCAGCCCGACCCGATCAGGGGATCAATCGTGGCCGCATTTATTCAGCTGGCGGCGGGCTTTGTGGGCTCTGATCAATTGGCAAAAGACATCGCCGGACATGTGAAAGCACGGCTGGCGGCCTATGAATATCCCCGCGTGATCCGCTTTATCGATGACATGCCCATGACAACGACAGGCAAGATCATCCGGGCCAACCTGCGGGACCGTGCCGCGCAGGACGCGACGGAACCCGGCCCAAAGGTTTGACAAGCCGCGTCAATCAGCAAAACTGCAGCGCGGGAGGATCAGATCATGCAAAGCGACGTTGTGATAATCGGGGCCGGTTTGGCGGGGCTTGTGGCCGCTCATGCCCTGATCGAGCAAGGCAAAACCGTCACGATCCTTGATCAAGAAGGGCGGCAAAACCTTGGCGGGCAGGCGTTCTGGTCGCTGGGCGGGCTGATGATGATCGACACGCCCGAACAGCGGCGGATGCGGGTGCGTGACAGTCTGGCTTTGGCCACAAATGACTGGATGGGCGCCGCCCAATTTGACAGACCCGAGGATCACTGGCCCCGTGCATGGGCCGAGGCCTATCTGGATTTCGCAGCGGGCGAGATGCGGCCGTGGCTGCACGGGCTGGGCATGCGCTGGTTCCCGGTTGTTGGCTGGGCCGAGCGGGGCGGCAGTTTTGCCGATGGGCACGGAAATTCTTTGCCGCGGTTTCACATCACATGGGGGACCGGTCCGGGCGTTCTGAAACCTTTCGAAGACCGGGCGATTGAGGCTGAAAAAACCGGTAAACTTCAATTCGGGTTTCGGCACCGGGTGACGGGGTTTGAGATCAGCAATGGGCAAATCCGCGGGATCAGTGGTGATATTCTGGCCGAAGACAATGCCATGCGCGGGGCCGCAACAAACCGCGATGTGATTGATCAGTTCACGCTTCAGGCGGATCGGGTGATCGTGACCTCTGGCGGCATTGGCGGCAATTTCGATCTGGTGCGGCGGAACTGGGATGCGTCAAAATCGGGGCCGCTGCCTGACAAAATGGTCTCGGGCGTGCCAGAGCATGTGGATGGGCTTTTGCTGGATATCCTGCAAGACGCCGGGGGGCAGCTGATCAACACAGACCGGATGTGGCATTATACAGAAGGGGTGCAAAACTGGGATCCGATCTGGCCCAAACATGGGATACGGATTCTGCCAGGGCCATCCTCGATGTGGTTTGATGCAACGGGCGACAGGCTGCCTGCGCCCTGTATGCCCGGTTTTGACACGATGGCCACCTTGCATGAAATTTGCAGACGGGGGCATGACCACACCTGGTTCGTACTGACGCAAAAGATCATCGAAAAGGAATTTGCGCTTTCGGGGTCCGAACAGAACCCGGACCTGACCGGGGGTAAATGGGGCGGCGTTCTTAAAGAACGGCTTGGCAAAGGCGCGACAACAGCTGTTGAGGCGTTCAAGGACAAAGGTGCTGATTTTGTTGTGGCGGATGATTTCGACACGCTGGTTGCCGGGATGAATGACCTGGGCGGGGGGCTCATTGACCCTGCTAGGCTGCGCGCACAGATCAATGCGCGCGATGCGCAGATTGATAATCCTTTCACCAAGGATGCGCAGATCGCTGCGATCCGCACCGCCCGGAACTATCTGGGCGATAAACTGATCCGCACAGCCAAACCCCATAAAATACTGGACCCCGCGCATGGGCCGCTGATTGCGGTGAAACTGCATGTGGTCACACGCAAGACGCTGGGCGGCATTCATACCGATCTGGACGGGCGGGTCTTTGCGCCGGGTGGTACCATCATCGACGGGCTTTTTGCAGCAGGCGAGGCCGCTGGCTTTGGCGGCGGTGGGTATCATGGCAACAATGCACTTGAGGGGACGTTTCTGGGCGGCTGCATCCATTCAGGGCGCCGCGCCGGGCGGGCCGCGGCTGGGTAAATTTTGAAAAATTCTGGCTGAATGTGTCCCAGCGCACATTCGCGTGTCGGCTGGTTAACGTAAGGTTTCAGCAACGTCACGCTGCCAGGAGTTTTCCCGATGTTTGCCTTTGCCCCCGCCTATCCGTCCCGCACTGATCTGGACTGGTGCTGGTATCTGCGCAAGCAAGGCGCGATGGGCGAAGCGGTTGAGCGTATTTTGCACGATATCGGTGTGATGAACCCCGGCGGTTGGGCCGACTGGAAAGCCAGCACGTTGACCAATACCGGCGCGCCTGTGGCCATGAACTTTACCTATGATAAATCGGCGCTTGAGCTGACCACCGAAGTGGCTGATCCCGGTGATGATCCCACAAACCGTGTCAGCCATGTTTGCGCCTTGCTTGAACGGTTGGGTGGCACAGCGCCGTCCGCTGCGCTGCGCGACGTCATCAGCACCGCCCAGAGCGAGGCAAACTTGCGCTACGGTGCGCGGCTTGGCCTTCGGAAAAGTAAAACAGATTTGCAGACAACGCTTTATGCCGAATTGCCTGCCGCGGCGGCTGATCTGTCGGGGCTCATGTCATCCGTCAATTTCAAACCCGTGCTTGATGATCTGGGCGATGCGGCACGCACGACAATGCTTGGCTTTAATGGGACGACTGGGCAGGTGACGCTTTATTGGCTCGTTGAAGATGCGGATCGTTCGGTGCTGCCAAAGTTGACGGCACCCACAGATGTAGACCCACAATCATTGTCGGCGACCATCGACAAAATTGCCGAAGGCACGCCTGCCGATGCGCTGCCTTGCCGCAAAATGGGCTTCAGCTATGCAGCAACAGGGCCTGATGCGGCACCTGAGCTGTCGCTTTATTTCTCAGCTCAGGGGCTGTTTGGCAACGACGCCGCGATTGAAAAGCGGGTCAAATCATGCAGCGCTGATCGGCTGATTGGTTATTCGCAACTGATGGAGATCCTCAACCCGGCCCCGCGCGGTCAGACCCACCATGGTCTGATCACGATGACCGGACAAAAAAACACAAGCCCGGCGCTTTCGATCAGTGTCGCGGCCGCATATCACTGCCCGTTCGAAACGATGTAGTGACACGATCGTCCCTGGTGGAGCAGAGCGGATGGATCGCACCATGCGCTCTGCTTTATCGTGTCTGCATCATTTGTGGTCTTGGAAGATAAAGAATCCGGTCTATAGTCGGCCCTGTTGAACAGGAGAATACGATGACCGGCCCGAAGCCAGCAGCCTTTGTCATTGACGACAAAGACGTTTTTGACAGTAACCTGGTTTCCAAACTCCCTTATTTTGAACCAGCGTCGCAATGAAGGCTGCGCAACTTCTTGGCTATGACTTGCCTCTTTTTGCGGGTCTGACCCCCGATGACTTGGCGGGCATTCCGCTTGATTTCACCGAACAACGGCTTGAGGCATGGCAAACGATCTTTGATCAACAGGACGATTCTTACGATTTGTATTTCCTGCTCGAAGGGTCATTATTGGCGGTTTTCTGGACAAGCGAGGGGCGCGAAATCGTCTTTTCACGGTTCCCAACCGGGGCCTATTTTGGCGAATTGGCAGCCTTTGACGGAATCTCGCGCTCGCTCGCGGTTGTTGCAAAAACCCCGGCGCGGGTGCTGGCGGTAAAGCGCGACAGCTTTCTACAGCTTTTCAACAATGTCCCGCTGTTG
Source organism: Yoonia sp. BS5-3 (assembly GCF_038069655.2). Classification (NCBI taxonomy): domain Bacteria; kingdom Pseudomonadati; phylum Pseudomonadota; class Alphaproteobacteria; order Rhodobacterales; family Paracoccaceae; genus Yoonia; species Yoonia phaeophyticola. Next base: position 1,602,282 of record NZ_CP150951.2, read on the forward strand.
CGCGACCGGATCACACGGCATCTGGTTGAACGTATCCGCTCTCTGACCGAACGAAACATGGAGATGACCACGCTATCCGTTGAACAAAGGGTCAGCACCTATTTGCTGCGGTTGGCAGCGGAAAGCGGGCAATTACAGCAAGGGGCGGGCATCACAAATGCGCCAACCCATGCCGAAATCGCCGGATCTATCGGTGCAAATCGGGAAATGGTCAGCCGATCAATCAGCAAATTATCCAAACGTGGGGCGATCAAAGCAGCCCGGCAAAGGATCGAAATTCTGGACCCTGACGCACTCTCAAGTGAATTAGTCTGAAATTTTTTCTATCGCCGTCAGGATTGTCAAATCTCAGCCACATTTGCCTATTATCAATTCTGTAGAAATCGGGCGTACCAGGCGAAATGATGAAAGTTGTCAGTATATTAGGTGCAGAAGCAACATTGATGTTGCTGGGTGGTTTGGTCGGCATGGCTTTGCTGGCGATCGGCTAATCACGTTTGGATATCGGCGGCCTGACCCACACCGGGCAGGGTGGACTTGTTATCATTGAGATTTTCTAGCTAGGAACGCGGGGCGGCGTTTGTTCGCCATGACGCGTGATCGCGCGGTTGCTGATCAGGCCGCCGCGACGCATGATCTGTTTCAACGCTTAGGAATTGATCGGCTTCGACATCTTCCTAAGTTAAAGATGACAGTCAGATTTAAAGGATGACAGATGTTTCGACGCGCCATAACCATCGCCCTGCTTACGTGCTTCGGCCTGCCAGCTGCTGCGCAATGTGTGGGCTCTAGCTATGCTGAGCAATTGTCTCCAGCCGAGCAGGCCGAACTGCGCCGCGTGACAGATGCGATTCCCTACGCACAAGGCACCCTGTGGACTGCAACGCGTGATAGTGATGTGATTACAATCGTCGGCACGGTGCATATCTACGATCCGCGGCTTGAGCCACTTTATGCGCAAATCGAAGAGAACGTTTTGAGCGCCGATCTGGTTCTTCTCGAAGCAACCCCCGCGGAAGAGGCCGAACTTGAACAAATGGTGATCACGCAGCCAGATCTGCTATTTATCACCGAGGGGCCAACCTTACCCGAACTGCTGGATGCCGAAACCTGGGAACTGATTGCCGATGCCTCAACCCAGCGCGGCATCCCCGGTTTCATGGCCGCGAAGATGCAGCCTTGGTATCTGTCGCTGATCCTGTCGATCCCGCCATGCGCCACGCAGGATATGCTCACGGGTCGTCTTGGGCTTGATCATATGATCATGGCAGGCGCTGAAGATGCTGGTGTGCCGATGCAGGCCCTCGAATCTGTGACAACGATGTTCGATCTGTTTACAAATAACCCCGTTGATGAACAGATCGACATGCTCATGGTCAATCTGACCAGCCCTGAAGTCCAACAACAGCTTTTTGTGTCGATGCTTGACAGTTATTTCGCGCAGGAGGTCGGGGCGCTTTGGGAAATGACGCGCATCGCCATGGCTGAAGTACCGGGCATTGACCCTAGCACAGCAGAGGATGTTTTTGCCGAGATGGAGCAGTCTCTACTGGTCACGCGAAACCACAACTGGATGCCAGTCATCACTGACGCGGTGGCGGCGCATGATAATCTTGTGATCGCGGTTGGGGCCGCCCATTTGATGGGCGAAGACGGGATCTTGCGATTGCTTGAAAATGATGGCTGGGATCTAACGCCGTTTCCCTAGGCCGCGAAAGAAATTCGCGAATTTCTTTCTGGTCGCTCAATTTTCGCGAAAATTGAGCGTTTCAAGCGTCCCCGTAATCCGCCAATCCCTGATGGCCCGTGTCGGTCAGCGCATAAACCCCGCGTGAGACGCGGGTGAACCAACCATAATGATCATCGGCCATAATCCGGGTCGCATCTGGCACTTCCGCCCATTCCTTTACCACTGCGCCGCGTGATGGACCATGCGTCGCCAAAAAGCGGGCACAGCGCAACGCATCCTGTCGATATCCCGTAACGATCCCATGCCGTGTTGCACCACCTGCATTCGGGTCACCTTGCAAACGCTCAAAAGCACGCAATAGCTGCGCCGATTTCTTTTTGGATTTGCGTGGGGCATAGGGGCCCGGATCGGCCAAGACCTCAACATGACCGTCACGCAGCCTAACGGTCATCACGCCGAGGCCGATGCGGCGGGCCAGCTTCACATTCGCCTGCAACGCTTTGCTCCGGCCACCGGCCGGTACGGCGACATAGACCAAATCCGTCACGGCAAGCCGGGCAACCCCCTGATGGAACAGGGCCAGTGAGAAACCCAGCTTCAGTTCAATCACTACAACATCTTCGCCGCGGCGGGCCACAACATCTGCCGCGCCAACCTCACCCTTCACCTCATAGCCTTGCCGCTGCAAATAGGCTTTGATGGGTGGATAAAGATCAGCCTCACGGGGCATTGCGACACTCCTTTGCGGCAAACAGAAATGCAAATCCCGGCTGGGCGCAAGCCCTGCCACAACGATGCGGCAGGGCCAATGGCTTAGCGGCCGCCTTGACGCCCGGGGAACCGGGGTGGGCGTCCAGTGCCGCGCCGTCCGCGATCTAAGCCAGTCGGCGATGTCCGGGGTCGCCCGCCCAGCGGTTCGGGACGCACCGCGCGCCGGTTTTTGGTTGCAGATATCAGTTTAGACCCCGGTGTCCGGGGTGGTTTGGTTTTACGGGGCATGATGTGCACCTATTCTTGAAACAATCAGATGGCCAAACGGCCTGCGATATCGCCCGTAGGCGCGATCAGAACTGATCCATTGTCAGGGTGCTCCTTCAAAAAGAGAATAGATCAATAAGCGCGGATTAAACGTGCTGGTCCATTGTCTGTGTCCTCCGTTTGATGCCTCAACCTACCACATCCGCCGCAATCAGGTCAAACCCAAGCGATGGGGTGACAGGCAACAGCTACACTCATATATACGGGGCAAAACCTGCATCCATGGAAAGTGATCCGCATGACAACCCGCGTTTTTGGCCATAAATCCCCTGACACTGACAGCACCGGATCACCTTTGATCTGGGAATGGTTCCTGAACCACACCGGCTTTGAGGCAAAGGCCGCCTTGCTGGGCCAGCCCAATACAGAGGCCGCTTTCGTGGCAAAGCGTTGGGGTTTTGCCCTGCCCGAGGTGATCAATGATGTGGCCGATGACCAATCCTGCGTGATCGTTGACACCAACAACCCCGCCGAGTTGCCTGCAAATATCAATAATGCCGACGTGCTGGCGATTATCGACCACCACAAACTGACCGGCGGGCTGGAAACCAAAAACCCGATCAATATCACCATCCGGCCTTTGGCCTGCACCGCGACGATCATGCACCAGATGATGGGCGACGACGCCAAACATATGCCCGACGGTATCAAGGGGCTGATGTTGTCATGCATTTTGTCTGATACGCTGGCCTTCCGCTCGCCCACCACCACCGAGGTCGACAAAAACCTTGCCGAAGCTCTGGCGCGCGACCTGAAAATCGATATCGAAGCCTACGCCACCGAAATGTTCGATGCGAAATCCGATATCTCGGCCTTCTCGGATGCGGAACTCTTGCGGATGGACAGCAAGGAATACGCCGTTGACGGCACGAAATTCCGGGTCTCGGTTCTGGAAACCACATCGCCCAAGATCGTGCTGGACCGCAAAGCATCACTGATCAAGACCATGCCGACAGTGGCCAAAGAGGACAAAGTCGATCAGGTCCTTCTGTTCGTCGTGGACATCCTTAAGGAAGAAGCGACCATGCTAATCCCCAACGACCTGACAAAGGGTGTCGCCGAGAAATCATTCGACGCGACCGTTGAAGGCGACAGCGTGGTGCTGCCCGGCGTGATGAGCCGCAAAAAGCAGATCATCCCTGCACTAAAGGTCTGACGCCGTCCCGGACCTGATCCGGGACCTCAAACAGCACCCTGTACGTACGGCATATGTACAGGGTCGGTACGCATTCTTGCACTGCACAAAGGTGAACAAATGACCCAGATCATCGACCAATTCGCCGACATCTCGGGGCAATATGATGCCGCTTTTGTCGACCTTTGGGGCTGCATGCATAACGGCATTCAGGCAATGCCTGACGCCGTTGCCGCGATGCAAAAATACCGCGCTGCGGGCGGGGTCGTGGTGCTGGTCACCAACTCGCCCCGACCATGGGACAGCGTCGCCCGGCAGATCAACGGCTTCGGCGTGCCCGATGATGCGTGGGACGCCATCGCGACCTCGGGTGATAGTGCGCGCGCGGCTATGTTTCGGGGGATTGTGGGTGAAAAAATCTGGTTCATGGGGGAAAGCCCGCGGGATGATGATTTTTTCAAGCCTTTGAAAATCATCGAAAATCCGGTGGATATCCAAAGGGTATCACTGGAAGAGGCCGAAGGCATCGTCTGCTGCGGTCCTTTTGACGCGATGGCCGATATCGATGTGAACCGGCCCGAATTTCTCTACGCGAAACAAAAGGGGCTCAAGCTGCTCTGCGCCAATCCCGATATCGTCGTGGATCGGGGCGAGGTGCGCGAATGGTGCGCCGGTGCCTTGGCGCAGCTCTATACAGAAATGGGCGGTGAAAGCCTCTATTTCGGCAAGCCGCACCCGCCAATCTACGATCTCGCGCGCCGACGGCTCGCTGCGTTAAACAAAGTGCCATCCGATGCGCGTATCATTGGGATCGGCGATGGGATCGGCACCGACGTGCTAGGCGCCATGCAAGAAGACATCGACGCGCTGTTTATTTCCGGGGGGCTGGCCGCTGCCGAGACAAAGACCGAGGACCAACCAGACCCATCGGCGCTGAGTGCCTTTCTGGACAAGCAACAGACAAACGCGACCTACACCATCGGGCATCTACGGTAACGCGTTCGGTTGGGCTGCGGTGTAGGTATCAACTGCATCGGCAAAGGCTTTGAGGGAAAACGCCCACATCGCTTGGGCGCTATCAGATTGCGGGGCGATCACCTCAACCCCATGATAGGCCCCTTCAAATACCTTGAATGTGGTGGGAACCCCTGCTGCCGCCAGTCTTTCAAAATAAGCGATATTTTCATCCAGAAATAGATCCTGATCCCCCACGAAACCCACAGCAGGCGGCTGCCCGGCCACGCTGGCACGCCGCGCCGGCACAGCACAGTCAGCCGTCGCTCGGCCTCTTAGATACATATCCCACGCCAATATGTTCTTGCCACGGCTCCACAATAGATTGGCCGGATCGCAATCGGTGAAATTCTCGGGGCGGTCATCGAACATTCCATAGATCGGAAACTGGCAGGCGATGTTCACCTCACCCCTGTCCTGCGCCATCTGGGCCACCGCCGCGACCAGGCCACCGCCGCCACTTTCGCCCATGACAAACAGCTGATCAGAGCGCCCGCCGATCTGTTCAGCCACATCACGCGCCCACAAAAGCGTTTCGTAACAATCGTCTAGTCCCGCTGGAAACGGGTGTCTCTGCGATAGCCGATAATCCGGCATCACAAAAATCGCAGGGCGTTCGGCAATGTAGCGGGCGGCCCGACCATAGTTCTGCTCGGGCGTCCCAATCGCAAAACCACCGCCGTGAAAATGCACAACGATGGGCAGTTTACCTGCCATTTGCCTTGGCTTGATCACCAGCGTCCGAATGTTGCCCTTACCGATCTCGGGCGGACGGGGGATATAGACCGTCTCAACCAACAGATCCTCTGGCAGCTTGCCCCATTTTGCGGCCAAGTTGTTCAGATGCATGATCCCCAACCCCAAGCGATTATCGGGCAAACGCCTGGCCAAACGGAACAATTTTGTATCAGCAGTTGGATCAATCATGACAAAACCCTAGGTCCTTCGCACCCGCGCCACAAGCAACCTTGCACCCCTTCACGGGCCACGCTACGCAAGGCTATGCGCATTATCCGAGACACCGTTTTTGTTGATTCAGCCGACCGAGGCGCTGTCGCGGCCATCGGGAATTTTGACGGTGTGCATCTGGGGCATCAATCGGTGATTGATCTGGCCCGGCAGGTGGCCAAAGACGCCAGCGCCCCCTTGGGCATCATGACGTTTGAGCCGCATCCGCGCAGCTATTTTTCTAACAACCCCACGCCCTTCCGCCTGATGAATGCCGAAGCAAAGGCGAACCGCCTTGAAAAGCTGGGGGTCGAAAAGCTGTATGAGCTGCCGTTTAACGCCAGCCTTGCTGCGCTCAGCCCGCGCGATTTTGCCCAGACGATCATTGCCGATCAACTGGGGCTGAAAGGTGTGATTGTGGGGGCCGATTTTCGGTTCGGTCATGGCCGGGCCGGCACCGTGACAGATCTGGCAGAATTTGGCACCCAGATGGGGTTTGGCACAACAATTGCACCGCTTTTGCGTAACGATCTGGGCAATGTGTCCTCAACCGCGATCCGGGCCGCCCTCAGCGATGGCAGACCCCGCGACGCAGCCGTGATGCTGGGCCATTGGCACCGGATTGAGGGTGACGTGATCCGCGGCGACCAGCGCGGGCGGGATCTGGGATATCCCACGGCCAATATGTCAATCGCGGATCTACATCCCCCCAAATTTGGGGTGTACGCCGTGAAGGTAAACGTGCTGACCGGTCCGCATCAGGGCAGTTATGATGGGGCGGCTTCTATTGGGGTGCGCCCGATGTTTGGGGAAAACCAGCCCAATTGCGAAACCTTCCTGTTCGATTTCAAGGGTGATCTTTACGGATCGACCCTATCTGTCGCGTTGGTCGATTATCTGCGCCCCGAACAGAAATTCGATGGGCTTGATGCGCTGATCCAGCAAATGGACGCTGATTGCGATCAAGCACGCGCGATTTTGGCCAATGTCTGATATCCCCCGCAGCGGCCTGCAGGACCGGTTTTGGGAAACCAAACCAATGGCCAAGCTGAACCGGCAGGAATGGGAAGCGATTTGTGATGGCTGCGGCAAATGCTGCCTGAATAAGCTGGAAGACGAGGAAGGCACTGTTGCGCTCACCCGCGTCGCCTGCCGCCTTTTGGATGACACGACTTGCCTGTGCAGCAATTACAAAAATCGGCATGATTTTGTGCCCGAATGTATCGTGCTGACCCCGCAAACGATCAAGGATAACCTTTACTGGCTGCCACTGACCTGCGGTTACCGGCTGATCTATGAGGGGCGCGATCTTTACGATTGGCATCCGCTGATTTCGGGCGACCCGGCTTCGGTCCATGAGGCGGGCGTGTCGATGCAGCACCGCACAGTCTCCGAGGTCAATACCGACGAAGACGATTGGGAAGACCACATCATCGAGGAGCCGCTATAAATGTTTTTTGCCTCTGACAACGCCGGCCCGGCCCACCCCAAAGTGATGGAGGCCTTGATTGCCGCCAATGAAGGTTATGCCATGGGTTACGGCGCCGATCCGATCATGGACGCGGTGCGCACCCAAATCCAAGGGCTGTTCGAGGCCCCTGACGCCGCTGTCTATCTGATCATCAACGGCACGGCGGCCAATTCCGTGCTGCTTGGGACGATGGCCCAGCCATGGCAGACGATCTTTTGCGCCGATGTGGCCCATATCCATGAGGATGAGTGCAACGCGCCCGAATTTTATAGCGGCGCAAAGCTGACATTGGTCCCCACCACGGATGGCAAAATGGCCGCCGACGATCTGCACCAGAAAATCGCAGCCGAGCAAAATCGCGGCGTGCACGGCCCGCAACGCGGCCCGCTGTCAATCACCCAAGTGACAGAGAAGGGGACGCTCTACAGTCTTGATGAACTTGCCGCACTTAGCCGGATTGCGCAGGATTTTGGCATGCAGACCCATCTTGATGGCGCGCGCTTTGCCAACGCCTTGGTCGCACTGGATTGCACCCCGGCCGAGATGACCTGGAAAGCCGGGATTGACGCTGTCAGCTTTGGCGGCACCAAAAACGGCGCATTGGGGGTTGAGGCCTGCGTGATTTTCGACCCCGCCCTTGCGTGGGAATTTGAGCTGCGGCGCAAACGCGGCGGGCATCTTTTGTCCAAACATCGGTTTTTATCTGCGCAAATGCAGGCCTATCTGACCGATGGGCTCTGGCTGGATATGGCCCGCGCGGCCAATGCGCGCTGCATGCAACTGGCCGAAGGGCTGCGCGGGCACAATGCGGCCGAGATGCTATATGAACCGCAGGCCAACATGATCTTTTTCCAGATGCCCCGGTCCGAACATAAGCGCATGCGCGATGGCGGTGCGGTCTACTATGTGATGGACGGCGATCCCGAAGTGGGCGACCCGGATGAGCCGCTGACGGGGCGGCTTGTCACCGATTGGTCGATGACTGCGGAAGGGGTTAGCCAGTTCCTTGATCTGCTGCGTGGTTGACGGACCCGTCAGCCCTTTGATTGCGAAGAAATTTTCGTAATCTCGGACGAATTTACCAACATATGATTCACTATTTTCTGCGTAATCTTGTCAAGCAGAGCGCTGGTTTCAGGGTAGGCACGTGTATCGAATCATAGAATGCATCACGCAAGAGCACAATTATTGGCTTTTGGCTGCGGCTGTATTGGTATGCGTTTCCGGCTCTTGTCTGTCGATCTTGATTTCTCAGCGACTTCGGCTTGCAACGCGGCAGCGGCGACGGGTGCAATTGCCTCTTTCCGGGCTTTTGATGGGTACAACGATCTGGTCGACGCATTTTATCGCGATGCTGGCCTATGATCCCGGGGTCACCCACGGCTATGAACCATTTCTGACAGGTATTTCCTTGGTCGTAGCGGTTTTGGGCGCAGGTGTTGTGAACATCGTCTTCATGCATACGGCGACCCTTGCAGGGACGCTATTGTCTGGCGCGCTATTCGGCTGTGCGGTCGGGGTGATGCATTATGTCGGGATGTATGCCTATCTGATCCCCGGATATTTCGATTGGGCGGCAGGCCCGAAAGTCGCGTCCGTCCTGATAGGGGCGGCGCTGGGGGCCGCGGCATTTCACCGGGCGGCGTATCCGGTCACCAGATATTGCTGGCTTAGCGGTGCTGTTTTGATGGCGCTCAGCATTTGCGCGCTGCATTTTGTCGGCATGGGGGCGATGACGCTCAATCTCAGCCCGCTCTTCACTGTGCCTAATCAGATGATATCAGATGATATTTTGGTCATTCTGGTTTTCGGGATCACTGTTATCTTGCTGGCAGTTGGCTTTGCGACCTTGAGCATTGAAATCAAGCTAGAAGATGAAGCCGTCAAGAAGCTTCAATACAGCGCGTCACATGATCACCTGACAGGCATCCCGAACCGGTTGTGGCTGATGCAATGGTTCGATCAATTCGCGATGCATGGTGCACAATTCAACCGTGGTGTGATCGCGATCATTGCTATTGATTTGGACCGCTTCAAAGAGGTCAATGATCTGCGTGGGCGCGAAGCTGGTGATCACGTTCTCAGAACAATTGCCAGCAGGTTCGATGCTGTCTGTGGAACGCATGAGCATATCGCGCGCACGGGCGGGGATGAATTTATTGCAATCAAGACGGATTTTGAGATTGAGGAGGAGGTGCTTGATTTCGGAACCCGCCTGCAAACCGTCATTAATGAGCCCATCAGCGGCAAGGGATATACCCATCAACTCCGTGGATCTTTAGGGGTCGCAACAAGCCTTCATGCCGGAACAGATTTGGATGATCTGATCCAAAAGGCCGATTTTGCAATGTACCGGGCCAAAGAAGCCGCCGAGACAAGCCTGTGTGTCTACAACGCTGAAATGGATGAACAAAAACGGGAAAAACTATTGTTGGTCGAAGACCTGCATAATGCGATCAAGAACGATGAATTTTTGCTGGTCTATCAGCTTCAACAAGAGCTGGTCACGCTAGAACCTATTGGCTGCGAAGTGCTATTACGCTGGCACCATCCAGAACGGGGGCTGGTTTCGCCAGTGGAATTCATCCCGATCGCAGAAGAAACCGGGTTTATCCAAGAGCTCGGGTTGTGGGTGCTACGCACAGCCTGTCTTGAGGCCGCAACCTGGGACAACGCACTTAGCATCGCGGTCAATGTCGCGCCTCAGCAATTGATCGCGCCAAGCTTTCTTGAGGATTTGTCAGATGTTCTTTTTGAAAGCGGGCTGGCACCAGAACGGCTAGAGCTGGAAGTGACCGAGGCGAGCGTGATCTCCGACCAGGCGGCCACACTCAAAATCATCCAGCAAATCAAAGAGATGGGCATCGCCATCGCAATGGATGATTTTGGAACGGGCTATTCGTCGCTCGCGACGTTGCAGATGTTTCCGTTCGACAAGATCAAGATTGACCGCAGTTTTGTGACCGACATCCACAACAACCATCAACGCGCGGCAATCGTCCGTGCAACTCTATTGCTTGGCAAATCCTTGGGGATTCCGGTTTTGGCAGAAGGTGTTGAGCAAGAGGCAGAACTCCAATTTCTGCAGAAGGAAGCCTGCAACTATTTTCAGGGTTTCTACTTTGGCCAACCTTTGCGCCGCGAAGAAATACGGGCCATCAGAATGGATCGGGTGCATTCGCATGTAGCATAAGACAAAGTGTTCTTGTGCCGATTAGGCCAAAAAACATCCAGGACGTTTTCACAGCACCGGCCGGGTGATCAGGCGATCGGGTGTTGGTGGCATCGGTGCGGTTGCTGGAACTGGTCAAAAAGTCTCAGTCGATTTTGCGCCGTTAAAATTAACGGTTCAGCCGGTAACAAAGCACATAGCGGCGCTTGTTGTTCATCCTGTACCAGATGGCGGGAATAAGGTGGGTTTACCCGTTGTCGGGGTCGACGGCTCCGCGCAGCGCTTTGACTTGCCCGCGCGCTTTCTTACCCGCAAGCCGCCGTTTCACAGACCCATATGTGGGTTTCGTTGCAACCCGCCTTTTGGGGCGCTCGCACGCTTTGCGGATCAGATCAGTCAGGCGTTCCTTGGCGATCTCGCGATTGCGTGCCTGGCTGCGGGTGTCTTGCACGAAAATGACAACGGCACCGTCCTGCGTCCACCGGCGTCCGGCAAGACGGCGTAGCCTTGCTTTGACGGGGTCCGGCAGGTTGGGCGACCGGGCGGCCTCAAAGCGCAGCTCGACCGCCGTGGACACCTTGTTCACGTTTTGCCCGCCGGGGCCGGACGACCGGGTGAAGCTTTCTGTTAGCTCCCAATCGGCGATTTCGATCTGATCATTGATCCGTATCATTTTGCCAAAAATACTCCCGCCGGAGGCATCCGCCCTTCCTGCATTTACAAACGTATGTACGCCGTATGTACAGGTTCTGTACGCAAAACATATACCCCGAAAATCAACGATGGGCGGCCGCATTTAGCTGCGCCAAACGCTTGCCCGCTTTCGGTGAAACCTTTGGTTTCCCCGTGAAAAAGGGCCACCCCGGCGATGGGATGGCCCTTTCCTGAATTACGGAGGTGGGTCGGTTAGGATCTCCACCTTATGGTCTTCTCAGCCAAGGGCTGCCCTAGCTGCGACCCCCATAAGTTGTCCCGACACATTTCTCCAATACCTCATGATGCACTGGATCACCTCCTTTCAAAAAGTTTCGCCTGACAGAAGGTTCGCACAGATTTGGTATATTTCAAGTAAAAATATACCAAAGCTAGCGATTAAGTGACTGGCTGCGTGATCCGCCCAACAATGATGCGGAATGGTATCAAAGCAAGCAACGCGATGCTCAGCTTCACACCCCAATCCGCAACGGCCAACGAAACCCAAAGCGGCACAAGCGGCCCGACGTTCAGGAACGGCACAAGGTCTTGGGCCCAAACGATTTCTTCGGTTGCGGCGCTGCTGAACCCGTTGAACACAGCGGCAAACGCGATTGAGAAGAATACCAGCGTATCGACGCTTGATCCGATCAGCGTGCTGGCCAGCGGTGCCTTCCACCATGACCCTTCACGCAGCCGATTAAATACTGCAATATCAAGCAGTTGTGCGACAGCAAAGGCAGTCGCGGAGCCGATGGCGATCCGCAGGGCAACAGCTGGGTATTCGTACCCGTCGCCTTGCAACATGACTTGAGATCCGATCAGCGAACAGATGATCCCCACAATCAAACCTGCAAAAACGACCTTGCGCGCCGCAGCAACCCCGTAGACGCGGTTCATCACGTCTGTGACCAGAAAGGCGAACGGATAGGTAAAGGCCCCCCAGGTCAAAAGACCGTCGAGGATCAGGAATTGAACAAGGATGTTGGACGCCACAACGATGGTGGCCATGGCGAAAACGCCGGGAAGGATGCGTGTCATAGTGATTTTCCGTTTTGACAAGGGTGCGGCACTTGGCCCCCAAGGGCGGGGACAGCGTCCCCTAACGCCGCGGCGCTATTGCGTCAATCGGTATTCGACGATCTGCGTTTGTTGCAACATCCGGTAATTGTCATCGGCCACCATAGTCAGCCGGATCCCCTGCGCATCTTCCCACACGGCGATCCCTTCCAGATTGTCATGGGTTCGCGCGGATGTATGCAGGATCAGTTCTTCGTTGCTGCCATCCAGATCAAACCGGCGCACCCGTGACAAAAAGCCGATCCCGATGAAATCACGCTCGAGCACATAAAGCTTGCCATCCGGTCCCACATCCGCGCCTGCGGTCAAAAAGGCGCCGCGCCGGGGAATGTCGAAAGCGTAGCTCCAGATACTGCCGCTTTGTCGGTAGACGGGGAATGGGCGCGTTTGCCGGCCCGAGCGTTCGGGCATTGTCAAGAGATCACCCGAGGGTGTCATCGCCAAAGCCTCGAACGAGGAGTTTGGCTGCAAATCAGCAAACCGCCGATCCGTCCGCAGCGCTGATGCGTTGGATGTGATCGTTTCAAAACTGCGCAGCCCATGAACCGTTTCGAATGAGACATGGATTGTACCATCCGGTGCAATAGCGATCCCCTCGCTATCATGGTTCTGCCCGTCAAATAGCGCCCCGTCGGGTCCGCGCATTTCGGCGATTTCCAAGTTCGCGATACCGCTGATCTGCCCGTCCGTGCGATTAAACTGACCGCTAAAAAAGATGCCCCGATCGCTGATCGCAACAAAGCTGGACCCGTCATCAGACAGCTCTATCCCGGACAGACCACCCAGGCGTGGGTCGTCCGTGTCCCAGACATAGGTGCCCAGATGGATGGCCTCGGCCCATGCCGCACTGGCGCTGAAAAGCGCCCAAAACCAGATCAGAAACCGCACTTATTCGGAATTCAAAACGGCCAGACATTGCCCGGGCAGGTCGGCCATTGTCAATTCTCCGCGTGGGGGGGCTGGTGTGGCGTCGGGATCGGGTGGCGGTGGGTTCAGGATGCGGTCAACCCAGCCCTGCGCCTCGGCGCAGCCATCGCCCGGGGGCGGCGGGGTTTGCGGGGTGCAGCCTCTTTCACCTTCGGGGCAATTGAGCCGCACATGGAAATGATAGTGATGGCCCCACCAGGGGCGGATCTTGCTAAGCCATGATCTGTCGCCCGTCGCCGAGTTGCACATCGCCACTTTGGCCCCGGGGAAAACGAAAATCCGGGATGTGCGCGGGTCAGAGGCTGCGGCCCGCAGCACGGCTTCATGTTCAGGCGTCCAGCTGCTGTTTGTAAATGCCCCACTCTGACGCCGCATCGAGATTGAGGACAGCGTTTCACGTTCCTGAACAGTCAGATCCAGCCGATCCGGTGGCAGCATCCAGATATCGACATCCAGCCCGTTTTGGTGGCTGACATGCCCTGTCAGCATCGGCCCACCGCGCGGTTGGCTCATATCGCCTACATAAAGCCCTTCCCAGCCCGGCAATGTCGCGGCAAAGCGGCTGAGGTCTTGGATATAGTCGATGGTGATCGGCTGCGCCCAGTTGCGGTTGCGCGACAGACGCATGGCCTGCCAGGTCGGCCCTGTTTCAGCCAGCTGCACACCGCCCGCCTGACATCCGCGCGAATAGCCGCCAAAGACCTGCGGTTCTTGCTGGGATGCTTCTGGCACCGCCCCAAAAAGCGTTTTGGCGATCCTGGTATCGTTGACGTTCTGCGTTGCGAGGCTCAGTGGCGGCTCATCCTCGCCCTGGCAAGCGGCCAAGCCAAGAACCACAGCAACACATGTTAGGAAGCGGACCATTCTGCGCGATCTCCGTCTTTGTTGACCCATCGTAACAACAAAAGGCCGCAGATGAAAAGGAATAGAACCGGTAAATACGCAAGCTGTACGCTGCTTGTCAGATAGCCAAAGAGCGCGATCAAGGCGGGTGCCAAAAAGGCGGTTGCCTTGCCCGACAATGCAAAAAGCCCAAATGCCTCGGCTGGCCGGTCAGGATGGCTGTGCCGCACCATCAGTGATCGCGACGCAGAATAAACCGCCCCGCCGGCCCCGCCGATGATCGCCCCGCAGATGAAAAAGATCGTATCGGGCAGGGATGAGCCTTCGGGCAGGGGCACGCCGAACAGCGCTTCGCGTGACATCCCCACGATGACGATCGACACCCCGATCATGGCCCAAATGGCCGTCACGATCACGGGTTTGGGCCCAAAACGCGCATCCGCGATCCCAGCCGCCCATGTGACAATCGCCGCAAAAATCGCCGCGATCACCCCAAAAATCCCGATAAAGGTGATTTCCCAATCCAGCACCAAGCCAGCGTAGATACCGCCATATGCATAAAGCGCATTCACCGCATCCCGGTAAAGCATTGAGGCCAGTAAGAAGTTGCGCAGGCTTTTGCGCGCCAGCACGCTTTTGAGTGTCTGCCCCAGATCGCGGGCAACGGCCCCCAGTCGTACTTTTTCTTTTTGTACGGGCGCCGCATCGCGCACCCACAAAAAGAACGGGATCATGAAGATGATATACCAAACCGCGATGATCGGTCCGGTGGCGCGCGTGCCTTCTTTCAGATCAGGGTTCAGCCCGAACGCGGGTGCCAGGCCAATCAATGTTGTGTCGCTATCGCCGTTCTCGGCGAAGAACAGCAGCACGATGATCAGCGATACGACGCCGCCCCAATAGCCAAAGGCCGCACCCGAGCCGGAAATGCGCCCAACCTGATCTTCATTTCCAAGGCTCGGCAGGATTGCATTGATGAAATTCAGCGCCGATTCAGCGGCAACAAAGCCGATGAAAAAGATCGCCATGTAAAGCCATACCGCGTCGCTATCGGGCAGCAGCCCCCAAAGCGAGGCCGCGGCGATGACATAGATGATTGAAAAGAAAGCAATCCATGGAATTTTCCGCCCCGATTGGTCCGCATAGGCCCCCAGAAAAGGGGCCGTGAGCGCGATGAATAACCCGGCAAAGACCTGACCGGTGGACCAGATCGATTGCGCCTGCGCCTTGGCCGTATCGCTATCAAGCCCCCCGTCCATCAAATAGGATGTCGCAACGGATGCAAAATAGGGCCCGAAGATGAATGTCAGCCCTAATGTGTAAAAGGGTTGCGATGCCCAATCGAAGGCCATCCAGCCCCAGATGCGCTTTTTGCTGACGCTCATTTTCTTGCCCCCGCTCTTCCTCGGGCCGATACAACACCGATATGGGCGCGGGTGGCAAGGCTTGCGTTACGGCGTGGACCCATCATCGACGGGCGGCCATGGGCGGGCTTTGTCCGCATCAACCCAGTTTTGCACCCAAGCGGGCAATGCGGGCGACGGATCGCGCAGCCCCATGGCGGCGACCAGCCGCTCTGGCCGGACGATCCCGTTCTTGTCTGTCACGGCTGAACGATACAGCACCTGCACCGCGCATTCATCGCCGATCCAGATCGATTGATCGAGATACATGAACCGTTCATCCCAGCCGACGCATTTGCTGACCGTACGAAATTTGACAAAGGGCCTGATGCGTTTGCGATAGCGTACTGAACACCCCGCCATCGTCAGCCCCCAGCGGTTCTTGGACAAGGCCCGTAATAGCCCGGCCCGCCGGGCCAGGCCTGTCCGCCCCAAATCAAGGATGGTCAGGATCCGCCCGTTGTTCATTTCCAGGTAGATATCGATATCCTGAGGCCAGCACCGATGTTCGGACACATGGGTATCAAGCGGGCCCAATGGCGGCATGCGCCGCGCCTTCAGCAATTCCTTGATCACACGTACAATTGGATACATCAGGTCGTCCCTCTGGTTGTTTGCCAAATTGCGTGAGGTGACGTGGAGGTCAACTTTGACCTTACGGCAACGCGGACTTGTCCCCGCCCGATGAAACACCTAAGTGAAAGCCAGCTGACGAAAGGGGCTAGTTATGGAACTTGTAAACGATATCCTGTCGCCAATCCTGAGTGTGGCGTATTTTTTAGTGATTGCCCATTTCATCATGAGCTGGCTGATCCGTTTTGAGGTGCTCAACATTCGCCAGGAATTTGTTGGTCAGGTTTGGTATGCCCTGCAACGCATCCTCGAGCCGGTCTATTCCCGCGTCAGACGGTTTATGCCTGATCTGGGTGGCGTGGATTTGTCACCTATGGTTGTGCTGTTGATCATCATCATTATCGGCAACCTGATCCGCTGATCGCTGTTTCCATAGCGTGAACAAGATGATCGGCGAAACTTCGCCGTGCTCCGAAACCGGTAATTGTTCCAATGTTTGCCGCTGTCTAACTCTTTTCACATGCATTGAAGGAGATTTGACATGCTGAACTTAACATTTGCGTTTTCCTTGATGAGTAGTCTTGTTACCCCCGCTGCCCCTACAACCGACGCGGATATAGTGACGCCACAACCGGTTGGGTGTTACATCGTTATGCTGGACGCGGATTCTGCCTATGTTGTGTGCGAGTAGAGCCTAGCAAGTGACACTAAATGGCTTGGAGGGCTGCCCGGTTGGTGCGGCCTTTCGACCTTTGGCGGATATTGGAAATATGCAATCCGTCGTGGTTGCGACGTCAAATGGTTGCACTAACTGCAAATTTCCTGAAAACTCACGCGAAGGGGTATTGGGTTACGTCACCCCGTAACCAAGACATGAGGGATATATCGATGGGCTTTCTCAACCTAAGCAAAAAAGGCGTGGTGCTTGCCGTATCAGCGCAATTGGTTTTGGCCACACAGGCCGTGACAGTGGCACAAGCGGACATGTTGGGCACTGACGCCGCGATCAACAAATATAGCGCCATGGCTAACCGCGACATGCTGATGGATGAATTGCAGCGCGGCGAAATTCGCGATCAGATCATTGATATGGGCGTCGACCCAGCCGAGGCTGAGGCCCGCCTGGCAGCTTTGACTGATGACGAGATCAACACGATCCTGATCCAGATGGAAAATGACAGTGCTGGTGCTGATATCGTTGGCACGCTCTTTACGGTCTTTGTGATCCTGCTGGTCACTGACCTGCTCTGCTTTACGCGGGTCTTTAACTTTACCCGTTGCGTCCGTTAATCGGGCTATTTCGCAGGCTCGCAGGGCTGGCCATGATTGGCTGGCTTGCGGCCTGCGCGCCAGCCTTTGATCCAGATGCCCGGCTTTCGGTTGATCTGCCGACGCGGGCGCAGGTATCGGGCGTTCCCCTGATCCAGCAAGAGGCCTTTTTTTGCGGTCCCACATCCATTGCAATGGTGATGCAATGGGCCGGGTCGGATATCGGCCAAGCCGATGTTGCTAAGCTTGCCTTTAACCCCGGTGCGGGGGGCACGTATCTGGCTGACATGATTGGTAGTAGCCGGCGCCTTGGGCAGTTGGCTGTTGAGATCAATACATTCGATCAGCTGCTAAGCGAGATCGACGCGGGCCATCCGGTGATTGTGTTCCAGAACCTTGGCCTGGGGGTTGCGCCGGTTTGGCATTATGGCGTTGTGACCGGGTATGATTTCGATGCTGATGCGGTCTATCTGAATTCAGGCCAGCTTAATCAGATGATTCTGCCCTTTGCCACGTTTGAACGCACATGGCGGCGCGGCGATTTCTGGGGGCTGGTGGTTTTGCCACCTGATGAATTACCTGTAAGTGTCGGCCAAACGGATATCTTGTCGGCGGCTGCGGCGCTTGAGCGGGTTGCGCAATGGACCGGTGCCGAGACGCTTTACCAAACGGGTGCAGCCCGGTGGCCCGGGAATTGGTTGTGGCAGTTTGGCCTCGCCAACGCCCGCTATGGCGGTGGTGATTTGCGCGGTGCAAGGCAGGCCTTGCTACGGGCCCGCGCGATTGCACCTGATATCCCGGAAATACGTGCGAACCTCGCGCAGGTTGAAAGCGAATTATAGCGCCGGGCGCCGCCTAGGTCTTTTCGCTGGGTCTGATCCGGTGTTTATGGAGGCCAGCACAAAGGATCGCATCATGGCATTTTGGGTCTTCGGATATGGGTCACTGTTATGGAACCCCGGCTTTACACCGGCGCGGTCCGTAAAGGCATGTCTGCACGACTATCATCGCAGCTTTTGCATGTTATCAATCCATCATCGCGGATCTGAGGAGGACCCGGGCCTTGTGCTGGCCCTGGATGCCCAAAAAGGCGCGCGCTGTACGGGGGTTGCGTTTGAAGTTGCGGCGAATGAAGAAGACGCCGTGCTGACCATGCTGCGCGAACGCGAGCTGATTTCATCGGCCTATTACGAAGACACTGTTGCGCTTGTCACCGATGACGGTGACGAGATTTCAGCCCTTGCCTACATTATTGACCCCGATCACGTGCAATATTGCCGGTTTGATCTGGAAAAGCAGGCGCAGATGATCGCGCATGCGGTTGGTGGGCGCGGGCCCAATACCGAATACCTATACAACACAGCCGATCACCTGACCGCATTGGGGATCAAGGATGATGACATGACTTGGCTGGTTCAACGGGTGCGTGCTTTGACGGCAACATAGATCAAGGCTGATTTTATTTGGGTTTGTGCACAGGCCGCTATATGGTGCTATCGGGGGATGGGTTAAACACAATATGAGGACTCGCTCCTTTGTCGAACAAACGGGACTCTAAGGCGCAGCCGCAATTTTCGCAGCCAATCCGCCAAATTCTGTTCATGCTGACAGTCTTGGGGCTGGTCGGGGCCGGGTTTTATCTGGGATTTGACCAGATCACGGCGATTTATAAATCCAACCCCTATCTGAACGGTGTGATCCTTGCGGTTTTCGTTTTGGGGGTGCTGTCCTGTATCAATCAGGTTTTCCTGCTGATCAAATCGGTGCGCTGGATCGAACGCTTTGCCCGGGATGCGGGCGGGCATTCATATAGCGCGGCACCGTCATTGCTGGCACCATTGGCAACACTGCTAAGGTCGCGGGGCGCGCGCACGCAGGTGTCTTCGACTTCGGGTCGGTCTATCCTGGATTCGGTTGCGCAGCGGATTGATGAAGATCGCGAAATCACGCGTTACATCGGCAATGTGCTGATTTTCCTTGGTCTTTTGGGTACGTTTTATGGGTTGGCGACCACGGTGCCTGCCCTTGTTGAAACGATCCGGTCGTTGAATACGGGCGAAGGGGAATCGGGGGCGGACATTTTTGCACGCTTGCAATCGGGGCTGGAATCCCAGCTTGGTGGGATGGGCACGGCCTTTTCCAGCTCGCTTTTGGGGCTTGCCGGTTCGCTGATTGTGGGCCTGCTTGAACTATTTGCGGGGCATGGCCAGAACCGGTTCTACCGCGAATTGGAAGAATGGCTTTCCACGATCACCCGGGTTGGGCTGGACGGCGAAGAAAGCGGCAGTGCTGATATGGGCGTTGTCGGCGCGTTTGTTGATCAGCTGGGCGAGCTGATGGACACCATACAGATGATGATGGGCCAAACGGATGCGGATCGCGAAGAAAACGACCGCCGATTTGCCAGCCTTGCCGCAGCTGTCGAGCAGATGACACAAAACGGCGGCGGTGATAGTCAAAGCGCTGAGCTGCTCAAACGGGTGGCCGAAGGGCAAGATATGCTTATCCAGAAGCTTGATGAGAGCGGCATGGAAGGCATTGACGCCGAAAGCCGCATGCGTCTGCGGTCAATCGATGTCCAATTGCTGCGCATTCTTGAAGAAATGTCCGCAGGCCGTCAGGAAAGCATTGGTGATTTGCGGGGCGATCTGGCCGCTTTGGCCGATGCCGTTAAGGGCAGAGGCTGATCCATGGCGCTGAGCCGCAGGTCTTCCAACAGGTTCCAGAATGCCATTTGGCCGGGCTTTGTCGATGCGATGACCGGTCTTTTGTTGGTTCTGATGTTCGTGCTGACCATCTTTATGGTTATCCAGTTTGTGTTGCGCGAAACCATCACCGGGCAGGAAAGCGAGCTAAACGCGCTGACCGATGAGGTGGCAAGCCTTGCCGCGACACTGGGCATTGAGCGTGATCGCAGCGCCAGTCTGGCGTCCAACCTTGAGGCCGCAAATGAAGAGGCTGAGCGTCAATCCGGGCGCATTGCAGCGTTGATTGCCGAACGCGAGGTGCAGGATCAGGCCCTGTCCGATGCGCAAAGTCAGATCACGGAATTTGAAGCGCAGGTTGCAGGATTGCTGACCGAACGCGACGATGCGTTGGCCAGTGTGGCCGATCTGGAAGCCGCGCAGGATGATCTGCTGACCGAGCAAGAGGCGCTGAACCTCGCGCTCGCCCAGGCCCGGACCGAGATTGACGCCGGGGTTGAGGCCGCCCGTTTGGCCGCTGCGCGCCGTACAGCGCTTGAGGCATTGGTCGCCGATCTGGAAACTGAAAACGCCGAAAATGCCGCCCGTTTGACCGAGCTGGAAACCAACCAGCTGACTGATGCAGCCGCCGCCGAAGCCTTGCGTGAACGGCTGGCGAATGCAGATACTGAACTGACCGCGATGACGCTGAACCTTGAGCAGCAGCGCCGAGAGGCCGAAGAGACTTTGACGCTATTGGCTGCTGCCCGGACAGCGCAGGCTGAGCTGGATCAATTGCGCGCGTCACTTGCAGGTCAGAATGATGATCTGGCCGCGCAACTGGCACAGGCCCGCGCCGAGGTTGCGCGCCTGCAAGGCGATCAAAGCAATCAGGATAGTGAAGCTGCCCGTCAAGCAAATCTGTTGGCGCTTGCAAACGAAGAATTGGCCGCAGAGCAGGCGTTGTCGGCTGAAAGCCAGCGTCAGGTGGCTTTGCTGAACGAGCAGATCACCGAATTGCGGACCCAGGTTGGCAATTTGCAGTCCCTTCTGAACCTCGCCGAAGAATCCGATCGCGAAGCGCAGGTGCAAATCGAAACGCTTGGGGCGCAGCTGAATACGGCGCTGGCCCGCGTTGTGTCAGAGGAACGGCAGCGCCGCGCTTTGGAAGAGGCCGAACGGATCAGACTTGAGGAAGAGGCGGCCCGTTTGGCCGCAGAGGCCGAGGATTTGGCGCGTTTCCGGTCAGATTTCTTTGGTCAGCTGCGGCAGGTCCTGGAGGGGCAGGACCGGGTGCGGATCGAGGGCGACCGCTTTATCTTTGCCTCTGAGGTGCTGTTCCAGCCGGGCAGCGCGACCTTGTCACCTCTAGGTGAGGCCGAAATCGCCAGTATTGCCGATCTGCTGCAGGGCATCGCAACCGATATTCCCGCTGGCATCGATTGGATCATCCGCGTTGACGGACATACCGACAATATTCCGGTAAATCGCAATGGCCGTTTTGCCGATAACTGGGAACTGAGCCAGGCGCGGGCCCTGTCTGTTGTGCGCTTTATGTCTGAGGACTTGGGCTTTGATCAAACCCGATTGGCGGCCAATGGGTTCGGGGAATTCCAGCCGATTAACCCCGACAATACGCCCGAAGCGCGTGCGCAAAACCGCCGGATTGAGCTGAAGCTGACCGAGCGTTAGAAAAAACCCGCCCTCATGATGAGGACGGGTTTTGTTTTTTGCGTGGCTTAAAGCGTTTCGACTTAAATTTGGATCACCATTCGCTGCCTTTCGCCTGCGGCTCAAACGCGATTGGCGATGCCTCCAGCTAAAGTCGAAACGCTATAGGGATCAGTCCGCGGTCAAAAGCGGTGGCTTATCCCCTTTATCGGTCAGACGGCCCTGGGCGGGGGCTTCGTATTTCAACTCAAGCTCGCCCTTCTTCACGCCCACTTTGACGATCCCGCCTTTCACCAGCTTGCCGAATAGCAGTTCTTCTGCCAGCGGTTTCTTGATGTGTTCCTGGATGACGCGTCCAAGCGGCCGCGCGCCCATCTTCTCATCATAACCCCGTTCGGCCAGCCAATCCGCAGCTGCGGATGTCAGTTCGATATGCACGTTGCGGTCGATCAGCTGTGCTTCAAGTTGCAGAACGAATTTTTCGACAACTTGCATGATCACCGGTTTCGGCAGTGCGCCGAAGCTGATCACAGCATCCAGACGATTGCGGAATTCAGGTGTGAATGTCCGTTCTATCGCGGCTGTATCTTCGCCCTCGCGGCTGTCACGACCAAAGCCCAATGCGTTCTTGGACATTTCGGCGGCGCCTGCATTCGAAGTCATGATGATGATCACATTCCGGAAATCGGTGGTCCGGCCATTATGGTCGGTCAGTTTCCCGTGATCCATGACCTGCAGCAGGATGTTGTAGACATCCGGATGCGCCTTTTCCATTTCGTCCAGCAACAACACGCAATGCGGGTTCTGATCGACACCATCTGTCAGCATGCCGCCCTGATCAAAGCCGACATAGCCCGGAGGCGCACCGATCAGACGCGAGACGGCGTGCTTTTCCATGTATTCGGACATGTCGAAGCGAAGCAGTTCAACGCCCAGCGTGCTGGCCAGTTGCTTGGCGACTTCGGTTTTCCCGACGCCGGTCGGCCCCGCAAACAGGTAGTTGCCGATGGGCTTTTCAGGCTCGCGCAGACCGGCGCGCGCCAGCTTGATTGCAGACGACAGCGCCTCGATCGCCTTGTCTTGGCCGAACACCACGCGTTTGAGCGTCTTTTCGAGGTCTTTGAGAACCTCGGCATCGTCTTTTGAGACATTCTTAGGCGGAATGCGCGCGATTTTTGCAACCACGTTTTCAATTTCTTTCGCGCCAATCGTCTTGCGCCGTTTGCTTTCCGCAACCAGATGCTGGGCCGCCCCTGCCTCATCAATGACGTCGATGGCTTTGTCTGGCAGCTTCCGATCGTTGATGTAACGCGCGGACAGCTCAACAGCCGTTTTGATCGCATCAGCCGTATATTTGATGCTGTGATGCTCTTCAAAATATGGCTTCAAGCCTTGCAGGATTTTGATCGCGTCCGGCACCGAAGGTTCAGTGACGTCGATTTTCTGGAAACGACGGCTGAGCGCGCGGTCTTTTTCAAAATGCTGACGGAACTCTTTATAGGTTGTTGAACCCATGCAGCGCAGTTTCCCGCCTTGCAGCGCGGGCTTTAGCAAGTTGGACGCATCCATTGCCCCGCCTGATGTTGCGCCAGCCCCGATCACTGTGTGAATTTCATCGATAAACAGCACGGCGTCTGGATGCCCTTCCATTTCGGTCATCACAGCTTTCAGCCGTTCTTCAAAATCGCCGCGATAGCGTGTGCCGGCCAGCAAAGCGCCCATATCAAGCGAATAAATCGTTGCCTTTGAAAGCACGTCGGGTGTTTCGCCATTCACGATTTTAAACGCCAACCCCTCAGCAATCGCTGTTTTGCCCACGCCAGGATCACCCACCAAAAGCGGGTTGTTCTTGCGGCGGCGGCACAGCACCTGAATGCAGCGTTCAACCTCATGTGCGCGACCGATCAGCGGATCAACGTCGCCTTTGGTGGCCTTTTCATTCAGGTCGACGCAGTATTTTGCCAGCGCGCTTTCTTTTTCTTCGCCATCAGTACCAACTGAGACGGTTTCGCCTTCGTCAGGCGAACCTGTCACAGGGCGCTGTTCGCCAAAGGCAGGATCTTTTGCGACACCATGGGCGATGAAATTCACCGCGTCATAGCGGGTCATTTCCTGTTCCTGCAGGAAATAGGCTGCGTTGCTTTCACGTTCCGCAAAGATGGCGACAAGCACGTTTGCGCCGGTTACTTCACTGCGGCCAGAGGATTGGACATGGATCGCAGCGCGTTGGATGACACGTTGGAATGCGGCGGTTGGCACGGCTTCGGACCCTTCGACATCGGTGATCAATGTCGACAGATCATCCTCAATGAATTCGTCCAAATCCTTGCGCAAATCGTCGAGATTCACCGAACAGGCCCGCAAGACACGTGCTGCATCGGGTTCGTCAATCAGCGAAAGCAGCAAATGTTCCAGCGTTGCCAGCTCATGCTTTCGTTCGTTTGCTAGTGCAAGCGCCCCGTGAATGGATTGCTCGAGTGTTGTCGAAAATGATGGCACGCCGCGTGCTCCTTCATATCGGGGGTCGGCAAGTTTCAATCACCCGCCAACCGTGGCCTCTTATCCTTAAGGTTTGGTTTTCTCACGCAACCTTCAAGGACTTTTTTCCGTTTCCGCATCACAAATCGTCTGATGCGCCGGTTTTGATGTGCTTTTCACCATGATCACACAATATCGTGGTCAAAATTTGTCTTTTAGCGCACGCACCTTTGCGAAAACGTCCACATCGGACGCATCTTGCATACCCATGACAGCTTTGAAGTCCGGGACATCAGCACGCAAAAATGGGTTTGTGCGCTTCTCTTCTTGCAAAGAGGAGGGAACTGTTGGCTGGCCAGCGGCACGTGCTGTTTCAATTCCCTTGATACGCAAGATAAGGTCAGGATTTGCCCCGTCAAGGGATGCGGCAAAGCGCGCATTTGCCGCCGTATATTCGTGCCCCGAACAAATCATCGTGTTTTCCGGTAACGCACGCAGTTTACACAAGCTGGCCCACATCTGGGCCGGGGTCCCTTCGAATAACCGTCCACATCCCATGGCCATTAGGCTATCGGCCGTAAACGCGTATCCGGCGCCCGGCATATGGAAGGCGATATGCCCGATCGTGTGCCCGGAGACATCGATCACATCGGTAGAGAGGCCGCAAACTGTCAGTTGATCGCCTTCGCGGACCTCAAGATCAAGCGGCGGCAGCCGATGGGCATCCGCTTTTGCCCCGATAACCCGCGCCCCGGGTCGTAGCGCCGCGACCCCGTCGATATGATCGGGGTGGTGGTGCGTGATCAGAATGTCAGATAGCGCCCAGCCACGGTCTGAAAGTACCTTTGCAATCGGCGCGGCCTCAGGCGCATCGATAAGTGCTGTTTCGTCCGTATCCGGATTATGCAGCAGATATGCATAGTTGTCTGACAAGCAGGGGATGGTGACCAATTCGACAGGGGGCGTGTTGACCATGGCATTGTCACTTTCTGTTGCTATGATTGCCCCAACAGCTTGGCGAAAAGGTCCGGAAAGCTCAATGCATCTTGATGTGCTTGATCTGCGAAATTTCTACTATCGCAGCGCGCTTGGGCGGGCCGCGCAAAAGGTGATCCGGGATGAGCTGACAACGCTCTGGCCCGAGGCAAAAGGCCAGATGGTCGTGGGCTTTGGCTTTGCCGCGCCGCTACTGCGTCCGTTTCTGGGTGATGCGCGGCGTGTGATCAGCCTGATGCCTGGTCCGCAGGGGGTGATGCCCTGGCCGCCCGAGGGCAAAAACGTCAGCGTCTTATGCGAAGACACCCTATGGCCGATTGAAACAGGGCATGTGGATAAGCTGGTCGTGCTGCATGGGCTTGAGACGACCGAGCAACCCTCGGCCCTGCTGGATGAGGCATGGCGGGTGCTTGGCCCCGGCGGGCGGGCTGTGTTTGTTGTGCCCAATCGGGCAGGGCTTTGGTCGCGCTCGGACGCAACGCCGTTTGGATATGGGCGGCCCTATTCACTTAGTCAGCTTGAGGCGCAGTTGCGCAAGCACCAGTTCGTGACGGAACGGACAATGTCGACGCTTTATCAGCCGCCGTCGGGGCGGCGCATTTGGCGTAAATCAGCCGGTTTTCTTGAGCGTGTGGGGCACAACATTCCAATGGTTGCGGCGGGTGGTGTCTTGATCATTGAAGTGAGTAAGCAAATGGCCGCACCAACGCGTCCGGGGCTTGGCGAAGCGGTCAAAAGGCCGCTTCGCGCGCTGGAAGGTATAGGTCAGGCCGCGCCGAAACCTGAGACGGCGCGGACAAGTTCAAGGCGTCCGGTTTCGTCGTGACACCATCCCCAATAACGGTTCATTAGGGAAGCCAATCCCTAGTTGTCCACCAGCAGCAATACCCAGCGCGAATCTGTACCAGATCCCGCCTTCGCGATCCCAAACAAATCCATGTTAGTAAAGGTTAGCTTATCAGCATTGTCGCCATCGCCTTGGCTGCCATTTGTTTCCCATTCGGTCAGGACGGTGTCGGTGTCGTAGTCGCCTTTTGCGATGTATTGCCCGATCTCGTTCCAATCCATACCGAGCGTTTGCGCGAGAGTATCGCCCATATCAAATGCTGTCGGATCATCGCCCAAGAATATGCTTAGATGGTCGTTGGTGTACATATCATTAGCATGAATTTGCGCAGCACGGCCAACGGTTGCATCATAAAATACATCGTTCGCCCCATTTTGCATACGGAGCGCATTTAGCCCTGCGCCAAATTCGGAATTCATAGTCGTGCTTGGTGTTGTGGGGGTCAGATCTTCCCCGTCATCACCACTTCCCATACAAGCAGACAGTGCCAAAATACTCAAAATTGCGATAGGTGTTTTCATACGTTTTCTCCAAGCCCCGAGAACAATGGCTAGTGGGACAAAGACCGGAGCGAAATCAAAAAAATCGATATACCGCAGTAAAAGCGATTATCCGCCGACCTCATCGGTCTTTGCATGTGGTGAGGGTTTTCAAGTGGTTGGGGCTTGTCGCGACTGGAAATGCAGCTATCCATCTGGGCATGGCAAAAACAGATCGGACATGACGATGCGTAGGTGGTTCAGCGGTGTTGCCATAATGGTGTTTCTCGGTTTTTTTGCTGAACCTGGTTCGGCGCAACAAGAAAATCCGCTGCCGACAATTGAAACACTGATGACTTGGCAAAGGCAGGCTGAGGACGCGCTGGTCAATGATGATCCAGAACGCACGATTGTTTTGACGGACCAGATATTGGCTGCACGGCCAAATAGTTTTGCGGCATTGTTCCTCCAGGCTCTCGCACTTTCTGATCTTGAACGATACCGGCAGTCTGCGCGTGTTGCGGGTGAGGCTTACAAGGTTGGTAGCGATGAACAGGGGTTATTGCAGTCAGCCCGACTTGCAGGGAATGCGCATTTCAGGGCCGCGCAGTATGCACGCGCCGAAATTTGGCTGCGCCGGGCCACAAACCACCTGCAATCAGAACAGGACGCGGAGCAGGTTGTGCGGCTGTTTCAGCGCGCCCGTGAGGCAAACCCGCTGAGCATGAGCTATAATTTCACTCTTTCGCCAACTGACAATGTGAATGGTGGTTCCGATAATGATGAATTGTGCTTTGAAAACCTTGACGGCACCTGTGCCGCAACGTTGATCCTATCGGAGAATGATATTGCACTTCCGGGCGCCTCATACTCTGGGCTGGCAAGACTATCTTATCGGTTGTCGGAGACCGATACGCAGATCACAACATTGCGGGCGCTTGTATTTGGCCGGTCTGTCATTCTGTCCCGAGAGGCCAAAGATACTCTGGCCTCATCGCCGGTAGAAATTGTCCAAGATCTTAAAGCCAGTGATTTTTCCTCATTCCTGACAGAGTTCGCCTTAGAGCAGCGACAGGCGCAGCTGAGTCCCCTCGGCCCAACCCAATTTTCCATACATCTCGGCGAATTTTGGCAAGCTGGCGTGCCCGTCGTGCGGTATCGGGATTTCAAGGTGGGCCAACTGATCCCGATCGGCACAGATGATCTGCTTTCATTTACGGCTGTTTCGCGGCTTCAGGACGGAGTCGTGCCAGGTATTTTGGCGGCTGAAATCAACGATTTCAGTGTGAGCTACAGTAAATCGTTTTCGAATGATGACTTGTTGCAATGGACTGTGTTTCACCGAGACAACATTGCGGGGCCAGAGACGTCTTTTCTCGAATACAGCACCAGTGTTGATTATGCTTTTGGAAATCTTTTCCTGGATGCGCAATGGTCAGCGAGCGCAGAGCTTGGCATCCGGACATTTGATGAATTCACCACGACATTTGATGGCCGAAGGGACGTCTTCGGTTCAGTGAATGTGTCGGCGCTGCTGCGGGAGTATTCCTATTTTGGATTTTCACCCAGCATATCCTTGAGCGCAGCCAAGACAGATTCGGACGTGGATTTCGTCGATAGCACCACGATACAGCTAAGCTTTGGCATTGGCTCAAACCTGTGATTGGGCTTGTCCGAAGGGGCCAGGACCGCCTATGCACCCCGGATGAGTGAACCATTTGAAATATTCATGGTTGCCACCCCTGGGCTGGAAAGCGCCTTGCTTGAAGAGGCGCACCAGAACGGCTTTGTGGGCGCCAAGCTGACCCAAGCTGGCGTTATCTTTTCGGGGACATGGCCGGATGTCTGGCGCGCGAATTTGCAGATGCGCGGCGCGACCCGTGTCCTGGCCCGGATAGGCAGTTTTATGGCCTTTCATCTGGCCCAGTTGGATAAACGCGCCCGTAAATTCCCTTGGGCCACGTTGTTGCGTACCGATATCCCCTTGCGCGTTGATGTCAGTACCTCGCGCAAATCCAAAATTTATCATGCGGGCGCGGCCACGCAGCGGATTGAAAATGCGCTAAAGGCCAATGGCTATCAGATTGCGCCGGACGCGCCTGTCTCGCTCAAGGTTCGTATTGATGACAACCGGGTGACGATCAGCCTTGATAGCTCTGGCGAGAGTCTGCACAAACGCGGCCATAAAGAGGCCGTTGGCAAGGCTCCGATCCGGGAAACCCTTGCCGCGTTGATGTTGCGCGCATGCGGCTATGATGGAACAGAACCTGTGCTGGACCCGATGTGCGGCTCGGGCACGTTTTTGATTGAAGCTGCCGAATGGGCAGCGGGCCTGCACCCTGGGCGTAGCCGTACCTTTGCATTTCAGCATTTCGCCAATTTTGACGCGGCGCAATGGGACGCGCTTTGTACGCAATCCGCACCTGTTGTCCCGCCTCAGTCTTTTTTCGGAAGTGACCGTGATCCGGGCGCGGTCCGTATGAGTACCGATAATGCGAGCCGCGCTGGTGTGGCCGATTTCATCCGCTTCGAAAATCTCTCGGCTGCAGATATCAACCGGCCCGTCGGTCCCCCCGGTTTGGTGATGTGTAATCCCCCCTATGGCGCCCGGATTGGCAATCAAAAGATGCTGTTTGGGCTTTACGCGACGCTGGGCAAAACCATGCAAGAGCGCTTTCAAGGCTGGCGCGTGGGTCTTGTGACCAGCGATCCGGGGTTGGCCAAGGCGACAGGCCTGCCGTTCAAACCCAAGGGGCCGCCCATCCCGCATGGTGGGTTGAAGGTCTGGCTGTTTCAGACGGACCTACTTTAGGGTCAGGACCCATTCATCTTACACCGTCAGTTTACCAGATTTTTTCTCTGACAAGAAGCATCGGCGCAGGAATAGTGGTTCTATTTCAAGCAGATGTGCCGCAGGTCAGAGAGAAAATCCGGCAAACCCGCAGGGCGACGATTTCACTTCATCTCAGCGGCCTGCGCCGCTTGACCGTAGATCAACTATGGCCGCACGCCGCAAACCACTGATATTTCGTGAAATCGCCGCTGACGGTGCAAGATGAATGGGTCCTGACCCTAGCCTTTCCATGACACGCACCGGTGCCAAAGCGGTTGCCCGACTGCGACTTGCGCAGAGCGCCGATTGGCGTGTCGATGCAACATGCCGTCATTTCGTTAACGCCAAATTGGATTTTGCACCGCAGTAGTGTTAACCTTTTGCAATTGATCTATGCATTTTGATTCCTATTACGATGAGTGGTGTGTCCATGGTTGGTCTTTTACGACGCTTTTTGCAGTCTTTTGCGGGGCATGTGGTGGCGGTGGCGCTAAGCGCGGCACCCCTTGCGGCCTCACCTTTGATCGCTGTTGGCGATGAATTGCAGGTCGATTTTTTGGATGATGACGCGGACCCTTATGTTCTTGAGGTTGGCGATGATGGGGCTGTTCAGCTTCCTTATGTTGGGGCGGTTGCTGTTGCTGGTTCTGACATTGACGCCGCGCGGCAGTTGATCGCCGAAACATATGTCACGCGTGAGATATTCCTTTCCCCGCAGCTTGAGCTGTCATTTGTTGCGATGCGCCCGCTATCGGTGCTTGGCGATGTGCAAGAGCCTGGGTTTTATGATTTTCGGGCCTTCGTGACGGTTGAGCAAGCGGTTGGGCTGGCTGGCGGGATCGTCCGCAATGGCCAAAGTGAAGAAGGGCGCGCGATGCAGCGCGCAACGTTGTTCGGTGAACTTGCCCGGATTGAGGGTGAGATGATGCGTGAAGCGGTCGCAACCGCCCGCCTGAATACGCAACTGGCAGACGGGCAAGCGATTGATCGCAGCGCAGTTGCGCTTGGGGCTTTAGATGCCCCAGATATGCGTTTGGTTGACACGTTGGTCGATCAGGACAATGCGATTATTGCGGCCGAACTGGCCTATTTCCAATCCGAAAATGATCTGCTGGTGCGCGCTGTTTCGGATGCACGGATGCAAATAGACCTGACCGAAGAACAAATCGCCGCGCAAGAGGTCCAGATCACGTCATATGATGAAGAGCTTGACAATAACGCGGATCTTGTTGAACGCGGATTGGTTCCGGCACCTGTGCGCGCCCAACTGCTGCGTCAGGTGGCCGATGAAAAGACTGATCTGCTGCGGCTGCGCACTAATGTCGCCGCGGCCAGGTTGCAGCTGATTTCCCTTGAGCGTCAGCAGCTTGAGCTGGATTATCAGCGGCGGCAAACGTGGCGATTGGCATTGGCGGATGCGGCGGTGCGCACGGCGCAATTGCGCGGGGCGCGCGATGCGGTACTGGATCGGATTGATGTGCTTGATAACTGGTCTGTCCGCACAAATGCCGAGGACGCGCAGATGATATCGTACTTGATCCGTCGGCGTGGCACTGGGGGGGCGGTCCAAACCGTCTCTGCCCTGGCAACCGACGCCCTTTCACCCGGGGATGTTTTGATTGTGCGTCTTGAACAGGCTGAAACACCGCTTGCACAGGTGCATCCATGACCTTTCACACGGCAACAGGACCGGCAGGCAACCAGCGCAGCCTTGATGGGGACAGTGATGGTATTGAACTGCGCAATCTGTTGGGCGCTTTGCGGCGCAACAAGTGGCTCATCCTGGCCTGCATTCTGATTGCAGGATTTATCGCAGCAGCCAGTCTAAAGACGGTGCGCCCGAGTTATTATTCCTATGTCGAAGTCCTGCTGAACACGCGCCAGGAACGCGTCGTCGGGATTGAACAGGTCGTGTCCGACCTGAACGTAACCAATTCTGTCGTCGCAGGTGAAATCGCGGTTCTTCGGTCAAATGTGCTGTTGGGGGAGGTGGTCGATAAGCTCGACCTGGTTAATCACCCCGATTTTAATCCTTATGAAACAGCGCAGCCCGGGCTGGTGACCCGCGCATCTGATTTTGTCACGCTGCAACTGTCGCGTATTGGTATTGGCGTCGAACCGCCCGAGCCGCTGCCCGAAACCGATATCGCACAAGGTCTAAGCCCGGAAGATGCCCGTACGCTGGTGATCTGGCAGGTGCGGCGCAACCTGGTTGTCGTGCAAAGCGGGATTTCTTACGTCATTTCGATTTCAATGCGGGCCCATGATCCGGACATTGCTGCAAAGATCGCCAATGCCGTGGCCGAGCAATATATCGATGATCAGTTGAATACCAAACTGGCTGCGACCCAAAGGGCGATTGATTGGCTCGACCGCCGTTTGGTTGAACTTGAGACGCAGCTGCATGCTGCCGAAGACGATGTGGTCGAATTTCAAGCACGGCAGGTGCTGGAAGAAGGCGGCGACCGAAATAGTGTGAATGAGCAGCTCGCGGCGATGAACCGTGCGATTGTCACGGGGCGCAATGAACGGGCCGCCGCTGAAGTGCGGCTGCAAAATGTACGCCGTCTTATGGCCGAAGACGGCCTGATCGCTGCGGCTGCTGCCTTGCAGACACCGCGCCTGACCAGTCTTGATGCTGAGATGGCCGAACTGGAACGCGGCCGCGCGCAACTGGCTACCCGCCTGGGTCCCCAGCACCCCGATATGCTTGCCTTGGATCTGGCGCTGCAGGATCTGGCCCGGGACCGTGTTGTTGCGATCCGCGCTGGGGTGGATGCGCTGGAAGCCGGGCTGGAACAGGCGCGTGGCCGTGAACAGGCAATCCAAGAAGACATTGAAAATGCCCAACTGCGGCTGATCGATCTTTCGCGTGCCTCGGTCCGGCTTAGCCAGTTGGAACGGTCGGCCAATGCGATGCGGCAGGTGTATGAAAGCTTTCTGTCCCGCTTTCAGGAAACGACGCAGCAGCTTGAATTTCAACGCCCCGATGCGCGTGTCATCACCGAGGCCGTGCCTGCCCTGTCACCCGCACGGCCGCGCACCAAACTGATACTGGCGGTTTCGCTGTTTCTGGGGGCAATCCTGGGTGTTGCTTTGGTGGTGATCCGCGAAGCCGTCAGTCAAAGCGTGTTGACCGCGCCGGAACTGACCCGTGCGACCCGGATGCCAGTGCTCAGCACTTTACCCCGCACGCGCAAGATCGGCAGGCGCGGGGCTGCTTGGCAATTGGCCCAATTGGGTGGGACCGGCGTGTCCGGCTATGGTGAGGGGCTGCGGCTTTTGCGTTTTGGTTTGCTGCGGGCGCTTGATGGGCCGGGGCCGCATGTGGTGATGCTGACATCTGCCGAACGCGGTGCAGGATGTTCCACCACGGTGCTGGGGCTTGGCCGCGTACTGTCCGCGCTGGGCCAGCGGGTTGCCATCGTCGACGCTGATTTTCGCAATCCATCGCAGCACAAGCTTTTGAATATCAGACCAACCAACACGGGCGTGGCGGGTTACCTTTACGGGGCCGCCAGTTTGGAAGAGATCATGTTGGAGAATGTCGAACCGCAACTATCCTTGGTGCCTGCTCGGCAGCAAAAGGGCAGCGCGGCGGATATGCTCTCGGCCCCGAAATTCAGAACCTTGATGGCCGAACTCAGTGGGCTTTACGATATCGTTCTGATCGACGCCCCGCCGACGCTGGGGCAGGCGGATACGACGATTTTGGCCAGTGCGACGGATGCTGTTGTTGTCGTGGCCCGCAGCGCGGCATCGCGCCGGACGGATGTTGTTTCAGCGATTGCGGCGCTGGAAAGCGCCGGCGGCACCGTTATCGGCACCGTTCTGTCCCATACGATGGGTAAGGCCACATCATCCTCAACTGCGCCGCGCGCTGAACGCCCGGTTGAGATTGAGGCCTGACCTGATGGAGCATCTTCGCCAAACAGACCCAAGCGATCTGGCCGCACAAACGGTATTGCCACCGCCAAAACGGGTGGCTTTGGTTCACTACTGGTTGGTGGGTATGCGCGGCGGTGAACGTGTGCTGGAAGAAATGCTGCGTCTTTATCCCGATGCAGATATTTTCACACATGTTGTCGATCCCGATCAGATCAGCCCGCTTTTGGCCAGTCGTCCGATTACCCAGACATCGATCGCGAAGCTGCCGGGGGCCAAACGGCATTATCAAAAATACTTATCGTTGATGCCGCGCGCGTTGGAAGAGCTGGATTTAAGCGCCTATGATCTGGTCTTGTCCTCTGAGTCGGGCCCGGCAAAGGGCGTTGTGGCATCGCCGGACGCCACGCATTTGTGCTATTGCCATTCGCCCATGCGTTATATCTGGGACCATTATCCAGCTTACCGCGCGGGGTTGGGTCCGCTGAAACGCTATTACTTTTCGCGTTTGGCCCACCGGCTGCGGACCTGGGATGTTACGTCAGCGGCGCGGGTCGATCATTTTGTCGCCAATTCCCGTTTTATCGCCGGACGCATTCACCGCGCCTGGGGGCGCGACGCAAGCGTGGTGCACCCGCCTGTTGATCTTGAAAAATACCGTCTCGCACCGGAACGGCCGCGTGATTACTATCTGTTTGTGTCACAATTGGTGGCCTATAAGCGGGCAGATATTGCGATGGAGGCATTTCGCGGTCTGGATTTGCCGCTGAAAGTCGTCGGGCAGGGGGCAGAGTTCGCGGCGCTATCGCGCAGCGCGCCATCCAATGTTGAGATGCTGGGCCGCGTTGATGATGCAGCGCTTGCTGATCTGTATCGCGGGGCGCGCGCCCTTGTTTTCCCCGCAGAAGAGGATTTCGGCATCGTCCCGGTTGAGGCAATGGCCTGCGGCACGCCTGTCATCGCATATGGCCGTGGCGGTGCATTGGATTCGATCAAGGACGGCGTGACGGGGCGCTTTTTTGCAGAACAATCCGTAGATGCGCTGCGCGAGGCCGTCTTGGCATTTGACGCAGAACGGGATGCGTTTGATCCGCAGTTGATTGCCAAACACGCGCATGGCTTTGGGGCGGCGCGGTTCCGCAAGGAGCTCTCTGCTGTGATTGATGCGGTGCGCGCGCGTCAGCTCACCCGCCAAAGCGCGATGTGACGGATGGGCCTGCCAATCGATCTGTGGTCCTTTCCGCTAGATAAACCCGACGCGGGAAGCCTGTCGGCGGATGAGCAGGCGCGTGCCAACCGTTTTGTCTTTGCACGTGATCGGGACCGCTATGTCGCGGGCCGCGCGCGGTTGCGGGCAATCCTCAGCCAGTATCTGGACCAACCCGCCGCTGATATCCGATTTGGCTATGGTTCCCATGGGCGGCCCGGCGTCGATGGCATTGCGTTCAACCTAAGTCATACGGGCGATCAGGCTTTGCTGGCTGTTGCGCAGGATGTTGTCTTGGGCGTTGATATCGAAGCGATCGCGCCTATCGAGATGGCTGTCGCCAAAGCACATTTTGCACCAGAAGAACTGCGCGCATTGCTGGCTTTGCCTGAACCCGGCCAGGTGCCTGCATTCTACCGCTGTTGGACCCGGAAAGAGGCATACTTGAAGGCGATGGGAACGGGGCTTGCGACGGATTTGTCCAGCTTCACAGTGACTTTGGGGCCGAATGAAGACCCGAAATTGCTGACATGCGCGCCCGGGGACGCTGCGGCGTGGCAGCTTTTTGATGTTGCCCCAGCGCCAGGCATTGCGGGGGCCTTGGCGGTGCGGGCAGGGGCGCAGCAAGTGACGTTGAATTGGCGCAGCGATGTTCCGGCGGCGCACCGCTTTTCAAACCGGGCTTAGAAAGAAATCTGCAAATTCCACAGTGCCTTCAATCTCGGTCAGATCCAGCATCAAAGCCACCTCATCAAACCCCTCTGGCATGCGCCCGTCACCGGGGGATGCAGGATGGGTGTTGGCCGTATTATTCAAATAACGCGTCCAATCGGTTGTTGCAGGTACGGGCCAAATATCACCGATCACCTGCCGCGTGTCGCCTTTGACCGCCTGAACTGAGGCAAGGATCGTTCCGGGTGTTTCACTGCGCAAGCGAAAGAAAACGCCAAGCTCGGCGCCGGGGCGGGCCACACCAAAAAGCCAGATATGCCGGTAGGCGGGTGAAGCCTTGAAGGTTGTCACATCGGTTGGGAACCGGTTGAACGTACCCGCTGCCCCATTGCTTGTGCGCAAATCCAAAGGGACCGTTCCCAGCAAATTGCGTTGCGGATCAAACTGGACGATCGGCGCCATATGCCGGGGGCGCCGCCCGCGTATCAATGCAGTATCCAGCCGCCCCAAACCGCCGGCCAATGCGCCACTTTGGCTGCGCAAGTTATAAGTGGTGACGTCGCGCATCGACGCCGTCGCCGCCCGCGAGCGAAGCAAAAAGATGTGTTGGCATTGATTACCAGCGTCAAAATCGGCACCGGTTACCGTGAATGAACCGCCGTTTAATGTCACATCGCCCTGCCCAAGATCGATCAGGGGTTTGTCAGAGGCTTTTGGGCGGTTCACCTCAAGATGGCAGCCGTGCAAAAGCAGACGCCCCGAGCCGACGAAAACCTGATCAACAAAATCAATTGCAGTGCCAAACAATGCCACTTCGGCATCATTGTTCAATATGGCGATCTCTCCGCCGTCAATGACACTGGCATAAAGCGAAATCAACTCACCAGCATCGCGCAGACCGCCCAGAAAGTGCAGGCCCGCTTTTTCGCAGGCGCAGCGCAGCCCGGTCGCATTGATCAGATAGGCCCGGTGTGAAAACATCAGGCCGGTATGAAAATTCCGCACTGTTACATCCCGCAATATCAAACGCGAAGATCGCGCCTCGGCGCCTGTTTCAAAGCGTATCCCGTGGCGCAAAGTGCCCAGACCCGGGCCGACGATCTCAATCCCTTCCATCCACTTGTGGCCATATTGCGGGCTGTCCTCATTTGAGGCGATGAGCACGCATTCGCGCTGGCCGTGGAAGGCGATTTGAAGGGCGCTGATGCGGATATCGGCGTTGGTTTCGATGGTCAGCTGCGCATTGGGGACCGGCCCCCAAAGCTCAAGATCGTGATCGCCTGAAGCAATCGCGGTGATGCTGGCGGGGGTCGCTGTGGAACGGTCTGACAGTGACACTTTGACGTTTGGAAAATCCGCATCACCGGTCACCGCATCAACTGTTAGCGACAGGCGATAGCGGCCTTCCTCGGGCAATTGCAGATCATGGATCAAAGGGCGCGCTTGCGCATCATTGCTAGTAGAAAGGACGCCATTCGTGCGTTCCCACCCTTGGGTCAGCGCAATGTCATCCAGCTGGAAAATCGGATCATGTCGTACCGGTTCCGGGATCGCTGAGAAATCAAGGACAGCGCCCGCCCCGCGCAATGCCATGCGGGTTGGATCAATCGTAAGCGGGGTCAGGCAGCGATGGCGCTTGTTTTCCAGATCAATCGCGAAAGGACCAAACCGCGCCGCATGGTCGAGCGCGCGTTGGATCGCGAGCGCATCATCATCCCGGTCGCTGGCTTGTGAAAACCATGCAGGTTTCAGTGCGCCGCTGAAATCCATCCGCGTCCAATACTGCCCGTCGGGGCCTTCGATCTGGACCACGCCATCGGCCAGCCCGTTTGCGGTCTTGCTTTCGAACCAGCCTTGGCCGGGAATGTGGATTGG
This sequence comes from Yoonia sp. BS5-3, assembly GCF_038069655.2. Taxonomy (NCBI): domain Bacteria; kingdom Pseudomonadati; phylum Pseudomonadota; class Alphaproteobacteria; order Rhodobacterales; family Paracoccaceae; genus Yoonia; species Yoonia phaeophyticola. Next base: position 1,639,165 of record NZ_CP150951.2, read on the forward strand.
GCTGTTGGTGGCTGGGCTGGTTTCCAGATCAGCCAAATCGGCAAGAGCCGTTGTTTGCGCCTGGCCCTGCCGGGCAAATACCGCGCCCAGCGTCACAGCAGCCGTTCCGGCCAATCCTGCCAAGCCACGCCGCGAGATCATCGGTGCTGTCCTGCAAAGCGCGGCTTGGGTGCCGCTGGGACAGCATCTGGCAGCTGCATTGCCGCACCCGTGATGATCCTTTCGTAAAGACGATTGTGCGCGTCGGCCCATTCCGGCAATGCATGCCCTAGCGTCTGCCCCTTAGCACGGGCCGCGGCACCAAGCTGCGCGACCAGTGCATCATCTTCCAGAATGCGGGCCAGTGTCCGCGTCAGATCATCCACATCGCCAGCATGAAACCCTGTTGCGACGCCTTGTTGCATTAAATCATCCGCTGCAAGAATAGCATCTGACAGGATCAGCGGCAGGCCGGTTGCGACGCTTTCATAGGCGGCCAGGCAAAAAGGCTCGGGGCTTTGGCTCCCAACAACGGCGGCGCGCATTTGCATCAGATGGCGGGCGATTTCGTCGCGCGGGGTGTGGCCGTGCCAATGGTGTTCGGGATATGCGATGCGCAGGGCGTCCAGATCTTCACCATCCCCGAAAAAGGAAATGGCGGCACCCACGCGGCGTCCTGCTTCGGCCAGATCGTGGACCCCTTTGAGCCGTTGAACCTGCCCGATATGGGCAATCCCTTTTTGCGCCTCTGGTGCTTGGGTGATCGGGCCAAATGGGGTGACCGGGTTTGCGATTGTGGTAATATGCGCAGGCTGAATTGCGCGGTTTAGCCATGGGCGCATGGCTGGATTGATCATGACAAATGTCGCGGCTTTCAGATGCGGCGCAAGCTTTGAGAATAGTACTTTTTGCCGCGCTGTACGCCAAAGCTTATGGGCATAGGCCCGTTTGTCACATTGGGTGGCGATACAGCCCATCGATAGCGGGCGGCGTGTGCACACCGCGTTGCGCGGGTAGTCCAGATAAGCGCCGTTTGGGCAGGCCAGAAAGAAGTCATGCGCATGGATGACACAGCGCGCTGCCACCGGGGCCAGCGCATCGAAAACAGAGGGCGATAAGATATTGGACCAATTATGCAGATGGTAAACCGTGCGCGGCGTGTCATTCTGCGCGATCCAAGCGCGCAATTTGGCAGCGGCCGCACGGTTGTATAGACCCCGCATGGCTGCCTTTGACGCGCGTCCATCCAGCAGCGGTGCCCCGTCAAGCGCGATGCGCTCAACGCTGCCCGCCGGTTCCGCCGTCCCGCTATCTCCTGCGATGAATGTCACCGCTGTGCCTTTGGCCCCGATGGCCCGCGCCAGCGCATCAGCAAGATAGCCCGCCCCCCCTTTGGTCGACGAGAAATCATTTAAAATGACAACCCGGTCAGGGCGTGCCATTGGAACCTGTGTCCATGTTGAACACGCCCTCGGGGCGAAGCCGCCCGCGGATCAAATCACCGAAAGCCCGCAGGTTCCCCAAAAGCCGCCCGCGGCGGTCAACCCAAGGCTCGGGCCAAAAGGATTTTGCGAGGTTGGCCGCAACATTCCGGCTGATCATTCCCAGCGCATGGGACGGGCGCATCGACTTGCGCCCAATCAGATAAAGCGGATTGGCAACCTGGGAATATCCCAGTTTGCGACCACTGGTGCGGCCACCCTTGGTGCCCAAATGAACCCCAATCAGGGCCATGGCTTTGACGCAGCGCCCATAAGCCGCGACTTGGCGCGAAAAATCGACATCTTCCAGCCAGCCGTAAAGCGGAAGGCGTTCGTCGAACCGCAAGTTGTTTTCACGGATTGGAGCACAGCGGAAAGCCATATTGCAACCATACCCGTTATGTACGTCAACAATATCGGGATCTGGCGCCTTTAACGCCGCGCGGGCCAGCAGGCGTCGTGCTTCTTTTGGCGCGAGGCCTGCGTTTTTGATCCCGTCGGCAATGACATTGCCGGTCATCACGGCGATATCGGAATTTTGCTGGAATGCGGCATCCAGCTTGTCCAGAAAATCTGGCGCCATGATGAAATCATCGTCAAGAAAAAGGATGACATCCTCGTCCTCAAGGGCATCAAGGACAGCATTGCGTTGAACGGTAAGCCCTTTGGGGCCGATTAGGATATCAATCGGGGGATGCATACCGCTGGCACGGGTGCGGCCCACATCATTTGCGCTGGCGGCAGACACAATAATGCGGTCGGGCGACCGGGTTTGACGTTTGAGGTCTCGGACAGCCTCTTCAAGGGTGGCGGGCCGGCCCGTTGTCACAATCGCAACGGTTATTTTCATCAAACGCCCCTCCGGTTTTGCGAGGGTAAGAGCAAAGCGGCACGACCTGCCAAACAAAGAAAAATCATTGGTCTAACAACACAATCTGAGCACCAAAATACGGCGCGATTCCAATTTAATAGGAAAACGATAGACCAATCGCGGCATTTTTGACAGTTATTTGGTTAACGTTTCATGGCCGCGCGAAAAACCGCCGCATTATCAAGGGCCTGGTCCTGGGTTCAGGATGGCTGCCGCGCCATCCCGTCCAGCCTTTTCGTTTGGGGTGCCAGTGTTTCGGGCTGTTTTGATGCCACGGCAAGTGCGGCAAGAAAGATCAAAGGAATGCCCGGGTCGGGCACTGTTGCAGCCAGTAGCATCGAAACCATAATCGCAAGCGCCCCGATACGTGCATTGGTCAGGGTATGCTGATGCTGCGCAGTGGCACGCCCTGCGAAGGCACACCATAGGAAGATTGCAAAGAACGCGGTCCCCAAGATGCCGACGCTGCCCAGCAGCACGAAGAGAAACCCGTTTGAGCGCAATGACCCAGTGCCGACGCCCAGCCCCCAAGAATCCCGCAGGGCCTCTAACCCGCCAAGGGCCCAGGCCGTGCGCTCTTGCCCCGATGAACTGGCGGATTTGTCCAGGATCAGATCCGTTATGACGGATGAAATGATCTGCGGCGCCTCGGTAAAGATCATGAGTGCTGCGATAGTGCTGGCAAGGCAGGCCAAGGCAACCCCGCCCATAAAAACGGTGCCGCGCCCTAGCCGTGTCGGGATGTCAGCGATCAACTTGGGGGCCAGAACGGCGCCGACAACTGTTAACGCGATGATCCCCGTGGATGAGAGTGCGAGAACCGCAAAAACTGCATTGCCAAGCGCCAGAAAACCATCACCCCATCGCTTCGACGCGGCCCATGCCGAAGCAAAATAGCCGAAAAACATCGCACTTGCGGCGCCGAAGCTGGCTGCCTCGGAATAACCGCCGATGACTCTGGGGATACCGCTTACCGATGCCTCGTTGGACAGTGAATAACTGGCGGTGCGAACAAAGGATAAAAGCTGATCCAAAGCGGCCAAATCCAGCAGCCCAAGGATGATATTCACGGTGGCTGCCAATGCCAGACAGCGCGCCCCAAATGCCGCGCCCCGCTGCCGCAGGATATAGGCGGCCACAACAAAGAAACCGCAGGCCAACAGCACATAGAATGTCTGGGAAATGTTCGAACTACTGGGACCCAGCCAGACTTTGGTCCATGCAAATTGCGTGCTGACCCGAACGCCAATGGCGTCGCGGGACAGCGAAAAAACCATGGTTTCCCCGGCAAAAAGCCGGACCAAAACGGTTGCCGAAAACACGGCGTAAAGCGCAAAAGCCAAAAGGGCGGTGGTGGCAGGCGTGATGTGGATCGGTTGTCCGCGCAATAGCCGCGATACCAGCACGAGGCCTCCACCGGCGACAAGTGCGGCCGCAACCGCGTTGACGGCCAGAATCGACAGCCCCCCAATCGCAGGCAGGCCGATCACGGCCAACATCCCAAAAGGCATCATCGCGGCTAACAGCAATAGCGCCCGATGCATGCCGCCAAATGCGCAGATACCCAGGATCCCAAAGAACAGCAGTGATGCTGAATACAGCTGCAAACGGCGCCCCCTGACCGTCGGGGGTGGCTACCCGGACACGGCCCTTATCGAAAAATGTGCCTCTCAATATGAAGACAATGGCACATTATTTCATATTTTACGAGGCTTTCAGTGATCGATAAACACAGGTGATTCGTCAGGTCATTACTCTACCGGCTCTCTTTTGAAGGGATTTACCTTTGTTTCGAATCGGCTTTGGCGCGTGTCTGGCGGCGCAGCAAGAAGCGCCGCTCTCGACGGCTATGCGCTTGGAAACGCTACGTGTATTTGAAATGAATTGACCCCCGGATTCTCTTCCGCGCAACAAAATAACCAATTTGCTGTTGACCGCAGAACTTTTACACGCGTTAATATTGGTTAACAAAAGATTACCGACTTGGATTTTTGTCGGCAATTCGCATTGAAAATTTGATGGTTCGTATTTTGAGCTAAGGCCCGCGTCGCATTTTGAGGGCGTAAGTATTTTGGAGTTTCTGCACAGATCGCAGCGTTTTGCGATCACCCTAGGCGTTTTTGAGTTGGTTTTATGCCCGCAGTCCAGTCTGCGGGCGCAATATGGTTGGTGAATTTTATGAATGCTCTTTTAGACGGATCGGTCGTTGAAATTTCTCATTGCGTATTTGATTTAGACGCGACAATTCCATCTTTGTTTTGCGCGCAGGCGCAGCACTGCCCCGATAAAATCGCGGTGGTTCAGGATGGGCGGCGCATCTCTTATGCCGATCTGGCTGGGCAGGCTGCGGGCGTTGCAAACGCGTTGCTTGCCTCCGGCATCCGCAAAGGTGATCGGGTCGCGATTTTAGCGCATCGGAGTGTCGATGCCGTCGCGGCCCAGCTCGGTGTGACAGCGATTGGCGCCGCATTCGTACCGCTTGATCCAGACGCACCGCAGCAGCATTTGCGCCAGGTGATCGCCGAAGCGCAGGCGAAGACCATCTTGGCGGGACCTGGTCAAGTCACGGCTGTCATGGATCAGACGCCTGTGATCAGCCTTGATATAGCACCAGCGACACAAGCTGATTTTGAGGCACTGGTTTCTACGAATGCTGCCGCTATTACAGCCGCTGATTTAGCCTATGTCATTTACACATCTGGATCGACCGGACGGCCCAAAGGCGTGATGGTCGCCCATCGCGGGGTATGCCGTTTGGTGCGGGGCCAAAGCTACGCCGATCTTGGTCCTGATCAAGTGATGCTGAACATGGCGGCCGTCGGATTTGATGCCAGCATCGGCGAGATTTACAGCGCCGTGCTCAATGGCGGTACGCTGGCCATTCTACCTGACCCAGCCCCATCGCTGGACCGCATTGAAGAGGTCATCGCCGAGAACCAGGTTACGATCGCTTATATCACTGCCGGTTTGTTTCACATCATTGCCGAGCATCGTCCGCAGATTTTGGCGCCCTTGCGGCAGGTGTTCCCCTGCGGCGATGTGCTGTCTGAAACCCATGTCAAACGGATGCGCGCGGCGCTGCCGCATTTGCGTATGATCAACGGGTACGGCCCCACGGAAAACACTGTCTTCACATGCTGCTACCCGATTGATGAAAACTGGACAGGTGGCCCTGTGCCAATCGGGCGCGGTCTAAACCATGATCATCTGTTCGTGCTTGATGAAGGGCTGGAACCGTTGCCTGCTGGCGAAATAGGCCAACTTGCCGTTGGCGGGGCCGGTGTCGGGATCGGGTATCTTGGGCGGCCCGATCTGACAGATGCCTCGTTTGTGACATTGCAAACGGATGATTTTCAGGGCCGGGTCTATTTGACTGGCGATCTTGTTGCGATGGACGGTGATGGCATCGTCAGGTTTCATGGCCGGTCGGACCGGCAGGTCAAGATCAACGGGCAACGGGTTGAGCTTGATACCGTCGAATATGCGCTGCGCCAGGATGGGGATATTCAGGATGCTGCCGTCGTGGCGTTGCGTCGCCCCGATCAAAGCCAGCAGATTGTGGCCTTTGTCAAACCTGCCCCGTATTTGGATGGGAATACCGATCTGGCTACGGACGTCCTGTCGCGCTTGCGCACTGCCATCCCGGCAGCCGCTGTGCCGTCGCAACTCATGATCCGTGACAGCTTTCCGTTGTCGGCATCAGGTAAGGTTGATCGCAAGGCCCTGCTTGCGGCGCTGGAAACCCGGCAGACGATCAAGCCGGTTCAACCGGCAAGCCTCGGCGGTGTGATCCGGCAGGTCTGGCAGGATATTTTGAGCTGCGAGATCACGGATGAGAACCGAACCTTCTTTGAACTGGGCGGTACGTCGCTGCAACTGATTGCGGCACATGCGCTTTTGCAGGAACGGTTGGGGCGCACTTTCGATATCGCGCTGATGTTTGAAGCCCCCCGCATTCGCGCGCTCGAACAGCGTCTCGACGCGCCGCAGACCTCTGATGATCCCATTGCGGCCCGGCGGGCAGCCATGGCCCGTTCGCGCAAACGTAGCCGGGCGAGGGCGTCATGAATCAAGATCGCGTGATCCCCGAAGAGCTGGAAGGCGCAATCGCCATTACAGGCGTTGCAGGGCGGTTCCCCGGGGCTAAATCCGTTAGTGAATTCTGGGATGCCGTCAAAGAAGGGCGCGATTTGATCCGTCCACATGCGCCCGATACCTTGGCCGACAATTTCTCGGACGCAGCGCGTGCGCAGGACAATTACGTGCCGGTACGCCCGGCTATCGATGGTGCGGATATGTTCGACGCGCCGTTCTTTGACATGTTGCCCCGCGAAGCGGATCAGACCGACCCGCAGTTCCGGGTGTTTCTGGAAACCTGCTGGCAAGCGCTTGAGGATGCAGGCCATGATCCGGCCCGTGCACCCGGCCCGATTGGGGTCTTTGGTGGCGCATCAATGTCCACCTATTTTCTGAACAACGTCCTGGGCGATCGGGCGAAAACCGAAGACTTTGTATCGACCTATCAGTTGGGCGATTATCAGCAGTTCATGGGCGCGCTCAGTGATACGCTGGCGACCCGTGTCGCCTTTCGGATGGGGCTGACCGGCCCGGCAATCACCGTCTCAACAGCCTGTTCAACGTCGCTGGTCGCTGTTGCGCAGGCCTGCCAAAGTCTCGAGGGCTTTCATTGCGACATGGCCCTGGCTGGCGGCGTGTCGATCACCTTCCCGCAGGAGCGCGGCTATTTTTATCAAGAAGGTGGCATGGTCTCGCATGACGGACATTGCCGCCCATTTGATGCGGGGGCAACAGGCACCGTCTTTGGGCATGGGGCCGGGGTTGTCACCCTGCGCCGGTATGAGGACGCGCTTGCCGATGGTGACCAGATTTATGCGCTGATCCGGGGTTTTGGGCTGAACAATGACGGGTCCGATAAAATCGCCTTTACGGCGCCCAGCGTCACCGGGCAGGCGATGGCCATCGCCCAGGCCCAAGGCATGGCAGAGATTGAGCCTAGCAGTATCGGCTATGTCGAATGCCACGGCACGGGGACGCCATTGGGCGATCCGATTGAATTTGAAGGGCTCAAAAGGGCCTTTGCGGGTACACCTGCGGGCCGTACCGCGCTTGGGTCAGCTAAGGCGAATATCGGCCATTGCGATGCGGCGGCAGGGGTTGTGGGGCTGATCAAAACAGCCCTGATGCTGCGCGAAAAGACTATCCCGCCAATGGCGAATTATACGGCGCCGAACCCCAAGATCGATCTTGATCAAAGCCCATTCCGTATCCCAACCAAAGCCCAAGTCTGGGATGAGCCAGGCCCGTTGCGTGCCGGGATCAGTGCGCTGGGCGTGGGCGGGACAAACGCCCACCTTGTGCTTGAAGAGGCGCCAGAGCCGGTCTCGGCCCCCGCCTCTGGTTTGTTTACATTGCCAATCTCGGCAAAGGATCCGGCGGCGCTGACCGCGCGTGCGCTGGAATTGGCTGACAGACTCGAAACTGATGACACCCTATCGCTGGCTGATGTCGCATTCACCCTGCAGGAAGGGCGGCGCGTCTTTGATCACCGCCATAGCGTCACTGCTGCAACAGGGGCCGAGGCAGCCGCTGCCCTGCGTGCGCCTTTCCGTGCGCAGGTTGCAAAAAACGACGGTCCACCGGTCATGTTCATGTTCCCGGGGCAAGGCGCGCAATATCCGGGTATGGGGCAGGGGCTGTATGCGGCTGAACCCACCTTTTCCAATATCGTTGATCAGGGCCGCGAAATCCTGTCGCCGCTTCTGGATCTGGATATTGCGGACCTGCTTTATGGCGCGCAGGATCAAGACAGTGCGGCGCGGGTATTGCGCGATACCGCAATCACGCAGCCCGCGCTTTATCTGGTTGAATATGCCACGGCCCGGCTGTGGCAGGAACACGGTATTCAACCAACCGCGATGATTGGTCATTCGGTTGGTGAATTTGTTGCCGCCACGCTGGCCGGGGTAATGGATTTTGAAACCGGGCTGAACCTGATCGCGGCGCGCGGGCGCCTGATGCGTGACCAGCCCACTGGGGCAATGCTGTCGGTCCGTGCCGGAATGGACGAGATCGCGCCGCTTCTTTGCGATGGGGTCGATATCGCAGCCCGCAATGCACCAAAGCTGATCGTGTTGGCCGGACCGGATGCAGCCATCGCCGAGATGGAAACAAGGCTGAACGCCGCTGACCTGCCTGGCAAAAGGCTGCATACTTCGCATGCGTTCCATTCGGCCATGATGGACCCGGTTGTCGCGCAGCTTAGTGCAGAGGCGGCCAAATACAGCTTTGCTGCGCCGCGCATTCCTTATGTTTCCTGTGTCAGTGGGACATGGATCACCGATGCCGAGGCTTGTGATCCGGCCTATTGGGCCCGCCATTGCAGGGCCAAGGTGAACTTCCAATCCGGGCTGCAGACATTATGCGCCGGGGACATGCCGCCGATCCTGCTTGAGGTCGGGCCAGGGCGCGGTTTGGGCGCATTTGCAGCGCAAGGCATCGCCCGCGACGGGCGGCAGGCGATTGTCCAATCACTGCCAGATCACAGCGCAGCAGACCAAGACCAACACAGCATGGCGGCCGCTTTGGGCGCCCTTTGGACCAGCGGAGCCGCCGTTGACTGGTCCCTGACCCGCAAGATGCCGGGGCAACGTATTTCACTGCCCGGCTACCCATTTCAGAAAAAGCGGCACTGGATTGACCCGCCGACACCCATCGCGCGCCAATCCTCCAGCCCTGCTGCACCAGATAGTCCACAGTTTATTCAGACGAGTGATACCATGCCAACACAACCAGCAACGCCAGACCGTCATGACAAGCTGACGCATGACATCCTAAGCCTCTTGGCCGAATTGTCCGGGGACAGTTTTTCTAACGATGATGCAAGCTGCACCTTCCTTGAACTGGGGTTTGATTCCCTGCTTTTGGGGCAGGTCACGCAGCGGTTGCAACGCGATATGGACGTCGCGTTAACTTTCCGCCAATTGATGACGGACTTCCCGACGGTCAATGATCTGGTCACCCATCTGGACGGGGTTCTTCCCGCAGAGGCGCCAGCGCCTGCGCCGGTGGTGACACCAGCGCCGCAAGCAGCCCCCAGCATGCAAATGCCAGCCCAGGTATCTGGTGATTTTGGCGCATTGATGCAGGCGCAGACCCAAGCAATGCTGACCCTGTTCGACAGTCAGATGCGGGCCATGGGCGGTGGGCAGCCAGCGCCTGAACCTGTCGCAACACCTGCTCCCGAACCGCAAACCACGCGTGCGCCCGTTGCGCAAAGCAGCAATGAAGATACCGCGCGCCATGACCTGAACCGCCGCAGCGCCGCGCAGGCGGACTTTACGCCAGCGCAGCTGACCTTTGTGGACGAAGTTTGCAAAGCATACTCGGACAAGTTCCCCACATCAAAGGCGCGCGCACAAGAAGGGCGCCGCGCTTTGGCTGATCCGCGCACCGCATCAGGTTTCCGCAGCGAGTGGAAAGAGCTGGTATTCCCGGTGATCGCCGAAACCTCGAAAGGGGCGCGGTTGGTCGACCCCGACGGCAATGCGTTTGTTGATCTGGTCAATGGTTTTGGTCAAACCGCCTTTGGGCATGCACCAGACTTTGTCACCAAGGCTGTCGCCGCGCAGATGGAAAAGGGCTTTGCCATTGGCCCGCAAACGCAGCTTGCCCATGAGGTCGCACAGAAATTTCTGGCCGTGACAGGCCATGACCGCGTGACTTTCTGCAACACAGGATCAGAGGCGGTGATGGCCGCAATGCGCCTGGCACGCGCAGTGACAGGGCGCGACACGGTTGTCTGTTTCAAAGGTGATTATCACGGCCAATTTGACGAGGTTCTGGTCAAAGGGCGCAAATCAGGCGATCCAACGGCCCTTCCGGCAGTGGCGGGCGTGCCTGCCGGGTCTGTCAAGAATATGGTTGTGCTGGATTATGGCAGTGATGCTGCGCTTGACTGGATCCGGGACAATATCGGCGAAATCGCCGCTGTCCTGATCGAACCAGTCCAAAGCCGCCATCCCGAGCTGCGCCCGCGCGCCTTTTGTGAAGAGGTCCGCCGGGTTACCGCCGATAATGGTGCTGCGCTGATCCTCGATGAGATCGTGACAGGCTTTCGCGTCGCGCGCGGGGGAATCCAGGAACTTTGGGGCATCAAAGCTGACATGGCCACCTATGGCAAAGTTGTCGGTGGGGGCATGCCTGTCGGAGTGCTTTCGGGTGCCGCACGTTTTCTGGATGCGCTTGACGGCGGCCATTGGCATTTTGGTGACGATTCAATCCCCGAAGTGCCGCCCACATTCTTTGCCGGGACATTCGTGCGCCATCCGTTGGTGCTGGCAGCTCTATCGGCGGTTCTGGATCACATTGATGGCGAGGGGGCTGCGCTTTACGACCGGGTTGCACCGCGTACGGATCAGCTTTTGAACCAGATGAATGATATCCTGGAACAGCGCGGCTTGCCACGCGCGGTGACAGGGTTTTCAAGTTGGCTGATCGTGAACCTATCGGCCCATGATCCGCGCGCATCGCTGCTCTATCCGCTGATGCGGCTGGGCGGGGTCCATGTGCATGACGGTTATCCTTGGTTCTTTACAACGGCCCATAGTGAAGCGGATTTTGACACGGTGGCGCAGGTCTTTGCCAACGCGATCGACCGTTTGCAATCTGCAGGCATTCTGACGGGCGACGCGCCGCAAATCGGCGGGCTGACCACGCTGCCGTTGACTGAACCCCAGAAAGAGGTGTGGATGGCCGCGCAATTGGGCGATGCCGCATCGGGCGTTTTCATCGAAAGCATCAGTTTGCGCCTGACCGGGGCGCTTGATGTGAGCGGTCTTGAGGCCGCCCTGAACGATGTTATCGCGCGGCATGACGCCTTGCGCCTTCGCTTTGCAGCCAGCGGTGAAACGGCCGAGGTCATGGCGCAGCTGAAGCTATCCCTTGATGCAGAGCAGCTGGACGAAGCCGGGCTTGCAGCGTTGATCAAGGCAGATGCAACCGCGCCTTTCGACCTGGTCAATGGCCCGCTGATCCGTGCAAAACTGGCCCAGCTTGGCCCGCAAGAGCATGTTCTGGTGCTGACGACCCATCACATCATCTGCGATGGCTGGTCAACCTACCTGATGATTGAGGAACTTGCTGCGCTCTACAATGCACGTCTGTCCGGGGCTACGACTGATCTGCCCCAGCCGGTCAGCTTTGCTGCATATGCTGCCGATCCAAGCCATCACAGCCCCGCGGACAGCACTTTGGCGTTTTGGGGCGAACAGTTTCCAGCGGCGCCCGAATTGCCCGATTTGCCGACCGATACGCGCCGGAACGACCAACGCAGTTTTGAAGGGGCGACCTATTCCTATCTGATCGATGCAGATTTGGGCAAATCGCTGAAACGGGCTGCCGGGAAAGAAGGGATCACCCTGTTTACGGCGTTGTCGGGTGCATTGGCGGCATTGCTCAGCCGTCTGAGCGGGATGCAGGATACGGTCCTTGCCGTACCAACCGCTGGGCAAACGCTTTTGCCCGATAGCCATCTTGTTGGGCATTGCGTCAATCTGCTGCCGGTCAAATTCCATTGCGATGGGCAGGATAGCTTGCGGTCCTATCTTAAGGGTGCAGGAACCACAGTTCTGGACTGCTTTGATCATGGGGATACGACCTATGGCGCGATCCTGCAGGCGGTTGGTTTGCGCGGTGATCTGAACCGGCAACCCTTGACCGAGGTTCAGTTTAACCTTGATCAGCAGCCCGCCGATTTCGGTTTTTCCGGGCTTGAGACGCAGATGCAAAGCAATCCGCGTGCGCATACCAATTTCGACCTGATCTTCAACGTCACCGAAGAAAAGGCCGGGCTGCGGATCGATCTGACCTATGCCAGCGATATCCTTAGTCAAGATACGGTTGCGCGCTGGTGCGGGCATTATCATCAGCTTCTTGCGGCGATGGCGCAGGATTTGGACATGTCCGTCGCGTCAGCGCCAATTCTATCTGATCAGAATAGCAGCGCTTTGGCTAAGCTCGGCAATGACACGGCTTGCGCAGCATCGCCCTTTGAACGGGCCGATGCGATGATCACGCATCAGGCCGGCCAAACACCGGGTGCCATCGCGATTGAAGATGCGTCAGGCACGATGGATTATGCGACTTTGGCGCAGAAAAGCGATGCGTTGGCGGCAGCCTTGCAAAAGAAGCTGCCCGAACCGGGCGCCTATGTCGCTGTGATGGTCGCGCGTTCGGCAGATCTGATCGTTGCGCTTTTGGCCGTGATGAAAGCCGGGCATATCTACGTCCCGCTTGATCCGTATCATCCGCAAAGCAGATTGCGCCAGGTTTTGGAAACGGCTGGGGCCACTGGTCTGATCCATCAAGGCGATGCGCCCGCGCTGGCGGCCGGACTGGATATCACTTGCATTGATGTCGGGGCGAAACAGCCCAAAGGCAAACCAAAACAGATCAAACGCACTGATGACCTTGCTTATGCGATCTTCACCTCCGGTTCGACTGGCACACCCAAAGGGGTTGAGATCCCGCATAGGGCTTTGGTGAACTTGCTGACATCCATGGCTGAAAAGCCGGGCTTTACAGCGGCCGACACGCTTTTGTCGGTCACAACCGTGTCCTTCGATATCGCCGCGCTTGAGCTTTTCTTGCCGCTGATCACAGGGGGCAAGGTTATCATCGCAGCCGAAGAAGATATTCGCGAAGCCTTCCCGCTTGTGACGCGCTTGTCCCGGGGCGATGTGACCGTGTTGCAGGCGACCCCGACGCTTTGGCAAATGCTGGTTGAGGCAGGGCTGAAAGCGACACCAAACCTAAAAATGCTTGTCGGGGGTGAGCCTTTGCCCCGTGATCTGGCCGATCAGCTGCGTGATCTGGGCGGCGAGCTATGGAATATGTACGGCCCGACCGAGACGACCATTTGGTCATCCTGCGGGCGGGTCGATGGCGGTGAAATCGACATCGGGCAGCCCATCGCCAACACGGTTATGCATGTGCTTGATGCGAATGACCAGCTTTGCCCCATCGGGGTAGTTGGCGAGCTGAATATCGGCGGGGCCGGGTTGGCGCAGGGCTATCTGGGCCAGGCGGAGCTGACCAATGCGGCCTTCCGCGATGTTGATCTGCCGGGTGAAGGTGTGACGCGTCTCTATCGCACGGGCGATTTGGCGCGGCGGCAGGCAGATGGATCAATCGCGTTGCTGGGGCGGCGTGATGGGCAGGTCAAGTTGCGCGGCTTCCGGATTGAGCTGAGCGAGATTGAGGTCGCGCTGCGCGGGATCGACGGGATCAAAGCGGCAGCTGTCGATCTGCGGGATGGTCCTGCTGGCCCGGTGTTGGCGGCGTTTTATGTCGCTGATGGGCAGGCACCAGACATTGCTGCTTTGTCTGCTTCCCTCGCGCAAGCGCTGCCGGGTTACATGGTGCCGGGTCGGTTCCAGCAGCTGGATGCATTGCCGCAGACCGGGAACGGGAAACTGGACCGGCGGGCTTTGCCTGCGCTTGATCCAAACGGGCCTGCCCCCACAATGGCGCGGGAAATCAAAGCGCCAAGCACCGATACAGAACGTCTTTTGGCTGAAATCTGGGGCGACGTGCTGGGGCTTGAGGTTATCGGCACCCAGGATGATCTGTTTGCCTTGGGGGCGGATTCGCTTTCGATCTTCCGGATCGCAGCCCGTATGATCGACCGGAACCTTGGGATCGAAGCGCGGCATTTGATGCAGCACCCGACGATCGAAGGGGTCGCAAAACTGATCGCGGCGCAAGCCGATGCGCCGCGTGCACCATCGCTCAAGGATTTTCGGAACGGCGCAAGACGCAAAACGGCGGTGCCAGCATGAACACCCAGGTTGATATCACAGGGCAGGATACGCCAGATACGGACGCGCTTTGCTTTCCGTGTTCGGCAACGCAGGAACGGTGCTGGTTCCTCAATCAGCTGAACCCGGGCAATCCGGCGTTGAACGTGGCGATCCGGTGGGCGGTGACCGGGCGCTTTAGCGCCAAAAGCTTTGAAGCGGCATTTGCAGCAGCGATCGCGCGGCACGAAATTCTGCGGACGCGGTTCATCGATCACGGCGGCAAGCCGATGCAGCAGGTGATGGAAAGCGCCGATTTTCATCTGTCTGAGATTGATATCCGGGCCACGCCAGAAGATCAGCAAGATGACCGGGTCGAAGCCATCGCCACCGAAAGCGCGGGTTTGCCCTTTGATTTGACGCAGCCAGCGCCCATACGGGCCACGCTGATCCGGCTTGGTAACGACCGGGCGGTGCTGGCGATCACTGTGCATCAGATCTGTTTCGATGGCTGGTCAATTGGCGTTCTTGGCCGCGAAATCGGCGCGCTCGCGGCGGCACATGATGCAGGCACCATGGCTGACCTGCCCGAGCTGCCATTGCAATATGGGGATTACGCGCTGTGGCAGCAGGAATATTTCGCCAGCGATGCTTTTGCCGCTGATCTGGACCCATGGAAAAAGCGGCTAGCGGATATGCCCTATTTTGAGCTGCAGCCAGACTTCCCCCGCCCGTTAGAACGCAGCGCGTCTTGCGCCTTTGTCAAAGCAGACCTGCCGCCATCCTTTGGGGACAGGCTGACGGCCGAGGCGCATAAGCGGTCCATGTCGCCCTTTGCCTATGGGGCTGCGGTGCTCAGTGCGATGTTGTCGCGCTGCGCGGGCAGCGCCGAGGTGACATTGGGCACCCAGGTTGCCGGGCGCACAGATGTTGACCTGGAAACGTTGATCGGGGTGTTTATCAATAACGTCGTGCTGCGTTTCCAGACGGGCGAGGATACGACACTGAATGCGCATCTCGACCACGCTAGGGATGTCGTGCAAAGCGGGCTGATCGGGCAACACGTGCCCTTCAACAAACTGGTCGAAATCGTCAACCCGCCGCGCGATCCGTCGCGCACGCCGCTGATTTCTGTCAATTTCATTTTGCAGCAGGCGTTCCTGGAAACAGCAACCTATGGGGATTTTGAGCTTGCCAGCGCGCCATCTCATGCGCCCGGGGCGATCTATGATTTCAGTTTTGTGCTGATCGGGCGCGAAACCGGCTGGCGGATGACGCTGGAATATAACACGGACCTGTTTGACGCGGCCACCGCACAGGATCTGCTGGCGCTTTGGCAGGAATCGTTCCGCTTTGCCTTTGACAATCCCGATCAGCCCCTCGCGAAGATGCCGTTGCCGACACATCGGGCTGATGCGCGGGCTGAAGACGCGCGCCATCTGGAACGGATTGAGGCAGCACTTTGTGATCATCCACTGGTACGCGATGCCGCTGCGCTACCATATTCGCATAGTGACGGGGCAAGGCGGCTGCACGCATTTGTCGCGCCGTCCCAGGATGCCATGGTCCCGCTTGAAACACTGCCGGCCACTTTGGCCGACCATTTGGCAGATACGCAGCTCAGCGATCCACGCCCTGATGGGATCAGCGTGCTGCCGACCTTGCCCCGCGACGGGGCGGGGAATCTGGCTAAGGCAAAGCTGCCCCTGGCCGAGGCCGTCCGGACCAGCTCCAGCCATCTTCCGGGCCCAGCTGGCGACACTGCGCTGATCGAAGAACGGCTCGCGACAATTTGGACAGATCTTTTGGGTCTGGAAACGGTTGGGCCAACGGATGATTTCTTCGCGCTGGGCGGGCATTCCTTGCTGACGGTGCGGATGTTGTCGCGGATTGAACAGGAATTCGGGCAACGGCTGAGTCTGTCGGCTGCCTATCGCAGCCCCACATTGCGCGGGCTGGCGCGCCATCTGTCCGGTGACGGGGGCGCACAAACGGCTGTTGCGCCTGGTGACGATTGGCGTGTGTTGGTGCTGCGCTCCGAAGGGACGGGGATACCGCTGATCGCGATCAATAACGCGCAAACGGTCTTTGGGCTTTCCGGTGCGTTCGAAACACCGCGCCCGGCTTTCGCGGTGCGCATCTATGACAAGGCACGGGGCATCAAGCTGGTGCCGCGCCGGTTCCAGGAAATCGCAGCCGACTACGCAGACGCCGTCAAAAGCGCACAGCCCGAAGGGCCATATGCGCTGTTTGGGGTCTGCGTTCATGGCAATCTGGCCATCGAAGTCGCACGTCTGCTCAAGGCTGAAGGACATGAGGTCGCGGCTGTGATCCTCAAAGATGTGTGGGAGCCATCCTACGGCGAGCGTATCAATGCCAGCTGGTACAAAGCCATGCTGAACCGGCTTCATTTCTTACGGGTCCGGCTGCGGTTTTTGCGCAAGGGTGATATCTCACTTGCGGCATTTATGGGGATGTTCGGGATCTTTCGCAGAACCGGGCTGCTTTCGGTTGCGGTGCGGCTGGGCTTGATAGACCGGGTCCGCAATACCGATTTGGACAAAGAGCAGGAAGATTTCATCGCCTACCTTTCCGACGCACGTAACCAGCACCAGCCAGAGCCGTATGACGGCGATGTTTTGCACTTCGTCACGCGCGAATCCCCAACGGGGCGCGCCTTTGATAAGGCGATGGGCTGGGGGCGGGTCGTTACAGGGCGACTGATGACCAAGCAAATTAGCGAACTTAGCGTCGCCAGGTCGCATGGGGGGGATATCAGTTTGGCCGCACGAGAAATCGAAACCTTGCTTGGCGCGTATGATGCGGATCTGGCTGTAAAAGGCCGGGAGGATCAGGAAAATGCGTAGTACAAAACCGCAATCCAGAAGACGGCGCATAGAAGAATGGCCGCAATACGGATATTGCGACCCTCTTTGGATGGACGGGATACGGTCGGGCGCGACGCAACCTGCGGTTTGCGATCCGCGTTCAACGCATTGTCCGTCTGCTCATGTCCGTCCAAGGGCGAACCCCTTTCCTTTGCGGCACCGGATTGCACCCGATAACGCGTTGGTCAAATCGCTCGAATCCACCAAAAAAGGTGTTTCGTTTTTGGCGACTATTCAACCCATAACGCGCTCTTTGTCTCGCAGACAAGCTTCTTTTAATCAGGGGCGGTTTCGCGAAACCAATAAAAATAAAGAAAAATTCATGTCTCTGCCGGTTCCCGATGGGGCAGGCGGATTATTCAGTAAACACATTTAATGTTCCTTTGGGGGGAGCTTATGGACAAAGCATTTAAAGACGAAACACTACCAAAGCGGCTGGGCCGAGTTGCACAATCCGAGCTGCTACAAACATGGCCACGGCTGGTGCCGTTCAGCCCGCTAAAACGATGTACCGATATTATCGGGGCGGCCATATTGCTGGTGTTCTTTGCACCTTTACTGGCGCTGATCGCCGCTATTCTTTATTTCAGATACGGTGGTGATGTGCTTTTTCGGCATGAAAGACTGGGCCGGAACGGGGACCGTTTCGCCTGTCTGAAATTCCGCACCATGCATCAGGATTCGCAAAAGCATCTGACCGATTTTCTGGCCAAGCACCCTCTGATGCGCCAGGAATGGGAACGGACCCAAAAACTTGCGCATGATCCCCGCGTGCACGGTTTGGGCCGCATCTTGCGTAAATCCAGCCTGGATGAGTTACCACAGCTGATCAATGTCCTGCGCGGCGAGATGAGCCTGGTTGGTCCGCGTCCGATCACCAGTGCAGAGGCCGAAAAATACGCCGAGGATTTTGCATATTATCTGGCATTGCGGCCGGGGATTACAGGGCTCTGGCAGGTCAGCGGGCGGAATGACACCACCTATGCCGAACGCGTGGCCTTTGATGTGCAATACTACAAAAATCGCACGTTTTTGCTTGATATCAAGATCCTGCTTCGCACCATCGCTGTCGTGTTTACGGGCAAAGGTGCCTGCTGAACGGCGCGAGGGGCCGCTTAGCAGGATGCGAAAGACCAAGATGCAAAGCACAGCCGAGAAAACAACAGGTGGGCGTAAGCTGGCGGGGGATGCGGCGCTTAATGTCGGCGAACGGGTCGTGTCGCAACTGGCCCAGTTTGCGGTGTTTGTTGTCGCAGCCCGCACGCTGGGTCCGGCCGAATTCGGCATCTTCGCGCTTGTATCAGCCTGCGCCATTTTGCTGCTTGTCGTGGCCGAGCTCGGCTGGGCCCCTTTCATCATGTCCCATAAAGGCGACGATGTCGCTGTGCCATTGCAGGTGCTGTTTCTGGCGATCCTCAGCGGTGGCGGCTTCGCAGTGGTTGGGGGGCTTGGGGCGTTGGGTGCGGGTCAGTTCGGGGTCTCGGATAATATTGTTCTGTTGATGCTGCTCTTTGCGGTTTGGGTGGCGTTGGCCAATGCATCCTCTGCGCAAAAGGGCATTTTGGTTTGGATGGGACGGCTCAAGGCCGCGGCGCTTTGCGGTATCGCGGGCGAGCTTTTAGGTGCGGCTGTTGCCTTAGTCACATTGCTGAACGGGGCCGGGGTGTTCGCGCTGGCCTATGGGCGGCTTTGCAGCCAGTCGGTGACACTCGCACTTAGCTTTTGCGCGACACGCCGGGCACCACGGCGCGATATCTCAGCTGGGCTTTTGCGCGACCTCTGGGCTTTTTCCAGCAAAATCTTCCTCAGCCGGCTGATGGTCCACGCCAGGTTAAACCTTGTGACACTGATCATCGGCGGGGCGCTGGGCGCCGCAGCTGTGGGGTATTACCGGGCCGCCGAAAGGCTGGTTGGCGCAATCGCCGAGCTGATCGTCGTGCCCGGACAGCTTTTGGCTTGGACTCAATTGCGCCGCGCACGCGATCAGGGCGATCCTTCAGGGCAGACGGACCGGCTGAACGCGCAGGTGGCACGGCATCTCAAAGCGCTGATTGTCTTCGGGGCGCCTTTGCTGATTTGGCTGGCCGTGATGAATGATGAAATTCTTGGCGGATTGCTTGGCGATCAATGGCGTCCAGCGGCGTCGCTGGTCACCATACTGGCGGTGGGCCGGTTGCTGCTTTTCGCCGGGATCATGACCGAACCGTTGATGTCAATTGTGGGGGCCGCGTCAAAACTACCGGCCTTTATGGCGGGTATTTTGGGTCTTTCGGTATTGCTGACCTGGATTGCTGCCTATTTCGGAGTGCAGGCGGTGGCATGGTCGCAGGTCGCCATCTCTGGCATTGTCCTTGGGGCGACCATTATCCTTTTTGCGCGTAATGCCGGTATTCGCTGGGCAGAGGTTTGCAAGCAGCTGCGCGGGCCGATATTGCCACTGATCTGCGGGACTGGAACGATCATGTTGCTCGATTGGGCAGCTACGGCATTGGGGCTTGCCGATTTGACCGAAGCCGTCCTGTTCGGGCTCTGCGGGGGGATTGTCTATGTGGCCGCTATCGCGGCGTTCGACCGGGCGTTTTGGTCTGATTTCACAGCAATCCTGCGGCCTGCATCGGTGGCGCGATGAGCTGGCGGCGTCAGGTCCGGCAGTTGGGCGGCCTTGGTGCAGCCATGCCGCGCGCCCTATTAGCGCGTATTTTCATCAATCACCGAAGGGGTGCGCGCTTTACCGGGGTATGGCAGAGCCGCGATGCGGCCAGCGCGGCTTGCCCGACCAAAGGGTATGATGATCAAGGGATCGCGGATATCTCATTCGATCTGATGTGCAAAAGGGCTGTCTGGGATTACCCGCTGCTCTTTTGGTTAAACCGCCTACTGCCTGATCATCCTGCGGTGTTGGATGCTGGCGGGCATATGGGCACAAAATACATCGCTTTCAGCGATCTGCTGGATCTGACAGGGACCCGATGGACCGTCTTTGACTTGCCCGGCATCATTGAGGCCGCGCAAGCGCGGCAGAGCGCCGGGGATATCCCCGCCCAGATTACGTTCGCATCCCAGCAAGAGGGGCTTGAGGCTTGTGATCTGCTGATTTGTTCAGGGCTGCTGCAATATCTGGATAAGCCCTTTGCCGATTTCGTTGGCGGATTGAAAGAAGCACCAAAATACATCCTGCTCAACAAGGTCGCAACGCGGGAAGGGCGCGCGATGTTCACCTCCGAAAGGATCGGTCAGAACCGCGTGCCCTACCACATCCGCGACCGGCAGTTATGGGAGGCAGAGATGGGCGCGATGGGATATGATGTGATTGATCGTTGGACGATCCCTGAACTTGGCCATGTAATCCCAACGCACCCGTGGTATGGGCGCAGTGAAAGCCGGGGATATGTGCTGAAGTTGCGGGGCGCACATGGGGCGCCGGATTGCGGCCCAACTAAGCCAAGGGTGCCGTCGACCCTCTGACGGCAACGCGGGCTGTCAGTTCGACTGACTGAATTGGCGTGCCTTCTTCCAGATATCTACAAACAGCCTGCGCCGCATCGCGGCCCATTTGTGCGATCGGCAGATGCAATGTGGTGAGGGGCGGGGTCAAAAATGCCGACACATCCATATCGTCAAACCCCATCAAAGACACATCCGCAGGAACCTGTTTGCCCATCGCCTGAAGCTTGAACAACGCACCCATCGCGAGAACGTCAGATAGACACAAAATGGCTGTCACTGCAGGATCCCAGGATGTGACGGCGTTCCCGCCACCACGGTAATCCAGACTGGTTTCGATGAATTGCAACTTGATATCCGGCGGCATGGCCCGCAATGCATCAACCCGCGAGCGGGTACGGTCATTGGTGGCAACCGGGCCGTGGATCACGGCAATGTTCCGATGGCCAAGAGCAACCAAATGATCACAGGCCAGCACCGCTGCGCGTTCATTGTCATAGCCAATCGTCGGGAGCGCTGCAGTCGGTTCAAAATAAGAGGTCGCAACCAGTGGTACCTGAGCGCGCTGGGCGCGGGCAAGCAGCTCGGCGTTATGCGACAAACCTGTGACGATTAAGCCTTCGACGCCCATCGACAACAGCTTTTCCGCTTTCTTGACCTCAACAGCATTGTCCCCATCGGTGACGGCCACAACCAGGTTGTAGGACTGATGCGACAATTCCGTTTCCAGAGCGTTCAGAAACCTGGAAAAAATTGCGTGATCAAGGGTGGGCACCAACGCCCCAACGGTAAATGTCCGGCCCGATACCATGGCCTTGGCCAATGGGTTTGGTACGTATCCGGTTTCTGCGATCGCGTGCTCGACGCGTTGGCGGGTTGCCTTTGAAACTTTTTCGGGGGTGTTCAGTGCGCGTGACACTGTGGCGTCAGATACCCCCGCAACGCGGCCCACATCAATTATCGTTGCGCGGCCTTTACGCCTAAATTCTGATCTTTGGGACATCAGTATTCCATGCCAGCTAACGAATATGATTGAAAGAGGCTTGACTCGTGTAGACGTTTACATTCACCTGAAAGCGAAATGTAAACGTCTACATAGCCGCCAGGTCGCCATCCATGAATCTCCTAGCCTCATTTCGAAACGGCGTGTCGCAGACCCGGGGGCGGCAGTTTTCGGGGATGCAGGCACCGCATCCTGCGCTGGTCTGGCGGGTTGATCCACGTCAGGCCGTGCGGGTCGATGTCGATGACGGCGATGTTATCAGCGTGGTTGGCGCAGACCAGACGGCGGCTTTGCAGATCACCGGCATGACACAGGATGGCACCTGCCTTTTGCCAAGCCTGAACATGATTGCAGATGCGACGGTGCGGCTTGCTGATTTTGCAAGCGGCGCGTTTCAGGGCTGGTGTGCTGCAAATGGCGGGGAGGCCGAAAGGGTCAAGGCGACTGAAATCAGGGATGCCGAGGCATTGTTCGTGCTGCGGGCGACGCAAGCTGGAACGCTTTGGTTCATTAACCCAAGCAGTCCCGATGATCATGTCAGCGGCAATTCGGCCGGGGCCTGCGAAGTCCACATCAAACGGGCCGCCCTTAGCAACCTGTTGCTGCCGCGCCCGTTGGGCAAGATACGGGATGAATTCACGATCTCGCGGGCCACGGCGCAGGCCTATCGGCTGAACAAGGGCGAATATGTCCAGATTATCGATGTGGACGGACAGCAATGCTCAGACTTCATGGCCTTTCGATCCCGGGGCCTTGATCGGGGGATCGAACAACGCATCGATAGCACCGTAACCCGGTCCATGGTCGGTGGGGCATATCCGGGGCCCGGGCTGTTCGACAAATTCTACGATGCTGAGATGCGTCCGCTACTGAACGTCGTGCAAGACACTGTCGGGCGGCACGATACCTTCGCATTGGCCTGTACCGCACGCGGGTACGAAGAGCGGGGTTTTCCCGGCCATGTAAACTGTTCGGACAATATCTCGGGGCAGATGGACCCGTTCGGTGTGAAACGGCGGTCGGCCTGGCCTGCAATCAATCTCTTTTTCAATTCATGGATCGACCGCAGCGACAATCGTATTCAGGTGGAAGAATCCTGGTCGCGACCTGGTGATTATGTGGCCATGCGCGCCATGGACGATCTGGTCTGTGTCAGTACCGCCTGCCCCGATGATGTCGATCCGATCAACGGCTGGAACCCCACCGATATCCATATCCGCATCTATGAGCCGGACACGTCAATTCAGCGTGCAATCGCGCATCGGCAAAAGGAAGACGCCGCCATGTCACTGAGTGAAAACTCTGCTTTTCATACGCGCACCAGCCAGCTGACCGAGCAATTCGTTGCCGCCCGGGATCTCTGGGTGCCTGCAGCTTATCCCAGCATCGGAACAACCGGTGAATATTGGGCATGCCGGGAAAAAGTTACCTTGCAGGACATGAGCCCGCTGCGGAAATACGATGTGATCGGGCCTGACGCCGAACGGCTGTTGCAACAAGCGATGACGCGCAACATTGCCAAACTGGCACAATGGCGGGGCACATATAGTTTGCTCTGCGATGAAAGAGGCGCCGTGATTGATGACGGCACCTTGTTCCGTCTGGGGCCGTGTACATTCCGCTGGTGTTGCGGGTCTGAAGAATCCGCGCGGCATCTGATCGCTCTTGCCGAAGGGATGGATGTGCGCATCCATGACATGCAGGGGGCGCTGCCCAATCTGGCCCTGCAAGGGCCAAAGTCCCGCGATCTTCTGCGCCAGATCGTTTTCACGCAACCGCATGTTCCAGCACTGGATGCGGTCAAGTGGTTCGGTGTGACAGTCGCGCGGCTGCATGACCGGGAAGGGATACCCTTCATGCTGTCCCGGTCCGGCTATACCGGCGAATTAGGTTACGAATTGTTCTGCGACAAGGCCGATGCGCCCATGCTTTGGGATGCGATCATGGATGCAGGGGCGGCGTTCGGGATCGCCCCGATGGGCACCCACGCATTAGAGATCATCAGGATCGAGGCGGGGCTTGCAGCGGCCAATGCCGAATTTGCCCCCGGCATCGATGCCTTTGAGGCGGGGCTTGGCTTTGCGGTCGATCTGAAAAAGGACGATTTCATCGGCAAGACGGCCTTGGAGCGCAACAGTGCCGCGCCGCGCCGCATTCTCAAAGGCATGTTGCTGGATTGCGACGATGTCCCTGCGCATGGGGCGCATATCTATCTTGATGAGCGGCCCGTGGGCGTTGTGACATCGGCCACCCGCTCGCCCAGTTTGGAACGGGCCATTGCGATTGTGCGCCTTGCGGCCGAGGTGGCCGAGAATGGAACAGAACTCAAAATCGGCCAGATGGACGGCCATATGAAACGCCTTTCAGGGGTTGTCTGCGACATCCCCTTCCTCGACCCGCGCCGCGAAAGAGCGCGGGCATGATATCCAACCAATAGTGGAGTGTTAACTATGAAATTACTGACAAATACGATCCTCTGTGGCGCCCTTGCGCTGTCTGCAGGCGCTGGCGCTGCACAAGAAAGGGTCATGATCGGCGAGCCAAGCTGGCCGGGCGCAAAGATCATGGCGAACCTGATTGGCCAGGTGATCGAAGGACGGCTTGGCGGCGAGGTTGGCTATGCACCTGGCGCGAACGCGGTCATCTTTGAAGCCATGGACGGTGGGCGCGGTGACATTGACGTGCATCCAGATGTGTGGCTGCCCAACCAATCGTCCTTTACGGACAAATTTGTGGACGAGGCTGGCACCGTGGCTTTGTCTGACGGGTCTTATGAAGGACGCGCGGGCTTTTGCGTGCCGAACTACATGGTCGAAAACCACAACATCAATTCTGTCTTCGATCTGGCCACGCCCGAAGGGCAGGCGCTGTTTGACAGTGATGGTGACGGAACCGGAGAGATTTGGGTTGGCGCATCGGGTTGGGCCTCAACCAATATTCACCTCGTCAAAGTGCGGGACTATGGGATCGAAACCTTCCTCGAACCAACCACCGAGGACGAAGCCGTTTTCTACGCACGTCTGAAAGATGCCATCGCAGCCGAGGAAGGGGTGGTCTTTTACTGCTACAAACCACATTACGTTCACGCGCTCTATCCGGTGACAATTCTTGAAGAGCCGGAATATGACGCAGCATCCTATACGATCAAAACCCCTGATGAGGATGCCAATTGGTTTGAAAACTCCTCGATCATGACGGGTGATGAGGTGAAAACGGTGCATGTTGCGCATTCGATATCGTTGGAGGAACGTAATCCGGCTGCTGCATCATTCCTGTCGGCCATCGATATGAGCTCGGATGAATTGTCAAAGCTGACATTTGAAGTCGTCGTTCAGGGCAATGAAATCGAAGATGTGGTTACGGCCTGGATCGATGCGAATGGCGATGTGGTTGACGGCTGGCTGGGCCTGAACTGATCGCGCGGCATCGCTCGCAATAATTCTCCCTGTAACTGCCCGGCGGTCACCGCCGTCGGGCGATTTTTGGGGCGTGGCGCCCCGGATCACGTAGGAGCAACATGTCAGACAACGCTTTTATCGACGCGCAAGGCGTGTGGAAAATTTTTGGTGACCGCGCGGATGAGGCGCTGGACGCAATTCATCGCGATGGGCTTGGAAAAGCCGAGGTGCTAGAGAAATATGGTTGTGTTGTTGGGGTCGCTGACGCCAGTTTTCAGATCGCAAAAGGTGAACTGTTTTGCGTGATGGGTCTGTCAGGATCCGGCAAATCGACCCTGGTGCGCCATGTCAACCGCTTGCTGGAACCGACGACCGGCAAAATTCTGATCGGCGGTGACGATGTCATGGAACTGAACCCTGAAAAGCTACGCGACTTGCGCAACCGGCGTGTGTCGATGGTGTTTCAGAACTTTGGGCTGATGCCGCACCGAACGGTGCGGGACAATGTGGCGATGCCACTTGAAATTCGGGGTGTCGGCAAAGGGAAACGTTGGGAAGAAGCAGATCGGGTGCTTGAGCTGGTCGAACTGACCGGCTGGGAAGACAAATATGCGCATGAGCTGTCAGGGGGCATGCAACAACGGGTCGGGCTGGCGCGGGCAGTGGCGTCTGATCCTGAAATTCTGTTGATGGACGAACCGTTTTCCGCGCTCGATCCGCTGATCCGCAAGCAGTTGCAGGATCAGTTCATGGAACTCAGTAAATCGCTGAACAAGACGACGATGTTCATCACTCATGACCTGGACGAAGCGATCCGAATTGGCCATCGCATCGCCATTATGAAGGATGGCCGTATCGTGCAAGTCGGGACACCCGAAGAGATCATCCTGAACCCGATCGATGAATATGTCTCTGATTTTGTTGCCGGTATCTCCAAGCTGAATATGATTTTCGCTCACTCTGTCATGAAACCGGTTGATGAGTTTCAGGCCAATCATGGTGACGTGCCTGACGATGCGCCGCAGGCGCATCCGGGCATGGACCTGAGCGATCTGATGGGGCTGTGCGTTGATGGGCACGGAATCGTTGCAGTGACCGATAACGGTAAAACCGTTGGTGTCATCAACCGGGCCGGCCTGATCCGCGCCATTCAAGACAGTCAAGCCTAGGGGAACGATATGCCAGCCCAAATGCCAGATAGAAATGACCGCATGAATGACCTTATCGACCAGTTCGTGCAAACTAACCAACCCTATTACCGTGGGACTTTCGCACGCATGATGGAAGCGCCGGGATACCGGTTGACCACAAATTGGGCCGCTGCCCTTTTAGGGCCGATCTGGTTCGGTGCGCGGGGGCTTTGGTCCTGGTTTCTTGGGGTGCTGCTGCTTGAAACAGCGGCCTATATCCAGATTGGTCGGGGGCTCTTTGGCGATCTGGGGCGCGATCTGCGGCTTAGGGCAGAAAGCATCGCCGAGACGCTTGCAACCCGCGAACAGCAAATCGAAGCCGCCGAGCGCACCGGCGCCAGTTCCCTTGATGCGTTGAAACGGGCGGCGGCGTCGCTTGAGACAGCCTACCAGGATGCACTTGCAGCAAGCGAGGCTGCGGCAGCAGGTGGGTGGCTTTATATTGTGGTTGGCTTGGCGTTGCTTGCTGTCATCAAAGGGATGGTCGCGGTCTTGGCCAATTGGACGCTCGAAGGACAGTTCATGCGCTGGCGTTCAGACCCTAGCGCGGCATCGGGCTGGTCAAACAGACGTTTTCTGATCGGGGCAGGGATCTCGGCCGTCGTGGTCGGGCTATCTGTGATCAAATTTGCCCGGCCCGATGCCGTTGCATTGTTGAACGCATTTCCGACGAACAAGGCGTGGCGTTTGGATGTGGGTGACGGCGTGCAGGCTGCGTTTGACTGGACCAAGACCAGCGGCAGGGGGTTCTTTGATACACTCACGATCGGTATGCGCGGTTTGTTGGATGCGATCGAAGTTGTCTTGGTGCAAACACCATGGCCGGTCGTTGCTCTTGTCATAATCATGCTGTCCTATCTTTCGGCTGGGCCGCGCGTTGCGATCTTTACCGGGGCTGCGCTGGCCTATCTGGGGCTTTTGGACTTTTGGGAAAAGGCGATGACCACCGTGGCACTGCTCGGGGCTGCGGCCATGATCTCGATCACCTTGGGTATCCCGCTGGGCATCTTTTGCGCGCGCAGACCAAAAGTCTTTGGCGTTGTGCGGCCAATTCTCGATTTCATGCAATCAATGCCGTCTTTCGTCTATCTGATCCCGGTCGTGGCTTTCATCGGCTCAGGCAAGCCTGCCGGGGTTGTGGCGACAATGATCTTCGGCAGCCCGCCGGTGATCCGCTTTACGGTTTTGGGCCTGCAACAAGTCCCCGAAACTGTCCGCGAGGCAGCATTGGCGTTCGGCGCGACGCCGCGCTACCTGCTTTGGCGCGTGGATCTACCGCTCGCAGCCAAAACGATCATGGCAGGTGTCAACCAGACCATCCTGCTGTCGCTGGCAATGGTCGTTGTTGCATCGCTAATCGGTGCCAAGGGTCTGGGCGAGGATGTGCTTGAAGCACTTCAATTCGCGGCCGCAGGCCAGGGGATTTTGGCAGGGCTTGCAATCTTGTTTTGTGCCTTGATCCTGGACCGGATCGTGGCGGGAAAATAGGCAGGGGCGTAATCTGGCATGGGGTTGACCGCCCCATTCTGAATCAGTGCAGCGAAATGCAAGAAATTAACGAATTTCATTTGACGCATTCGTATGGCTGTGGAACCTTTCAATTACGTTAACACAAGCTTAAGGATTTAGAATGACCAAGAATTCGAACCAATTTGACCTTGAAATGCGTGTCTCAGAAATTGACGATCAATTTGGAAACGCTGTTTCGGCAACCGAAAGTGCGGCGAGCGCCTGTTTCTCTGCGGCCGCCCCTGGCGCCTGTTTTGCTGCTGCCGCGCCAGATGCCTGTTTCGCCGCTGCTGCTCCGATGGCTTGTTTTGCTGCAGCTCCATCAGCTTGTTTTGCTAACGCCTGACCGGTCAGCGACTTTCTGATCTTTGCTCTGACGAAGAAGCTTTTCGACCGTTAACTTATCGAAATGATGTGTCTTATTGGGGCCTTGATTTGCTATCTGACTTTTTGGCCTGCGCATTTTGTGCAGGCCAAAATGAATAATAATCGCTGCTAGCTTGTGTCGAACCATTCGACAGGTCTTGCTGCGCTAATTTCGAAAAGGCGCCCGCTAGTTGCCGATCCAAAATGCGCATCAGACGAAAAATCCGCCTCCCAGATATCCTTTGCTTCACAAATGTTTTTTACATTGGTGCGAAGCAGTGGACGCCAATGGCGAAGAGGGTCTTAGGATCGTATCGCGCAGGCGCAGCATCACGCTGAAAGGCAAAGCCTTTGAAGCGTTCGAAGACCGCGTGATCCCGCTGCTCACGGGCCTCCATACCGTCGAAGAGATTTGCGATCAGGTTTCCGACATTTACCGGGCAGATGACGTGATCGCCGCCTTGGGCATGCTCAGCAGTCAGGGTTTTCTGGTGGATGGAGAACAGGCATTGGCCGCAGGCAACACACCCGGGATGGCGCCGCAGCGTGGATGGCTGGCGGAGAACACGCCAGGCGGCAGCGCCGCGCAAGGCAAACTGTCTGCCGCTAGGATCGTTCTTTTTGGCGCAGGGCTGCACGGCGCCGTGGCCGGGCGCGCCCTTGTGGCCGCTGGCATCGGGCAGCTGACGATTGTTGATCCGGTCGATGTATCTGCGCCCGACCTCTATTTTTCCCACATTTTCAATGCGGGCGACATTGGTAAGAACCGCGCCAGCGCGCTTGCAAGTGCTTTGGCACAGGCAACTTCGACCACCCGGATCGAAGCCGTTCCGACAAGACCGGATGACGCTTCGGCAATGGCTGACGTGATCAATGGGGCTTCGCTGGTGATCGGCTGTCTGGATGCAGGCGAGTTGAACCTTTCGTTCAAACTGGATGCGGCGTGCCGCCAAACCGGCACGCCTTGGGTGTCTGCTTCGCTTGAGGGCACCGAACTTGTGGTCGGCCCAGGCTTTTTCAATCCCAAGGGCCCTTGCCTGATGTGCTGGCGGATGCGCGAAGTCGCGACCTCCGAAAACCCCGCTTCGCAAATGGGGCTTGAGCGTCAATATGAGCAGTGGCAACGCGATCTTTCGATGCGCCGCGAAAATCTGGCGCCGGCCGCTGATATTGCAGGCGGGATACTGGCCGCAGAAGTGATTACGCTGCTCTCGGGTACCTGCACCCCTAATCTTGATGGGCGTTTTCTGACCATCACCATCCCAGGGTTCAGGGTCGAAAAGCACATCGTTTTGCGTAAACCAGACTGCCCCGTCTGTGGCCCATCTGGATGAGCACCTCTGACGATCTTAACCGGCTAAGCGAGGCGTTGATCAGCCGCCGCTGCGGTGTAGTAACATCCGTCACGCAGCAGCCGCGCGGACCGGATGAGCCCTGCCCGCCGCATATCTGGAACGCAACATTGGCGCATTTCGGCGCGCAGCAATTTCCCCTATCCATGCGGTTTGCCAGCGGCAAAGGTCGCAGCGAAGAAGAAGCCAAGCTTTCAGCGCTTGGCGAAGCCATCGAGCGTTATGGCGCATTCCAATGGGATCATCAGCGCGTTCGTAGCGGCCCGATGCATGGGCCCACGATCACGCCGGACGACTGTGTGCTTTATTCAGCACCGCAATACGCCATGGGCGCGCCCTACCAAAAATGGGAGCCCGGCCTTGAGGTGTCCTGGATCACTGGTATCGAACTGCCGGAGGAAACCCCGGTCGCATTGCCTGCGTCGATGGTCTATCTGGCCGGTCCGCAGCGTGCCCAGGATTTCTTTACGCCCGTTTCATCCAACGGGCTTGCAGCAGGGCCGGATTTGACCGGGGCAGTTCTTGGCGGCTGCTATGAGGTGATCGAGCGGGACGCCTTGATGCTCACCTGGCTCAACCGCCTGCCCGCCACTCAGATCGAAACGCCGGCCGGTGGATGCAACGCCGCGGCGATCATTCGGCATTATGAAAAGTTCGGCGTAACTGTGCGGCTATTGCTGCTGCAATCGGATCAAGCGCCATATGTGATCATGGCGATTGCCGAGGATGCCAGCCAAGGCGGCATCTTCCGTGTTGTCGGCTTGGGCTGTGATTGCGACCCGGTTGTTGCCCTTGATAAAGCTGTGTTTGAGCTGGTCCAGCTGCGCTCTGGGATGAAAACGCGGATGCAGGATCAAACCTATCCTGCACGTTTGGCGCGATATGATGGTGTGCGAACCCTGGATGATCACGCACTATTCCACGTCATGCCAGAACACGCGGGCGAGTTCGGGTTTCTGACCCAGATAAAGAAAACATGCGATATTCATGCCCTGGCTAACCGCAGCGGTGATACGTCTGCGGCAACGTTAAAGATTGTCACAGAGGCTGCTATCAAATCAGGTGCCCGTGTCGCCTACGCCGATATCACACCTGCTGACATTCGCCCGCTTGGCCCCCGCGTGGTACGTGTCTTTGTGACCGGGCTGCAGCCCATTGATTTCGGCTATGGGCATGTACGCCTTGGCGGCACACGGCTGTTTCGCGCGCCGGTAGATTGGGGCATAAGACCTCGGCCTTTGACCCCGCAAGAGCTTAACCCATGTCCACATCCATTGGCCTGATCCATGACCAGCAACGTTGACGATACCACCGGGCTTTCACGCTTCTTTCATCTCAATTCTGAGCCATGGACCAACGAAAACCCCGGCTCTGGCGCCTCATTTCTGCAAAAGACAAAAACCTATCCGCATGCCGACCGGGTGGCTTTGCCAGACACAGATCGCGGCGCTTTGGACGAATTGGCGGCCTCGCGACACTCTGACCGGAGTTTTTCCGATGCACCGCTAAGTCTGGCCGACCTCGCCCGCCTGCTCCGGTCCGCCTATGCGGCGCTCGGCCCTGATATGATGGAGAACGGGCAGAAATTTCTGCGACGCCCGGTGCCATCAGCGGGCGGGCTTTACCCGCTTGAACTCTATGCGTTGGTGCGCAACGTAGACGGGCTGGCGAAGAGTATATACCACTACGACACCATCGGCGATGCCCTGGAAACCGTTTCAGTGTCCGATTGGGAACCTCAGGCCCGACACGCCTTTCATACATGGTCTTTCGTCAAGGACGCGCCCGTGGTTCTTTGTATCGGGGCCGTCTTTGATCGCAATCAGGCAAAATATGGGCCGCGCGGCTATCGATATATCCTGCTT
This sequence comes from Yoonia sp. BS5-3, assembly GCF_038069655.2. NCBI lineage: Bacteria > Pseudomonadati > Pseudomonadota > Alphaproteobacteria > Rhodobacterales > Paracoccaceae > Yoonia > Yoonia phaeophyticola. The sequence continues at coordinate 1,670,327 of NZ_CP150951.2, forward strand.
GAGGCGGGCCATGTGGTGCAAAACATCTGTCTGCGCGCGGCAGAGCTAGGGCTGGGCAGTTTATGCATGGGTGGCTATCAAGACAGCCTCGTGAACCCGCTGATTGGCCTGGATGGCGTCAAAGAAGCGGTGATCTACTCTGTCGCAGTCGGCGCTGCCCAATAAACGGTAATAAGACGGTCTATGACCAAGGCCCGCGGTTCGAAACAGCGCCCAGGATGGGATAGGCTGTAAGATGGGTCTTGACCCGTCCCGCATGGCAATCATACGCTTCGGTCATTGGTCACAATCACAACAGGAGGGCACAAGCTGAACATGCGTATCATCCGCCGACTTCAGCATGGTCCCCGTTCCGCCCTGTAAATGCGTTTGCAGGGCAGGTCATTTCCCGGTCTGCCTATCCGCCGCTTTCGCGGCTTCTTTTCCTGACCTGAGATCTCTATGACACTTATCAATATCAACGCGCTTGGGGTGACCCTTGGCGATCCGCTTTTCACCGATCTGAACCTGACCATTTCCAAAGGCGACCGGATTGGGCTGGTGGCTGCGAATGGGCGCGGCAAGTCAACTTTGCTGGGCTGCATCGCGGGCAGTTTTGATCCGACAACAGGCGAGATCACGCGCGCACGTGGTTTGCAACTGGCCCATGTACAGCAACACCTTCCGCAGGGTGCGGCCGGTAAAACCCTTTATGATCATGTGCTTGGCGCATTGCCGCAGGAACAGCAAGATTATGAAAGCTGGCGCGTGGATGTCGTGCTGGATGAGCTGAAAGTGCCCTATGATCTGCAACATCGGCCCATGGCCGAGCTCAGCGGCGGATGGCAGCGCACGGCCCTTTTGGCGGCGGCTTGGGTCACCCAACCAGACGTCCTTTTGTTGGACGAGCCGACAAACCATCTTGATCTGCACCGGATCGGATTGTTGCAAGAATGGTTGGGGGCTTTGCCCCGCGATACGCCGGTGATCATGACCAGCCATGACCGGGCTTTTCTGGATGCGGTCACCAACCGGACTTTGTTCCTGCGGGCCGATCAATCACGGGCCTTTGCTCTACCATTCACCAAGGCGCGCCATGCTTTGGACGCGGCAGACGCCGCTGATGAACGCCGTTTTGCCAATGATTTGAACAAAGCGAACCAGCTGCGCAAACAGGCTGCAAAGCTCAAGAATATCGGGATCAACTCGGGCTCTGACCTGCTGGTGAACAAGACCAAGCAATTAACCGAACGGGCCGCCAAGATTGAAGCAGCCGCAAAACCGGCACATCGCGAACAGGGGGCTGGCGACATCAAGCTGGCCAATCGGGGAACCCATGCCAAGGCATTGATAACGCTTGATAATGCGATGGTGGAAACGCCCGATAGTCGGGCGCTTTATGAAACCGGTAAGACATGGATCACCAAGGGCGACCGGATCGTCCTGCTGGGAACGAACGGCACCGGAAAAACCCAGTTGATCAAGATGATCCACCGCGCGTTGACGGCGGGCGAGGTGCCTGCGATCAAATGCGCTCCGACAGTGACGCTGGGCTATTCCGATCAGCATCTCAGCCAGCTTGATGACGCGGATACCCCGATGACAGCCGTTGCCGGTCAGTTTGATATCGGTGATCAACGGGCGCGCGGTTTGCTTGCTGGGGCGGGCGTGAATATTCAGATGCAGGACACGAAGATCGGGACGCTTTCGGGCGGGCAAAAGGCGCGGCTGGCGATGCTGATCTTGCGTTTGCAACAGCCCAATTTCTACCTTCTCGATGAGCCCACAAACCATTTGGATATCGAAGGACAAGAAGCGCTTGAGCATGAGCTGATCAACCATGAGGCAACCTGCCTTCTGGTCAGCCACGACCGCAGTTTTCTGCGCAACGTTGGCAACCGGTTCTGGCAGATCGACCGCAAGCGCCTGGTTGAGGTGGACAGCCCAGAGCCGTTCCTGCGTGCCGAGATGGCGGGCTGATTGGGCCGGTTTTTGCGTCCAGGAAAACAGGCCACTTCTTTTTTTGCGCCGGGCCGCTAATCTGGCACATAGCGGCGTATTGACCGATAAAGATTGCGTACAGAACGCGTACATATGGCGTATTGCAGGTCGCCCGTTTGGGCGGGCTGATTTTGAAAATGAGGGCATTTAATGAGGACATTTAACGTAGGGTTGGCCGCATTGATTTGCGGTGTATTTGGAACGGCCAGCGCAGCCGACGAGATGCAGTTTTACATCACGGGCAATGGCGGCAATTGTTGGAGCTGCGAATGGGCAGAAGCCCAAGGTGAAATTACGGCAGACACACCGGCCCGGTTTGCGGCCTTCGCCGCGCAATATGACTTCCCTTGGGCGATCGCGCTTGATTCAACCGGTGGCGATCCGGCGGCGGCAATGGCGCTGGGCCGGCTTATCCGCGAAAATGGCTGGGACACGGACCGCCGCGAACTGGGGACACCCAGCGGCGCAGAGCCGGAACGCAAGACTGTTTGCGAAGATGCCTGTGTGCTGGCCTTCATGGGCGGTGTCGAGCGGGATATCGATCCTGGGATCAGCGTGACGCTTGTCGGGGAAGGGGCCGTGCCATGGATTTCGGCCGACGTGCTGGAATACACGCTTGAGATGGGCATCTCGGCCGAGGTGTTGACCACGGCGTCGCGTGTTGCTGCGGGGCAAAGCTATGCGTTTGATGCGGCCGATCATGAAGGGCTTGGGCTGGATAATGTCGATTGGAAAACCGACCCATGGTACCTGGAGCCTTACAAGGCAGGGTTGGTTTTGGCCACGCGGCAATATTACGGGGTTGGCGACGGGCAACCCTTTACCTTGTTTTGCCGCGAAGATGATCCAAGGGTGCATATCCTGATTGTTGAGGAGGGTGATTTCAGCAATCGGTCCTTTCCGGGCGGTAGGCCGCTTGTTTTCTCGGACGATCCAATGAACAGCTCTGCCTTTATAATGGGGCAGGATCGATATCCCTTAACAGAAGATCATGTTGAGTTTCTGCGCCAGGAAGCGACGGGGCTGACCGCATCTTTCCGGTTGCCCGAAGAGGTTGTCGCCCGCGCGGGTGAAGAGGTGTTTTTTTTCCCCAATCTTGCCCGGGTCTATGGCCCTGTATTGCAGTTCACCATTCCCCTGCCATCTGCCGAATGGATCGCAGTCATGCGCCGGAACTGTATTTAGCCTGCCGTAAACCGGTCTTTGGTCTGGCGGAAATAGGGGATAAGGATGTCCCGAAAGGCTTTTACTTTGGCCGATGGCCAGACATCGCGGTGGCCGACAACCCAGATATCCGCATAGGGTTGCGGCGGTAAAACAGGAACCTGGGTCAGACCGCAGGCCCGGCCCAGGAACATGGGCATGCGGGCTACGCCCAGCCCGGCCTGCGCGGCGCCCTGGATTGCGACCATGTCGTCAAATGTCATGCGCACACGGTGATGGGGATATTGCGGATCAACCTGGCCGGGCACGCTGTTGTAGGCCGCATAGACAAGCCAATCGATCATCTTTTGCGGGTCTTCTGCGATTTGCGCGGCCCAATCGGCATGGGCAAAACTGGCTGAGTGCTGTGCTGTCAGGCGCAGCCCCATCAATGTATCCCCAGGATCGCGGCTGATCCGAATGGCCAGATCGGCCTGGCGTCTATTAAGGTCCAGCAGATCATTTGTGGCGCGCACATGCAGGCGGACATCAGGATAGGCGGTGCAAAACTGATCAATGACCGGCCCTAGAACATGGGCGATCAGCAGTTGCGGTGCGGTGATGGTCAATGGCCCGGACAGGCTGTCATTCAAGCCGTGCAACTGCCGGATCAACGCATGCGCGTCCAATTCCATCCGTGCGGCAAAGGTGGCGACGGTTTGCCCGGCCTCGGTTGGCCGATAGCCGTCCGTCAGCCGGTCAAACAGGGCAACGCCCAGGGCGGTCTCGGCCCGGGTGATCCGGCGGGATACGGTGGTGTAATTGACGCCAAGCTCGGCCGCCGCCCCCGCAAGCGAGCCGCAGCGCACAAGGCATAAGACCGTCTGAAGATCATCCCAATGCGGTTCCATGCCGTGCGTATTCGCACATGTGGGATGCAAATTCACGCGTTTTCGCATGCTGCGTGAAAATCTATGGTGCAGATACCCCAAAAATGAAGGAGACCCACATGATTTATGCCTATGCCAGCCTGACCATCACCAAACCCGAAGCGCTTGCCGCATATCGCGAAAAGGCCGCCGCTGCGCTTGCCCTGCATGGTGGTAAGATCGAAGCTGCAAGCGCTGATCTACACGCCATCGACGGTGTGCCGCCTATCCCGGATGCGGCGGCTCTATTGTCATTTCCTGACCGCGACGCGGCGCTGGGCTGGATCAATGACCCGGCCCTGGCTGACGTGCATGCATTGCGCCGCGATGCGGGTGCGTCGGATATTATCCTGCTTGGATAGGCGCGCAATCGGGCAGGGCTGCATGAAAATCCAGCCCTGTCATCCGTTCGTATGACAATGCAAACACGCATAACGGCGTATCTTGCAGGAAGATCATCCATCATCCTGAAGGAGCGCCCATGCAATCGCTTATCTATGTCAAACCGCTGCAAGATCAGCATTTGAAGTTCGACCCCAGCCAGGAAGATGCCTATTATGAAACGGCAGGCCAATGGCCATGGTGCATCCGCATCCTGGGCAAACTGCCTGCTGGCATCAAATGGGTGTGGCGCTGGGTCGGTTCTATCAAAGCCCTCCGTTCAACACCGCTTAGGCAGCGCAGGGCAAGGCATCAATGAAGGATTTCGAGGACGACCGCAGCGCCATTATCGCCGTGCTAGAGGCCGAGACCGACGCCTACCTGCGCCGGGATTATGCCGCATGGGAGGCCTGTTGGCATGACGGCCCCGAGATCCGCCGTATTCATGGCCATGCGGGCACAGGGGTGACCGTGTCCGAAGGCGCGGAAATCCGTCAGCAGATGCGCCGCATTCTGGCGGATGAGGAAGGTTGGGCGCCCCCTGTCGCCATCATCCGCGAAAACCTGAATATCGTTATGGGCACGGATATGGCCTGGGTCAGCTATGAACAAAGGGGCGATCCTGCCGGTTTTCTGACCGAAATGGCCGGCCACTATCATGAGCTGAAGATCCTGCATAAGGTGGATGGGGCCTGGAAAATCGCCTGTATCGTGGGCAATCAAGTGCAGATTGACAATATTGCCGCCCCTTTGATCGAGGTTGATGAGACGGCGCGGGTGCTCTGGATGAACCCGGCAGCGCGCGACCGTCTTCCTGATCACGCCCGGCTGGGTCTGCGGGGCAAACAGCTTTGCGCGATTGACCCGCGTGCGCAAAGCGATCTGATGGCCGCCATTGCCTGGATTGCGGAAATCCGGGACCGCCACAAGATTTGCCTTATCACCGATACCGTCAACCGCCCGATTGCGCTGGGTCAGGATGATGCCGGTCTGGCGCATATCTGTTGGGCGCTTTTGCGCGATGGCAAATGTCTGATCACATTTGATGACCCCACCCGGCTTGATTACCTGCTTTCCATCGCGACCGAGGTGTTTGGGCTTTCCAAAACCCAAGAAAAGCTGGCCCATCAGGTGATTGCGGGCTGTGATTTGTCGCAGGCGGCGCATGCGCTGGGCATCAGCCCGAATACGGCCAAGACCCATTTGCAACGGATCTATGATAAAACCGGCGTGCGCACGCAGGCTGCGCTTGTGCGCATATTACTGAGCGTGGATCGTCACGGTATGTAGGGAACCGGCCCCCGGGCGGGCCGATTATTCGGCCGCCACCCGTTTATCACTTTGCCCGCCAATATCGACAAGGGCGGCCATCACATCGTTCAACAGCGCCTTGAATGCGCCGAAATTCTCGTTCGGTTCAAGGCTGCGCTCATCCATGTAAAGCTGCCGGTCGATTTCGACCTGAATGGCGTGTTGCCCGCGCGATGGGCGTCCGTAATGCTGGGTGATATACGCTCCGGCAAAGGGCATGTTCCGCGCCACGCGTAAGCCAGCACTGGCAAAGGCGGCTTCGACCTGTTCGACGATATCACCCGAGGCCGCAGCCCCGAACCGATCACCCAGAACAATATCCGGGCGTGGGCTGCCGGGCGGGCCGACGCTGTTGAGCGCCTCATGCGGCATGGAATGGCAATCGATTAAGATGGCCTGCCCAAAGGTGTTAAAGCTTTCATCAAGCAGCGTTTGCAGCTGATCATGATAGGGACGCCAGAATTGGGCGATCCGGCCATGCGCCTCGGTCAGGCTGATCTTGCCGCGATAAATCTGCCGGCCATTGGCGACCACACGTGGAATAACGCCCAGCCCGCTGGCGATGCGCGGATTATGGGCTGACCGGCGGACACCTTCGATCAGGGCAGAATCAAGCTCATCCGCGCCCCGATTAAGATCAAGATAAGCACGCGGCGCACGGGCTTTGATAAAGGGCGCCCCATAAGTGGGCGCATCCGCAAAAAGCCGGTCGACATATGCATCTTCAGAGCTGCGTACCTCGCGCTGGTTCAGCACGCTTTGCTTCAGGAACGCATCAGGATAGTCCCGCCCGCTATGGGGCGAGGCGAAGACAACGCATGTTTTGCGCGTCTGGGGTCGGTCAAGCTGATAGGTCGTGATGGGCAAACATTCCTCCCTTTGGGTTTTATGATAGCCCGGTTTTGGAAATTACCAAAAGCCCTTGATCCCCTCTTCGACTCCTTTTATAGACCGCCGGACTGACGTGGGTATGCCTCACGTCCTATTTCGTTATAGGGCGGGCGTATTTGTGACAGATCAGGACGATTAGCTCAGCGGTAGAGCACTTCGTTGACATCGAAGGGGTCACTGGTTCAATCCCAGTATCGTCCACCATGAATTCACTGGGCCTTTGGTCCGAAACCGTAACCCAAGGCGCAATCCGCGCGCCGCGACACGAAGGAACGACCTTATGAAGGTACGGAACTCCCTCCGCTCGCTCAAGCAGCGTCATCGCGATTGCCGCGTCGTGCGCCGCAAGGGCCGCGTCTATGTGATCAACAAGACGCAACGCCGGTTCAAAGCCCGTCAGGGCTAAGCCAAGCGAAAGCAAGGATACAAAAAAGGGCCGCATCTGGGATGCGGCCCTTTTGCGTTTCAGAATGTCCAGTTTGGGGACCCTACATCAGGGGCCAAACGCGGTTTGGGATTACCATTTACGACGAAGTCGGTCGTCAAGGGATCGAGGCTTATTGGCGAAATACGAACGCCGAAACGATCGACGGTTTCCAGACCGGACTTTCGAAGACAAGGAATGAATGGCCTCAAAGCTGCCATTGGCGAACAATGCAGCGAAAGACGATGTTGAGCCTGAAGTAGCCAATGCTGCATTGCGCTCAAATGGCCGCTTTGCTAACTCGATGCGCGAGAGTGCCGTCTCAACTTAAGCGAGGCCCCATAACGAACTTGATCGGAGCAATAAGCATCCAAAACCCAACGCCGAGCATGGTGCTGCCTGTTAGGTTTCCACCCCAAAAAGACAGGTTTCTTGATCCGAACCGGCTAACGATTTGCTTTTTTATAGTTATTGCAGTCAGGGCGATGATGCTGAAACAGATCAAACCATTCAGATACATAAAGAAGCCGAGCGTAAGGATTTGGGCGCTGACGTTTCCGAGCTCTACTGCTACGAATTGCGGCAGAAATGACGTCAGCAATACTACCATCTTCGGGTTCCCCAAATTTGTTAGAAGCCCTTGGATGAAGGCTGCAATCAACGGCTCTTCCGACCGTAGCCCAGACATGTGACTGGACTGATCGCGAACGCTGCGTGACGCAAATGAAGTGCGCAGTATCTTGTATCCGATATATATCAGGTACAGGGCCCCACCGGCGCGGACGGCCATCCAGATTGCAGGCGACAAGGAGTTCACAAATTCCATTCCGAACGCAATGGCAGGGACGAAGAACAGACCGGCCGAAATAACACCAAGAATACATGCGAATGCGTGCCGCATCCCTTGAGAGGTTGCCCGTGACACAACAACGATACTGTCAGGCCCGGGTGTTAGAAACATAAGCGCATGTATTCCGACCATCACAGCCACCAAGCTCCAGTCCATAGCGTTTTCCTATCGTCAATTTTACCTAGCTTGGTCGGACGGTAGACTGCGTGAAGTTTTTTGTAAATCAAGCGTATTTCGAAATGAAGCAGACATTCATGCAGCGACAATGAGGGTCGGTTTTGTCCGCATAGCTGCCATCCGAACAGCATTTGAGCGAGCTGCGCCACCGCGAGCCCGGTTTAAGCCCATCACTACCGATGCTGCGCGGCGCACGAACGGTTGCTTTCGGAGTCCATGTTTGACAAATTAGGACATTTGTCCTAATCTACCTGAAGCAATTCTTTAGGGATTTCTATGTCACGATCAGCTACTCGCGAACGTATCGAAGAAAAGGCTGATACTCTCTTTTACGAGGCAGGCTTCGAGGCAACATCCTTTGCGGACATAGCCAATGCAGTTGGCATCTCTCGCGGTAACTTCTACCACCACTTCAAGTCCAAGGACGATATTCTGAACGCGGTTGTGAGCCGCCGCCTGGCGGCAACGCGGACAATGCTCGAAGCTTGGGAAACGGATGCGGCCCCAAAAGAACGAATACTGTCGTTTATCCGCATCCTCATCGTCAATCGGACCAAAATCATGGCGTTCGGGTGCCCGGTCGGGACGCTAACGACCGAATTGGCCAAGCTGGATCATATCGCAGGGACCCGTGCCACGGAAATTTTCGGCCTGTTTCGCGACTGGCTCGCGTTTCAGTTCAGGGCACTCGGGTACGAAGACGGTGCCGAGTCTCTGGCGTTGCATGTTCTAGGGCGATCGCAAGGCATCGCAGTGTTGGCCTCCGCTCTCAAGGACGAGGCATTCCTCAGGGCGGAAGTCTCCGCGCTGGAGGTGTGGCTCGACCAGCTTCCTGATCAATCTTCAATGAAAGACTAGACAACAGTGTTTATCATTTTTCTTCGATTCTCCGAAAACAAATCCGCCGCCCCTCATTTCATGCCTGCCCACAACGAATGGATCGCTCAGGGTTTCGAAGATGGCATATTTCAATGCGTGGGTTCCCTGACGCCGGACGGCGGTGGCGCTATTCTCGCCGCAGGAGAAAGCCGCGAAGAGATCGAGAGGCGCATCAATGCCGATCCGTTCGTTGAGCACAATGTCGTCATTGCACAGATCGCCGAAGTCGACGTCAAGAAGACGACGCCTGCGCTCGACTTTCTGAAAGCCTGAGCGATGCCGACGCTCTTCACAGGACCCGACGGCGAACCGCGCTGCAAGTGGTCAGGCGCGGCACCGGAGTTCCTAGACTATCATGATAAGGAATGGGGTTTTCCGGTTGCTGACGACACCCGTCTCTTTGAGAAACTCTGCCTTGAGAGTTTCCAGTCCGGATTGAGCTGGCGTACTATTCTGGCCAAGCGGGAGAATTTCAGGGCCGCTTTCGCCGGGTTTGACTATGCGAAAATTGCCGCGTTTGGAGACGCGGATCGTGCGCGATTGATGGAAGATACCGGCATCGTTCGGAACAGGGCCAAGATCGCGGCCACGATCAACAATGCCGGGCGCATGGCCGAGTTGGTTAAGGCTGAAGGATCGCTTGCTGCCTTCGTCTGGAGCTTTGAACCGAAGCGCGAAGAACTGGCCGAGCCACAAACGGTTTCCACGTCCGCAACTTCGCAAGCGCTTTCCAAAGAACTGAAAAAACGCGGTTGGAAATTCCTGGGGCCGACAACGATATTCGCCTTCATGCAGGCCATGGGATTGATCAACGATCATGCAAAAGGCTGTGGTATTAGGAAAAGAGTCGAACAAGCAAGGTCGGAGTTTGTCCGACCGGGCCGCTGAGGGGGCAGGTGAAAAAGCGGTCTTTGGTTCAAGCGCAGCGAATTCACACTTTGTCCCGCATAGCAGCCATCCGAGCAGCTTTTGAGCGTGCTGCACCACCGCAAGTCCGGTTTGAGCCCAAGGTGCGTGATGCTGCAAACCACATGAATGGCAGCTTCAGCACTGCCATAGCTGCTCTCTGGTATCTTTCAATCGTTGTCCTAATCGTGCCGTTTCAGATGGCTCCTTGGTCAAGAGTAATGCTAATAGCAAATTCGGGACAATTCATGAACCCAGAACAGACATTCCAACCAACGTAAAGGCTAAAAGGAAAGGCTGAATGCTCCAGGCAATCGAAATCATCAAAAATACTGTCAGCGCGATGCTGAGCCAACAACGTATGGCGCTTGTACATGTAGCAATGCTTCTAATGTTGAGCGCAAAAAGCACCGCAATTATTATGGAAACGGATCCAAAGTAGATAAGTGTCGCGGTATCACCGCTGAGCAGCGCCCTAAGAGATGTTGCTTCCCGTAGCTGCCATCGCGTTGGAAAAAAAGAAAGATAGGAAACCAAATTATAAGGGAAAAGTGCAACAATCAAAACGATTATCTTTAGTGAGATAACGTCACGGCGGTCTTGCTTGTGAATCAATAGAAATGCTGGCAACCAAACCAAAAGCAACACCAGCAAGAAGTTCGGTATCGTCAGAATTTCTATGGAAAATGGGATAGATAGAGCACTTTCTACAAGTAGCTTTGTTTCAGGATCATTGGCATTGTCGATTTGACTTAACACAATGAAAATTGAGTAAAGCATGTACCAAAGCACTGCCGTGAGAGAGTTGCCAACACCCTCCTTGCCAAGAGCAAGCCGATGCAGCGAACGCGGCCTAAGAAGCGACATGAACAGTATTTTTATTGGCAGTATGACAAAGTCAAAAACACTAGAAAAATGGTTGCTCGTACTATTCGACATGCACATAACCTAGGCTGTTCATTTAGAAACTATCGGATACGTTACAGACTTGCCCAGCGATGTCATCCTCTTGTAAGGAAATTGTTGCAACCCGATTAGTCTAACCGGCCATTTAGCCCGAAAACCTCATTAGAAGACGTTGGTCCTGCCGTAACTAAGGTCCGTTTTGTCCCGCATAACTTCCATCCGAACAGCTTTTGAGCGAGCTGCGCCACCGCAAGCCGGATTTGAGCCCGTAATGTCAAATGCTGTACATTGCAGGAATGTCCGTTTGGGGCCTCGACCATTCCAGAGCACACCCACCGCTAAATTAGCAGCAACTCTGCAGCTCAGCGCTGCCCCGACAGCAATCCTCCATCAAAAAGTTAATTAGCGCACCAATTGTCTTGAAGTCGATCCTATAGGTCAGAGTCCGGGACTGGCGGTCTTTTGTTGCGAAGCCTGACTTCGACAAAGCTGTCAAGTGAAACGACGTTCTTGACGGGCTGGCCCCGATTTTGCGTGCAATTGCACCTGCGCTCATTCCGTCCGGTCCCGCCTCAACCAAAGCCCGTATGACGTCCAAACGATCAGAATTTGAGAGCGCTCCAAAGAGTAAGGCCGCGTCCTTCGAATTCATATTTCAATACCTCTTGAAATATCTGCGTTGGTCTGTACCTTATTTCAAGAATCATTGAAATAAAAGAGGCCATGATGAACACATTGCTTGATCTTCTGGACACCCTTCAACGTCAGGACCACACGCATTCATTGGTATTTGAGACCGCTGACGGTGCAATTTCTCCGGGTTACCATGTCACTGAACTCAGGTATTCTACATCGAAAGGCGTCGACTGCGGCGGCATGATAGAGACATGGTCGGAAGCGAGACTACAGCTTCTCGATGGGCACGGACAAACCCATATGAGCGTTGGCAAGTTCTGCAGCATTGCAACCAAATGCCTTGCGGCAATTCCAGAACTCGCCAGCGCGTCGCTGATGGTCGAGTTTGGGCACGACAACGCAGAACTACGGATTATGTCGCTGCATCATCCCGAGCGTCGAGGAACCCGCGTCGTTGTTGGGCTTGGCAATTCGCGGGCAGTTTGCAAACCGGCCCAAAAGTCCGAACTTGAAAGTGGCGGCAGTGAAGCCTGTTGTGGTCACGACCAAACCGCTGCAAAAACATCTTCCTATAGCTCACCCGATGGGTTGCGGGAAAACGCCAGTCCGTGTTGCGCATAGCCGCCTACGGAACATGATCGAAGGCCAGCACTACGGCGTTAGCCCCAAGTACCTGCACCAGTATGCATGGCTGGAAGACAACCGAAGCACAGACAACGGCACACTAGCGCATGTCGTGGTCAGCAATGCGATGGACGCGCCTGTAAGCGGCAACTGGAAAGGTTATTGGCAGCGGGCTGCTTAAATCGCAGTTTTGACGAATGCGTCAAAAATAAGGCACACTTATGGAAAGACAAAGATAGACTCGCGTTAAAGGCAAAATTCCGCTATTGATGGGATCGTGAGTGGCCGGGCGGGTTCTACCAAAACCCTACCCGGCATTTTCTTAATCGCGCTGTAATCGCGATCACCTACTCACGGTAGCCTCTGATAGCCCTTATAATCAAGGGCAGTCAAGGACGCATTGCAGCGCACAACGTCCGGAAGGGACATATCGATGCAGTATGCAATGAAGCTAATTGAGCATGAAATCCAAGGTAGTCCAGTACAGCAAAGGCAGTCGGATGGCTTTATTAACGCCACCGCGATGTGCCGAGCGGCAGAAAAGCAATGGTTTGACTATAAGCGCCAAAAGACAACAGACCCTTTCCTTGAGGCGCTTAGTGCCGAAACGGGAATTCCCGTTTCGGGTTTGGTAAAGTCGATAAAAGGTGGTGAGCCACATCTACAGGGCACTTGGGTCCATCCGCAGGTCGCGGTTCATTTGGCTCAGTGGTTATCACCAAAATTTGCTGTCATGGTAAGTAAGTGGGTGTACGATTGGCTGAGTGGTCAAGGCACACAATCAGGCTATAGCTATCATTTGAAGCGCTACACTACCAATATGCAGAACGTCCCTTATGGATACTGGTCTATGTTGCAAGAAATGATGATCGGCCTTATCGGCCCGATGGAATCTCGGGGCTATGTGCTGCCTGAAAACCTTTTACCTGACATCTCCGAGGGCAAGATGTTCTGCAAATTCCTTCGCGAGGAACTGCATGTAGATACAGACTCATTGCCCACGTATCGCCACGACTTCGAGGATGGGCGTGTCGTATATCCAAAGGCGTATCCAAATGAATTGCTGCCGGCGTTCCGTGCACACTTTTTTGAGGTCTGGCTGCCGGAAAAATCATTGAATTATTTTCAGGGTCGCGACTCCAAAGCACTTGAATATCTGCCTTATCTGTTACCCAAAAAAGACGCAGCGGAATAGAATTGAGCTGGCCCTAAGGGGCCAGCCTTCACAAACACCTATCCGGCCCAAAGTCCTGCACAACCCGCCCGACATTCTGCTCGCGCTGTAACGCATGACGGACCCGCTTAAGTACATCCGCCTGCACGTCAGCATCCCAGCCCTTACAATCGATTATATGCGCCGCAATGGTCTCATCATCAGTCGGCCCTTGCCGTAGCCTGTCGCGGATCATCAGCTTCAACTCATTCCGCCCGAATAGCTGCTTGTACTTCCCACGCGGCGCGATGCCCTTAGGATCGTCCTGATAGCCGCACAGCACCAGTGCGCGGTCTATGGCGTCCAGATCGGCCTTTAGCGCATCAGCGGCTTTGAGCGCGACCTTGGGCTGGCCTGCTATCTCACCGCGCTTCTTAATCAATCCGTGTATGGTTTCCTGCATACCCGCATTATGGATTCATAGCCTTGTTTTTATAAGGTATGTTGTTGGTGCGTTTGATACATAAGGCCGCCTTATCGCGATCTGCAGCAGGGCCGTCGTCTTGGCGGGGCCTGTATCGCCCCCGCCAGTGGGCCGGTTGCTTAAGTCTGCGCGGCGATGAATGCCGCCAGCTTATCAAAGGCCTGGTTCCAGCCGCCTTCGCCGGCAGAGCCTTCAGGCACGCCGACATGCACCATTGTCATCTGGGTTTTGCCGTTTGCCTCGGATAATTCGATGATCACTTCGGTGATATCTGGGGCCCCTTCGGGCATGCCCATCGTCTGTGGCGGGATGATCGTGCCGTTTTCGTCGCACATGCTTTCGGTATAAACCAGCCGTGAAGGGCTGCTGACCTCTTTATAGACGCCGGTGAACCACATCGACATGGTGCGATCGGGGGTCTTCATCTCCATGCAGACTTTGCGGGTGCCGCCGACAACCACGTCCATTTCGGCAACCGGCACGGTCATGCCCATGGGGCCGTACCATTGTTTGAACAACTCTGGATCAGTCCACATTTTCCAGACCTGCGCAATCGGTGCATCGAATGCGCGCTGTATCTTTACCCAGGTTTGCTGATCACTCATCTTGTTGTTCCTTCATGGTTTTAAGAAGCCCGGCCATCACATCAAAGCGGTTGTCCCAGATATGCCGGTAGCGGTCGGTCCAGCTGGCCACGACCTGCAAGGGTTCGGTATTCAGGGTGCAGGGCCGGAATTGTGCGTCCCGTCCCCGTGTAATCAGACCTGCATCCTCAAGCACCCGAATATGGCGGGATATGGCAGGCAGGCTCATCTCAAACGGTTCGGCCAGGGTGTTGACCGTCGCCTCGCCCTGGGCCAGTCGCGCAAGGATGGCCCGGCGCGTCGGATTGGCCAAGGCCGCAAATGCAGCATCAAGTTGATCTGATTCCTTCATAGAGGCTTTATTACACATATCTATTAATTAACAAATATGTAAAATAATGATTGGGTCAGATTTCCCTGACTTTACAGAGTTCGCACTGGCCAACGGGCGGGCAATCGGATTAGGCTTCGCCATCAGATTAAGAAATTCAAAGGACCCCATCAAATGGCCCAATTGTTACGATTCTCAACCGCTTTGCCCCTTGCGGTGCTTGGCTTTGCTGCCCCTGCCTTTGCGCAGGATGGTCTTTGTGGTGGCAGTGGCTCTAACGGCATCTGGATCGGCGGTGATGAGGCCGCATCAGACATCGCAACCGCTGGCACCTATCAAGAACAGATGGCGCTGGTTCTGGGCGGAAACGAATACGTATCGCTGTTTACGGTCAGCGAAGGGGCTGATGTGCGGGTCGAAGCTGCGGGTCGCGGGGGTGGTGACCCTGTAATCGACCTGCTTGATGCGACAGGCAGCGTGATCCTGTCCGATGACGATTCCGGTGGCAACAGTGCCTCGCGGGCCGAGACCTATCTGGATGCCGGCACATATTGCATGTCTGTACGCAGCTATGATGGCGGGCCGATGACCGCTTTTGTCCGCGTGGGCCGGCAAGAACAAGAGGCCCTGACCGAAGGCGTGAGCTATTCCAGCGGCGGCAGCGCCGATGGCAGCTGTGATGAAGCGACCCCGCTGGGCAGTTTGGGCAGCTCTGCATCGGCATCCGTGGTCGATACCCCCTATTGGAGCTTCACCTTGGACGCCCCGAGCCCGATCAGCATCACGGCAGAAAACCCCAGCGCGGACCCTGTGATCACGCTGTACGGTCCAAATGATAACTACATTGACGACAATGATGATTTTGACGGGCTGAATTCGCGTATCGACGTGGCCGACACACTTGATGCCGGAACTTATTGCATCGCGATGGAAGCGCTGAGCGATGAATATGCCCCGATCACCGTTACCGTCAGCGCCTATGATCCTGAAGAAGCCCTGCAATCGCTTTATGATCGCGGTGATGCGGCCCCGCCACTTGATGGCAGTGTCGATGTCAAAGATCTGGGCCTGCTTGGGTCCCGTATCCGCGAAGATGTGCAGGCCAATGAAGATGTAACCTGGTTCAGCCTCGACGTGGCCGAAAACAGCCTGTTGGTGGTTGAGGCCATTGGCGGCGGTGGCAGCGATCCGTGGCTTGTTGTCTATGATGATCTGGGCCGTCAGATTGGTCAGAACGACGATTACGGTGATGGGCTGGACAGCTTGGTGATGGGCCGTGTGGAACAAGGCACTTACATCATCGGCGTGCGCCAGTTCAGCAATGATCGCGGCTTGATCCGCCTGCTGGCAGAGCGCTACGTGCGGGCTGAATAAGGCTTCGCGCAGAAAAATCGGCCTTCCCGCGTCGGTGGGGAGGCTTCTGCGAACTTACCGCAGATGAATACCGCTTGATCGGTGTTTTGAATATTCGTTTTGACACCGATGAGTTGCACATGCGCAGGGTCTCATATCCGCCCCCGATGATCGGTCATCGGTGATGCTGGGGCTTAACCCAGAAAAAATCACCAAAAAAAGACGCCGCAAACGACGTCCTTGTCTAATCATCTTTTGGCGATTTGGTGTTCTTAAAGAATGACGTTAGCCATCCTTGTAGTAGTAGCTGTATCCGTTCAGCGCAGGCGCGCCGCCCAGATGTGCGTAAAGCACCTTTGATCCTTTGGGGAAGAACCCTTTTTGCGCCAGATCGATCATCCCCTGCATCGATTTGCCCTCATAGACCGGGTCGGTCATCATCGCTTCGGTCTTTGCCGCAAGCCGGATGGCCGCATTGGTTTCCTCGGACGGGACACCGTAGGCAGGGTAGGCGTAGTTCGGGTTGATGTGGATTTCATCTTCGCGGACCTTGCGCCCCAGCCCCACCAGATCGGCGGTGTTATCGACAATCTCGCGCACTTGCGCCCGTGTCTGATCAAGCGTGCCAGACGCGTCGATCCCAATCACCCGGTCCGCCCGGTCTTGCGCCGCAAAGCCGACGATCATGCCCCCTTGGGTCGAGCCGGTGACGACGCAGACAACGATATAGTCAAACTTGAAGCCCAGCGCGGCCTCTTGTTCGGCGACCTCTTCGGCAAAGCCGATATAGCCCAAAGCGCCGTATTTATGCACCGATGCACCTGCGGGGATCGCGTAGGGTTTGCCGCCCGCGTCCTTGACCGATTGGATCGCGTCCTCCCATGATTGGCGGATGCCGATGTCAAACCCGTCATCAACCAATCGGCTGTCTGCACCCATCAGACGGGTCAGCATGATATTCCCAACCCGGTCATAGACCGCGTCGTGATGCGGCACCCATTTTTCCTGAATGACCACGCATTTCATGCCGATCTTGGCGGCTGTGGCGGCCACCATCCGTGTGTGGTTCGACTGCACTCCGCCGATCGAGACCAGCGTGTCCGCACCGCTCGCGATGGCGTCGGGGACGATGTATTCCAGCTTGCGCAGCTTGTTGCCGCCAAAGGCCAGGCCTGAATTGCAGTCTTCCCGTTTGGCATAAAATTCCACATCGGCCCCCACGGCCGCGGTCAGGCGGGGCAGATGTTCGATGGCGGTTTTGCCAAAGGTCAGGGGGTAGCGCTCGAATTTGTCGAGCAGCGACATGGGGCGGGTCTCCTGTTGTGTTTTGAAGAGCGTAACAGGCAACGGGCGAAATGTGTTTTCAAAGAAGGCCTTCTGTTTTCATCCATGGGTCGTCATGGTAGTGTTGGTGGATAGGTTTATCTCACATAGGCAATAGAAATGGAAGATTCTTCCTCAATCGATCTGGATCGAATCGACCGGAACATTCTGCGCCATCTGCAATCTGATGGGCGCTTGACCAATGCCGAGCTGGCCAAGGCTGTCAATGTCAGCCCGGCCACATGCCATAGGCGCACGCAGGCTTTGGTTGAGGGTGGCCATATTGCAAAGACCATGGCGCATGTGAACCCGGCCTCGGTGGATCTGGGCACGCTTGTGATGGTCGGGGTGATCCTTGACCGGTCCACCCCCGATAGTTTCGCCGCGTTTGAGCAGGCGGTCGACGGGATGAAAGAGCTGCTGGACTGCCACCTTGTCGCGGGGGATTTTGACTATCTTCTCAAAATCAGGGTCCGGGACATGAACAGTTTCAACGCGCTGCACACGAAAATGCTGATTGCATTGCCCGGCGTGCGGCAAATCAGGACGTTCTTTGTTCTCAAGGAAATCAAAGAAAACGCCCCGCTTGCTTTTTGATCTAACGTCCGAACGTATCAGCCAGCAGCCTGGCCAAAGTGGGCTGGTCAAGATAGCCGGTCGATGACAGCCCGTGCCGGGTCTGATAGCGGCTGATCGCGCCGCGGGTGTCGCGGTCAAAGCGGCCATCAACGCGCCCGGGGTTAAAGCCAAGCTGGTCCAGCCGGTTTTCAATCAAACGGGCCACAACCGGGTTGATGTTCAGCGCACGCTCGCGCGCGGCGGCGGCATCCGTGTCATCGTCCAAGGCGTCCAGCTTGCTGCGCGCCTCTTCCGCAAAGATGCCTTCGGGATAGCGGTCCAGATAGGCACGATACCCGGCCTCATCATCGCGGGCGCCGGTTTCTTCCCAATAGGCGCGCTCAAGGTTCAGGGCCTCTTCGCGGGCGCGGGCCTCTTCGGCCTCAATCTCGGCGGTGCGGCGGCTAGCCTGAGCGTCCAGACGGTTGATTTGTTGGGCGGTCAGAAACCCGGTCTGGGCAAAGCCATTGGTTTGCTGCCAGTTGCGGATCGCCCCGCGCGTGCCCGAACCAAAGATCCCATCTACGCCGCGCGTATTGAAATCCATCAAGGTCAGGTTGCGCTGGATGTTGCGCCGTTCGTTCCGGGTCAGTTCAAGCGCGTCTTCGGCGATCTCGGCCAGGCGAAGGGGATCGTTTTCAATCGCATCCAGGCGGCGCCGTGCCTCGCGTGCAAAGGGGCTTTCGGGATAAGCAAATAGGAAATCACGATAGCTGTCGGCGGTGTTTTCGGCCTGCGCTGCGTTCCATTCGCTCAAGGCATCAGGACGGGCGGGAACCGGCGCGGGGGCAGGGGCCTCGGGGCGAAATGCCAAAGCGCGGGGCGCGTAACCGGCAATATTCAGGCCACGCGAATTGCGTGCAAAATCCATCGCGTCACCGCCGGGCACAGTGATCGCCTCAGTCACAACACCGTCGGTAAAGTCAGGTTCGCCGTAAAAGACTGTCACGCCTTGCGGGATATCCAGCGGGCCAACACCCTGGCGCAGATATGATCCGATGGGCGTATCAGCATCCTGATCATAACCCAGGATCAGGACGGCCTGACCGGGGGTTTGGGCCAAAACCTGCAACACGCTGTCAAGCGGCACGGCATCACCCATGCCAAAAAGGGTCGGGCGCGCCGCGTCTGACGGCAACAGCCAGCTGCGGTCGCCATCGGTCACGAACCGGCCGGCCAGCCCCACAATCACCCGATCAGCATCGCCCGCATCAACTGCAAAACGCTGCAAGGCGCGCAGCATCGCATCGCTTTGCCCATTGGCCAGACTGTTCACCTGATAGCCCGCATCCCGTAGGGCCGTTGCACCATTGAGCACATCAAGCCCATTTCCAACCCGGCGAAATTCATCATATCGGTCTACGCCCATCAAAAGGGCCGTATCTTCGGCCCAAGCGGGCAAGGCGAGGGCCGAAAGCAGGGCCATCAAGATACGTTTACGCATTGCGCGTCTCCTTATCGTTCACGTCTCATAGCTGCGCCGATCCTCTATCACGAGGCCATCGCGCGGCAGCGTATCCGGGGCGAGGCACTGCACCTCGCCCTTCAATTTCAATATATCCCGAACGGCATCGGCCGCGGCGGTCTGATCAAGCTGGCCTTCAAACTGCACGATCATCGTATCTGTATCACCGGCACGGTCGGCAATCACCCGGGCGCGGTCGGCCCCGGTCTTTTTGACCAGATCGGCGACCTGTTCGGGGCGGACAAACATGCCCTTGATCTTAGTGGTTTGATCGGCACGGCCCATCCAGCCCTTGATACGCATATTTGTGCGTCCGCAGGGGCTGCCCCCCGGCAGAACAGCAGACATATCGCCCGTCGCAAAGCGGATCAGCGGATAATCAGGGTTAAGCGATGTAACAACCACCTCGCCCACCTCGCCCGCAGGCACCGGATCGCCCGTGCCGGGGGTGACGATCTCAAGGATGACACCTTCATCGACGATCATGCCCGCGCCCGGCGCCGTCTCATAGGCCAGATGGCCCAGATCGGCAGTGGCGTAGCATTGCATGCAGGTGATGCCGCGATCCTGGTAGTATTGGCGCAGCTGCGGAAACAGCGCCCCGCCCGACACAGCGGCCTTGGTGATCGCCAGCTGAACGCCCATCTCATCGGCCTTTTCAAGGATCACCTTCAGGTAATCCGGCGTGCCCGCATAAGCGGTTGTGCCAATATCGGCAGCGGCGCGCACCTGCAGCTCGGTCTGGCCTGTTCCGGCAGGCAACACCTTGGCCCCCACGGCGCGGGCACCGTTTTCAAACATCATTCCCGCCGGGGTCAGATGATAGCCAAAGCAGTTCTGCACAATATCATCGGCACCAATCCCGCAAGCATGCAGAAACCGGCCAAAGCGCCACCAATCATGGGAAACACCGCCCGGCTCATAGATCGGGCCGGGGGACTGGAACACATGGGTATAGTCGCCCATCAGAGCCCCGCCAAAGGGGGGCGTTTCCTTCTGCCATGCATGTAAGGTGGATTTGCGCAGCACCGGAAAGCGCACCAAATCGGCAAGGGCACTGATCTGACCGCTGGGAAAACATGGTCCGGCATGGGCCTGCACACGGGCGATCAACGCCTGAAGCCGGACCAATTGGTCGGCCTCGCGTTCGGCGCTGGGACGTGTCTCCAGATCATCAAAATAGGTCGTCATTGCGGTCTCCTGTCCTGCATCAAGGGCGATGCGGACATGCACCTAGCTAGGGTCCGCAGGCCGTGTTATTCAATAGCATGACCGCCCGCATGGCGCGGACATGCAGCTTTTGGCGCTGTCACTTATGGCGATCGACCCTTAACCTGAGGCATCAACTATCACTTTTCGCCTTCGACCAAAGGAAGAGGCAGCGACACAGTGATCCAGGTTTAAGGTCGATTGCATTAGCCTTTCGGATCAGGCCAGCCAGCGTTTTCGGCGGCGGTAACTGCGCACATCGCGAAATGATTTACGGCCCTCGTCTGACATGCCCAGATAGAACTCTTTCACATCCGGGTTCTCGCGCAGCTCATCTGCGGGGCCCTCCATCACGACACGGCCGCTTTCAAGAATATAGCCTTGATGGGCAAAACGCAGGGCCACATTGGTGTTCTGTTCGGCCAGCAGAAAGGACACGCCTTCCTGCTCATTAAGGTTCTTCACGATGGTGAAAATCTCTTCCACCAATTGCGGGGCTAGACCCATTGAGGGCTCATCCAGCAGGATCATCTCGGGGCGGGACATCAACGCGCGGCCGATGGCGCACATCTGTTGCTCACCGCCAGAGGTATATCCGGCCTGTGATTTGCGGCGCTCTTTGAGGCGGGGGAAATAGGTGTAGACCATATCCAGATCAGCACTGACCGCGCTGCCGCCATCACTGCGGGTATAAGCGCCGGTCAGCAGGTTTTCCTCGACGGTCAGATGTTCAAAACAATGGCGGCCTTCCATGACCTGAATGACGCCTTTCTTGACCAACGCTTCGGGCGACAGGTCCTGCACGCGTTCCCCACGGTAGGTGATCGCACCTTTTGTGACCTCACCGCGTTCCGAATGCAAAAGGTTCGAAATCGCCTTGAGCGTCGTGGTTTTGCCCGCACCGTTGCCGCCGAGCAAAGCGGTAATCCCACCTTTGGGCACCGTTAGCGACACACCTTTCAGCACAAGGATCACGTGATTATAGATCACCTCGATATTATTGACCTCCAACAGGGTCTCGGTCTTGGCAGCATCCAGCATCTTATCGCCCTCTTGGCCTTCTTATTTCGCCAAAATACTCAAATTGCGCAGGTGGCAGCGGGTGCCGCCGCCTGCATTTGTTAGATTACAGGCACCCCGGGGTGATGCTGTTTTCTGCGGCAAAGGCGGCCGAATCCTCGGCCACAAGGGGCGAGATGACGGCATCATCAGGGGCTATGAAATCGGTCAATGGCTCCCATGTGCTGCTGGAGGCATTCCATTGCTGCACAAGGCCCTGACCAGCGCCGCCGTGATCAGCGCAGGATACACTGAACTCCGGCCCAATGCCTTCCATGCCCAGCTCGGCCATGCGCGCATCGGTGATCTCCAGTGCTTCCATACCGTCACGAACCATGGCCGGGGTCACATCCGCAACGCCATGGATTTCCTGGGCCTTGGCAATCGCCTCGGCGGCCAGCATCGCAGCATACATGCCCCGGACATACAGGACCGAGCCCATGTTCGATCCATCCCCGGCCGCATTACCAGCGTCATGCACCAATGATGTGATCTCAGCCAGCACCGGGTAATCGACAACGCGGTTCATGTTCAGCGACTTATAACCATTGGCCGCTGCGCCTGCTGGGGTGACATCATGTTCCGCGCCAGCCCACCAGTTGCCAATGAAGTTCTCCATCGGAAAGCCGATATTGGCGGCCTCTTGCACGGCAACCTGGTTCATCACGCCCCAACCCCACATCAGGACATAATCCGGACGCTCACGACGGATTTGCAACCACTGGGATTTTTGTTCCTGACCGGGATGATCCACAGCCAATTGGGACAATTCAAACCCATGCATATCCGACAATGCCTCAAGCGTGCGGATCGGTTCTTTGCCATAGGCCGAGTTGTGATAGACTAGCGCGATAGATTTGCCGTTCAGATCGCCGCCATTCTCATCCAGCAAATAATTCACAGCGACCGAGGCCGCATCCCAGTAATTGGCCGGATAGTTGAACACCCAGTTGAACACTTCACCATTGGCAGCCGAGGTGCGGCCATAACCCATGGTGTGGATCGGGATTTCGTCAGCGGTGGCTTTCGGGATCAGCTGATAGGTGATGCCGGTGGACAGCGGTTGATAAATCAACGCGCCTTCGCCCTTGGTGGACTCGTAGCATTCCACGCCGCGCTCAGTGTTATAGCCGGTCTCGCATTCCACGATGCGGACAGGCTCACCGCCGATGCCGCCATCGCGGGCGTTGAGCAGATTAAAGTAATCCTGATAGCCGTCCGAAAACGGGGTGCCCCCCGCCGCATAAGGGCCGGTGCGATAGCTCAGATCAGGAATGACCAGATCCGCCAGTGCCGGACCAGAGGCAACAGCCCCCGCAAGGGCCATTGCGGCCAGTGTCTTCGTCTTCATCGGTTTTCTCCTCCCATAGATAATTCCGATTGTCGTCGTGTCATGCCGTCCCGGACTTGATCCGGGACCTCAATATGGAAACGGCCAGAGCCGCAGTTTTTCCTTCGCCAGACGCCAAAGCTGGGCCAGGCCATGCGGTTCTTTGATCAAAAAGAACATGATCAGCGCGCCGATAATCACCAATTGGAAATGGGCGACCAGATCGGTGGGCCAGCCCAGCCAATCGACGCCCACAACCTTCAGCGCCACGGGCAGGATCACCAGAAAAGCGGCACCCGCAAAGCTGCCAAAAAGGCTGCCAAGGCCGCCAATGATGATCATGAACAGGACGAGGAACGACTTTTGAATGCCAAAGGCCTCGCCCACCTCAACCGCGCCCAGATAGACCGCAAAGAACAACGCGCCCGAGATGCCGATAAAAAACGATGACACCGCAAAGGCGGTCAGCTTGGCCTTCAGCGGGTTCACCCCGATAATCTCGGCCGCGATATCCATGTCGCGAATGGCCATCCAGGTCCGGCCAATCGTGCCGCGGGTCAGGTTGCGGGCAATCAGGGCACAGAGTGTCAGGAACACCAGACAAATCAGATATTGCGCCCAAGGGGCGGTATTGGGGCCAGTGACGGCAAAGCCCGCCACAAAACGCTCTGGCGCGTTGATCTGGCCCGAGGCCGAATAATTGTAGAACCAACTGACCTTATTGAACAGCCAGACCAAAAAGAACTGCGCGGCCAGGGTCGCCACCGCCAGGTAAAAGCCCTTGATACGCAGGCTGGGGAGGCCGAAGGCAGCCCCGACAGCGGCCGTGATCCCACCGGCCAGAATGATGTGAATGATGATGGACACATCCGGAAATGCGGTCATCAGTTTGTAGCAGGCATAGGCCCCGACAGCCATAAACCCGCCCGTGCCCAGGCTGACCTGTCCGCAATAGCCCGTCAGGATATTCAGCCCAATCGCGGCAATCGCATAGATCAGAAACGGCACAAAAATCGCATTGGCCCAGTAATCATTGATCAGGAACGGGATAACGCCAAAAGCCACCACCATCGTGGCCCAAAACCCGATCCGATCAAACTTGATCGGAAAGGTCTGATTGTCGGCCACATAAGAGGTCTTGAAGTCACCAGCTTCGCGATACAGCATCAAAATCTCCCTTTCGGCGCGTGGGTTTCACCCACCCTACACACCGCCCGTAGGGTGGGTGAAACCCACGCATTATGAACCCAAACCCCAATCACGAAATCTGCCGCCCTGCGCTGGGCCGCGGCACTTCGCCAGAGCCCATTGGCCGATGTCCGGGCCCAAGGGTGTCCCGCCCCGCAGTTGCGCGCGGCACGGCAGATGGGCGTTTGTCGGTCAGTGCATCCCGGGCGCGGGATACGCCGCCCGAACTCATCAAGCCGATCAAGGCCAACAGCCCCGCGACGATGGCGACGCCGCCAAAGATGATCAGCCCCCAGATATAACCGCCACCCGCTGTTTCCGCCTCGATCATGGCGAGCAGGCACCACAGGAATAAAAGCAGACCTGCCAACGCCAGCGCAAAACACCCGGCAGTGCGTAACCCCCAAATCATATCACCCTCCTGTGGTCTTGTGTCAGACACGTTCAATAATCCGCTCCCCAAATAGCCCCTGCGGGCGGAACACCAGGAACAGCAGCGCCAGCATATAGGCGAACCAGTTTTCCGTAGCCCCGCCCAGGAAGGGCGCGCCGATTGTATATTCGAACAGTTTCTCGCCGACCCCGATGATCAGCCCGCCAACGATGGCGCCGGGGATCGATGTGAATCCACCCAGCATCAACACCGGCAGCGCCTTGAGCGCGATCAGCGACAGCGAAAACTGCACACCCGATTTGGCCCCCCACATCACACCGGCGACCATCGCCACGATCCCGGCCAGCGACCAGACCAGCACCCAGATATAGTTCAGCGATATCCCAACGGACAAAGCGGCCTGATGGTCATCCGCGACGGCCCGCATCGCGCGGCCTTGTTTGGTGTATTGGGCAAAGGCGATCAGGCTGATCACAAGGATGATCGCCACCACGGTTGCTACCATGTCCAGCTTGTCGATAAAAAACCCGTAGAAATCATCGCCGCCCAAACCCGAGGTGATATCCTCGACCCAGAATGATCCGCCTTGCGGTAAGCCCAACGCGATGGTCTTGATGTCCGACCCCCACATCAAATCGCCCACGCCTTCCAGGAAATAGGCAAGGCCAATGGTCGCCATGAACAGGATGATCGGCTCTTGCCCGACCAGATGGCGGAACACGAAATGCTGCACGGCCGAGGCGAAGGCAATCATCACCAGCACCGTCAGGAAGATGGCCAAAAGGGCCGGGACCTCCCACCCGAAATGATGGATTTTCGTGCCAAAGATTGCGTTGATCAAATGGGCAAAGGGCACCTGGCCTTCCATGATGCCCACAAGGGTCAGGGCGGCGAAAAGGGCCATCACCCCTTGGGCGTAGTTGAAGATGCCGGAGGCTTTGAAGATCAGCACAAAGCCCAGCGCCACCAGTGCATAAAGCACCCCTGCCATCAGCCCGTTGATGACAACTTCGATCCCATAGAGAAAATCAGCGGACATGGGCCACCTCCTGCACGGTGTGTGTACAGGTGCTGTACGGGTTCTGTACGCAATCTGGCTGCTTGAAATCAGTCATGCGCCACCCCCAGATAGGCATCGATCACCTCTTGGTTGCCACGCACCTCATCAGGCGTGCCATCACCAATCTTGCGCCCGTAATCCATCACAACAACCCGGTCGGACAGGTCCATCACAACGCCCATATCGTGCTCGATCAGCGCGATGGTTGTGCCAAACTCATCATTCACATCCAGAATAAAGCGGGACATGTCCTCTTTCTCTTCGACATTCATACCCGCCATCGGTTCATCGAGCAGCAACAGCTTCGGTTCGGCCGCCAGCGCGCGGGCCAGTTCGACCCGCTTTTTCAGCCCATAGGGCAAGCGGCCCACAGGGGTTTTGCGGATTGCCTGAATCTCAAGAAAATCAATGATTTGCTCGACTTTTTCGCGGTTTTCTACCTCTTCGCGTTCGGCCTTGCCGCGCCAGATCGCCTGGGACAGCATATTGCTTTTCATATGGGTCAAACGGCCGGTCATGACGTTGTTCAGAACGCTCATCCCTTCAAAAAGGGCGATGTTCTGAAAGGTGCGGGCAATGCCCAGACGGGCGACCTGATAGGGCTTCATCGGCGGGCGCTTTTGGCCACGAAACCACACCTCGCCGTCTTGGGGGTGATAAAAGCCCGAGATGACATTCAGCATCGATGACTTGCCCGCACCATTCGGCCCGATAATGGCGCGGATCTCACCCTCGCGGATGTCAAAGGAAATATCTTTGATCGCCTCAACCCCGCCAAAGCGAAGAGTGATATTTTTCATATCCATCAGTATGTTACCGATGGTGCGACCGTCCTCTGTGACATAGCTTTGATCTAGCATAAGCCTCTCCGCCAAAAGATACGCGCTTTCGTCATTCCGCCGCCACCTGTTGGTTGGCGGCCACAACATGCGCATCGCGCAAATCAAGCGTCGCGGCGATCTTGCCTTTGCGCCCGTCCTCATAGGTGACTTCGGTTTCGGTATAGACCTCGGGTTTGCCGCTATAGAGCGCGTCGATCAGGTCTGCGAATTTGTCCTCGACAATCCGCCGGCGGACCTTTCGGGTGCGGGTCATTTCGCCGTCATCGGCATCCAGTTCCTTATGCAACACAAGAAAACGATGGATCTGGCAGCCCGCCAGCATCGGGTCAGCCGCCACTGATTTATTCACCTCGGCGACATGGCCCTCAATCGTTTCAAGCACCTGTGGGTTTTGTGACAATTCCTGATAGCTGGAATAGGCGATATTGTTCCGCTCGGCCCAATTGCCGACGGCGGTCAGATCAATATTGATGAAGGCCACGCAGTGATCGCGGCCTGCGCCAAAGACGACGGCCTCAAGGATATTGGGATAGAATTTCAGCTTGTTTTCCACGTATTTCGGGGCAAACAGCGCACCGGAGGCCATTTTGCCGACATCCTTGGCCCTGTCGATGATCCGTAGATGGCCTGTGCCCTCTTCGATAAACCCGGCATCACCAGTCGCCACCCAACCTTCGGCATCTTTGGTTGAGGCGGTGCTGTCGGGGTTCTTGTAATACTCAACAAAAACGCCGGGCGAGCGGTAAAACACCTCGCCACTTTCCGCGATCTTCAACTCAACCCCCGGGCTGGGCACCCCAACCGTGTCTGAGCGGACCTGACCATCAGGCTGCTGGGTGATAAACACCGTCGCTTCGGTCTGCCCGTAAAGCTGTTTAAGATTGATCCCCAGCGCGCGGTAGAAATCGAAAATCTCGGGGCCAATCGCCTCACCCGCCGTATAGCCCACACGCACGCGGCTGAGGCCAAGCGTGTTTTTCAAAGGCCCGATCACCAGCCAATCAGCCAAAAGGTAGCGCAGCCGATCCATGGCCGAGACCGCCTGACCATCCAAGATCTTCGGCCCGATATCGCGCCCAACGGCCATGTATTTGTCAAACAGCCATTTTTTGAACCGGCCCGCATCCTCCATCCGGATCATCACATTGGTCAGCTGCTGTTCAAACACGCGCGGCGGGGCAAAGTAATAGGTCGGGCCGATCTCGCGCAGATCGGTCATCATCGTATCGGCGCTTTCAGGGCAATTGACGCAAAAGCCGGTCCACATGGATTGCCCGATGGAAAAGATGAAATCGCCCACCCAGGCCATGGGCAGATAGGCTAGCACCTCATCCCCGGCTTTCAGATCGTCAAATTCAGCTGAATTTTTCGAGGTCTCAATCACATTGCGATTGGACAGCACCACCCCTTTGGGCCGCCCGGTGGTGCCTGAAGTATAGAGCATCACGCAGGTATCATCGAGGCCAAGCGCGTCGCTGCGCGCGGTGACTTCGCCCATCATATCCGCTTTGCGCCCCGCCTCTTGCAGGTCCGCATAGGATGTCATTTGGCTGTGATCATATTTGCGCAGGCCGCGCCCATCCAAATAGACCACATGGTCCAGCACGGTCAGCTGGTCGCGCACATCTGCAATTTTGTCGACCTGTTCCTGATCCCCGGCCACAACAAAACGTGCACCGCAATGATCGAGCGCATAGGCGATTTCCTCGGCTGCCGCATCGGCATAAAGCGGGACAGGCACGCAGCCAATCTTTTGCGCGGCCACCATCGCCCAATAAAGCGCAGGGCGGTTGCGGCCCGTGATCGCGATATGATCGCCCTGCGTTGCGCCCAAGGTCAGAAACCCCGCAGCGAGTGCGTCAATTTCAGCGGCAGCTTGCGCCCAGGTCCAGCTTTGCCAGATCCCAAATTCCTTTTCGCGATACGCTGCCTTGTCCCCATGCAGGGCGACATTGCGTTTCAGCAAATCCGGAATCGCGCGCAGCCCCTCCTCAAGGGCCGTTGAATTCGTCACGTGATCTCCTCCCTGACCGCCGTTACCGGCTTGTTTTGCAGGACACGTGATTCCTGCTGATTTGAGCATGGGCGAGGTTGTCGGAACCTGTCAATTCTTTCTTATTTGCATCCAAATACAACAAAATGTTACAGGCTAATCATGCAACTTGCCGATACCCTTCACCGATCCCGCGCGACATCTGTGATGTTGAAATCGGGGCTGAACCTGATCCAACAGGGCCTGTCGATCTATGGCGATGACCTGAAACTGATCTTCGCGAACCGTCAATTTGGGGCAATGTTCGCGCTGCCTGCAAGCCTGTGCGAACCCGGGGCGGATTTTGCCGAAACCATCTGGCATCTGGCGACAAAGGGCGAATATGGCGAAGTTGGCGATCTGAAAGCCTTTGTCGATCAACGGGTGCGGCAGGCGCTGACCTTTGAGCAGCATTATATGGAGCGTGAACGGGCGAACGGGCAATGGGTCTCGGTCGAGGGTGGTCCGCTGCGCCAAGGCGGTTGGGTGACGGTCTATACCGATATCACAGAGGTGCGGCGGCAAGAGGAAATGCTGCGCTCGCGCTCGGATGAGCTGTCGGACAGACTGCTGGACCGGTCCGAAGAACTGGCCCGCACCAACCGGGCCCTTGAAGCGACGATCAATCGGCTGCATGAAACCCAGCAGCACCTTGAGGCGGCAGAGGCCCGTATCCGGCTGGCCGCAGAAACAACGCCCGCCCATATCGCCCGGCTCGATCTGGACGAACGATATACATACACCAACCAACGGTTGCCGCTGAAACCGGCCAATGGGGCAGAAAATATCGTTGGGCACACAGCGCGCGAGGTGCTGGGCGCGCCCATCTATGACGCAATCACCCCTGCCCTAAGATCGGCGATGTCGGGAGAGCCGAAAGTGGTTGAATTCACCGATCCGCAAAGCGGCTATCAAATCCGGGCGGCCTTTACGCCTGATACAAACGCCGCCAATGCGGTCACCGGCGTCTATGTTTTGTCGATGGATATCACCCATTCCAACGGGTCCGAAATGCAGGCGGCCAGCGCAGGCAAAAGCATCGCGCGGTTCGGGGAATGGACCGCTAAGCTGGAGAGTTTAGAGCTGATCTCAAAACCTCCAACGCCGCCGGTTCACCTGACTCTGGCCGAGGCGGCGTTGCTACGCGCCTTTCTGGAAAACGCCAATCGGGTCATATCCCGCGCCGAGGTGCATCAGGCAGTTCCTGGTCCTGCTTGTTCTGACCGGACGCTTGACGTGCGCATCGCCCGGCTGCGGCAGAAACTAAAAGATCCCGCCAAATCCCCAAGGCTACTGCGCACAATCTATGGGGCCGGGTATGTCTTTACCGCCGATGTGGAGTGGATCGGTTAAGGGTTTGATCCTCATAGAAAAATTTATGACTACCTTCATCCCGGATATAGCAGTCTGCGACAATCCACTCATCAAACAGGATTTTTATGGCACCGTCGCCTGGCAGGGTGTGGGCGGAAAAATCGATGGCTTGATTGCCAGCGATGCCGTGATCGCCCCCATTCAATGAAGTGACGATGATATCGTGTATGCAGGCATTGTTAATGGCGACCCAGAATAACAGATAATGTTCTTTACTCTGCTGCGATAGAGTCTGCCCTTTCAATCCGAACCGCCGCGAATTTAAATTCAGGGATCTTCCCGTAAGGGTCCACCGCCGGGTTGGTCAGCACGTTCGCTGCCGCTTCGACATAGGCGAAGGGCACAAACACCATGTCAGGGGCCACCGCCCGGTCTGAGCGGGCCATAATCTCAATACTGCCGCGCCGGGTCGACAGGCGGACCATGCCGCCCGGCTCTACACCCAGCTTGCGCAGGGTCGATGGGTGAAGCGAACAGTTTGCCTCGGGCTCGACCGCGTCCAGCACCTTGGACCGGCGGGTCATGGACCCGGTGTGCCAATGTTCCAGCTGTCGACCCGTCGTCATGATCATCGGATATTCCGCATCGGGCGCTTCATCCGGGGGGATGACGCTGGCAGGTGTAAATTTGGCCCGCCCATTTTCCCGTGGGAATCCATCGCCAAAGACAATCGGCTGCCCAGGATCATCGGCCGACAAAGAGGGGTAGGTGACGGCGTTTTGTTCTTCAAGCCGGTCCCAAGTGATATTGCTGAGGGATTTCATGGATTTACCCATCTCGGTGAAGACCTGCGATGGATGATCATAGGTCCAGCCAAGCCCGAGCCGTTTCGCCAGCTGGGTGGTAATCCACCAATCCTCTTTCGCTTCGCCGGGCGGCGGCACAGCGGGGCGACCCATTTGTACCTGCCTGTTCGTATTGGTGACGGTGCCTGTCTTTTCGGCAAAGGCCGAGGCAGGCAGGATCACATCTGCGAAATTGGCGGTTTCGGTGATAAAGATATCCTGCACGACAAGATGCTTTAGCTTGGCCAATGCGTCGCGTGCATGTTCGACATCCGGGTCGGACATGGCAGGGTTTTCGCCCAAGATATACATCCCATGAATGTCGCCCGCATGGACGGCATCCAGAATTTCCGTGACGGTCAGCCCTTTATTCGGGTCGATTGTGCCCTCATCCCAGATCTCTTGGAATGCGTTGCGCACGCCCTCATCCCCGACGGGCTGATAGTCGGGCAGGAACATCGGGATCAGACCGGCATCAGACGCGCCTTGCACGTTATTCTGACCGCGCAGGGGGTGCAGACCGGCGCCGGGGCGGCCCACTTGACCCGTCATCAGCGCAAGGCTGATCAGGCAGCGCGAATTGTCGGTGCCATGGATGTGTTGGGACACACCCATCCCCCAGAAAATCATGGCCGCTTTCGCCCCGGCAAAGGTCCGGGCAACGTCGCGCAATGTCTCGGCCGGGATGCCGCAGATGGCTTCCATCTTTTCAGGCGAAAAATCGGCCAGATGCGTCTTCTCGGCCTCCCAGTTTTCTGTGTAGGCTTCGATATATTGCCGGTCGTAAAGCTCTTCTTTGACGATCACATGCATGATGGCGTTCAGCATCGACACGTCTGCACCAGGGCGGAACTGCAGCATGTGGCTGGCAAACCGCTTGAGCGCCTGCCCGCGTGGATCCATCACGATCAGTTTGCCGCCACGCTTGGTAAACTGTTTGAAATAGGTCGCCGCCACGGGGTGGTTTTCGATGGGGTTGCATCCGATGGCGATGGCCACATCTGCATTTTCGATCTCGTTAAACGTCGCAGTTACAGCACCTGAGCCCACGTTCTCCATCAACGCAGCCACAGAGGATGCGTGGCACAGCCGGGTGCAGTGATCGACATTGTTATGGCCAAAGCCCTGGCGGATCAGCTTTTGAAACAGGTAGGCCTCTTCATTGGTACATTTAGCCGAGCCGAACCCCGCGACCCCGGTTCCGCCAATATCCTTCAGCCCCTTTGCGGCAACATCAAGCGCTTCATCCCAGCTAGCTTCCCGGAAGTGGGCCTGCCAATTGCCAGGGTCCACATTTAACCCCTTTGCGGGTGCATCCGCGCGGCGGATCAGGGGTTTGGTCAGCCGGTGGCCGTGATGGATATAGTCGAACCCAAAACGCCCCTTGACGCAAAGCCGCCCTTCATTGGCGGGGCCATTGATCCCTTCGACGAATTTGACCTTGTCATCCTTGACCTTGAGGCTGACCTGACAACCCACACCGCAGAAGGGGCAGACGCTTTTGACCTCGCGATCGTAATCCTTGGTGTCGCCATGTTGATTTTCATCAGTGACAGTCGCGGGGAGTAGCGCGCCAGTGGGGCAGGCCTGAACGCATTCGCCGCATGCCACGCAGGACGATGCGCCCATAGGGTCATCCATGTCGAAAACCGGATATGCGTTATGGCCCCGTCCGGCCATGCCGATCACGTCATTGACCTGTACTTCGCGGCAGGCGCGCACGCAAAGCCCGCATTGAATGCAGGCATCCAGATTGACGGACATGGCCACATGGCTGTCATCAAGCAGCGGGACGTGATCGCTTGCCATCGTCGGGAAGCGGCTTTCGCTGATATCTTGTTTTTGCGCCATGTCCCAAAGATGGCTGGATCTGTCATGCGCAACCTCTTGTTCCGGCTGGTCGGCCACAAGAAGTTCCATGACCATCTTGCGCGCCTGTCTTTCGCGCGGTTGATCCGTTGTCACGACCATGCCTTCGCTGGGCTCGCGGATGCATGAGGCCGCAAGCGCACGTTCGCCCTCAATCGCGACCATACAGGCCCGGCAATTGCCGTCAGAGCGGTAGCCCGGCGCGGGTTTATGGCACAGATGCGGGATCACCAGACCGCGCCCATTGGCGACTTCCCAGATCGTTTCGCCTGGCCTTGCGGTCACGGTTGCCCCGTCTAGGGTAAAGGTGATCTGGTCTGACATTGCGGCTCTCCCAGGTTGATGGACAGAATACAGCATGCGTGCGCCGCCGCCGAAAGGTCATGCGCGACTGCAGGACGCGCATTTGCGCCATGTCAGATTTCCGATGCGTTGCAAGCGTTTCGTTTGGGAGGCAGGGCAGGCGGAGCTGACCCTAGGATTGATCCCCTTTCGCCTGCGCCCGAAGCAGAGACATAAAGGCCAATTGGCGCGGCGATGGTTTCGGGCGCTCTTGCCCTGTCATCTTTGGAATAGACCCATCAGGTGAGCCTAACATAACCACCAAGCTTGCACCGTTCCGCGATTGCGGCGCGGACATCGCAAGCAACATAAAACGACTGACACGCATCGAAAATTACCTTGCTAATCAGCAAAGCATATCACGGGCCGTTCATAATCCAAACCCTGCGACTGCCATATGCGCGGATGGCCGCGTTGTCTGGTAAAGTTGCCAGGCGGTGTTCATCCGCCCGGCATTACAAAGATGTTTAAAAACGGTATGATACCGATAGAGACACGTAAGGATAAAGCGTGATATCCTCGGCATCAGATTGCGCCTCTTGGACGTCTGGGTCATCATCGACCTGATCCTGCACAGCGGCATTGTCGGCGTCAAAACTCAAATCGATTCCACCGGTGAAGATCAGCCCCGCCTCGGTGTTGAAGGCCCAGCCGCTATCCCCGAAATTCGCATCATAGCCGGTTGTGATCATCGGGGCGATATCATTTACGAAAGCGGCTGATATGGTGACGTCTTCTTCGCCGAGACCTTCAATATCGGCGGTGCCAGTCGCGCTGAGTTCCGAGTTGGAAAACAACAGTCCGCCAGACACGCGCCATCCGTTCTGCAGTGGATAGAAATCGCCAATCAAAGCCAGGCCGCCCAGTTCGATACTGCCTTCGAAATCTGCCTCGTCGTCGCTTTCTTCATAATCAAAATCGATCCCGCCGATCAGTGCGCCACGCACCCGGTAAGTTGGATCAATCTGATAGGCGGCCTCAATATTGGCGCCCAGTGTCGATACGCCCAAAGCGACCGAGACATCCCCAGCCTCTTGCGCCGTCGCGGCGTTTGCACAGATTGCGGCCACACAGGCCAGGCAGAAATTCTTCATTTTGTCGCTCCTGTAAGAAAAGTCGTTTTGCGCTTTATCGGAACAGGATTGACAAAAAGTGGACGAAACTAAGACGGCCCCGACAATAAATCCTGTATTGGTCCCCATTCGACACAGTTTTGGAAAAGGACCCATTGCGTTGCCACTGCAAGCCTGCGCTGGGCGGGGTGCAGATGGGTCCTGATTTTCATGCAATTATTCGTTTGATGGGGCTTGATGGGATCGTGTGCAGTCCATTCACCGTGCGCCCATCCAATCACTGATCAGGTTCAACACGCTGGTAGATAGAGTGATGTCTATCTTTTCATATTCCGAAGGGTGGCCAGACCCAGCCGGTTGGAAAAGATGGTTTGCACCGCCGATGACCTGCACCTTCGAACGCGGGTGGCGCAAGGCTGCACGCATTGCAGGCGCTTCGTAGGTGGCAGAGACCTGCAAATCCTTCTCGCCAAACAGCGCAAGTACGGGCATGCGCAGCCGTCGCAGGGCGGCAGCGGGATCGTGTCTTGCGTGGCTGATGCCCCAACGTGTTGCGAATTGATCCAGATAGGTCCGGCGCTCTGTCCGGCCCAAACCTTGGCTTTTTAGGTATGCGTCCAGATCCGCGCGGATTTGGGAAAGCGGCGCGTTGCGCCCCAAAATTGCAGACCCATCGCGCACGATGGTGTCGCTTGCCGCAATTTCAGCTTCACTGGCCCCTTCGACCCGCGCGATATCTGCCAATTGCGTTGCCAGGACATCGGGGAAAAGTTGACGTGCAGGGGCTGCCAGAAAGACCATGAAAGCCGGATCGACCTGATCTGCGGCAAGCGGCGCGATTACGCCCCCTTCGGATTGGCCGATAAACCCAACCGATGAGGCATCCACGTCGGGCCGTGCGGCAAGAAAGCGGAAGGCGCCGGCCGCGTCGGCAGCGAAATCATGCAGATCGGCTGTGTCAAACGCGCCCGTGCTTTGTCCAAAGCCCCGATCATCGTAGCGCAGCACCGCGAAACCGGCACGCGTCAGGTGATCGGACAGAACAAGAAATGGCCTATGGCCAGCCAGCGCCTCATCCCGGTCCTGCGGGCCAGAGCCTGAGACTAGCACGACAGCCTTGAACGCGTCACCTGCCAAAGGCATCGTCAGCTCCCCTGCGAGGGTGACGCCGGAACCGCCCGGAAACCGGACGGTTTCAACCTTGTAGGGGCGGTCCACCGGGTCTTGGGGACGTTTGGCGATTTGCGATACCGCCCCACAGGCCGATAGAACAACGGCAGCGGTTACAGCAAAGAACGTCATCCGGCCCCGTTGTCTGGTTCGGTTGGGACGCGTATCTGCACGAGAATTGAAAAAAGACATTTTGAACTTCCTGATCGTTTGTTGATGCGATCAGGTTTCGTGCAATTGTCCTGTTGCGTCGTCCGATCCCTCCCGGACGGACATTGATTTTCGATAACTGCTCGGAGTTTGACCCGTCACCTTCTTAAACGCCGTATAGAATGATGAGCGTGCGTTGAAACCGACATCATAGGTGATGTTGAGAACGGTTTCATCGCTTTGCGTGAGCAGTTCCATGGCCTCGGCAATACGGTGTCTGTTCACGAAGTCGAAGAAGCTTTCGCCAATCACCTCATTCAGGGTTTGCGAGATATAGTTTGGCGTCGCCCCCACATGGCTGGCCAATGCCCATAGCGATAGGTTTGGATCCCGGTACAGATGGTCGATTTCCATGGCGGCCCGTAGCTTGCGGGCGATCCGGGCAGCGGCTTCGGCGTTCAGGGCAGATTTTTGATATTTCTCAGTGTCGTCCTTGGCGGGCGTCTCTGATGGGGGATCAAGCGGCGGGGTGTCGGGCTCTGCCGGGGCTAAGGGGGGTCTTTGCCGCAGCCCCCAAAAAGTCATGACCGCAAAAAGCGCAAATCCCGCGAGCAAAAAGCCATTATGTGCGGCCATGCCGCCGCCGACACCAAGCGCGATCCCAACCATCAAGAGCTGCGCGAGCCAGAAGATGATGCCTAGGATTCCTATCAAATAGATCCAGCGTAACTCATGTTCTTCGGTGCTGGCATAAACATCACGCAGGCGTGCGCGATATCGCGTCAAGCGGCGTAGGATAAAGAACAGGTAAACGGCTATCTGAACGACGATCGCCAGATCAAGCAGCGACAGAACGACCACCAGCAAAACAAGCCCGAGCGATGAAAGTGCCGCCTCATCCCCATCCATGATCGCAAGCCACAGCTCAGTAGGTACGAAGATCATGCATAGATTGGGGATCAGCGCTATCGCTGGCAGGATCAGATGCCGCCATAAACGAGCGGGCGGCTTTTGATCCGTCGATGTCAGTGTGAAGACATAGAACCAGAAAAACGGCGCCAGACACAGCCCTGTGGTCAGGTTCAGCGAAAAGAGTAACGGTGTTTCCGGTGGGATGCCCCACGCGGTTAACATGTTGGAAAATGCCTGCGGTGCGTTGTTCAGTGCGACCGCAACAAGGAACAGGGCAAAGCTGTACGACACCGTCCGAAATTGCGCCTGCATGACGCAAGAAAGCGCCCCGAAAAGCGCGATGGCCAGTGTGGCCAGACCGATCATTTCGCCGATGGCATTGTCCATGCCGCAACCTGTCTCAATAGCAGTCGGGATGCCAGTGGCTGCTGTCCGAATGGCTCAGAAAATGTCCGTCCCTATGGAACTGGACGACGGCCAAGCGTGGTCGGGCGATAGAGCGCCCATCAAAACACGCAACAAAGGATATCAAACGATGAAACGACTTTATTGGGCCGCCTTGCTGGCATGCGGCGCAACAGAGGCAGCGGCTGAGGGCCAATGGACACTTGGCGTGATCGCGGGCGGCTCTGATGGGATATATACCGGCGCAGAGGACGAATTCGGCATTATCCCATTCGCCAGCTACGATACTGAAAGACTTCATATCGGGTTGGATGGTCTGTCTTATAAGATTATCAGCACCGATCAGGGCCAAATCACCGCCCATCTGGGGTATCGCGCAGCCCCCGGTTTTCCCGACACCGATCTATTCGAAGGTCTAGAGCGTGAAGATGCTGTCGAAATCGGTATTGGGACCCAATGGCAGTTTGGCAACGCCTATGCCGGGGTCAACATTATGACGGACGCCTCAGACGTCCATAATGGGGCCGAGGCTATCACCAGTTTGGGCTATGTCATGTCTATTGGCGATTTGCAGCTTGATGCGTCGGTCGGCGGCATCTATCGTAATGCAGAACTGAACCAATATTTGTTCGGGGTCGGCGCGGATGAGGCGACCGCCACCCGCCCTGCGTTTGCTGCCGATGATACGGTGTCGGGCTTCGCCAGTTTGACAGCGGCCTATCCGATCACAGATCAGATCGTGGCCTTTGGGCAGGTCGGTTATCAAGATCTTAGTGTTCATGAGGACAGCCCCCTTATCGACAAGGACGGCGTTGTCGATGTCGGGCTTGGGGTCATGATGACTTTCTAGGGTGTGCGTCAAAGCCGGGGCAGCTGGTTACGGCTGCCCCAGCTGCACGAGGATTTGTTGACCGGTTTCAGGTCAAAACCTGACCTGTCACGAAATACAAAAACAACGACAAGAAACCTGGCTAATGTGCCTAATAGTACATTTGCGGTTTCTAGCGCCGGTACAGTATAGGAAACTATGCGCAAGGATTTGTTCGGTGTTTCATCAAGCGGACGACATACATCTGTTCTTATCGCCCTTTGATTTGAGCGAGGTTTCAACCAAGGCACCAGCCACGGCTGCGCCTATGGGAGCCGATGATCTTGCGCGCCTTGTCGTCGCCAGCTTTGCGGACAGAGGCGATGATGCTGCGGCTGCGTTTCTGGCAAAGCATGGGCTTTCGGCAGATGACACCGAAGAACTGACCCTGTTGATCGCAACATGCGCAGCGGGTCCTGTTGCCGCCTATGACACGGGTATGACCGCCTTTAAAAACGGACAGATCGGCGCGGCTGTCCAGACCTTTGCCGTGCTTGCCGTCTACGGCCCCCTGCGCGCGCCTGCGCTGACGGGGCTTGCTGCATGTGCTTGTTTTCAAAAGGATTATGACGCAGCTTTGCTTTTCGCGCTTGAGAGCATCACCTGCAAGGAAAACCACCCGCGCACCCATTTGATCGCTGGGTATAGCGCGTTGAAAGCGGGTGACAAAAAAACCGCGAAACGCCAGCTTGCGCTGGCCACCCGGCTTGCCCGTGGCGCGCCGCTTTACCGTGATGAGCAACGCTGCGCGCAGCGCGAATTGCTGTTGATGCAATTGTCCAGTTAAAGCCGTATTGCCCGGCGAAGCTGCGCGTCTTTTCTTTGAGATATGAACACAAGAAGACAGGCCCGAAAGCCCGCCAACTCGCCCTGCCAAGACTGCTCGCGCGCACCGATTATTTGGGTGCTTTGCGTTGGAAGCGACACTAAGCGATGAAGTGATTCGGGGTCAATCCCCTGATTCGCGAATCGGCAAAGAACCGATTCGTGAGGCGGCTGCCGGGGTCACGGCGAATTCGGATCTTCTGACGCCGCTTCCCCAAAGCTTTAGGATAAGCGCGGCGTTCTTGAGGGCATCATCTTGGCCGTTTACAGTGATATCATAGACCCGGCCCCTGTGGACGGTCTGGTAATCACGCGCAGCGCTACCGATGGGCCGGTCGCCCCGTGCTTTTTCGCGTCTGTTCAACGTATCGATGTCACACTCTACCCCGACAAAGAACACGTCGTAAGGCATCAGAAGCTGTTTGAGCGTGACGACCCAATCAGGCTCGTCGAGAATATGCTCGATGATCAGATTGTTTCCCGCCTTTGCAAAGGCGGCAATTGCACCGTGGAACCCATCAAAAAAGGGCTTGCGCAGGGCGGACCACTTGAAGGCATCCTGACCTGTTCGCGGCCCTGGAAGAACATCAGCGTCGCGCAGATGATCGATTGAGAAATGCCAGAAGGGGATTGGGGCTGCATCGCGCAGCGCCAGCGCCAATGTGGATTTTCCACTGCTTGAGGGGCCGTGCAGCAAGATGATCTGTCCGCTCATATGCAACGGCCTGCGCGGTCAACTTGTCGGTGCATAAACCCGGCAGAGCGGGTCAACCGGGGTTGGGCTGACCAGAAAGGTGGTTTCGGGGGGCATACCGCTTTCCTCAACCCAGCGCCCGTTCAGGCAGAAATCCTGCGCATAATTGCCAAGGTTGAACCCAAAGCCGGGGTCACCGCAATCATCGGCATCTCCGCCCGCGTTCCAGGCCTGGCTGATCCCAAGCCCCACATCCCCGGGCGTCATGAAGGCGTTGCGCGCAGGGTCAAAATAGAGCACCCATTGGTCGTCAGATCCGCGGGTCGCTATGTCCCATTTGCCCAAAAGCGTACCTTCGCGGTAGCCGGCGATTTTGAATAGGGTCACATCGTCCTGTGTCACGACAGGCTTGTTCAACGCTGATGGATTCAGCGACATCTGCCCGGTCATTGTATAGTCATTGGCCCCCTGCCAGCAGAAATAGAAATCCGCCGCATGCGCGCTGCTTGCCACAAGGGATATCGCAAAGGATACCGCTTTGATCATTTTACGTTCTCCCGCATCACATCCCCAGCAAGATAGAGCGATCCGCAAATCAAAATACGCGCCTGTGGTGCGTTTTGCACGATCTGGTCAATTGCCTCGGCAACACTGTCTGCTGTCGTCGCCTGCAGCCCCAGCTTGGCTGCCTCGGCGGCGGTTTGAGCCGCGTCCAATGTGCTTTGCTCGCCCGGAATAGAAACCCCCGTTAGACTATCGGCCACGTTAGCCAGCGGGCTGAGATAACCACTGATATCCTTGGTTTTCAACATCCCGCAAATCAGATGCAAAGGACGGGCAGGCAGGGCGCGCAGCGATTGTGCCAAGGCCCGCCCGGCCGCGGGGTTGTGCCCCCCGTCCAGCCAAAGCTCGGCCGTGCCTGCCCGATCCGCGAGCGCACCTGCCGTTAATCGTTCCATCCGCGCGGGCCAATAAACCTGCGTCAGCGCGGCCTCGCATGCTGCTTCTTCTCGGCCAAGCGCGCGCAAGGCGGCAATCGCGGCCCCGGCATTCATGATCTGATGGGCCCCGGGAAGTTTTGGCAGGGGCAGGTCAAGCAACCCGGTTTCGTCTTGATAGACTAACCGTCCCCGTTCAGAGGCAACATGCCAATGCTGTCCATATGCTAAAAGCGGCGCGCCTTTTTTCGCGGCGACTGCTTCGATCACATCCATGGCTTCATCATGTTGTGGGCCGACAATGCACGGGACACCGCGCTTGATGATCCCGGCCTTTTCGCCAGCTATTTCGGGCAGCGTGTCCCCAAGGAATTGCTGATGGTCCAGATCCACGGGTGTGATGATTGTCAACGCCGGTGTATCGACCACATTGGTTGCATCAAGCCGCCCGCCCAAGCCAACCTCAAGCAAGGTGTAATCTGCGGCAGTTTCCGCAAAGGCCAACAGGGCCGCAACGGTGGTGATTTCAAAATAGGTGATCGGCGCGCTGTCATTGGCGGCATAACACCGATCCAGCACGGCGGTTAGGGTCTCTTCCGAGATCAGATCGCCGGCCAGTCTGATCCGTTCGTGAAAACGGGCCAGATGCGGCGAGGTATAGGCATGCACTGCAGCGCCGCCATGCTCAAGCCCGGCGCGGATCATCGCCTGGGTGGAACCTTTGCCATTTGTGCCTGCCACATGAATGACGGGTGACAGCTTGTTCTGGGGGTTGTCCAGCGCGTCCAGCAATGTCCAGACACGATCAAGGACCAGATCGATGACCTTGGGGTGCAAGGCCAGCATCCGTTGCAGGATCACATCGGATTTTGCTGTCACTTTGGCGCGTCCGGTGCGATTGGATCGCTCAGTTGCAGCGGCTCTTGTGGTTTGATTTCAGACAGGTTTCCAGGCGCGGGCAGATCACCTTTGATCGCCGGGTCTTGTTTCATCAAAAGGCGGATAATGGTGACCAGTTCGTCTTTCAGGTCAGTCCGCTTGGTCACGCGGTCCAGCATCCCGTGATCCAGCAGGTATTCGGCGCGTTGGAACCCTTCAGGCAGTTTCTCACCGATGGTTTGTTCAATCACGCGGGCACCGGCAAAGCCGATCAACGCATTGGGTTCAGCGATTTGTACATCGCCCAGCATCGCGTAAGAGGCTGTCACTCCGCCAGTGGTTGGGTGCGTCAACACAACGATATAGGGCAGCCCCGCCTCTTTGAGCATCTGCACGGCGATGGTCGTCCGGGGCATTTGCATCAGGCCCAGGATGCCCTCTTGCATCCGTGCGCCGCCAGCGGCCGAGAACAGAACCAAGGGGCGGCCCAGTTCGATAGCCCGTTCGGCAGCAGCGACGATAGCGTTGCCGACATACATCGACATTGAACCGCCCATAAAGGAAAAGTCCTGCACGGCTACAACAACACCGGTACGGCCCATTTCGCCTTCGGCCACAAGCATCGCGTCCTTTTCGCCGGTTTTGCGGCGCGCTTCTTTGATCCGGTCGGTATAGCGTTTCTGATCCCGGAAATGCAGCGGATCGGCCACAGGTTCGGGCACGTCAACCTCGACGAAGACGCCGCCATCAAAGATGGAAAGCAGCCGGTCACGCGCCCCAATGGGCATATGGTGCCCGCAATTGGTGCAGACATTCAGATTGTCCGCCAGTTCCCGGTGGAACAACATCGTCCCGCAATCGCTGCATTTGGTCCACAGGTTCTCGGGCACTTCGCGGCGCGAAAAGAGCGAGTTGATCGTGGGGCGGACGTAGTTGGTGATCCAGTTCATGGGCGGCCTTCTGGGTTAACCCGTTCCAGATATGCTGCAAGGGCAGAAAATGCAATCGCAGCCGGCCACCAGATCATGCAATTTCGCACCTATCACCGCCGCAGCGCGACCCGGGCCGCCAGCCACATTGTCAGCACTGAGAGCGTGCTGAACAAAATGCTGAACGTCATCCAAGGCCCCGCGATTGCTGCGATCTCGGCGCTGACCTCATCGGCGTTTACGCAGGGCAACAAAAAGAGCGCCAGGCCAGACATGGGCCATTCATCAACGGCGACAAACAGTGTTGCCGCCACATTTGTTCCCAGATGCAGGCCGATAGCTGCCCCCAATGTCCCTGTCCGGGCCGTCAGATCGGCACAGGCCGCCCCCAGCATTCCTGCCCAAATCGCATAAACGAACCCTTCGGGCCCGCTATTGCCGTTCCAGAAATGGATCGCGCCAAACAGGATTGAGGGCACGCCCATCCACAGCCAGCGGCTTGTCGACAGGCAGGCCAGCTGTTGCTGCAAATAGCCGCGAAAGACGATCTCTTCTGTGATGACCTGAATCAATATGGCGGCCAGCGCGAGGGGGACAATCATCAACCAGACAAGTGGATTATGGGCCAGCGATGGCTCGCCCCATTGTCCCCATGGCAAGACGACTTGCACCAAGATCAACAACAGACCCACCGCAACGGCGACCTTTCGCATGTGATGCCAGGCGGTCTGGTAAGGCCCAATCAGTGACCAAAACCCCCGCCCATGATAGCGGCGCACTGCTTTGACAAAGATCAGTGCCGATATCCCGAAAATACCAAACTGCGCCAACGAGCCACTGACAGTGGTGCCTTCATAAAGCGCCGTCTGGGCTGCAAGCGGCAGCACCATCGAAAGCAGAAAGGGTGTGCCGATAAATGCGATTGCAAAGATGGCAGCCACCCCAAGCACAATCCTTGGTTGCGTGACGTGTCGGGCAGGGCGCACAAAGTCCTGGTGGGGGCCGTAATCATCTATCATTTTCCCATCTACGCATGGCCCAGACGAGGCTGCAACCGTGACTTCAACCTTGCGCCTGCCCCGCCCACTATTTAGACCCGAACCCAATAGTTTTCCGGGAGACAAAGAGATGCTCAAAGGCAAGGCCGACAAAACCAATCTACCTAGCCGCCACGTGACGATGGGACCTGCGCGCGCGCCGCACCGGTCCTATTACTATGCGATGGGCCTTGATGAAGAGGATATCGCAGAGCCGTTTATCGGCGTCGCCACCTGCTGGAACGAAGCGGCCCCCTGTAACATCTCTTTGAACCGGCAGGCCCAGGCCGTCAAACTTGGCGTGAAAGCAGCCAATGGTACCCCGCGTGAGTTCACCACGATCACCGTCACTGACGGGATCGCAATGGGGCATGAGGGTATGCGCTCATCCCTGGCCAGCCGCGAGGCGATCGCCGACACGGTTGAGCTGACAATGCGCGGCCATTGCTATGATGCGATTGTGGGCCTTGCCGGATGTGATAAATCTTTGCCCGGTATGATGATGGCCATGGTGCGTCTGAACACCCCATCTGTCTTTATGTATGGCGGATCGATCATGCCAGGCCGGTTTAACGGCAAAGACGTCACCGTGCAGGATGTGTTCGAGGCCGTGGGCCGCCATCAGGCTGGTGCGAATTCAGACGAAGAACTGCGCGCTCTTGAAAAAGTGGCCTGCCCCAGTGCGGGCGCCTGTGGTGGTCAGTTTACCGCCAATACTATGGCCTGTGTGTCCGAGGCTGTTGGGCTCGCTCTGATGAATTCGGCCGGTGCGCCAGCGCCATATGAATCCCGCGATCAATATGCACAGGCCAGCGGCGAAGCGGTGATGAACCTTCTTGAAAAGAACATCCGCGCCCGTGATATCGTTACGCGCAAGTCGCTGGAAAACGCGGCCCGTGTCGTTGCTTGTACGGGCGGGTCCACCAATGCGGGTCTGCACCTGCCCGCGATCGCCCATGAGGCAGGCATTGATTTTGACCTGTTTGATGTCTGTGACATTTTCCACGACACGCCCTATTTTGTCGATCTGAAACCGGGCGGGCAATATGTGGCCAAAGACCTTTATGAGGTTGGCGGTGTGCCTGTCGTGATGAAGGAATTGCGC
This sequence comes from Yoonia sp. BS5-3, assembly GCF_038069655.2. Taxonomy (NCBI): domain Bacteria; kingdom Pseudomonadati; phylum Pseudomonadota; class Alphaproteobacteria; order Rhodobacterales; family Paracoccaceae; genus Yoonia; species Yoonia phaeophyticola. The sequence goes on from NZ_CP150951.2 coordinate 1,714,144, forward strand.
AAAGCGGGTCTGATCCACGAAGATTGCATGACCGCGTCCGGCCGCCCTATCGGTGAAGAGCTGGACAAGATCGAAGGCGAAGCGGATGGGCGCGTGATCTACCCTGTCGAAAAACCAATCACAAAAACCGGCGGCGTTGTTGGTCTGAAGGGCAATTTGGCCCCTGAAGGCGCAATTGTGAAAGTCGCAGGCATGTCCGAAGACGAGCAAGTCTTTACCGGCCCAGCCCGTGTGTTCGAATGCGAAGAAGACGCGTTCGAAGCCGTCAAGGCCCGCGGCTACAAAGAAGGCGAGGTTCTGGTGATCCGTAATGAAGGCCCGTCCGGCGGGCCGGGCATGCGCGAGATGCTGGCGACCACGGCCGCCCTGTCTGGTCAGGGCATGGGCAAAAAAGTTGCTTTGATCACGGATGGTCGTTTCTCGGGCGCGACACGCGGCTTCTGTGTTGGCCATGTTGGGCCAGAGGCCGCCCATGCCGGTCCGATTGGTCTTTTGCAGGATGGCGATATGATTACTATCAATGCGGTTACGGGTGAATTGTCTGTCGCCCTGAGCGATGAAGAGCTGGCCACCCGCCGCGAAAACTGGAAAGGCCCGCGCGAGACGATCTATGCATCTGGTGCGCTGTGGAAATATGCCCAGCTTGTTGGCGGCGCGCAGCAAGGCGCTGTCACCCATCCCGGCGCAAAATCCGAAAAACACATCTACATGGATTTGTAACAGAATGATCCGTGCCTTTTGGGGGGGTATCTGTGCGGGCGCGATTGCGGCCTGCACCCCCGTTGCTCCGGCCCAAACGGTTGCGCTGGCTGGCGGCGATGTCTCGGTCACAACCCCTGCCGGTTATTGTGTCGACGGTCAGGCCAGCACACCCCGGAACGGGTTTGCCGTGCTTGCCCCATGCGCAACTTTGGGGGCGCAAACCGGGGCGCCGTCGGTCATCGGGGTGGCTACCGTGCAGGTCGGCGCGCCCGAAAGCGGCACGATCATGGATGATGAAGCCGCGCTGCGTGATTTTCTGATCACCGATGCCGGAAATGCGCTGTTGAGCAGTGAAGGCGAGGGGGCGGATGTGACAATCCTGTCGACCCAGGCTTTTGACAATCAGGTTATGGTCCATTTTGCCGATGCCGGGCCTGCCCCATTGGCGGGGTTGCAGCCCGAAGAATGGCGCGCCTTCACGCGGGCAAATGGCCGCTTGGTGACGATTGCCGTCAGAGGTCTGGCACAGGCACCGCTGCAAGATGGCCCAGGGGCAGGATTGCTGAAGCTGGTAATCTCCGGGGTCAAGGCCGTGACAAGCGCGGCCCCGGCCGCAACACCGGCTGCGATCTAAGTTGTTTCCTTCTTCAGTCGGGTTTGGCACAGTACCGGTCAACCCAGCGCAAGGGCTTGTATGGCAATATCACAGCATAGTTTGATCGGACGTCTGCTTCATGAACGCACGCTTGCCCGTTGGCGGCGCGCGGCACGAAATGCGGGCAATGCCGAGCTGGGATCGTTGCGTACCCAGCGCAAACAGGCTCGGCAGCTCTTTGCGTCTTTGCAGGAACTGGCCCATGTTGCTGATGCACGGCTTGCGCTGCCGCGGATCGGGTCGACCACATTCCCGCGCCCCGCCGGGACCGATTGGTCATGGCGGCCAAAGGCTTGGCGGTCGACCTATATTGGGGGTGGTGCTGCCCCGGCGGAAAATAAATCCGGCGTTGGGGATGAGCTGACCCTGTTTCACGATTGCCCGCAATCCGAAGTCACGCTGCGCCAGATCCGCAACAAAGGCGAAGCTGATTTTGCCCCTTTTGGTTTGACGCTGGAGGTGTTCCACTTTGCCGGAAGCTTTCTGTCCCTGGTCATCGAGGTGCCGCCTGCTTCTTGCAACGGCTTACAAAAACGGCACCTGATCCAGCTGGGGGCCGCCATTGACCGCGAAGCGCCGATCACCATCCATGCACGTTTGAATGTCAAACACGGGCCCAATGTAGAACAGATCCTGATGACATTGCCCGACGAAGGGGGTGATGTCGCGGTTGAGTTCGACCTGGCTTATTCCCAGTTGAACGAAAAGCGGGCAGAGCGGATGTGGATCGACCTGATGTTCGAAAACCCCTCCATGAACAGGATCGCCTTGCGCGATATCAACCTAAGCCGTCACCCACGGGCGGAAATCTGATATGGATGAGGAATGAGCGGTCTTAAACTGACAAAAACCGGCCTTGCCAATGGTGTCTGGCAGGGGGTTCTGACCGGCGCCGGGGATCAGGCGCCGCGCTTGCAGGTGACCTGCGACGGACACCCGATTGATGGGATTACCCTGCAGCATGATCAGGAGGCTGGTCTCTGGCAGGTGGCACTGCCGATCCCATCACAGCTGATCAATGACGGGCTACAAACCATTCTCATCCGGGATGAGGACGGTGAAACGCTTTGCAGTATTGCGCTTTTGGCCGGGGACGCTTTGGCCGATGATCTGCGGTCTGAAATTGATTTGCTACGCAATGAGCTTGATCTGCTCAAAGGTGCATTCCGCGCCCATTGTCGTGATAGTGCGTAAGGTCCGGCATATGTAAGCCAATATGCCGAACCTGAAACCTTTTGACGCTACTATACCCTTGTCATGAACGCTTCTGTGTCCTGGGGGGCCGCGGCCGTGTTCATCACCTCTTCGTCGCCTTGCAAATAGCTGGCGGCTTCATCGCTGTTCCAGAACTGCACGTATTTCAGAAAATCTGTCATCAATTCTTCGAACAGGACCGTGTCGATCGCGCGCACATCGATCCGACTGCATAGCGCGAGTGTTTTGAAATCAGGTGTCAGGGACAGTCGCGCGGCGCCGGTCATGCCGCCCTGATAATTCCCGATCAACAGGTTCGTACAAATTGTCGCATCTGCAACGCCTGTGAATTTTTCGATGACATGGACAAGCTCAATCGTGTGCATATCGATTTTGACAAAATCGATGATTGTCTCATCTTCGAATTTGATGCTGGCATGGTCGCCCTGCCAGACAAGGCTTTCGGCGCCAAGTTTTGTGTTCAGAAAGTCGAGAATTTCGTCAGCTTGTTGCATGGTTTCAGTCCTTTAAGTTTTTTTTGAGTGGGTTGGGAAAAACGAATATAATGCGCGTCCTAGGGCGCGCCGCTTTGCAACTGGATCAACCGATCCAGGCAGTGTTCTATCTTTTGCAGATCAAAGGCGTTGCTGGGTATGTTTGCGGCCAGCACGAACGCGCCTCCGACCATTCCTGCCGTGATGGGCAGTTGCGTCATTGGATCGCGCTGGGCCAGGCTAAGGAACCGGGCCATGTCATCTGCGGTTGGCCGGTCTGCCCGGGCGGCCTTCAACGACATAATGGCACGTTTGCCGTCGGCGCTGGGCGCAAAGCCTAAAATGCCTGCGCGTTCAAAGGCGAAATTGTAGCTGCCATCCTCGGCTGGCCCTACCGGCGACATGCCCAGATTGCCGACAAAGTCGTTGATGGCTTGCACTGATTTGGGAGAGAAACCTTGCATGTTCAGATCCTATTGGGCGGTGGCGCTAAACGCGGCTTCTTCTTTGGCGGAAAGTTCGATCTGCAGATTTTGCAGCATCGTGCTTTGCTGCAAACGGGCAGGGTTTGACGCCACAGACCGATCAGAGATCAGCCGGTGCATGTCATGCAGACCATTGGCAAAGACAACCATGGTCTGCTCAGACGCTGGTTCAAAACCCTCTACTAGGCGTCTTGCGTCGCTCAGGCTGGGGGATGTTTTGGCGCAGTAATTCAGGAGCGCACTCGTCAGCGCAGTTGATGATTGCGCGGAATCCGGTGCAAAGCTGGGATCAATGCGTTGGACCTGCCCGATCAGCCTGTCGCCTTCTTCGTAAACGGTGCGCATTTCTTTCAAAGCGCTCAGTTCTTTGACCAGCCCGCCCAAGATCACAGGGTCGATCTGACTGTCGGCATTGGCCAATTCGCGGCCCGCAGTATCAAGGAACAGATCGATTACTTCGTTAAAGTGCAGGCGTATGTTAAAGCCAGACAGCTGGTCAAAAAGCTGGCCCATGTCTTTATTGCCGCGCAGCATCTCGCGATAGGTGTCACGTAGGGCGCCGGGCGCGGTTTCCAGGGTCGGGGCCTTTTCTGAGGCAGCCTCCGCGATGGCATAACCTGCGGCGATATCCCGTTTGATATCCGGGTCGTCAAAAGAACGCTCGGCCTCGTTTAGCAGGGCTTGGAATTCGGGGCTGGCATCCGTCTCTTCGAAGTAACGCCGCGCGATCTGAAGCGCTCCATATTGATGGGTGACGTCCCCATCAAAATCGCGCAAGGCCTCCAGAATGTCATCGGCTGTTGGGGATTTCCCGCCGCCGCCGCTGAGCAGATCTTCGAAGCCTTGCAGTTGGCTGACAAGATTGCGCAGCTCTGCTTCGCGGGGCATGTCTGGCAGTTTGTCGTAATATTCGGCGATCCGGGTCAGGGCTTCGATATTCACGCCAGCACCTTGCCGGATTTTCGCCTGGCCCAGCGTTTTCTTGTCCGCGAATTTGCCGACGGCATTGCCGATTTCTTCCTGGATGTCGCTTAGGTCGGAATTCTTGGGAATAGCCGTTGCTGCATCGCCCTTACGCTCGCCGCGATTCGCTTGCTGCACTTCGGCCCCAAGCTGGGACTGCACGTTGGCCGAGGCAACATTCTGTCTGGCAATGCCGAGTTCGCTCATAATTCCTTACCCTTTTGCGCCCAATGCGGGTGGCCGCGTTGGCACAGACTTTAGCGAAGGGCGCAGCGCTGATTGTGTCGAACAGTACAGCAACGCCAAATTTGCACCCTATGGTGAGGGTCAAGCGGTTCGCCGCAGCCACACCAGATTTCGACAAGACAGGCGGATATGACCCTGGCCGAACATCACTCAGAAAACGCATTGCGCGGGCAGGACCCTGCCGCCGTGCTTGCACGCGTGCGCAAGGATAGTCAGCGCCGTTCGGCGCGGTATGAGGCAATCTTTGATGAGGTCGCCAAGACCCTGGATATTTTGACCAAGCATCGCCTTTTGAAAGAGGATGTGCAGTTTCAGGGGTTAATGCAGGCCCTGATCGGCATTGAAGACGCCGATATCCTGCATGACCGTGTTCTGGCGCTTGTTGCTTACGTAAACCGCGTTTCCGAGGCGCATGGTGTGAAGCTGCAGGCGGGCATTAGCGGCCCACCCGACCCAGTTGTCCTGAACCAACGGCCCACTCACCTTGCCGATCAGGATGACGATCTTCTTCAACGGACAAGACTACAGGTAAGATAGCATGGATAATGTAGGCGACACACCAACCGGTAATGTCTTTCTTGACGCAATAAACCCGGTTACGGACCCCACCGAACCTGTCCCGACCAGCCAGATCAATGGCTCGGCTACCGGTGCCGTGTCGCCGACAAACGCTGAAATCTCTGCAGAGTTGTTCCCGGTCTTTGATGGGGTGACGAACACCTTGTCATCCAATCCGATATCCCAAGACGGGCTCACGGAATATCTGTTCCCCGGAACAACCCCCACCATGACGCCTTCCGAAGACGCCAATGGCAATCCTTTGACGTCCGAACAGCTGTTTGAAAATATCGTTTCTTTGAACGGGACGGATAATGAAGTTCCAATTGCGGATTTCTTCAACTTCCACTCCAGCCATCAGCTTGAATATGTGTTGCAATTTGGCGAAGTTGTCACCGGTTCTGTTGATGCGCGGATCCTAGAGCTAGACCAGGATGGCGTTCTTTTGCATGTTGTGGCTATTCCCGGTGACCCGCGTGTTTTCGTGCTTGAGCAATTGACCAAGGCTGATCTGGCGATCATCGCAACCGACACCGAAGAGGCGTTGGCGAACGCCATTGGCATGCTTGATCCGACGCTTCAGACCGAAATCGAAAGCGTCTTGGGTGCCGAGGCCGGGGTCGCGGCGCTGGCTGCCTTGCAGGACATCATCGACAACGCCAACGATCAGATCGACGGATATTTTAACGCGTCCAATACAAGCGATTTTTCCGCGGCAGAAATCGCGGAATTCAAGGCAGTTTTTGCCGATCAGATCGAAAATATCGAAACGCGCGCCGCTGAATCGCGGTTTTTCGCATTGGCCGAGATTCAAACGCGTGTTGAGGCTATCTTGGCCCGGGCAAATCGCGCGAATGAATTCTTTATCACCGTCGAAAACCCGCCCGAGCAGTTTATCAGAAATGGCGTTGCATTGTCCGATCAGTTCATAAACGTGAATGCGCCCGACGGGGCTGATACGTCCCAATCGGGTATTCTGGCCTCATTCAACGTCTTCATCGCGCAGGAAACCCGTATTCGTGATTTGGACAATCAACGTCTGCAGCTTGCGCAGACAGGATTACTTAGCACGGGGCGGGCGCTGGATGGGCCGAACCTGATTGCCATTTTCCAACTCAATTACAATCTGACCCGCGAAGCCGAGGTGAACGCAGAAACCGAAGAGCTGAACCAACAAAACGCGCTTTTGCAAGTCTACGCGAATATCCAGCAACTGGTGAATGATGCATTGCGCGAATTTGCGACCGGTGAAGATGGCGCAGAGGAAGAGCGAAACATACTCGGGATCAAAGATGATGATCAGGGTATCTCGACGCTAACGGCCACACAGCGAAACCTCATTGCATTTGTTGAGGACCTTCTGGTGGGTCAAAGCACAGTAAGCCATCCAATCGAAAGCCTGCGGGGAATCAATAGACCAACGCTTGATATCATTGCGAACGGCGATGGCGATGAAGAGGGTACGTTGAATACATTCTCGCAAAACGCGTTGAATATTTTCGCCAGCCAATTGGCCGATACTGTGACCCAGATCAATCAGGAAAGTCAAATTCTGACCAATGAAATCTCGAGCATCAACCGCGAACGCAACCGGAATTTTGACTTGGCCAACAACGCGTTACGCCGGTTGAATGACACGCTGCTGACGATTGCACGGGCGTAAGGGATGCGGGTTCAGAAACTAGATGTCGGCCTTGCGGAAATCTCGCGTTGGCAGGTGGAAGATGAACAACATCTGCCGCGTGATGGTGCGCTTACTCGCAAGTTCCTGCCGCAAATACAGGCGCTTGATCAGATCTTGCGGCGCCCGTCACTTGATGAACGGCTTCCAGATATGCTTGAGCCCGAAATCGTCGATCAGGATCTGCTTGATCCATCTGTCATGACCGAAGCGCGCCTTGGCGCGCTGGCGGTGTTTGACCAGGCGGGCAATCAGGCCAGTGGGCAAGCACGCCAAGCCTTGCAGCAGGTCGCGGCGATCTTGTCCGAAGAGGTGGCGCTTGACCGCGATATTCGCACAGCGCTGGCCGCGCTTTTCCGAGGGTAGGCGCATGACAGATCAGACAAAAACGCAGCCCGCATTAACCGACCGGCAGCGCGATTATCTTTTGCTGACTATCTTTGTTTTCGCACAACATGGGGATCACGCGCGGGCCAAGCAGATTGTCGATGGCATGCTGGCGCTGGGCGAACGCTCTGAAAAGGTATTCATCAGCCAGGCTGTGCTGGAATTCTTTTGCGGCAATCACGCCGAGGCGCTGCGTTGTCTTGATCATCTTGATCAGGTGGCGGGTACTGGTAAAGCGCTTGATCAGGATACAAAACGCATGCGGCAATATCTGCGGGCCAGATGTTATTATGCCAGCGGACAACAGGCCGAGGCGCAGTCGATTGCCGCCAAACTGACCGCCCCCACCCGCGAAGCCGTTCGTCAGTAACTTTGGAATGTGGATCAGATCCCAAGTATTTTCGAAAGTGTATTCAATAGCACAGCGACGGGTTCGCGCCGGGCTAGGGTAAGCTAACCCAAGAACAGGCCCAATGATGTCAATTCTCAACTTTGATTACGAAGATCCCTCTGCGTTGATTGACGAAGTCAATGACATGATGCCGATGATGGATGCGGTGATCGCGGATTTGGGTTTGTCCGATGAAACAGCTGTGCAGGCGGTGCGCGAAGGAATATCGCCGCATATCGCACTTGGGCTGAGCGATGATCATCTTGATGCGATTTTTATGACCGGGCTGAAATCCATGCAGGCGGGCGATGTCGCGCAGGCGCAAACGGTCTTTTTCAAGCTCGCGACGCTCAAGGCGATTGACTATCGGTTCTGGTACGCGCTGGGCACGACATTTCAGGTGCAGGATCGTTTTGCCGAGGCCGGGCGCATTTATATGGTGTCGCTTAGCCTGCGGGCCACGGATGTGGATGGTTATCTGCGTCTGGGTGAATGCTTGCTTGCCTCGGATGAGATGCAAGAAGCGTTGGAATGCTTTCAAACGGCTTGGGCGCTCTGCGACGACGGGCATGGCACCGATGCACAGCGCGATGCCGCAGAGCGGCTTGTCACACATATGGATGAACGGATGCAGACCGCATTGGCGGATGCTGTCCCACTGTCTTCGAAAGGGAACTGATCATGTCTGATATTTCTATCGCCGGGGCCAGTCCGGTCCAAAAGATCACAACCGAACCCGGTGCCACTGATCTGGGTCCATCGGGCATTGGCTTGGGTAGCGTCGCGCAAAACGGCGCTGTTCCGGACGCTGTAGGTCAAAGCTATCAAGCCATCACCATGAGCCTGTCAAAGTTCTTTTTGACAACATCCGGTGACAAGGTTGACATCAAAGTGGCCGAGGCGACGCTGAAGTTGAAAGAGGTTGTCGGAAAAACCGAAACCGGCGAGCTGGTCACGATGGAAGAAAAAAAGCGCCAAAATGCGGCCGAGCAGCGTGAGGCCGCAGAAGAATCCCAAAAAAGCATCGAAGAGGCCAAAGAGGCGCGCGAAAAATCAAAGAAATCTGGCTTGTTTGGCAAGATTTTTGGTGGGATTGCAGCAGCATTGTCGATTATCGCCGGGGCTATTCTGATTGCGACCGGGCCTTTTACCTTTGGCGCGACAGCCGTCTTAGGCGCTGCGTTGATTGTTGGCGGGGTGACCAGTTCGATGATGCTGATCGATCAGAAAGTCGCCGAAGAAAAAGGAACGGGTATTTTTGGCACCATTGCGACCAAGGTGATGGAAGCGCGCGGCTTTAGCGACGAAGCGATCGAAAAGAATGCCGCGAAATGGGACAAGGCGTTCACAGGTATTGCGATCAGCATCATGATCATTTCGGCTGTGGCCACCATGGGTGCAGGTTTTGCGGCCAGCGGCGCATCATTAGGTGCTGCTAGCGCGACGGCTGCCTCGGCGGGTTCAACAGCCGGTGGGGCTGCGGGGGCCGGGTCTACCGTTGCCGTCACAGCAGCCTCAAACTCAGTCAGCTGGACGGCGCGGTTCCAGCAAATCTCAAGTGTTATCGGATCGGTGATAATGGTCGGCCAATCCACCGCAAATATGTCGAGTGCAGTGTTCGGTTATCAGGCGGCGGAAGATCAAAGTAATGCGCAAAAACGACAAGCGGACAACTTGCGTTTGCAGGCATTCAATGAACTTTTGAATGATTTCATTGATCAGATCCTGGCCCGCGTGTCGGGGACACAAAAACAATTCAACGCAATGCTGGATGAGGTTGTCACGTCAATCAAAGATCGTGGTGACACTTTGGCGCGTGCCAAATTCAGCGGGTAGAGGAAGGCGAAAACATGGATATCAACACACAAAACCAAGCCAATTATGCTGGCGGTTTAAGCGCCCAGCAGCAGGCAAACACAGCCAATGCCCAAGAGACCCAGGTTTCGCAGGGCATTCAAGCCATCATTGATGGCCTCCCAGACGCACAACGCGAGCGGTTTGAGCTGGTTGTCAAGAACCTAAGCTTGACGCCAGAGGCACTGGCTAGGCTCGGTTTGGACCCCGAGGTCGAAGCCACAGTCAAAAATGCACAGACGGCGCTTAGTGAACGAAGCAATTTTGATATGTCGAGCGTCCTGGGCCGTGCCTTGGTTGAGTTGGGCGCGCTGCAACGAAAAGAGGCTTTGACTGACCGTTTGAATGCCCGCGAAGCGGCAAAAAATGAGTTGAAAGCAGCAGCGGGCGAGCTGGATCGTGCGGCCAAAGCGACGATTGCTGGCGCGATTACCAATCTTGTGATGAGCGTTGTTAGCGTGGCGATCTCAATGGCTTTTGCAGGGCGTTCTGGCGCAGCTATGGCCGGTGCAAAAGGGGACGCTGCAGTCAATGCTGCCGCCTCGAAAGCGCAGACAATCAATATGATGGGCGGCGCAGTCAATGGTGTGTCAACAAGCCTCGGCGGTGTTGGTCAAGCGTCTGCTGATGCGGCGTCGAAAAACTTCCAGGCCGATCAAAATAGGCAACAAGCAGATGCCGAGGTCACCAAAAGCGAAGGTGAGCTGGAAGCGAATGAGCAGCAGGCCTTGAACGAATTCCTGAGCCAAATCATTCAGTTCATCAAAGAGCTGCGCGATGCCGAGGTCGAGCAACTGGCCGTTGTTACCCGTGGCTAACGTGGCCTTTCCCTGGATGGATTTGCAGTGACACAGGCTTTCCGACAAACCATTGCGGAACTGTGGCGGCGTGCGGAACTTGGCACGCCGCTCTTTGCCGCTGATGGGTCAACATCATTGAATTTTGACGATGTCACTTTGCAGCTGACAACCTCCCCAAATGAGGAAGAGCTGCTGGTTAACGCCGATATCGGCCCCCTTACGGATGGGCTGGCGGCTGACGCGGATCGTCTGCAAAAAATCCTTGGGCTGGGCTTTGCGTTTCTGGCGACGCATGACGTACTTGTGTCGCTGGATCGGGACCGTCTTGTCGTCAGCGGCAGCTACCCTTTGCGCGCGCAGGATATGGCGCGTCTTTCAGATATTTTGTCGGATGTTGTGTCGGCGGCAGAGACATTAGCGCGGCTGATGGATCATCATGCAAGCATGCCTGTACAGGATACTGAACCGGCCGGATATGATCCGGGCGTTATGATTTTCCAGCCCTAGAACCACCACAATGACAACCGCATCGCAAAAGCTGAGCTGGATATGAATATGATTGATAGTAACGAACAGGGACAGACAGACGCGCCAGCGAGTGCGCTGTTGCTGGATGGTGCATTCGCCAAAGAACTGGGTCTGGGCACACGGGAACTGGACACGGCCCTGGCCGCTGCCAATGCAAAGTTGCAAGCAGGCAACCATGACAAGGCGCTTTCGATGTATGCCATGCTGGTTCTATGCCGTCCGCAGAACGTGAATTATCAATGTGCCTTGGCAAATTGTGCGTTGAAAATGCAGGAATATGAGATGGCCTTGCAGGCTGCATCGGCGGCTGTCGCGCTCGATCCGCGTGATTGCAGGGGGTATTATCTTTCGGGTGCCGCTTGCTTTGGCCTGGGCCATCTTGATGAGGCGCGCGAAGATATCGCCGACGCGCTGTCATTTGCCGAAGGCAGCCCCCATCGCGACGTTCTTGAAGCCAGCCGCCGGTTAGACATGCAATTGAACGCAAGCCTTACCTGATGGTTGATCTGAACGATGATCGCAATCCGGTCGGGCTTAGCCCGGATGCCACCAAGGTGGCTGCGCAGGTTTTTGCTGCCTGCACCAAAAAGCTGGGTGTTGATGGCAGCAAGATTTTCCAATCCTTTCTGGATACCGGATCATTCAAAGAGGCACTGGGCGTCACCGATGCTGCCATCGAAGGTCTTTATGGACGCGCCCACCAGCAATTTCGCATTGGCCAATATGACCGCGCCGAAGAGATTTTTCGCACCCTTTGCGCGCTAGATCGGTCGCGCAGCGACTTCTGGGTAGGTCTTGGCATCTGCTACCGGGTGCGCGGCGATGATGATGCGGCGCTGCGCATGTTTGATTGCGCCGCCAAACTGGTGCCATCATCGGCCATCCCGCATTTCCACCGGTTTGATATCTTCATGCGGCAGGAAAAATGGGCAGCTGCGGCACGGGCCTGTGCGGCTTTTGAGGCCAAGAGCGACGGATCCGAGCATGAAAACATCGGCAAAACATTTGCAAAGCTGAAAACAGCGCTGGAGATCCGGCGCGGCTGACATGGAACCCGATCACACGATATCGCAATGGTTTGCCGCGATGATTGGCCGGCAACAGCCAGATGACGCGGTGCAGGTCGACGATGCCTTCGCCATATCCGACCATGTGCATTGGGATGATGAAGCTGCCCATGTCTTGCGCGACGTTGTCCAGATTTTGCTACGCCCGCCGCAGTCGGAAAATGATCTCAGCCTTACCGAAAGCCTGCCGTCGCCATCGCCCGCAATGCTGACCCAATCGGCACAAACCGAAACCAATCATCTGCTTGCCGATATGCTGGGAAACGTCGCGGCGGGTGCATCCACATCCGAGGCCGTCACACCCTATGTCCAGATCTCGGATGGGGGGCCTGGTCTTGCCATTTATAACGCGGCCTTCATTCCCGGGTGGCCCTTGCCCGCTTTCGCCAAAAACCCCAGCGAAGGCGAGGCGCAAGCCGCTCAATATGTCCGCAACGAAGCCGAGGTGGTGGCCTACCTGACCGAACAGGGCCTCAACAAAGATCTTCTTTCCAAGGTATTGAAGACCTTCAAGACGGCGGCAGATCGGGTTGGATTCTTGCTGTGGCTCAGCACGTTGATTTCTTTGGCTACTGCAACCCTGCGGACCCTCAGCAAAGAGGCGCAAGGGCCGGCCATGGACCCAGATGAGGCCGATACCAAGGCAGATACAGCCGCCCGGACCGGCCGACGGGTATTTAGAATTTAGACGCAAGAGTACTGTTCGGCACACTCCACGATATTCATCCAAGTTAAGAACAACCCACAGATAACCGCAAGAAGGTAGAGACGATCATGAGCACATTGGATGGGGCAGGGCTTTCAACTGTTGTAAACCCGACGTCTTTGCCGGTGGACACATCTACCCCGCAGGCAGAGGTGACCGATAACGTGATCCCGGACGGGGCTGTGCCCAGTGCGGGAAACACAAGCGGGCTGCTTGCTAATTTCCTACCTGCGAAGACATTGCTGGATGCGCTTGGTCTGTTGCGGCCTAGTAACCAAGGCGACAGCGAAGTGTTGATTGCGCAGGCTTATCTGACAAATGAACGTCTCGGCGATGAAAGCGAAAGCGCCGCGGCGTCGGCGCTGGGCTCGATGGCCGCCGCGCAGTCCAACCTTCTGGAATTTTTCCGACTGCAGCTCGCTGCGCTTGAAGCATCGAACCGGGTGGACAGGGAAACGATTGCGACCAACAGCACAACGATTGACCAACTGAATACTGATATTGATCAGGCCTCTGAGCAACTTCAGGAATTTGAGACTGAACAGCGAGATCTCAACGAACAGATTGCAGCGCTTAAAGATATTGACCCGCAGACCGAGCAAACCGCCGCCGACATCGTGGCGCTTCAGCAGCGGCTGGACGGCGTGAACAGGCAAGTCACGGATGCAACGACAGCGTTAGAGGGGCTGCGTGATGAGCGCAGGCAGCTTGAAACACAAAACACGGGCTTGCAAAACGATATCGATCAGCGCCAAAGCAGCATCAATAGTCAGACCGCCCTTGTCTCGGTCATCACCATCACGCTTGAGCGTTTTGTCAACGCCACCCAAGGGGTGAATAGCGACGTTGATGAAGCGCAGGACGAGGTCGTGATTGAAGCCGCTGAGGTCTTGCTCGAGGAAATACTGCCCGAGATGCAAAGAATTTTTGAATCCGACATCGAAGATGCGGGTCTTGAAGAAACGATCAGCAACACAAGCCTTGATGACCGTGAGGTTGCCGATGCGAATATCATCGCTTTTGGGCTGGTGGGCACCTTTCTCGAGGCGCTTGGCGTGTTTTTGCAACTGGCCAATCTGCAGCAGCTCGATTTGGACAGCACAGCCTTTGGGAACAACAAAAGCCAACGGATGCAAATTTCCGTTTGATCCCCGCGCATTTCATGTGGCGCATCCACGCCCTCAAGAAAGAAGAAATTCATGTTAAGAGAAGACGCAACGCTTGCGCTGGATGCATTTTCTAAGAAAGTGGGCATCGACGGGCTGCGCTTTGACCAAAGCGGCACAGCTCTATTGGCGTTCGGCGATCATCAGGAACTGATCCTTTACTACGCCGAACCGTCCAATGAGATCCAAATTTGGTGCCCGCTCAGCGATCTGATGTTGTCTGGAAAGGCGGATTTTGACAACGCGATGATGCAGCACTTGCTGGAAAAGAACTTTCCTGCAACCACGTTGAGCGGGTCATATTTTGCCGTTGATGGTGAGCTGGGCGTCGTTCTTTTGGGCCGCGCCGTAAGTGTCGATGTCCACAATCTGGATCGGTTTGTTGAGACAGTCACAGCGTTTGCCCAGCAGGCGCTGACAATTGCAGGGACCATCGAAAATGATGTCGCAGCGGCCTTTGCTGCGCGCGATACCGGCGGTGCGATGGATAACGACACCCCAATCATAAAGGCTTAGGAAGATGGCAAACACACCAATCGGGCTTGGCCCAAACACGCCGATATCGGGATTGTCCCAATCAGCTGACGTAAAAGCTGGTGATGATCTGCGATTCCGCTCGCCCGACAACAAGGGCAGTTCAGTAGCCGAGCTGTTGCGTGGAAAGCTATCGCAATTCCGCGCAGGCACTGCGGCACCGGCAAATTTAGCTGTGAATTTCCAACCGCTGGCCAATCCCAGCGCGGCGACACTTGGGATCATGGGCCGGTTGCAAAACGGTATCTAGGGTCAGAGCCCTATCTAGCTGCCAAAGCGGAACGCCTGCTTTGGCTGATCTTTCTTCGCCGCTTCAACCCGGTGATCACCCATTTCCATGTCGATCACACCGTGATCCAGCGGGCCCTGATAAAGGCTGCTTTTGTTGTGGGAGACCCAGATCAGAATCTCGGCTACCACATCAAACAGCTCATCCGGGACATATTGATCGACATCGGTATCGGCAAAAAGGCTACGGGTCAGCGGCACGTTGCGGAAAATCGGAACGCCCGCAGACTCGGCCTGACCGCGCAGGAAATGGGCGTATAGATTGCGGCCCTTTGCAACGACAATGGGCAGCGGGTTCACATCAGGATCATATTGGATCGCGACGGCAAAATGGGTTGGGTTGATCACAACAGCGGTTGATTTCTTAGCCCGCTCGCCGCCATCGCTCATGGCGAGTTCCTGGGCAAGCTGTTTGCGTTGGCCTTTGATGATCGGATCGCCTTCACTTTCCTTGAATTCGCGTTTGACCTCTTCTTTGGTCATCATCAGGCTTTTGGTGTGTTGTTTGCGTTGAAACATGAAATCCAGCACAGCAACGATGACAAAGGCCAGGGCCGACCAAAGTAGCGTCTGCGCCATGACCTGGGCGGTTACATCAATGATGCAAACCATGCCGCAGGCCACCGTATTCAGATAGGGGCCCAATGCGTCGCGGACGACGATGAACAAAAGAACCGATAGCAGAACGATTTTGAGGATCGATTTGAAAACCTCAAACAGCTGCTTCATTGAGAAAATACGCTTAAACCCCTTCATAGGGCTGATATTTTCCAGCTTCATGGCGACATTATTACCCGCAAAGATCGTACCGAATTGCAGATAATTGGCAAAGATACCGGCGACGATCACCACAACCAGTAACGGGGCAATAATCGCCACGCCTTCGTTAAAAACGATGGCCATGCCAAGAAAGGCGGCGGTTTGGAAATCGACCGTGTAAAGGGCGGTGATCTGGTCGATCGCGGCAACCAGCCGGTCAAATATGGCCCCCCACATGAACCAAAGATACGCGATAGCCGTCATCAGTGACGCGGTGGTGACGACCTCTTGACTGCGGGCGACCTGGCCTTTTTTCCGGGCGTCGCGCTCCTTTTTGGGGGTTGGTTGTTCTGTCTTTTCACCGGTGGAATTATTGCTCATGGGGCACCCCCCTGATTTTCCCGCAAAATGCGGCCGCTTTCCAGGATGGTGTAAAGCGCCTCGGTCCAGGTTGCGAAGAAGGACTGTTGATCAGTTGCATAGGGGAAAAGTAGGCTGCAATAGAAGATCAGGATCACAATGGCGACGCCGCTTTTGATGGGCATGGCGAGGATGAAAACCTGGATTTGCGGCGCAAACCTGCTGACCATGGCCAGTGCAAATTCTGAAAGGAACATGATCGCGACCACCGGGGCGGCAAGCACGAACATCATGCGCATGGCGTGATCAAAAATCCGCAGGATCAATGCGGGAAACTCAGGCGACAGGATCGGCAGCGCCTCGGTCACAGGCCAAAGCGAGTAGCTGGTGTACAGAACCTGCAAGATGATCAGCATCCCCCCGATTGAGAAGAAATAGGTGACAAACGCCTGCGAAAAGAGGTTCCCCAAGGGCGATGTCTCGGTGCCCTGAAGCGGGTCGATGCTTGAAGCAATCGCCGCCCCCCGTTGGTTGTCAATCAAATCGCCAACGGCTGTGATCATCCAGAAAATCCAGCCGACCATGTAGCCAAAGACAAAGCCAATCGCGAATTCCTTGGCAAAGAAATAGGCGACGCTGCCCAGCGTGCGGTCAATCGTGTCCGCATTAACCAGATTAACCGGAACAATGGGCACGCAAAGGATCAGGATCGTCGCGTTTCGCGCCAGGCGGGGCACCGCGCCTGGGCTGAGGATCGGGGCGGTGATCAGAAAGCCGTAAATCCGCGGGATCGAGATCAGCAGCGCCAGCAGATAGGTTTCGAATTGCAGGAAAAGCCCGACCAAGACCTCCATCGGGCTAGCCTGTCAGCTCGGGGAAGGTCGTGAACAAGGTCATTGTGAATTGCAGTATTTCCGAGCCCAGAAACCCGGCCGTCGCGGCAATTGTGATCGCCACGGCAATCAGTTTGACAGCGAAGGACAGCGTTTGCTCCTGAACCTGCGTCAGCGCCTGCAGCAAGCTAACGAGAATGCCCACAACCGATGCCACGATGATCGTGGGCATGGACAGCACCATCACCAGGATCATCGCTTCGGTTAGCGCATGTAATGCGTCACTTGGCGACAAGGCTTACCCTTTCTCACACATAGGTCTGGACCAGGCCCAAGATCAGCCGCGACCAGCCATCGACCATGACGAACAAAAACAGCTTGAAAGGCAGCGAAATAGTCAATGGCGATACCATCATCATGCCCATGGCCAGCAGGATGTTTGAGACGATCAAATCGATAGCGACAAAGGGCAGGTACAGCAGAAAGCCGATCTCAAACGCCTCGCGCAGCTGCGAAATCGTGAAGGCAGGCAGCAACACCACAAGCGAGTTTTCATCAACCCGTTCTTGCATTTCAGGGGGCCACAGATCTTGGGTGGCGCTCAGGAAAAAGTTTCGTTCCAGATCATCTGCGTGGCGGTCCAGAAAGGCGACAAGCGGCTCTTTACCGGCTTGAAAAGCGGCTTCGAACCCCGCCACATTGTTGAAATCGAAATTCCCTGCGATCATGATGTCATAGGTCGCGACGGCCACCGGGGCCATGATGTAGCCCGTCAGGATAATGGCCAGCGCATTGATCGCCATATTGGGCGGGATTTGTTGCACACCCAGGGCATTGCGCACCAGCATCAGGACCACGGCGATCTTGATGAAGGATGTCGCAACAACTGCCAGAAACGGCACAATCGCCGCTCCGGCCAGTATCAAGATAAGATTAAGCGGATCCATCGGGGTCTACGATCCCGGCTCTTGGGTTAAAAGCTGATTGACCCGAACGGCGAGCCGATCATCGATCTGCACGATCTCGCCCGACGCTATGGTCTGCGCGCCTGCACGAATGGTCACTTGTAACCCGTCCGCAGTCAATTGGTGGGGCAGAGGCACAATTGCGCCGGTCTGTAGGCTTTCCAGCTCAGACAATGTCATGCGCGTGGTGCCGCATTCAAATATCAGCATGGTTGACACAAGCGATGCCATGTCCGGCAGCGCTGCATCTTCATCGGCTTGTGGCGCCACAGGGTCGCCGGGTGCATTGTCCATCGCGTGCAACTTTCTGAAATTTTCAAAGGGCTGGACCGTTTGGCAAAGCCATCCATCCTCTGCCGGTTCAAAGTGGTAGATGCGGTCTTCGCAGCGCAGGATCAGGTCGGCTGTTGCGGGGTCTTCCAGCACGATAAAATCGCCGATTTCTAAACTGCGAACCTGATCCAGTTTCAATGCAGCCCGTCCGATCAGCCGATGCAGCGGAACGTCCAGCCTGTCGCGCAAACCGGTCAAAACCGTATTGGGGGTATGCAGCTTGCCATTCAAAAAAGCGCAAATATCGGTCGCACTGGCCCCGATCGAAAAGAAGACCGGGCTTTCGGCAAGCCCATCCAGCGCGGCGGCAAACCATTGCAGCTGCCCCATATCCGGGCCGTCCTGCGTATCTGCGCCCTCAAACGTCATGCCAGCGGTAAGCGCGGCCGGAAAGGCCTGCAAAAGAAACACGGCAGAGCCTTTGTAGATAGCATCCGCCACAGCGGGGGGCAGATCATTTGCCGCTTCCAGATCGAAATCGACCCCCAGCAATTGGGCAAAGGGAAAGGCATCCAAATGCAGAAAAAGCCGTTGCCCATCTGCTGCACGCAATTCGTGCATTGGGCCGGTGATATGCGGTGCGCCAATCGGGCTCAGCCGTAGGCTGGCCCCTGTTCCGGCAAGCGGCAAGGGTGCGCCCATATGGTTCATGGCCATGTTCCAAAGCGGCAGATCGCTTGGCGCGACCCCGCTGTCGGGCGGTGTCCAATGTTGCGCGGTCATAACTTGTCTTTGTCTGATGAAAGAAAGTGCAGCAGGGGCGAAGCCGCGCCGGACTTTGCCTGTGTTGGGCCAGCCTCTTCGACAGGATCGGCAGCATCTTCCAGCCTCTGGGCGACTTTGATCGTTTTTGCCGGATAGCGGTTTTGCAAAATCTGCGCGAGGTTCAGCGCGGCCTGTTTGATATCATGCGCTGCCTGATCCACGCCGCGCACGACCGTCACCGTCAGAACACCCTCATTCATGACCACCTGCACTTCCTTAAGCCCGGTTGATGCATCAAGCGGGATGGACAAGGACACGGGTAGCGGTGTGACGACAGGACCAGAGCGTAAAGCGGCGTCCATCTGCCGCGACACCAATTTAGCAATCTCATCAGTCTTGATCTGTTGATTGGCGGCTGTAGCCGCCTGCAAAACCGGCGCTTCTTTGGCGGCCGCCTTTTCGGGGGTCAGGGTGACCAATACATGGGTTTGATCATCGCCCGTGTCGCGGCCCGGGGTGTCATCTGTATCCTGTTGCCCGCTATGGCGGGGCTGTTCAGGCGTGTCTAAAAGCTGTTCAAGCGCGTTTTGGCTGACCAGAACCGATGAATTGGAACGGCCATGCCCACCCGCACCATGATTGGTCTGACCGCGTTGATGCTGGGTTGCGCCGCGGTTTAGAAAATCACCTGACTTGGTTTCGACCGGCTTGCTGTCCTTGTTGGTCACAACCGGTGGCACTTGGGGTTGGCCATTGATCGTTGTCATATGCGGATGCCCTGCTTCTTTGAGAACAAATCTTCGATTTCGGCGTCTTCTTGCGCTTCGATGGCCTGCAATTGCTGTGTGATCAGGTCCGATTTGATCGTGGTGAATTTCTCAAGGTCGCGCTGTGCTATTTGGTACTGCACACGCGCTTCATCGCGTTCTGTTTCACATCTGATACGGATTTGAGTCAGGCGTTCTGCCTCGTCCTCGTGGTCTTGATGTTCGGCCTGAAGATCCAAAACTTTTTGCTTGGTTTCGTCGATCCTTTCGACCGGGACGGGTTGTTGCATGATGGCGTCATAAAGGGCCGCTTCCTTGGCGGGCAGGGCCGCGCGGCTTTCGGCAACGACACGTTTTTGGGCCGCCTCTTGGGCCAGGGCCGTCTCAACGGCGGCCCGTTTGGCACGCAGGGCCTTCAGCTTGTTTTGCTCATGCAGGCCTTTGACATGGCACAAGGTCTTGAACTGGGTTATCATGCCGCCACCTGCCGCAATTTCGCGACGACATCATCGAAACTGTCAAATTCGTCGGTGCGCTGACGCAAAAACGCGTTGATATGGGTGTTTTTGTCGATGGCCCGGTCAGATTTCGGGTCGCTGCCACGTTGATATTCGCCGATCTTTACCAACAGTTCGACATCTTGATAGGCTGCCAGCAGGCTGTTGACTTCACCGGCCGCTTGTTTCTGGTCGTCTTGAACAACAATATCCATGACCCGGCTTTTTGACGCCAAGACATCAATCGCGGGGTAATGATAGGCGCTGGCCAGTTTGCGGGACAAAACGATATGGCCATCAAGGATCGAGCGGGTTTCGTCAGCGACAGGCTCGTTCATGTCATCGCCTTCGACCAGCACGGTGTACATTGCCGTGATAGACCCCTTGTCGTTCATGCCCACCCGCTCCATCAGCTTTGGCAGATTGGCAAAGACAGAAGGGGGGAAGCCGCGCCGGGTTGGCGGCTCGCCCGCGGCCAGACCGATCTCACGCTGCGCGCGGGCAAAGCGGGTGACGGAATCCATCAAGAACAGAACTTTTTGGCCCTGGTCGCGGAAATACTCGGCAATTGAGGTGGCAACAAAAGCCGCCTTCGCCCGCTCCATTGAGCTTTTGTCGGATGTCGCAACCACCAGAACGGTGTTCTTCATCCCCTCGGGACCAAGGTCATGTTCGATGAATTCGCGCACCTCGCGGCCACGTTCTCCGATCAGGGCAAGAACGGTGATATCAACCGCCGCCCCTTTGACCAGCATCGACAGCAAGGTCGATTTCCCGCCACCGGCCGCTGCAAAAATACCCATCCGCTGGCCTTCGCCAGTAGTCAAAAGCCCGTCAATCGCACGGATGCCGGTCGGCAAGGGCGTGTCGATGATCCGGCGTGTCATCGGATCGGGGGGATCTTGGTAAACTGGATAGGTGGTTTCGGCGACAAAGGGGGTGTCTTTGCCATCGATGAAATTGCCCAACCCATCAAGCACGCGCCCGCGCAGCCCTTGACCGACAGGGACGCGTTGTACGCGGCCAGTTGGGTAGACTTCAGTCTTTGGCGCGACACCCTGTGTTTCGCCAATGGGCGACAGAAGGGCCTCATTGTTCAGAAAGCCAACCACTTCGGCCAGCAGCCGCGCGCCCGTCTCGCGGGTGAATAGTTCGACAATCTCGCCGACCTGCACATCTTTGACAACGGCATGGATAATCGTGCCAATTACCTTGGTAACGCGCCCGCTCATCGCATAAAGATCGTTTTCGGCAATGGTTTCGCGCAGCGCGCCGCTGAAACTGCCGATGCGTTTGCCAATCAGGTCAAGCCGCGCGGCACTCACATCTTGGATATCTTCAAACGGGGCCTGATCAGTCATGAACGCCCCCGGTTGCGAGTGCTGGATCAGCGGCGCGGTTGGCTGCAACCTCGGTCAATGCGTCGTCCAGATGGGTCAGCTTGGCATCCAGATCACAATCGATCCGGCCAACGGCCGTTTCAATAATGATGTTAGGCGCGCGAAGCGCCGGGTCTTCGACGACATCCATGAACTCAATCGCCGGGAAGGCGGCCATCAAAGCGTCAATCCGTTCGCGTAATGTGTCAGCCAACGCCTCGGGGACCCGGATCTGCACGCGCTTTTCGCGGCGGACCTTGGTCAGGCCGCTTTGGATCAGCGCCTCGGCCAGGCTGATATCATCAAAACCATGCACGATCTTGCGGACCGATACCAAAACCAACCGCGCGAGACTTTCTTCGATCTCTGACAGATGTGCATCCAGCGTGGCATGTTCTGTCAACAAACGCTCTAGCGCGGCCTGCTCGGCGGCCTTTTGGCCTTCGGCGAACCCACGTTCGCGTTCAGCTTCCAGATGCTGTTTGGCTTCTTCAACAATTTGCGCGGCCTGTGCTTCAGCACTGGCAACAAGATCATTGGCAGCGGATAGCTTGGCGGCTTCAGAGGCCTTGATCAGCCCCGATCCTTGCGGCAACCGAAAGCCTAGTTTTTTAAAACGGTAGATATCCATCAGGCCCGGCCCATCGCGGCTTGCGGACCCTTGGCGGCCAAAAGCCGTTGAAACGCGCGTTGCTGCGCGGCCTCTAGCGGCGGATGGCCACTGATGAAGGACTGCGGCAACCGCCAGGCAAAAATCTGGGCAAGGCCCGTGTCCACATCATGCAGATAACGATGCACCAGACTGGCGCCCATCCCCAGCGTTGGGTGGTCTGCGTCAGGGTCACCTGCAAAATAGTTTTGCAATGAAGGATCTGCCATTTCAGCGTAAAAGAACGGGGCCTCACGCAGGGCCGTATTGTAGGCGGCATCGCCCAGTATGGCGGCGACGCGTTCCCGGTCGGTCTTTAAAACGCAGTTGCGCACGGCATGTTGCAACTTGACGGCGGTGACCTGACGCAAAAAACCCTCGATGATATCCAGCGGTGCGATGACCAGATCGCAGGCATCGCGGGTCGCAGCCGTTGGGTGCAGATCAAGCGTTGGCGTTCCCAGATGCCCCGCAATGGCGGTATTCATCGCCTTGTTGATCCCCGGCACACGGCAAAGGCCCTTTAGCTGGGCATCATCCAGACCAGAGACGGCAGCAACGTGATCGGCATGGAAAAACTGCACTGGATTAGCCAAAACAGCCGCCAGCTGCACCAGCTGTTTCAGCGGCGGGCTGTCTGCCGCAGGATCATCAATAGGATGATTGATATGGGGCATGGCATTCATTCTGATGGGGTTGCTTGATCAGCCAGGGCAAGCTCGGCGGTGCGCCGAGCCTTGCGCGCCCGTGAAAAACCCAAAAGGGTCAGCAGGTTTGTGACAACCAACAGGACAAGCGCGATGGCTGCGCCGCCGATGGCCCACCAAAAGATCTGTGCGTCCGCCTCACGTATGCCCAGACCGGGGACGATTTCGACAATGGGCGATGGATCATTGCGAACGGTGATATTCGGGCGCTCAGCCTCGACCAGCAGGACAGTCACATCATCATAGCCGACGCCCTCGATAGAGCTGCTGACAAGGCGGCGGATTTGCGGTGTGGCAAAATCCAGATCGACACCAATACGGTGTTTGATGAAAACGGCGGCCGAGGACGGGGTCAGCTCTTCGCCAAAATCGGGCTCTTCGGGCAGCACGATATGCACGCGGGCGGTCAGCACGCCGTCGATCTCAGTCAGGGTACGCGACACCTCTTCGCCCAACGCATAGACAAAGCGAACACGCTCTTCAAAAGGCGATGACATGATGCCGCTTTTCTCAAATACGGTGCCCATGGTTTCATGGGTTTCGCGGGGGAAGCCATTTTGCTTGAGCACATCAATCGCGCGGGGCAGGTCAGATTCCTCAACCCGCAACGTGACGCCCTCATCGCCAAGATACTCCTTGGTCACTTCGATATTGTTTGAGATCAAAACAGCGAGCATTTCATTCGCCTCGCGTTCTGACAGATTGCGATAAAGATCAGTCTTGCACGCGGATAAAACGAGCAAACAGAGCAGAAGAAAAACGCGCCGCATATTGTAAAACTCCAGCAGGCCGCAGCCTTATTGGCCCTTCATCAATGTATCGAAGGTCTGGGTTGATTTGCCGGCCAACTTGGATGTGACATCCATCAGCATGGAATATTTGACCACTTCAAGCTGCAAATTGATCAGTTCAGAGGTGTTCGTCAGCCGCGCGCCTGCGGTGTCGGCAGGGGTGATGCCGGTGACGGCCTGCTCTTGTGCGTCAAAGACGCCGCGCAGCTTTGACAAACCATCAATAATGCCTTGCCCGGTGCCGGGGGCTTCGACAGCGGCGGTCTTGATTTCACTGATTGCGCCAAGAGGATTTTCAAATGTTGGCGGGGTGGCTTGGACGGTATTTCCATTCACCGGCTGGATCTGATCCGCCGGTGTCGCCTGAACCTGAACGAACGTCTCAGGGCGGGGGGCTGCATCAATCTCAAACGCGGCATTGATGCCATCAGTGGCGGAAAAGGCCACGGGCTCTGGCGCGGGGATATCGGCGCGGGCCATGGATTGTTCAAATCGCAGAACAGATTGGCTTTTAGCGCCTGCCGGGTTGGTCAGATCGGCGGTGTTGATCCCGGTGCTGGTTCCCGTAACATTGGTCAGTGATGCGGCTGATATGGACATGGATGTTTCCAGATGGCGTTAATGTTGCGGTGCGTTTGCAGCAACCGAGTTGAGCGTGTCAGCAGCGATGCGGGCAAAGGGCGTATCGGCGCTGGTATCGATGACCGATTGCAGCAGTTTCTGGCCCTTCTTCACCTCGGACGCCTGAACCAGGGCGATGCCCAAAAATGTGTTGACCGCGTCGCTGGGCGGGGCGGTTTGCAGGGTTTTCACCGCCGCAGCAGGATCGCCATTCAAGATCTCGACCATGCCCAGACCCAAGTAACCGGCCTCGCCTTCGGGGCGCATGGCCTTGACGCCGTCAAAGATCGCAACCGCATGATCCTTCAGCCCGCGTGAGACAGCGATAAAACCGATATCGGTCAGCAGTTTCAGGTCTTCTTGCTCTAATAACTCGGCCATTTCGGTTCCTAACGTGATGAAACAGCGCTGGGTTGGTGGGGCGATTTTGGGGCCCGGTGCCATCCCGGCGCTGGTCGTTAAGTTCCTCTAGCAACCATCCGAAAGCCGATGTGTACAATTTGGTACACTTCGGGGGCGAATGATGGCCTAGGAAGCAGTTGCGCCTGATCATGGGTGCCGTGCGATCCCAAACTCAGGCCGTCACTTCATGTTGAAATTTCTGAATATGCTGTCCAAACGTAACGACGTTGTTCTGGCATTTCTGCTGATCTGTATCGTCTTCATGATGATCCTGCCCTTGCCCACAATCGTGGTCGACGTGCTGATTGCGGTGAACCTGTGCCTGGCGGCGATCTTGCTGATGGTGGCGGTCTATATCTCGGATGTTGTGCGCTTTTCTGCGTTTCCATCGATCCTTCTTTTGACCACGCTTTTTCGGCTGGCGCTGTCGATCACCACAACCCGGCTGATCCTTTTGCAGGCGGATGCAGGCGAGATCGTGGACACGTTTGGGAACTTCGTTGTCTCAGGCAATCTGGTTGTCGGGGCCGTGATCTTTTTGATCCTGACCATCGTGAATTTTCTTGTGATCACCAAAGGGTCCGAGCGCGTGGCCGAAGTGTCGGCCCGCTTTTCGCTTGATTCGATGCCAGGCAAACAGATGTCGATCGATTCCGACATGCGCGCCGGAATGATCGAAATTGACGAAGCCAAGAAACGGCGCGGCAAGCTGGAAAAAGAAAGCCAGCTTTATGGCGCCATGGATGGGGCGATGAAATTTGTCAAAGGCGATGCGATCGCCGGGCTGATCATCATCGCGGTCAATATCATCGGCGGTGTGATGATCGGGACCTATCAGCGCGATATGACCATGGGCGAAGCGCTGGATGTTTATGCGATCCTGACCATCGGTGATGGGCTTGTGTCGCAGATCCCTGCACTCTTCATCTCGATCACGGCGGGTTTCATCGTCACGCGTGTTGCGTCCGAAGAAAACGAAGACCTTGGCAGCGACATTGCCACGCAGATCGTCAGTGAACCTAAGGCGCTTTTGATTGCATCGGGTATTTTGGTGGGCTTTGCATTGGTGCCTGGTTTCCCAACGATAGTGTTCCTGGTCCTTGCGATACTTTGTGCAGGCGGCGGTTATCTGATCATTAAACGCAACGACCTTGCTGCCAGTGCGGGCGGCGGGGCCAATGAAATGCCTGCCTTTGCCCCGGCTATTCAACCACATAACACGCCGCCCTCATTTCCCGATGAGGGCGACGATTTTGAAAAAGTCGAACCTGTCACTTTTGCGCTGACAGTGCCACTGATCGTCGACATTGCCTCTAGCGTGCGTGCGGCCATCCGCCCCGAAAAGTTGGATAATGAGGTGGCCCGGGTCAGACGCGCGCTTTATTTCGATCTTGGGGTGCCATTCCCGGGTATTAATCTGCGACTGAACGATAATCTGAAAGATGGCGAATATCGGATCATGGTGAATGAAATTCCGGTCGCCGCAGGCCAGGCGCGGCCGGGTTTTGTCATCGTACGCGAAACCGAGGCCAATTTGAAAATGTTCAACATCCCCTATGAGGTGGGTGATGACTTTCTGCCAAACACGCCCAGCTATTGGGTCGCTATGAAACATCAGGGGTTGGTCCAGCGGGCGGGCATTCAGGTGATGACGCTTTCTTCGATGCTGACATATCACTTGGCGCATGTGTTGAAAAACAACGCGGCAGAGTTCATCGGCATTCAGGAAACCATGTACCTGATGAACCAGATGGAAAAGAACTACGGGGAACTGGTACGCGAGGCGACACGGGCATTGTCCATCACGACAATTACCGACGTGCTTCAGCGGCTGGTCAGTGAAGAGGTTTCAATCCGGGATATGCGCACGATCCTCGAAGCTCTGGTTGAATGGGGGCAGCGCGAAAAAGACCCGATCATGCTGAACGAACATGTGCGCAGTGCGCTCTCACGCTACGTGACCTTTAAATTCTCCGGCGGGCAGAACATCATTCCGGCTTATCTGTTGTCGAAAGAAATCGAAGATGAGGTGCGCGGTGCGGTGCGTCAGACTAGCGGGGCGTCCTATTTGGCGCTGTCACCGGATGTGCACCGGCAGATCATCACAGCGCTCAAAGCGGCGACGGGCAATCTGGCAACCCATGCCACCAGCCCGGTCTTGCTTGCGCCGATGGACATCCGACGCTTTATGCGCAAAGTGGTTGAGCGGGATTTTCCAACGCTACCGGTGCTGTCCTTTCAGGAACTGACACCAGACGCGAATATTCAACCGCTTGAGCGGATCAAACTTGGCACGTCCGCACCCGAGCAACTTTCATCAGCATCGTGAGAGCCAGCGTTACGGGCCTCGCGGACATTGATTTTCAACGGTTTCGGCGCGGTCGGATGCGCCGAACAGAAAATTTCGAAAAAAATCCGCTTTGTACAGAATAATACAGTTTGCCCGTGCGTAGACATCTAGAACAGCGGGTGTTTGCGCGCCAACCAACGAGGAACTGAAATGGAAAATCCAGTATCAACCAGCCCCCGCCTTGCTGTCATTCTTGAGAACCCTGCATCAACAACCGATGCGGCGATCCAGTCGGAAGAGGCAAATCCAAACGCACCGGCATCCAGCGATGCCAAGGCGCGTCAGTTTGCCCAGATGTTGGACGACCAACAGCAGGTGACAGAGCTCGAGATCAAATATGAAACCGCCCTGTTCGATCCCGCGCAGGACATTGAAATTAACGCAACCTATTCAGAGCCCGGAAAGACGGCGCAACTGTAATTGGTTTAGGTAGGTCTTATTCAACATGGGAAAGCATGTGATAGATTGGTCTGAAGAGTTCTCCGCGCTGCCGCAGCCGGTCAAGGACTCTATCTTTCAGAAATCTGTTACACGGACTTTTTCGAATAATGGGATCATCTATTTTCAGGAAGACGATGCAACCAGCTTTCACTTTGTGATTTCGGGTCATGTACGCCTGTCCTATTTGATGGAAGACGGAACCGCCATTCTGTATACAATCGTTCCGCCAGGTCACAGCTTTGGGGAATTGGGCGTCTTTGATAACGGCCAATACCCCGATACCGCATCGGCAATTGGAAAAACCCAAATTTTGTCAATCAAAGCGGATTCGGCGGCGGCAATGGATATGAATGGCGGGCACCTGCAGGGCGCCTTAAGTAAGCTCATCGCAAAACGCTACCGCACCTATATTGACGTGACCAAAAGTCTTTATCTGAAAAGCTTGCAGGCGCGTCTTGCCCAGTCACTGTTGCGTCTTGTCGACAGTTTGGGGGAAACCACAAATTACCAAGGAAAAAAGGTCGCTTGCCTTGGTTCTGCCGTGAATCAAAGCGATCTTGGGTCCATGGCGCGCGGGACACGTGGGAACATAAACCGCACTCTGAAAGGGTGGGAGGCTAATAATTGGATCGCGATTGAAAGTCGAAAGATTCTAATTTTGGACCGCCAATCAATTATTGATCTGACATTCGACGAATAGGGTCGATGAGAGGAATGAAGAATGAGTGACGCGTTAGATTTTGGAATGACTGACTTGGAAGAGCGTCTGGCGTCAAATGAGGGCGCTGAAGTGAAAACGGAAATTCTCGGCAAACTTGCCATGACAGGTGAAGACATCGCGCAGAAAATAAATTCCGGTTTGCATCCGGATGAATTCAAAAAAGCACAAGCTGTCTATCAGGCGCTTGCGGCTGCACATGAAATTGTAACCGTATTTCCGACAAAAAAGCCGGAATAAGACTTAAGCAGAAAGGACCAGACAATGGGAACAGTATCAGACTTTGCAAATGTTGCGACCGGCGCACGCGCCGCGCCGGATTTTGCCAATCCGGGGACTGACATAAACCGCGAAGGTTTTGATTTGATTTTCCGGCAGACCCAATTGCAGGAACAAATGGCGAGTATTGAAGACGATATTCGTGAGATTGAACAAAATACCAACCTGTCCGACACGGAAAAGATGTTTTCGATGCAGATGGCAATGAACGCGTGGTCCGCGATCACCAACCTGCGGTCGAACATGCTGAAAAACGTGTCAGATTCACTGAAAACGATCGCGCGTAACGTCGCCTAAGGCGATCTGCCACCTTTTGGTGGCAGCAGGATGATCATTTGGGGTGCCTTCAGGGCTCTCTTATCCTGCGCCTGTTGCCCAGTTGCGAAAATGCGTGTCCAGACAAGATGAGTGCGGATCATGATTGATGAAAACGCCTATGTCCTGAAAGTTCTGACCGGTGCCCAAGCGGGTGCTGAAGTATCGATTGCGGATGCAGAATATGTCGTCGGATCTGGTCCCGACGACGATCTGCATTTCGTTGATGTCAGTCTCAAACCTGGCCACGCCCGTCTGCGACTTGCGGGTGGCGTGATCACGATCGCAGGCGGTGCGGGCACAGTCAAAACGCAATCGGGAATCCACATCTTAGCCGGGGACGAAACCTGGCAAGAAATCGACGCGCTTGACATCATCACGATTGGTACAACCTCTTTTGCGATTGGGCCCTCTGTTGCCGATTGGTCGCGGGTGCAAAACTTTAACGCAGCTGGCGACGCGCAGAAATCCGCGACCCCGCCGCCCGTCGTCACCCAACCAAAATGGGGGGCAGGGCGCTATATCGGTATCGCGGCGATCCTTGCGCTTGGGACATTCGGAGCGGTCTGGATGACCGGCGATGCGGCACAAGACACAGCCCGGGCCGAGACGATCGATAACCGGCCTGAGCTGGAGATCATCCTTGATGCCTTTGGCGCGTTTCCCTTTGCCGGGGGTATTACCGTCGCGCAAGAGGTGGACGGTGTGATTGAGGCTGCAGGTTATGTCGACACACCGGCCGAACGGCGCGCTTTGCGCAATGCGATTGATGAAACAGCGATCCCGGTGCGTTTCCGGGTCTGGTCGCGCGCGATTATCGAAAATGAAATTCAGGCCATCGTCGACAACCAGCAAATCCCAGTACAGTTCGGGATCGACAGCGAAGGTGTACTGACCCTGCGCGGGGACATCCTGGACCGGCGGCGCGTGGACCGGCTGATTGCAACGATCACCGAAAACGTGGCGGGCGTCGCGGCTGTCGATACACAGGTGCAAACAGCAGAAAGCTACCTGGAAGAAATCCGCGCTCTGCTAGTCCGGACCGAGCTGGACGAAAGTGTGATTGTCCGCCTGGATGGCATGCTGATCGAGGCCAATGGCGTCGTTATCGCCGACAAGATCGACAACTGGGTCGGCTTTATTCAATCCTACGCCCGGCGCTATGCCGACAAGGTGGCGTTGCGGTCCTTTGTTCAACTGGTTGATGAGAATGGCGAAATCATCGCCGATCCGGTCTCTGCCCAACCGGGTTTGCCAGTCATTCTTGGCTCGGCAGATGCATTGGAAAGCGAACCAACTGCGGCGTCTGACCCAGAAGCACCGGCATTGCCCGGTTCCAATCAGTCGGGCGTTGTGCTGGATCTTGATCGACTGCGCGAAGGATCATTTGGGGCCGAAGATGTCTTTGCGGGCTTTAACAGTTCGGGCCTGACCAGTCCGACCAATTTCACGCCCGCAAATGTGGTGCAGCCAAATTTTGGACCGGACTTGCAGCAGACAAATGTCGCCGTGCAGCCAAGTGTGATTGATGCGCAATATCTCAACCGGGCTGCCCGCCCGGAATCGATCCGGGGCACGCGCGTGCTGTACAACATGACGAAGGCGCTGCTTTCAAATGAAACGGGCGTGGCGGCGCCGCACGGTTATGTCGATGATCTGGCCGCGCTTGGCGATGTTGATGTGACCTTGGAAGAGCTGAAAAGGCTCTGGACGCCGACCTTGGGTGGACAGGCTGCGCAAGATGCGTATCTGAATATGCTGGTGAACGATCCAGCCGCCGACTTTACCGAATGCTGGGACAACTCGATCGCGGCCTTCGGAAATCTGCCTTACACATTATTTTGGCTCGATTACCTCAGCATTTCGGATGATGTGGACGTGAGCGTCATCAATCTGGACGCGCAGGTGCTCTTGCTGGAAGCCGCCTTGAACCCCAACCGATTGGCAGCCTGCGCAGCACGGCTCAGCGCGGCGCAAGACATCGATTTGGCCAGCTTGTCACTTTATCTGCAAGAGACGGACATCAACCCGGAATTCATCCGCTTTATCGCGCGGCAGCTTGATCCCTATCCGTTTGCTTTGTCAGGCGTCAATACGGGCTTTCAGAACCGCTACGCGCAGCTTGCAAATGGGGCGCGTCTGAACGAAGGGGCCGCGCCTGACCCCAGCAGCCTGCTGGTGAATATTGGTGAGCTGGGGGTTCTCGTTAAAGAACAGGACCGGCTTTTGGTGACGGTCTATGACGCATCATTGAACTGGAAATCCGGTGGGTAGCGGGGCCGCGCCGGGCGGGTCAAAACTGTACTATTTAGCACAGAAGACCCAAGGCCAGAACACTAGCAAGGCGGTTGGAATGGGCGGCCCATACCGAAAACCCGCGTTCGATTTAATTTTCACAAGCCGCAGCATGGGGGCCTGAAAATGCGCTTTATCTTTCTGATCTTCGTCATGGCGTTCAGCGCATGTACAACCCTGGATGACGGGCGCACTGCGCGGCTCGACCGTGATGCCATCGCAGATCTCGACAATGGCGGGGACAGCACCAGCGGACTTGAGATTAACACGTTGTTTGTTAATCGCAGCGGCGTGACAGGGCTGCAGCAAGATACCTTTTTAGAACTCGATATCATCCAGAATGATGACCCGGTGTTCCGAACAGCACAAAGCCGGAATATTCAGGAACTCAATGAAGCTGGGGCTGATCCGTTTAACCCTGATCAAAGGGTCGAAATCCGGTTTGAAAATGACCCGCTGACATTGGTCGTTGATCAATTGCTTGGCGGGCTCTTGTCTGCCAATTACATCGCAGCAACGCCCTTGCAGGGGACGGTGGATTTCGAAACGCGTGCGCCTGTCTTGCGCTCAGAAATCCCAACGATCCTGCGCGATATCTTGGGGGCGCAAGGTTATGTGATGAAGCTGATCAACGGGGTCTACCAAATCGGTGCGCCAGAGACGATTGAGCAGCTGGAATTGAACGCAGCCGCTGGTGCCAGCTCTGAATTTGAAACGCGTGTCATCCGTATTGAGCGGGGCGATCTGAACGAAATCGCCGATGTGGTCGCCCGGATTTTGCCGCTTGGGGCAACTGTGACGCCCGTTCCAAATGACGGGTCCTTGATTGTCAGCGCCAGCGCTGCGGATATCACCGCCGTTGTGAACCTGGTCAATACGCTCGTGGATACAGGGGTCGCGCAGGATTTGGTCAGCATCGTAACCCTGCAGCGCAGCGCGCCCGAGTCGGTGGCCGCGTCGCTTTTGTCCTATTACGAACAAAGGGGCACGCCGCGTTCACGCATTCCCATCGTGATCCCGTTGGAAAACCAGCAATCGCTGTTACTGGGGGCGCGTGATGCGGGAACAATGAACAATGCGCGGCAATTGATCCGCAGCATGGACCGGGATCTGCGCGATACGGCCTCACTGCGGATCATCCCGATGACGCATTTGCCCGCCGCCGAAATCGCGGCACAACTGAACCAAATCTTCGGCGGGGGGATCACGCCCAATATCGCATTAAACCAAACAGCTGCACCCGCATCGACATCGGTGCCGGTCCCGGCGAACATCCGCGCCGAGAGCGCCGCCGAAACCGCGCCGCCCGAAGCAGAGCTGGCACAAGCGGCCAGCGCCTCGCCTGTTGGTATTTCCATCGTGCCAGATAGCCGGAACAATGCGCTGTTAGTCTTTGCGACATTTGAACAATTCAAACGCATCCGCGAAGTCGTCCAAGCGCTGGACCTGCCATTGGCGCAGGTCGTGATCGAAGCGACGATTGTTGAGGTGGACGTCAATAATAACCTTAGCTTCGGGGTGCAGTCCTTTCTGAACCGCTCAAACCTGAGCGTCCGGTCGGCCAGCACGACGACACCTGCCGACCCAGGCACCGCCGGGTTCTTTGGTAGCTTTACCGCGATCGGGGGTAGCTCGGTTGATGTGGTGCTAAATGCGCTTGAAAGCGTGACGGATGTGCGGATCATCTCATCACCCTATTTGACGGTGCTTGACGGCAGCTCTGCACGCTTGTCCATTGGCGATCAGGTACCGTTCCTGACCAGTTCAACCGACGCAGAAACGGACGGGACGACGACCACAACAAATGAGATCGAAATCCGCGACACTGGTGTGATCCTTGAGGTGACACCAAGCATTGGCGCCGACAACTCGGTCCTGCTGAATATCGTGCAAGAGGTCAGCTCGGTCGCACCTGCAGGGGCCGAGGTGAACCAGCTAACGCCGACAATCCAGCAGCGGACGATTACATCAGATATCGTGGTGCAATCGGGGCGGACGGCCTTGCTTGGGGGGCTGATCCAGGACAGCCAGATCGATGTGACAACCGGCGTTCCGGTGGTCAGCGACATCCCTGTTGTGGGTGAGCTCTTTAAGCAAACCACAAACGATGTGGCCCGGACGGAACTGTTGGTGATGATCACGCCCCGCGTGGTGCGCAAGCCATCTCAGCTTGACAATATCACGCGGCAATTGCGCGAAGGGCTCAGCCGCTAAGCGATCTAGCCTAACAGGCGATCAGCGCAGCGGTGTCCTGCAGTTGGGTGATCGACATGGGGCGGGACAAGGCAAAGCCCTGCGCAAGGCAGGCGCCCTTGTGCCGGGCAAGCTCAAGCTGCTCTTGGGTTTCAATCCCCTCGGCGACAACCTTTTGCTTGAGGCGGGCAGCAACCATTGTCAGGGCATCGACCATGGTCTCGGTCCGCTCATTTGTGGCCAGCTCTTGCATGATGCTGCGGTCGATCTTGATGATATCCACGGGCCATTGGCAGGCATGGGTCAGGCCGGTACGCCCAGCCCCGAAATCATCAAGGGCAACACGACCGCCGCGCAAACGAATTTCCCGCAACAGGTTTGGCACCACGCCATTGCGCGATTTGACCATCGTGTCCTCGTTGATTTCGATGACCAAATGATCCCAGGACAGCTTGTATCGGGACAACACGGCTTGGATATCAAAGATGAAATCAGTGTTTAGGCAGTCATTATCGGTCACATTCAGCCAGATATCCGGTACGTCCCGGACATCGATGCAGGCCTCGACAAAAAGCTGCTCTAGGGCGGTATCAAGGATATGGGCGGTCAGCCCCGCCGCCAGACGATAGTCACGGAACACCCAGGAAAACGCACTTGGTCCAAGCAGGGTTCCGTTTTGATCCGGCATACGGGCCAAAATCTCAAGCCCCTGACATTTACCATTCGCAACGTCGTAAATGGGTTGGAAGTGGGTTGTGATGCGCTGGATTTCAAAGTCGTTTGGTCCGCCGAATTTCGTTGCAGGTTCAAGCATCGTACTCATATCGGATGAATAGACGGTGGCAGACACCTGATCGGATCTCTTGGCAGCATAGAGCGCGCAATCGGACATGCGCAGTAATTCATGAAACTGGGTGGCTTGATCGGGGAAAGTACTGACGCCGGTACTCAGCGCGCCAAGTTCTACTTTTCCCAGCGTCGCTATTCCCCGTTTAATCGCCAGATTAGTATGGCGAATAACGCTTTGAAGATAGGCACGACCTGAGTCAGGAATATCGACAAGCGCACAGAATTCGTCACCACCTGTTCGGCCGATAATGCTCCCCTTGGGCAGCGTGACTTTCAGGGTGGCGGCGATCGTCTTTAGATATTGATCACCAAAAGGATGCCCATAAAGATCATTCACCTTTTTGAAGTCATCTAAATCGAAGGCAAGCATGGCCGCCGGTCGCAGATCATTAGTCAACCGGGCCTTGCACTTCTTTTCAAAAGAGGCCTTGTTTTCTAGCTTGGTCAGTTGATCGGTTTCCGCAATCTTGGTCAGCCGCTTCGCATGATCATGGGCCACCGCCAAATCGGCCTCTAACTGATGTGAGATATGGCTACGGGCCAGCAACATCGCCGTCAAATCGCTGATATGGCTCCCTTTTTCTGCGTGGAATGCATCGAAATCTGCGGCATCAATCGCCAGCGCCATCCAGCCAATCTGTTGGTCGTCAAAGGCAAGCGGGTATGCGGCCAGGGCGAGATCAGTGTGCACGCATTGGGTGTGCGATGCGTCTGTGTTTTCGCTGATACTACGCGCGTCCAGCAATTCTTCTAAACTACAGTAAATGGCGTCTTTATTTATTGCTTTGGGGCAGGTTGCGCCGCCCAAATGTCCGAAAAAACGATGCCATATCGCGACACCTTTGACACCGCAGGCCTGCAAAACCGCCTCCGAGGCGTTTTGTGCAATACGGTCCATGGAATCCTGAACAACGATTTGCGCATCAAAAGAAACTGCAGTGTCAGTATTACCCAATGGTCTCGTTCCCAGATATGTCGTCGATGGATCAGGCCAGCCTTTGGATAGAAAACCCAGGGGCTTCGCGAAATTTACCATTTGGTAATGGTTAGGCCGGGATCGTTAAAAGAGAGTTAATTTTGTCGTGGGCTGGGAGCGCGTTCCGGGTTTATAAGCATTTTGAATGCGCCTGAAAAATTTGGGCGCGCAATGCGGTCATGGCCGGGCCGGGTGGCAAGGAAAACGATGCATTATCTTCAGCGCGAGCTTCAGGAAAAACTCAAGAATGACAGTGAAATATGGACGTTTTTGCAGCAGTCCTGCCTTGATGGCATCTGGTACTGGGATCTTGAGGACCCCGAACATGAATGGCTGAGCCCCGAGTTTTGGCAGCTCTTCGGCTATGATCCCGAAACGAAATCCCACACCCCTGAAAGCTGGTTCGATATCATCGATCCTGACGACAAGCAGCTTGCGCTCGAAAATTTCGAAAAACACCTGGCTGATCCGAATCATCCTTATGATCAGGTGGTGCGGTATCGCCATGCCGATGGCAGCACAGTGTGGATCAGATGCCGGGGGCTGGCGTTGCGCGATGCCGAAGGGCGGGGTATCCGAATGTTGGGCGCGCATACCGATCTGACGAATTTCGTACGTGAAAACGACCGGCGCGGTAAAGAAACGGCGCGGCTCGCAGCGCGCCTGTCTGCGGTGTTCAACACGGCACATAGCGCAATTTTCGGGCTAGACCGGGCCCGTAACATTGTCACGCGTAATCCTCCGGCGCGTGATCTACTTGGGCATGCGGATGACGATGCGAATGTTCCTTGGCCCAGCACGGTGCACTTTCTTGATAGTGCGGATCTCAAACCGCTTGATGCATCAAACGACCCGATCAATCGGGCGCTCGCGGGCGCGCGGCTGGGGGGCGAGGTGCATCTGATGACCCTTGGCGACGATACCGAGCGGGCGCGTTACGTGCGCATCTCCAGCGCGCCTGTGGATGGTGCAGATAGTGACATTCACACCGTGATCGTGATGGATGACGTGTCCGAGCAGGAAAAGAACCGCCAACAGATCGAACGGCAAAGCCGGTTGGATGCGCTGGGGCAGCTGACAGGCGGTATCGCGCATGATTTCAACAACCTTCTGTCCACGATCATGTATGCCAACTCAATGCTGCTCGAAGAGCAGCAGTCAGAACATTCCGCGCGTCTTTTGAAGGAAACCCAAAAGACAATTCTGCGTGGACGTGATCTGGTCGACCGACTGCTTGCCTTTGCAAAGCAAAAACCGCAAAGCCCGAAATACCGCAATGTCGGGGTTCTTCTGGAAGAGTTTTTTAAACTCGCAAAGCCAACAATCGAAGAACAGATTAACGTCGATATCCATGTAGACGGGCCGGAATTGTCGGTGCTCTGCGACCAGCACATGCTGGATAATGTGCTGTTAAATCTCGTGCTGAATAGTCGCGATGCGATCACGCGCAGCAATGAAGGCAACAAGATCACGCTTAGCGCATCCGAGGTTACTGATGAGGCCGAATTGGCCCCGCTACGAAATGCCAATCTGGGGGCGATGCGTGCGGATCAGCGCTATGTGAAACTGCAGGTGTCCGACAATGGCCCCGGCATGGCGCCCGAGGTACGCAGGCGCGCAACCGATCCGTTCTTTTCGACCAAATCCAGCAATTCCGGCACCGGCCTTGGCCTGTCGATGGTCTTTGGTTTTGTGCAGCAATCGGGCGGCTCGATGCGGATCACATCCGAGCCGGGGGAAGGAACACAGGTTTCATTGATCCTGCCAATGGAACAGCAAAGCCGCGAAGAGCCTGCGGCACCAACCGGCGAGGTGGGTTATTCTGGGCGGGGCGAAACCGTTCTTCTGGCAGAGGATGAGCAGGTGCTGCTCTTGATGATGAAAGAACAGCTTGAATCGATGGGCTATGTCGTCGTGGCCGTTGGGACGGGCGTTGCGGCATGGCAGCTGATCGAAAGCGGGCTCGAGTTTGATATTCTGGTATCTGACGTCGTGATGCCCGGCGGTGTGGGCGGGTTCGAACTGGTCCGGCGGCTTGCGGACACGCACCCGCAGATACCCGCCGTTTTGCTATCGGGGTATGCGGGCTATTCGGCCGAGCGGCGCGATGATGTGGATGCCACCCATCTTGCCAAACCTTGCCCGCCCGAAACCTTAGATGCGACGCTGCGCCAATTGCTGGACAAGGCGGCAAATCGTCAGGGTTAAAGCCTGATTTCAGGGCCCTATCGCGTTTCGATTTTAACTTGAGACATGTCGCATCACTTTTCGCGTTCGACCGAAGGGAGAGGCAGCGAAGAAGTGATTCAAGTATAAATCGAAATGCTTTAATCCCAACGAAACAAGATTATAGCGCCTGGCGTCCGGTCGCCTGCAACACCCAGCATTGTCTTGCGCACCTCAAGTGTCATCGGGCGGCCCGAATGGGTGCCGGTTTTGATCTGCGGCTCGCCGGTTTTCCACAATGCAGCGGTCATTTCGGCCAGATCAGCAAATTCAAGCCGCGGGCCGACAATATCAACCGAACGATTGATATCATGCTCTTGAAGCAAGAAGTCCCGCTCAATCATTTTGCTAAAGCGGCGCAGCTGATTTTCTTCGTCCAGAATGATCACGCCCGTATTCAGCAGCTGCAGCACGCTCTCGGTTGTCTCGTTCAGCTCTGACAGCATGTCGATCTTGCGCTCATGTTCAGCACTGACAGACACAAGCTCTTCGTTGACGGCATGCAGCTCTTCGTTTGAGCTTTGCAACTCTTCGTTTGAAGCCTGCAATTCCTCGTTTGAGGCTTGTAATTCCTCATTTGAGGCCTGCAATTCTTCGCCGCTGGCCTCAAGCCGTTCGGTCACATGTTGCAGTGTTTCTTCGGTCAGACGCAGGTCGCGTTCCAAGACATGCACACGTTTTGTCAGGACCGTGACATCGTCCGAATTCGTGACCTCAACCGGGATGTCCTTGATATCCAAGACAGAACTGGGCTGGCTGCCTTCAAACGCGACCTTGACCAGGATCAGATCATCATCGGGGCCAAGGTTCAGCGCTTCGACCTCAACGGTGCAGCGGGTCGGACCCTTTTCAGCCAGGTTGACCGTGACGGTGCGGGTATGTGTTGTCAGATGGCCAAGACGTAGTTTTTCGATGCCAACATTGATTGGAAAATGCAGGTCGGGGTGAACGATTTCCTGCACCGTCCAATCGGCCAGGTTGTTCATCGTATCAATGACCTCGGCAGCCGCCCCGAACCAATTCAGCACGGTCGATTGTGACGATAGCAATATTGATGAAGGCGCATAGCGTTTCAGCAGAATATCATAGCTGCGGATCAGTATCTCACGGGACCGGACCGCATTGATCTGGGTGCGCAGCGGGGTGCGTTCGTCTGAAATGCGGCTCGGATGGGGATTGCGCGAAAACGAAAACTCGCGCTTGGACGGGATTTTCACCTGGGCAAGCGATGGGGTCCGCGCGACTTTGCGGAAGATACGCCAGCGGGGATCAACCACTTCAAAGGCTGTCTTGAACTTACCGACGCTTTCCGAGGCCCCGAGAAACAGATAGCCCTGCGCCAAAAGCCCGAAGATGAACATCGAAATGGCGCTGGCTTGCGGCTCTTCTTCGAAATAGATCATCAGGTTGCGGCAGGACACCAGATCAAGGTTCATGAAAGGCGGATCGCTGATCAGATCATGGGTGGAAAAGATGATTTTCTGGCGCAATGTCGATTGGATGACATAGCCACCGGGTTTTGCGTCAAAGTAACGGGCGCGCAGGTCATCGGGGACACGTTCTAGCTTGTCCTCGGTGTAAAAACCGCGGGACGCAGTCTCGATTGAACCGCTGTGGATATCGGTGCCGATAATGCGAAAACGGCGGTCAGATCCCGCCTCGCGCAGGGCTTCGCTCAGCTCGATCGCGATCGTATAGACCTCTTCGCCACTGGCGCAGGCGGGAACCCAGATTTTGATCGGGGCGGTTTCGTCCGTATCTGCGGCCAGTTGATCCAGGACATTCGTGCGCAGCGACGCCATTGCGTCCGCGTCGCGGTAAAATTCAGTAACGCCGATAAGCATATCTTCAAATAATTCGCTGACCGCTGTGGGGCTTTGCGATAAGACCTCTTCATATTCTTCAAGACTGGCATGTCCGCGCAGATGTAGGCGGCGGACAATACGCCGGTTCACATTGGCCGGCTTGTAATTGCTGAAATCGACATTGTGCTGGGCTTCCAAAATCGCCAGGATTTTCTTGATCCCGTCGCCCATCGGCCGGGGCGATGCGCCGGTACCGATTTTGCCATGGGCAAAAATATCTTGCACCACGCCGGGCATATCGGTGGCGTCCAAAACCCGGTCTACAGAGCCTGACAACAGCACAGCACGGGGCATTGATGGAAAGGACGCCTCATGCATGGATTGAACAAGCACAGCCGCACCCGCATCATGTAGAATTTGCGCGCCTTTCGACCCGTCCGAGCCTGAGCCGGACAAGACTATCGCAACGGTTCTGTTCCAATCGCGCGATGACAGGGACGTAAAGAACCGGTCAATAGGCAGATGGGGCAGCCCCTCCCCGTCGATATAGGTGAAGGTGCGAAACAGGTTACCCTCAAGCTCAAGATATTCATTTGGACGGTTCAGATAGATGGTGTTGATTTCCAGCTGCATACCGTCTTTGACATGCTTGATGGGCAGGTTTGACCGTCTGGCCAGCAGCTCATTCATCATCGACCGATAATCGGGCGAGAGATGCTGCACAATGACATAAGCAACGCCGGGTTCGTCCGATACGGCGTCAAAGAAGGCCTCAAGCGGTTCTAGACCGCCAGCTGACGCTCCGATGGCCACAAGCGGCACGACTTCGCGACTCAATTGTCCGATAGTCTTGTCCATATGTTCTATGGCCTTTCACAAAAATCATGTTTACTAACCTATCGAACTCTCGGCATCCTATCAACCACAGGTAAAGTGAGGCAATGGCCAAAGTACTGCTCGTCGATGATGACCTTATTTATCTCAGCGAAATGGCCGATTCCCTTGGTTCATTCAACCATATGGCCACGGCAGTCACCTCGCTGGATGAGGCATTGGCAAGTCTGAAAAGCGAGACATTTGATATCGTCATTTGTGACACGATCATGCCGGGCGGCGGTGCGCTGTCGCTGTTGCATGAGGTGCGGGCAATTGATGCGAGTATTCCTTTTGTCGTCATCACAGGGCGCCCTGAAATCGCGACATCGCCGCTGTTCCAAAAGGGCATGAAGGAAGCAAACGCGAAAATCGAAAAATCCGCCACGCTGTTTGAGATCGACCGCGTGATCCGAACTTTGGTAAGTTGAAACAGCCAAAGATCACTCAAAACAAGGCTTTTGGGCCTGGATCGGTATCATATGTGTTTTCACAATACGCCCTTTGTTGACCTAAACCGATGCTGACCGATAGCGCCCTTCAAGAGGTGCTGAACTGCGTTAAGGACAGGTTGCTATTTGCGTATTCTGATGATGGTGCCAACTGTATCGCCAACAAGATCGCCCATGCCTTTGTGCCTGCGGGGATGGATATCGCAGATTGGCTGTCCGGCCCGTATTTTCATGACGCCGCCAATCGGACCCGGCTTCCGGCGCGGGCGACACCAAAGGCGGTTTTGCTGGGTGAGAAATTCGATAGCGTGACAGTGGGCTATCTAAGCCCGGCAGGGGCCGAACATATTTTCGAATTCGATCTGCGGCAAATGCCCGAAAACAATTGTTGGTTGATCACCGGCCACGATGTGACGTTGCAGCCTTCCACCGCATTGGATCCGACCGCGACACATGTTGAAAAGGTGGCACATGATCTCGGCAATGTGCTGGGGATTGCGCAGATCGCAGCGGACGGGCTTGGGCGATCAGGGCTGGGCGACGATGCGCGCATGCGGGTGGCCGATATCCTCAATGCGGTGCACCGGGGCAATTATTTGGTGCAGTCATTGATCGATCCGGATCAAGCATCAGACAGGCAGGTCGAACACACGGCAGATGTGCCATCCGTGATCCAGAACGCAGCCGAGCTTTTTCAACGGGTACTGCCGCCAGCGATCACGCTTTCGGTCGACCCGGTGCCACAAATTCGGACAACCGCAGGATCACATTCCGAACTTGAGGCAACGGTCATTGAAATGCTGGGCGCCGCACGGAAATTCATTGTCCTGTCACCGTCCAAAGCGGGACGGATATCCGTTCAAACGACGCAGCGGACAGATACGGTGAAAATCCGTGTTCTGGCGCGGATCGATGCCTCAGACGCGATGCAGGCCGCATCATACGCAATGCCACCTGACCTGATCAGAACGCTTGTGGCCAGCGCCGAGTTGGCGAAGGCGGCGGGCGGCGGGCTTAGCGTGGGGAGCGCGGATGACCACGAACAGCGGATTTCCTTGCGGCTGCCGGTACTGCCCGCCTCATTGGACAATTATGCGCCCTCGGGGCACCAACCGCCCAGCGATATGCTGCGGGGTTATAGGATTTGTTTGGCGCAATCTGATGGAACGCTAGCACGGTCTTTGGCGCGCTACCTGCGGGCACAAGGGGCAGATATTATCGAAATCAGCGAAGGTGATGCATTCCCTGACGTGATCAAAGCGATCCGCGATGTCGATGTTGTGATCGCCTCGCAAACACTTCCCGATACCACGCCTGTTCGCGATCTGGTGCGCGCGATGCCAAGCGCGGCTCCGCATGTGCGCATGATCCATTTTTCAACTGTCGCGACCTATCCGAAAACGGCCGAAGGCAACGTATTCGGGCTTTGCCTGCCAAAGTCAGTTCCGCTAGAGACGCTGCTGAACGCGATCCGGCTGCTGCCCCCGCGCGCAGATTTGGGGACAGACGGCGGATAGGCGGTGTCACTGAAACGTGCGAAAAGCTTTGGTATAAATCGAAATGCTTTGGGCTTGCGACTCTCCGGCTTTTGGTATACCGCCGCATACAAATAGGCGGGGGCGTGGCGTTGACCTGGTCTTCCTGCCTCTGAGCCCCCAGCATGACGTGTCAGGATAGCCCATGAGTTTATATACAGATTACCTAAATGAGATCGAAACCCGTAAGGAACAGGGTCTCAGCCCAAAGCCAATCGATGATGCCCCGCTGACCGAAGAGGTGATCGCGATCATCAAAGACACCGGTCACGAACACCGGGCTGATGCGCTGCACTATTTCATCTATAACACGCTGCCGGGGACAACCAGCGCGGCGGGGGTAAAGGCGCAATTCCTCAAGCAGATCATTCTGGGCACAGAAAACGTTGCCGAAATCACGCCCGAATATGCGTTCGAACTGCTGTCACATATGAAGGGTGGCCCCTCGATTGAGGTGCTGATCGATTTGGTGACGGGCGATGATCAGGCAATTGCCAAACAGGCCGCCGAGGTACTGAAAACCCAGGTCTTCCTCTATGAAGCCGATACCGAACGCTTGAAAGCGGCGCATCAGGCGGGCAACGCCATCGTGACAGAGATTATCGAAAGCTATCTGCAGGCAGAGTTCTTCACTAAGCTTCCCGATGTCGACGAAGAGGTAGAAGTCGTCACTTTTGTTGCAGCCGAAGGCGATATTTCAACCGATTTGCTGTCGCCGGGCAATCAGGCGCACTCGCGTGCTGACCGCGAATTGCATGGCCAATGCATGATCGATGAAAAGGCACAAAAGCACATCGAAGAGCTGAAACTGCAGCATCCTGACGCACGCGTCATGTTGATCGCCGAAAAGGGGACTATGGGCGTTGGCTCTTCGCGGATGTCTGGGGTGAACAATGTCGCACTTTGGACCGGCAAGCAGGCCTCGCCCTATGTGCCATTTGTGAATATCGCGCCCGTTGTGGCCGGTACCAATGGGATTTCGCCGATCTTCCTGACAACTGTCGGCGTGACCGGCGGGATCGGGGTTGATCTGAAAAACTGGGTCAAGAAGGTCGATGAAGACGGCAATGCGATCCTGAACAATGACGGCAACCCGATTTTGGAACAGAAATACTCGGTCGAAACCGGGACAGTTCTGAAAATCAACACCAAGGATAAAAAGCTCTACAGCGAAGACGGCGAAGAGCTGGTCGATATGTCCGCCTCTTTCACACCGCAGAAGATGGAGTTTATGAAGGCGGGCGGCTCTTACGCCATCGTCTTTGGCAAGAAACTGCAGACATTCGCGGCTGAGACACTGGGCGTCGAAGCGCCGCTGGTCTTCGCCCCATCCAGAGAGATCAGCCATGAAGGCCAGGGCCTGACGGCCGTTGAAAAGATCTTCAACGCCAATGCGCGCGGCACCACGCCGGGCAAGGTGCTGCATGCAGGATCGGACGTGCGCGTTGGCGTGAACATCGTTGGCTCACAGGACACCACCGGCCTGATGACCATGCAGGAACTCGAAGCGATGGCGGCGACCATTGTGTCCCCGTCGGTGGATGGCGCTTATCAATCAGGCTGTCACACCGCATCGGTCTGGGACATCAAAGCGCAGGCAAACACCCCGCGTTTGATGAAGTTCATGAACAACTTCGGCCTTGTCACCGGGCGTGACCCCAAGGGCGAATATCACGCGATGACCGACGTGATCCACAAGGTGCTGAACGACATCACCGTCAGCGATTGGGATGTGATCATCGGCGGCGACAGCCACACGCGGATGTCGAAGGGCGTAGCCTTCGGGGCGGACTCGGGCACGGTGGCGTTGGCTTTGGCGACGGGCGAGGCGTCGATGCCAATCCCTGAATCTGTGAAGGTGACTTTCAAAGGCCAAATGGCCGATCACATGGATTTCCGCGACGTGGTGCATGCCACCCAGGCGCAGATGCTGGAACAGCACGGCGACAACGTCTTCCAGGGCCGCGTGATCGAGGTGCATATCGGCACGCTGCTGGCCGATCAGGCGTTCACCTTCACCGACTGGACGGCCGAGATGAAGGCCAAGGCCTCTGTCTGTATTTCGGATGATGAGACGCTGATCGGCTCGCTGGAACTGGCGAAATCGCGCATCCAGATCATGATCGACAAAGGTATGGAGCATGACAATGGCATGCTCGCCAGCCTGATCGCAAAAGCCGACGCGCGGATCGCTGAAATCAAATCAGGTGAAAGACCAGCCCTGCGTCCCGATGCGAATGCGAAGTACTTCGCCGAGGTTGTGGTTGATCTGGATGCAATCGTTGAACCGATGATCGCCGACCCTGATGTGAACAACGTCGACGTCTCCAAGCGGTATACTCACGACACAATCCGCCCGATTTCCTTCTACAAGGCGGAAAAGCATGTTGATCTGGGCTTTGTTGGCTCCTGCATGGTGCACAAGGGCGACATTAAGATCGTGGCGCAAATGCTGCGCAAT
Source organism: Yoonia sp. BS5-3 (assembly GCF_038069655.2). Lineage (NCBI taxonomy): Bacteria > Pseudomonadati > Pseudomonadota > Alphaproteobacteria > Rhodobacterales > Paracoccaceae > Yoonia > Yoonia phaeophyticola. The sequence continues at coordinate 1,758,379 of NZ_CP150951.2, forward strand.
CTTGAGGCCGAACATGGCGAAGTCACCTTCAAAGCGCCGCTTGTCGTCACCGCGCCGACCTACAACATCATTGATGAATTGAAGGAAGAGGGCGACTGGGAAATCCTGCAAAAATACTGCGGGTTCGAATTTGACGATGCCGCGCCTAAGACAACCGCGCGGACCGAGTATGAGAATATCCTCTATCTCGAACGGCCCGGCTGTAACCTTTGCATGGGCAACCAGGAAAAGGCGGAAAAGGGTGACACCGTGCTGGCCACCTCAACGCGCTTGTTCCAAGGACGGGTTGTTGCAGACACGGCCGAGAAAAAGGGCGAATCCCTGTTGGCTTCAACCCCGGTCGTGGTCTTGTCGGCGATCCTGGGGCGGACCCCAACTTTGGACGAGTATATAAAGGCGGTTGACGGGATCAACCTGACGAAATTCGCACCGCCCAAGAAAGCCCCAATCGACGCGCTGTCCGTGCATTACTAAGCACGGCACCCTGACGAATGACAAAGGCCCGCTGCATCAGGCGGGCCTTTTTCTATGCAAAGGTTGGGCCCCATCTGGGTCAGGTAGACGATATTGGAATTCCAAAATGGAATGGCTCCTAACCCCATAGTGTCTGGTGTGGACAGTATGGGCACCTAAACTCTCATAAGACATCAGGCAGGCGGGGAATGCCGCGGGCCTGCTGACAAAGGGGAGGATTGAGATGAACAAACACCTCATAGGGGCCGTTTTAGCGATCACCGGGGCCATCGCGCTATTTGCGGCAGGACCGGCCAAGGCCGAATGGCCCGAGAAACCGATTACGATCATTTACCCATGGCCCGCCGCCGATCCAACATCAGCTGTGATGCGGACAATTGGTGAACTGGTATCAGAAGAGCTGGGGCAGCCCGTGGTGATCAACAACGTCACGGGGGCCGGGGGAACCAAGGCACTGGCCACAGCGATTTCGGCTGATCCGGATGGGTATACGCTGGTCAGCAATTGGGTGGCAGCTCAGGTCAGCGCAAAACTGTTCAACCCGGACCTGCCTTACACAAACGATGATTTTGTACCGGTGGCCGGGGTGTTTGCGATCCCGTTCACGTTGACAGTGGCAGCAAACCACCCGGCAGACGACATCAGTGCATTCGTGGATTGGGCCAAAGCCGAAGGGCGGACCATCAACTACGGGGTCTGCGCACCGCAATCGGTGCCGCGACTGATCGGCGAGCAGTTCATGACAGTGGCCGAGGTGCCCTATAACCCGATCCCTTTCAGCGGTGGATGCGGCGGGGACAATGTGACGGGCCTGATGAACGGCACATTGGATGCCTCAGTGGCGGTTGTCCCGCTAATCAACGCCTTTGAGGGGCAGATCAAACATCTGGGGCTGATCACAGATGAAAGACACCCGATCGACCCTAGCCTGCCTTCCGCAGCCGAGCAGGGCTATCCGGTTGGCTGGGGGGACACGGCCTTTGGCTGGGGCGGGGTTGCGGCCTTGTCGGGCACTCCAGATGACGTTGTCGAAAAACTGCAAGACGCGTTCAGGGCGGTATTGGCGGGGGATGCATTGGCCGCACAGCTTGAGGGCAATGTAGCAGCTATGATCAAATATGTCGGGCCAGACGCATCGGCGCAGCTTTGGTTGGATTCCGAAACTCTATTGGCCCAGCATGTGGCGAATGTGCTGAGATCGACAAATTAATTCCAGCGCAGACGGGGTATTATGGCCGGGGTCCTGATGATCAGCCTGATCGGAACATACTCGGTCGCACGGCAGATCAATGATCTGTGGCTGCTGATCCTCTTTGGGCTGATCGGATATGTGCTGCGCAAGGCCAACTACCCGCTGGCGCCCATTGTGATCGGTTTCGTTCTGGGCCCGATATTTGAGTCCAATTTCCGCAGAACGGTCCTGATCGCCCAGGGAAACCTCTTGGACTATGTGCAGACCCGGCCGATCACCCTCGGCGTGCTGTTTTGCGTCTGCATCTTCCTTGTCTGGCCGCTGGTGTAAAGGACCCGGCACAAGACCTAGTATCGGGCCAAATGCTGATAATCCGCGGCAGAGCGTTGGAATTGCGCCTTGATCTGCTCAAACACAAACCGGCCCGCTGCGGTGACAGGGCGGTTTTTGCGAAATGACATGCCTGCAGGGATCCGCCATTGCAGATCGGCGCAGGCCATTTTGGCGACAGGCGGGCCAAATTCAGGATCGTTCAGCAATGGCAAATAGGCGATCAGATTGGTCTTTGCGACAATCTCAAGCAAGGCGTTGCGGGGAAGTATCTCAATATCCGGGCTGCGCCAGGGCAGGCCGTGCTTGATATATTCGCGCTCAAGAAATGCAGCAGTGCACTGATCGCCATCAGCCATGATCCACCCATAATCAACAATATCCTGGATGCGGATTTCCGGCAGCTTGGTCAGCGGATGATCAACAGCGGTCACAAGGCCAAAAACCACATCGCCCATGCTTTCCATAACGACTTGCTCATCCATCGGCTGGGACATGGCCAGATCGATCCGGCCCTCAAGCAGCAATTGCTCTAGCCGGGCGGCATTGTTTTCAACCACGCGGATTTTCAGATTGGGGCGGGTGGTCAAAAGGCTGGCCAGAATACCCGGCAGGATTTGGGTGGACCAGGCCGCAGTGTCCAAAACCACACGGCCGGTTTCCCCTGATTTGAGCGCGGCGATCTTGGATTTGGCATCGCGCATCTCTTTGTCGATGGCCAATGAATGCTCAAGAAATGCAACGCCATATTCATTCAGACGCATCCCGCGAGGATGGCGATCAAACAGACGCTCGCCGAATTCCTGCTCGATCCGATGCAGGATTTTGGTGATGGCCGATTGGGTATAGCCAATCGTCTCCGAAGCGGCGCGGATGCTGCCAAGCTTGGCAACTTCTTCGACAACGCGGGCGTATCTGGTCTCCATCGGTATTCCAATCAAGCATCACTGGCGGCGTAAATTGCGCTCGTCAGTCATACCAGAACGGCCCTAACATTTCCACAAAACCGGCGCCGGCAACGGCGCAGCCGATTACCGGAGCTGTCATGAAAATCGACGCACATGTCCATTTCTGGGAACTGGGCGAGACGCACAACATCTGGAGCGCGCGCAAGATCGGCGGGCTCCAGCATGATTTCACGCCGCAGATGTTGCAGCCACTTTGCGCGCGGGCAGGGATTGACGGGGTGATCGTCGTGCAGGCGGCCACTGACCCGCGGGAAACGGCCTATATGGTGCGTCTGGCGCAGGATATCGCAAGGTTGCGCGATATCCCCAAACTTTGCGGCATCCGGGCACATCCCCCGAAAGAGTTTGACCCAAGCTGGTTTACCGACCCTGGTCTGCGTCAAAGCTACCGGGTGATCGGGGCGCATGGGGTGCCGGTTGATTTTCTGGCCAATTGCACGCAGCTCGGGCCAGTCTGTGATCTGTTCACTGGGGTTCCCGAAATGACCGCCGTGTTGAACCATGGCGGGCGGCCTTTCGTGATGACGGGCGAGCTGGGCAAGTGGCGGACAGATATGCAGCGCATCGCCAAAGATACGGGGGCCTATGTGAAAGTTTCAGGGCTGGTTGAGCGGGCAGGGGTCGAATGGCAAACCGACACGCTGCGCCCCTGGGTCGAAGCTTTGATTGAGGATTTCGGCTGCGAAAGACTGATTTTCGCCAGCAACTGGCCAGTGATGACGTTGATGGGCACTTATGATCTGTGGTGGGCGGCCATTCAGGAAATTGTCCAAGACGCGGGGGTGCCTGATCAGGCTCAAGCACAGCTTTTTGGCGGCACAGCGGCGCGCGTCTATGGGCTTGGGGGGTGAAAGATGGCTAGCAATGTGCTTTTCATCTTGTCTGACGAACATGCGCGGGACATTGCGGGCTGCTATGGCAACCAGATTGTCCAGACCCCAAACATTGATGCGTTGGCAGGGCGCGGGGTGCGGTTCGACAACGCGTATTGCAACTCGCCAATCTGCGTGCCCTCGCGGGCAAGCCTGGCCACCGGGAACTATCCGCACCGGACGGGATATTGGGACAATGCGCACCCTTTTGATGGGGGCGTGCCAACCTGGCATCACCATCTGCGGGACGCGGGGCATAATGTCGTTTCGATCGGCAAATTACATTACCGCGATGCGGGCGATGATGCGGGCTGTTCGCAAAGCTTGCATCCGATCTACGTGCCCGATGGTCAGGGCGATGTGATCGGGTTGTTGCGCAAAGACGGTCAGCCGCGCAAGGCAGCCAGCGCGATGGCCGAAAAGGCAGCCAGGGGCATGTCAGATTACGCCGCATTTGATGATCGGGTGGCTGGTGCGGCAACCGATTGGCTCAGGGCGCGCAGCGGGGGCGCAGGCAAACCTTGGGTGCTTTATGTATCCTTTGTGATCCCGCATTTTCCGTTGATTGCCCCCCCGGATTTCTTTGCGCTCTATGACGATGCGGACATCCCGCTACCGGATCAATATGGGCATGATGAACGGCCCCGTCATCCTGGGATCGATGCGTATCGGCAGTCATTCAATTACGATGATTATTTCGACGAAGACAGCCTGCGCACGGCGCTGCAGGCCGCTGGGCTGGAAGAGGACACGCTTGTCATCTACGCCTCTGATCATGGTGAAAGCCTGGGCAACCGGGGGCTATGGGGCAAATCTGTCTTCTACGATGATGCCTGCGCTATTCCGATGATCATGGCAGGGCCGGGCATCAAAGCGGGGACGAAGAATAGCACCCCATGTAGTCTGGTTGACCTTTACCCCACCATTCTTGGGGCAGCAGGGCGTCGTCTGAATGCGCGCGAACATAAGCTGCCAGGCAGCGATCTACGCGCATTCTTGGACAGGCCCGCGCCTCAACGTGCGGTCTTCAGCGAATATCACGCGGCAGGCTCGACATCGGGCGGGTTCATGCTGCGCAAGGGTGATTGGAAATTGATCTATTACGTTGGTCATCCGCCGCAGCTTTTTCACCTGCCAAGCGATCCACGGGAAAAGCATGACCTTGCCGGACAAGAAAGCACGGCAGAGATACAGGCGATGCTCGAAACAGAACTTCGCCAAATCGTGGATCCAGAAGCAGCTGATGCTAAAGCGTTTGCAGATCAAGCCAGGCGGATCGCGGCGCTTGGCGGTGAAGATACCATTCGGGCGCGGTCAGAAATCGGCTTTACGCCAGCGCCCAAAGGTTAGGGGCATGGGAAAAAGACCCAATTTTCTGTTTATCACTGCAGACCAACATAGGGGCGATTGCTTTGGTTTCGCAGGGCGGCGGGTATCAACCCCGCATCTTGATGAAATGGCTCGGGGCGGCACGGTCTTTTCGGCTTGCATGACCGTCAATCCCATTTGCCAGCCCGCGCGGGCCTCGATGCTAACAGGGCTATTGCCGCGCACGCATGGGGTCTCTGACAATGGGATCGATCTGGACCCCGCTTTGGGGCAGGCTGGTTTTGCAGGCCGGTTGTCGGGGGCGGGCTATCGGACATCCTTGATCGGCAAGGCGCATTTTGCGACGTCGCATAATTTTCAGCCCAGCGGAACGCCGGAATGCCGCGACAGCATGCAGCATTTCGGCCCGGACTGGCACGGCCCCTATATGGGCTTTGATCATGTCGAACTTGTTGTCGAAGGCCATAACGCCCATCTGCCGCTGGCACCGCCAAACGGGCAGCACTATGAACGTTGGTATGACGCAGGCGGGCAAAATGCCCGGCGCAACGCGATGTATGAAAGCAGCTCGGGGCGGGATACGCTGGGCGCTCCGCAAACCTGGCATTCAGGCCTGCCGCCGGCATTTCACAACTCCAGCTGGGTCGGGGACAGAACGATTGCGCAGCTCAACCAGGTGGCAGAGCGGGCAGAACCATTTTGCATCTGGGCGTCTTTCCCGGATCCACATCACCCGTTTGACTGCCCGCTCCCTTGGAGCCTGCTGCACGATCCAGCCCAGGTTGATTTGCCGGAACATCGCAGCCGCGATCTTGACCGGCGGCCATGGTGGCACCGCGCCACATTAGAGGGCGATCCGCAGATCAGGGCTGATATGGCCGCTTTCCGTACCCGGTTTTCACGCGTTCCAGAGCTTGACGATGCCCAATTGCGCGAGGTGATCGCGAACTACTATGGGATGGTCTCGCTGATTGATCACAATGTGGGGCGGATCATGGCCGAACTGCACAGGCTCGGGCTCGATGAAAATACCATCGTCATCTACAGCGCTGATCACGGCGACTGGCTGGGCGATCATGGGCTGCTGCTCAAAGGGCCGATGATGTATGAAGGGCTGCTGCGGGTGGGATGCATTTTTCAGAGGCCCGGTGTTCCGGTCGGAAAGGAAGTGGCCGATCCTGTGTCCAATCTCGATTTCGCCGCGACTTTTCTTGATTATGCGGGGCTGGCCCGCCCAGCGGCGATGCACAGCCAAAGCTTGCGACCCTTGATCGAAACAGACAGCGCCAGCCGCGATTTCGCCTTTTCAGAATGGGAGCTGCGACCAACGCACGCGGGTACCGCATTGCAATTGCACACCATACGTACGGCCACGCATAAATTGACGGTCGATCAGATTTCCAAAGCGGGCGAGCTTTATGATCTGATGGGTGATCCGTTTGAGATGAACAGCGTCTTTAATGACCCGGAGCATGCGGCGATACGGGCCGAGCTGGAAAGCTATATGGCACAGCGCCCGGATGATGCATTGCCCGTGCCGCTGCCGCAAACCGGGATGGCATGAGCAGGATAGGGGCGGCTGTACATACGCTGTATGTACAGCTTCTGTACGGATGTTTGCTGGAATGATTTAGCGCAGTTTCGGCGGTTTGGCCGGGTTCATGCCGGGGGCTGAAGGGACCTCTGGCTTGGGCGCTTCTGGCAGATCAAAACGCAGCCCGACCTTCGCCAAATGGGCGGCCAGCGGGTCTGCGGCGCGGATGAACAGCACATCCATGACGCCCGCCTCGATCCCCGAAAAGGTCAGCGCTTCGCTGGCCGCATGGGCAAGTGCCTGTTCTGCATCAGGTAATGCGTCAATGAAAACAAGAGCATGGCCCTGCGATCCGCCCTCATAGCTGGCCGCAGCCAAATAGGCAGAGCGGGCAAGACCTGCTGCAATGGCCAGTTTGCGATCCAGCCCGGTCACAACGCTTTGCGGGACATTGGGGGCAGATATCTCTTGCAAGCGGGCTTCGGTCTGATCGGGGCTATGGGCCAATGTCTGGGCTAGCCAGTCGACCGCATCGGCAGGGATCAGCATCGCCGAAGGGGCGACCTCCAGATTAAAGGCCAACCCCACCCCTTGCCCGGCCAACATCTGGACCAACCCGCGCCCGGGCAATCCGGCGTAAGGAGCGACGCGGCCGACAAATTGGGCCAGCCTTTCTTCGCGGTCGAAGACCAGCGTAAACTTTTGATTTTCAATCTCAAATATCTCGGGATTGATCTGATCGCCCTCCGCCTCACTGCCGAGTAGCATGAACAGCTCGCTATCAGCCAGCCGCTCATAAAACTGCAATCGGGCGGTATCGTCTTCGGGCGCGGCCTCCATTGCGGCATGGGCCAGATCAAGGTCGGTCATCAGGTGCAATCCTTTGCGCAAGGCAACAACAATTGCATTATGGCGTATTGGGTTCGGATTGATGAAGCAATAGGACGGTGCACGCGCATGCCAGCCGTTATCGATATATTGGAAGCTGTGTCAGGTGGTTAACGCTGATGGGGCCGCTTCTAGTCTATGAAACTGTCCAGAAAGCTGCGAAATGACGGCCGAGTTCCATGGATCGTCATCTCGTCACTGTTTGTCCAGAAATAGACCGCCGCAACTTCACAGACCAGTTTAAGGCCAAGCTCGGGCTGGAATGTTTGCGGCTAGAAATTACACTGGGTATCCCCGGTTTGCCGGTTGATGATGACAAACTGCATGGGGTTCATTGTTGTCTCGGTCCAGGTATTACTGAACTCACCCAGTTGAAATCTACAGGTGAAACGAAGATGCCAAGGGGTCAGCCTATTATCGGCTGCGTCGATAAGTTCAACATAAGCACTGCGAAATCCCGACTCGCTGGAAAATGCGGCGCCGGCAGAATAGTTGGACTGAATATAAAGCACCGCAGTCTGCCTGCCATCGGGGCTTGGATAGCGCGCGTGTTCTGAGAAGGTTGGGAACATATCGGATGTGAACGTATTGAACGGCGGCACAAAAATCACGCATCCCAGCGCCGCAATGACCCCGAAAAAGACTTTGTTTAGCCGCTTCATCCATCAAACTCGGCAAAGCCAATGACGGACTGCAAGAAAGTCACACGGGCGGCGTTACGCTCTGCAATGCAGCGCGCATTTCCTGCGTCAGCAGCAAATGGAAGCGTGCCCGCTAGCCTGCAATCTAAACGGTGGCCTTCATGCCAGATTTCCTGAGCCTTGGAAATTGAAGCGATGTCGTCATTGTCGACAATTTGCGACAACCGGGCAATGGTTTCGGCCTCTTGCGCGGCCAGAACTGAGCGCCAAACGTTGCTTTCATGCGCCCAACAATCGGTCCAATCTTGCCCGGGTGTACAGCCGTGTTCTTTTATGTCCACGTCACGCGCAATGCCGAGACATGCATTTATGTCGTCGTTGCTATCGGCGCAGTCCGATATCAGTCTTATGCCCTCGGCCGTTGCCTGAGCAGGGATTTGGCCGATCCCGTCGCGTGGTGTACCGGGTGTCACCGTCGTATCGTCACAAACCAGCACCGTTTCCGAGCCACCAGGGTATTTCACACGTATACCACCCTCGGTATGGTGCTCTGCTCCGGTGGGGCTACTGTAGATTGTTTCGTATGCGTATATCTCATAGGATGTGTCGCCATTGTGAAAACGTATCTGCTCGAAATTGTCGGCGGTGACACGATTGTAGGGGACATTTTGAAGGTCAGTGATCGTTGATGATAACGATATTTCGGGGCGATCTAAATCAACCCCGAAACTGTAGGATACAACCTTATCAGATTGGCACAGGGCCATTTGCCTTGCCCCGTCATCGAAAGTGCAATGCATCAACAAATTTGCCGTGTCGGGGCAGGCGTCTGTCACTTGGGCAGCGACCAGAGTTGGGTTAAAAATGTGAAGCAATCCGATCAGGGTATAGATACGTGTTGATGCCTGCGCCATTTTTTGCCCTGTCTATGTGCCGTTTTGTGAAAAACTAACGCGTATCATTTCAACAAGGTCAACAAATTTGTCGGGCAAGCAATGTCCAGCCATCCCAATTCGTTTTGGGCCGAGGGGTGTAAAGTCTTTTCAGATTTTACCTTTCGACGCCCAATGGTTGGCGGATTAATAGCGCCGGTTTCGGTCAACGACATGTTTCAAGGGCTGTCCTGCTTCGGCCCGGGAAATGTTTTCGCAGATGATCTGGGCTGCGGTGTCTGGCCGTGTGGTTGAGGCGATATGGGGCGTTACCGTCACGCTCGGATGGGCCCAATAGGGATGCGCGGCGGGCAGGGGCTCAGTCCGGAACACATCCAGGGTGGCATGCCCGACTTGCCCGCTGTCCAACGCGGCCAGCAGCGCATCATCGTCAATCAGCGGCCCGCGTCCGGGATTGATGATGAATGCCCCCGGCGCCAACAGCGCAAGCGTTTCGGCGTTCAGGATGTTTTCGGTCGCGGGGGTTTGCGGCAGCAGCAGGATCACGATTTCGGCCCCGCTGAGCGCTGCCTGCAACCCGTCTTGCCCATGTAAATGCCGGATATTTGGCAACTCTTTTGCGGTTCGGCTCCAACCGGTGACCGGAAAGCCAAGCGCATGTATCGCCTGTCCGCAAGCCGCCCCAAGCGCCCCTGTGCCGAGGATCGTGACTGGCCGTTTTCGCGCCAGCGGTGGAAAGCGTTCTTCCCAGACCCCGTCCTGTTTGCGGATGTGGTGGTCCATCCCGAGATGGTGGCGCAGCGTATGGCCTGTGACCCATTCGACCATGCCAGCGGTCAGGCTGGGGTCGACCAGCCGGCACAGGGGCTGGGTCAGTGTCGGGTTGTCCACGACGGTTTCGACGCCTGCCCATAGGCTAAGCACGGCTTTGGTTTTTGTGTAGGGGCTGAAGTCGGTGACCGGCCCGTTGGGCGCGAAGATGATGTAGTCCACCGCTTCAGGCGCGTGGTCGCGCGCGATGTTGGCTTGCAGCCCGGCGGTGGCGAAGGCTGCGTTGAGCGGGCCTTTGTATTCGTCCCAGCGTTCAGGTTGCGCCGAAAAGAGGATGTTGAGCATGGCCGAGCCTTTGGTAGAGGTCCCGGATCATGTCCGGGACTTGCGTTGCACTTCTTAGCGGGGGCGGTGCACATGCGCGCTTTGCATCAGCCCAAAAGCGACCAGCAGAACCAGCATGGCTGATCCCCCATAGCTGACCAGCGGCAGGGGCACCCCAACCACGGGGGCCAGCCCGGTGACCATCGCCATGTTCACGGCAAAGAACAAAAAGAAGGTCATTGCAATCCCAAGTGTCAAAAGCGATGCAAACCGGTCCCGGTTCCCCAGCGCCGAGACGATGCAGAACACAACGATCAGCAGATAGAGCACCAGCAGCGTGGTTGCACCGACAAAGCCAAACTCTTCGGCCAAGGTCGTAAAGATAAAATCGGTGTGTTTTTCAGGCAGAAAGTTCAGCCGGCTTTGTGTGCCTTGCATAAACCCCCGCCCGGTCCAGCCGCCCGAGCCAAGGGCGATCTTGGCCTGCGTGATGTGATAGCCCGCCCCCAGCGGATCATTGGCCGGGTCTAGGAACGTGTCGATCCGCCGATATTGATAATCCTTCAGCAATTGCCAGGCTGTTCCCCGGCTTTGAAACACCGCCACAATCGCGCCCACGCCCGTGCTGACCACCGTTGCAAAGTAAAGCCAATGCACCCCCGCCAAGAACATCACGGTCGCGCCGCCCATCAACAATAGCAGTGCGGTGCCCAGATCTGGCTGGTTCAGCACCAGCGCCACAGGCAGCAGGATGATGACCACCGGAAACGCGACCCATAACGGGTGCGAGGTTTTGTTGTTCGGCAACCAGTCGTAATAGGCTGCCAAGAACATCACCAGCGTGATCTTGGTCAGCTCTGACGGCTGTAGCCGCATGAAGCCGAGGTTGATCCAGCGCTGGGCGCCCATGTTCACTTCGCCGAAAAATTCGACCCCAAGTAGCAGGACAATCGACCCTCCATAGGCCAGAAAGGCCATGTTGCGCCAGAACCAGATCGGCACCATGGCCACGATCACCATCAGCATCATGCCCGCAGCAAAGCGTTTCATCTGCGGCTCAACCCAAGGCGATGTGGACCCGCCAGCGACGGAATAAAGCATCAGGAACCCGGCTGAGGCCACGGCAGTCAGCAGCATGATGATCGGCCAGTGCAGATACCAGATTTTCCGCAACCCGGTGGGCACATGTTTGGTGTTATACTCAAGATAACTCATACTTGGCCGTGCCCTTTGGCCCCGGGTGGGATCCGTGCTTCGATCCGTCTTTGCTGGGCGGCAATTTGATCGTGCAGCCCTGATGGATAGGCCTCGAGCGGGGGTGGGCCGCCAAATTGTGCTTGCAGGATGATGTCCCGCGCGATGGGGGCCGCTGCACGTGATCCACCGCCGCCATGTTCTACAACGACCGACACCGCGTAGCGTGGATTGTCAAAGGGCGCGAAGCCGACAAACAGCGCGTGATCGCGCCGTTCCCATGGCAGGTCTTCGTTGCGGGTCACCCCGGCGGCGCGTTCTTCGGGGGTGATCCGCCGCACCTGGCTGGTGCCGGTCTTCCCCGCCATCTTGCGCGCCTCATCTGTGATCCGCGACCCGTAAGCTGTGCCCCGTCTGTGGTTGCAGACGTCATACATGGATGATCTGATCCGCCGTAGCGTGTTTTCATTCAGTCCCAGACTGTCACCCAATCCTGTGGGTTGTTCGACCCCATCGATCAGCTTGATCAAGCGCGGCGTCACCTCGCGGCCAGTGGCCAAACGTGCGCTCATCACCGCCAGCTGCAAAGGTGAGGCCAGAACGTAACCTTGCCCGATTGAGGCGTTGACCGTGTCCCCGATCCGCCAGTCTTCGCCGCGCACCGAGGTTTTCCAGGCTTTGTCTGGGGCCAGTCCCTGCGCCACGGCCGACAAGGGCAGGTCATGCCGGATCCCAAGCCCCAGTTTGCGCGCCATCTCGGCCATTTTGTCGATGCCAACCCGCTGCGAGATTTCATAGTAATAGCAATCGCAGCTTTGTTTCAGGCTTTCATGCAGATTGACATTGCCATGTCCGCCGCCTTTCCAGCAGTGGAAGCGCACGTTGAAAACGTCGGTAAAGCCAGGGCAATAGACGGTCTCATCCGCAGCAACCAACCCTTCTTCCATGGCAGCCAGCAGGGTGATCATCTTGAAGGTCGATCCGGGCGGATAGGTGCCTTGCACGGCTTTGGCGGCCAGCGGTCGGTAGCGGTCTTCGTTCAGGCCGGTCCAGTCGGTTGTCGAAATGCCCCGCACGAACAGGTTGGGATCAAACGAGGGGGCCGACGCGATGGCGCGCAGATCACCGTTTTCAAGATCGATCACAACAGCCCCGGCGCTTTCCCCCTCGAGCCGGGCTTGCACATAAGACTGCAGGCGGCTGTCGATGGTCAGTTGGATGTCTTTGCCGGGATCGCCCTCTTGCCGGTCAAGTTCGCGCATGATCCGGCCGGCGGCGTTCACCTCAATCCGGCGCGTCCCGGCTGAGCCGCGCAGCGATTGCTCTAGCTTGTTTTCCGCGCCGGTCTTGCCAATCTGGAATTTTGGAATTTGCAAAAGCGGGTCGGGATCATCGATCCGGCTGAGATCATAGTCACTGACCGGGCCGACATAGCCGACCACATGCGCCAGATCGGCGCCCCATGGGTAGACGCGGCTTAGCCCAACCTCGGCCTGGATTCCGGGCAGAGCCGGGGTGTTCAGATTGATCTGCGCGACATCTTCCCAAGACAGTCGATCGGCGATCGTCACCGGGACAAAGGGCGACCGGCGCTGCATTTCATCCATCGCGCGCATCAGGTCATCGGGCGCGATCTCAACAATCTCGGTCAGTTTGGCCAGTACAGCACCAACATCACCGGCATCTTCGCGGACCATGACGACGCGATAATTCTGCTCATTTGCGGCAATGGGGATCCCGTTTCGATCAAATATCAGACCGCGCGCGGGCGGCAGAAGCCGGATGTTGATCCTATTCTCTTCGGCCAGCAGCCGAAACTCATCCGCCTGTTCAACCTGCATCGATTGCAGCCGCCAACCCAGCGCCCCGATAACGCCAAGTTGTACGCCGCCCACAACAAGCGCCCGCCGCGAAATCGTGCGGGCGCTTTCGATCACATCCTTAGGCGGTCGTTTCATATCTTCTGGCCTCGGCTGCCGATTTGTCCGGGTGCTGCCCGCGTGACGCCAAAGGCAAAATGCCCAACGATCACCACAAGCGGATAGATTGCGATTGTCGAGATCATCTGAACAAGCGTCAAGCCCAGCGGCGCTTGTGGCACCATCACAATCGCGAGCACCAGCCGGTTGATCAGTGTAATCATCACGATCCCCACGCTGACGGTGCCCCATTCGACCAAAACAGGCATATTTCGAAAGTCGTGATGTTGGCGCCGGAGCGTTTCTGTCAGCATCACGACCAGCGCTGTCCAAAGCCCGGGGGGCGGTGCAGCAGCAGGTCGGTCATCAAAAACAAGGCAGCGATCAGCGCGACAGGTGCGTAATCCGGCTTGCGCACCACCCAGGCCAGCGTCATCGCCAAAAGCAAATCGGGCCATGACCAGCTGGCGGGCCGCATATCAAGCGGCACCAGCTGGGCGACAACGATCAGGAAGGCGACCAGCAAAAAGACGCCTCGGTTGATCCAAATCCTTGGGTCTGTTTGATCAGCCATCGCCAAGCTCATTCGTCGCAAGCGATGAGGGCGTCAGGGCCGCCGGTCCAAAGAACTCGGTATCGGGTGCAAGCAGATCCTCGGGATCGGCGATATCTTCATGGGGCTGTGATCTGAGGACGCGCAGGAACTCAAGACGTTGGTAGTCGGCCGATAGCCGCACGCGCAGCCGGTTATCGGTGCCAAGCGCCACCTGCCCGACCAGAAGATCGGCGGGGAACACGCCCCCATCGCCGGAAGAGACCACCCGATCACCGGGCCGCACCATCGCGGTATCTTCCAGAAATTCCAGCGGCGGGTTCAGCGTATTGTCCCCCGCAAGGATCGCTTTTTGCCCTGATGGCTGGATCGTGACGGGGATCCGGCTGGACGTATCGGTCAGCAGCAGCACCCGGCTTGTGTTCTGCCCGACACCGGCGATCCGCCCGACAAGCCCGATCCCATCCATTGTGGGCCAACCTTCAATGATCCCGTCCCGGGCGCCGACATTCACCAGGACCGATTGCCGGAAAGGCGAGCCGCTATCGGTGATCACCACGCCGGTCACGTAGGTCAGTTCGGGGTCCAGACTGACATTGTTCAGATCCAGTAGCTTGGCGTTTTCCTGCTCAAGCTGCAGCGCGGCCTCGCGCCAGGCCTTTAACCGCTGAAGCTCGCGCCGCAGGTCCTGATTTTGGGCCCGCAGCTGTTGGTAGCTTTGAAAGTCGCTGATCAGGTTCAGCGTTCCATTGATCGGGGCCATCGCCCAGGAAAAAGACGGGACAACCCGATCAATCGCAGCGGCCCGGAACCGTTCGACCCGTGGGCTGTCAATGCGCCAGACCAGGAACAGCCCCAAAAGCGCAAGAACCAGCAGCCCGACCAGCAAGCGCCGGATCGGGCCGATATAGTCTTCGCTGTTCTTGTCCTTGGCCATCGGTGCCTTTTGGTTGAACCTAGCTGTCGTAGTCTATCACATGCCGCAGCTGTTTTTCATATTCCAATGCGCGCCCTGTTCCCAGCGCCACGCAGTTCAGCGATTCGTCTGCGACCGATATCGCCAGACCTGTCTGCTCGCGCAGCGCTAAATCAAGCTGCCCCAGCAGCGCGCCGCCCCCGGTGAGCATCACGCCCCGGTCGACGATATCAGCGGCCAGATCGGGCGGGGTGGCTTCGAGCGCGGTCATCACCGCTTCGCAGATGGATTGGACCGGTTCGGCCAAAGCCTCGGCCACTTGGGCCTGACTGATCTCGGTTTCTTTCGGGACGCCGTTCAACAAGTCGCGTCCGCGGATGTGCATGCTCTGCCCGCGCCCGTCGTCGGGCATGCGGGCTGTGCCGATGCTGGTTTTGACACGCTCTGCCGTGCTTTCCCCGATCAAGAGGTTATGTTGCCGGCGCAGGTAGTTGATGATCGCCTCATCCATACGGTCGCCGCCGACCCGAACCGAGCGGGCATAGACGATGTCGCCCAGCGACAGAACCGCCACCTCGGTCGTCCCGCCGCCGATATCTACCACCATGTTCCCGGTTGGGTCGGTGATGGGCATGCCCGCCCCGATTGCCGCAGCAATGGGCTCTGCGATCAGACCCGCGCGCCGCGCGCCTGCCGACAGGACCGATTGACGGATCGCCCGCTTTTCAACAGGTGTCGCCCCGTGCGGTACACAGACGATGATTTTGGGTTTGGAAAAGGTCGAACGGCGGTGCACCTTGCGAATGAAGTGCTTGATCATTTCTTCGGCGGTGTCGAAGTCGGCGATGACGCCGTCGCGCATCGGGCGGATTGCCTCAATGCTGCCGGGGGTGCGGCCCAGCATCAGCTTGGCGTCTTCGCCCACGGCGAGCACTTTCTTGACGCCATCTTTGACATGGTAGGCGACCACCGATGGCTCGGACAGGATCACGCCCTTGCCCTTTACATAGACCAGCGTGTTCGCTGTGCCCAAATCAATCGCCATATCTGACGAAAACAACCCACCAAAGCCTGCCATACCTCGGACTTCCCCATTGTTGGTTCTATTGCGCAGGGGGTCCCCGCCCCACGGTCAATCCACTTTATAAACAAGGGGAAGGTGAGAGAGAAGCCTTCGTTTTGGGTAATGTAGCGTTAATTCGCCGCTTATACTTTTTCAACATCTAAGGGACAAAAAGGAGCCGTATGTTCGATCAAAATATTACTTAATCAACCTTTATTGTGATTGGAGGCTGAATTTGTTTGTAAAAGCCATTTGTCAAAGTGCCGCTTCCGCTTGGCGGGCGTGATCAGTCTTGCACAGCTTAGATGTGCCAAAGCCTTGGCTTTGGCACATGATTTGGACACCAGCGTAGCGGGTTACCACCCGCGCAAACCCTGATCAGGTGGCGTCTTTATAGCTGACGCCTTTGACGTCATAGCCCGGCGCGGATTGCTCGCGCCGCACCAGCAGCCGGTTGAGCGCATTGATATAGGCCTTGGCGCTGGCGACGACGGTGTCGGTGTCAGCGGACTGGCCCGTGGCGATGCGTCCGTCTTCCTCCATCCGGACAGTCACGGTGGCCTGCGCGTCGGTGCCTTCGGTCACGGCGCTGACCTGATAAAGTTGCAGCCGCGCACCGTGTTTGAACAAGGCCTTGACCGCGTTGAATGTGGCGTCAACCGGGCCGTCACCTGCGGCCGAAGTTTCAACATCGGTGCCGTCGATCTCCATCACCATATCGGCTGTCTGCGGCCCGTCGGTGCCGCAAACGACCTTGAGGGATTTCAGTTTCAGCCGATCATCGCCGCTGTCGTTTTGGTAAACCAGCGCCATCAAGTCATCGTCAAAGACTTCCTTTTTGCGGTCGGCCAGATCCTTGAACCGCACGAACAGATCTTTCAGCTGGTTGTCGGCCAGATCAAAGCCCAGTTCAGAGAGTTTCGCGCGCAGTGCCGCCCGGCCAGAGTGTTTGCCCAGTGGCAAAGACGTGCCGGACAGACCCACGTCCTCGGGCTTCATCACCTCAAAGGTCTCGCGGTTTTTCAGCATTCCGTCCTGGTGAATTCCGCTTTCATGGGCAAAGGCATTTTTGCCGACGATGGCCTTGTTGAACTGCACCGCAAAGCCCGAAACCGTGGCGACCCGGCGCGAGATGTTCATGATCTTGCGCGTGTCGATGCCTGTCTGATACGGCATGATGTCACCGCGCACTTTCAGCGCCATGACGACCTCTTCCAGCGCGGTATTCCCCGCCCGCTCGCCCAGCCCGTTGATGGTGCATTCGATCTGTCGCGCGCCACCTTCGACGGCCGCAAGGCTGTTGGCCGTCGCCATGCCCAGATCGTTGTGGCAATGGGTGGCAAAGATCACCTCATCCGCGCCGGGTACTTTTTCGATCAGCATGCGGATCAGATCGGCGCTTTCCACTGGCGCTGTGTAACCCACTGTGTCGGGTATGTTGATCGTTGTCGCACCAGCCTTGATCGCGATGTCGACGGTACGGCAGAGGAAATCCTCTTCCGTGCGCGTTGCGTCCATCGAGGACCATTGCACATTGTCGCAGAGGTTACGGGCATGTGTGACGCATTCGTGGATGCGTTCGGCCATTTCATCCTGCGTCAGGTTCGGGATCGCCCGGTGCAGGGGCGAGGTGCCGATGAAGGTGTGAATGCGCGGCTGTGCGGCATGTTTCACCGCCTCCCAGCAGCGGTCGATGTCTTTGAAATTGGCGCGGGACAGACCGCAGATGACAGAGTTCTTGGACCGTTCGGCGATCTCGCTGACGGCTTTGAAGTCGCCTTCGGATGCGATGGGAAAGCCTGCCTCGATGATATCAACGCCCATGTCATCCAGCAGCTCGGCGATTTCCAGCTTTTCCGCATGGGTCATTGTTGCGCCAGGGGATTGTTCGCCGTCGCGCAGGGTGGTGTCGAAGATCAGGACTTTATCCTTGGTCATGATCATGCTCCTTCAAATATGGTCTTTGGCGGCAGCGGGTCGATCCGCGTCGCCAGAATTCGGTTCGCCCTTTGGTTCGATCAACAGGACTTTGACCTCCTGTTCGGCTCGGGGGCGGTGTACAACGCCTTTAGGGACAATGAAAAGCTCACCGGCGCGGACTTTGATGCTGTCTTGCCCTTCGATATCCATGAACATCTCGCCCTCGAGGACGAGAAAGAAGTCATCTGTGCTCGCGTGCTGGTGAAAGGGGTATTCACCCTTGAACTTCACGACCATGACATCATTGTCGTTGTAGTTCGCGATAACCTTTGGATCCCAATGGGTTTGGAACAGGCTGAGTTTCTCAGCAAGATTTATCGATTTCATGATGTTTCCTTAGCAGTTCGTTTCTTGGCGCTGGTCCCCTCTGAGCGGTCGCGCCAAATGGCACGCTCAGAGGCTGCTAAGAAGTAGGATGTCGCGCGAAAGGGCCCCGGAAGAGGCAGCAATATTGATATGGGCGCGGGTCATCATGGGCGCGACTATACAAGTGTTTGGCCCGATGAAAAGCCTCAAAATGTGCCGTTTTTTGCCTTACGAAAGCGCCGTGATCACGCCCCGTAGCTCTGCCAACCCGCGCAGCCGTCCGATAAGCGGATAGCCTGCTTGTGTGCCCAGACCTGCATCCATCAGCAAATCATGCCCATGGTCGGGCCGGAATGGGATGGATTTTCCGTCGCGGCTTTCGGCCTCGAGCAGTTCATCGATCACGGCGACCATATCGGTGTCGCCTGTCAGATGGGCGTCTTCCTGGAATGACCCGTCCGGGTCTTTGCGCACATTGCGCAGATGGGCGAAATGGATCCGATCCCCGAAGCTCCGGGCGATTTCGGGCACATCATTCGCCGGGTTCGCCCCGAGCGAGCCCGAACACAGCGTCAGCCCGTTTTCGGGGGCGTCATAGGCCTTCATGATCCAATCAATGTCTTCCCCGTTTGAGACGATCCGCGGCAACCCAAGAATATCGCGCGGTGGATCGTCGGGATGAACGCAGAAATTCATACCCAGTTCTTGGGCGGTGGGCATCACCTCATCAAGGAATCGTTTGTAGTTTTGACGCAGATCATTGCGGCCGATCCCTGCGTAGCTTTTCAAGACTTCGCGCAATTCAGGGATCGTATAGCGGTCAAACGCCCCGGGCAGCCCGGCCATGATCGCGTTCAGCAATGTGGCGCGCGCGGCCTCATCGCTTTGCTCATACCAGGTTGTTGCTGCGGCGATAACCGCGGGGTCGTAATCATCATGGGCGGCTTCACGGCCCAGCATGTGGATTTCAAAAGCAGCCATTTTGGGCGCTGAAAAGCGCAGGCAAGTGCCGCCGCGCGGCACGGGCGCCGCCAGATCGGTGCGGGTCCAATCCAGCAGTGGCATGAAGTTATAGCAGATCGTCTTTAGCCCGGCAGCGGCCAGATTGACCATCGATTGTCTGTAGTTTTCAAAAAACGGGGTCAGGTCACCCTCGCCTTTCTTGATCGCTTCGTGGATCGGCAGGCTTTCGACAACGTCCCAGGTGAAATCTGCCGCTTCGATCATATCTTTGCGTTCGGTGATGGCCTCAGCCGTCCAGACCTCACCATAGGGGATATCATGCAAGGCTGTGACAATCCCCTCAGCGCCGGTTTGGGCGATTTGGGGCAGGGTGATTGCATCCTTTGGGCCGAACCAGCGCCAGGTCTCTTTCATGATTTGTCCCTTATTGAATCATGTATCCAAGGCCAGCGGCACCAAAGCGCCTTTCTGGCCAATGACCTGCCCTGCCACAGTGGCAGCCAGGCGAATGGCGTCCTGCATTGACCCGGTCTGTGCCAGTCCAACAAGAAAGCCTGCATTAAAGCTATCCCCGGCCGAGGTTGTATCGACAATCCGTTCGGCCACAGGCGGTTTGACAAAGCCGGTCTGCCCATCTTTGCTATAGTGCACTTCGCCCGCCCCGTCCTTGACCACAACCACCGAGGCGCCGGTGTCCAGATAACGGTCGCGGGTTGCAAAGATGTCAGCATCGCCGAAATGCGCGGCCTCATCGTCATAAGAGGGCAGCACGATATCGCTGGCGGCGGCGGCCTGCATGACGGTTTGTGTCATCTCTTCTGCGTTCGCCCAAAGCCGGGGGCGCAGATTGCTGTCGAACACGATGGTCTTGCCCGCCTCGCGCGCGCCTTTGATCACGCCAAGCAATTTGGCCCGCCCTGCGGCGTCCAGAATGGCCATGGTGATCCCGGAAAAATAGATGATATCGGCGTCTTCTGTTGCGGCAATCAGCGCGGTTTCGTCATCTGCCAGTTGCCGCGCGGCGGAATGATCGCGCCAGTAGGAAAAGCTACGCTCACCATCTTGTACGCTGATCAGATACAGCCCGGCCCCGCGGGTTTTGCTGCGTTGCATATGGGCCGTGTCGATCCCGGCATCGTCCATCATATGAACCAGCTGGTCCGAGACGTCATCCATCCCAACCCGGCTGACATAACGTGTCGCCCATTCCGGCGCGAGAGTCTTCACATACCAGGCCGTATTGAACGTATCCCCCGCAAAACCCATCTGAAATTGCCCGGGCTTATCGGCTGGGGCCATTTCAACCATACATTCCCCGATTGACACAAACCTAAATTTGTTTGGGCTGCTGTTGGACGGATTAGATATGTTTGCAAAGAGCGACATGGCGAAAGAGGCTTCCTTTTTGCGAACTGGTATACTATCATACCAGTTAATGAAAGTCCCCTAAAACCCCGGTGGAAGAGTTAGTGGATGCGGCTACATATACCGTCATCCCCTTGCTCAGATGCGGGGTTTCAACATGTCAGAAGGAGTGCTCTCGATGACCGATTTTCCTGTGGTGCGTCCGGGCGAGAACGTTACGCGTCAGGTGCTGGCCGATCATCCCAATCTTATGGTTGTTGCGTTTGGTTTTGAAAGCGAAGGTGCCGAAGGCGCTTTGCATCATCATCCGCATGTCCAATCGACATTTGTCGAAAGCGGTCGTTTCCGGTTCACCATCGATGATGAAGTGACCGAGGTCGGCCCCGGCGATAGTTTTGTGATCCCGTCAAATGCCGTGCATGGCTGCGTCTGCCTTGAGCCAGGCCGCCTGATTGACTGCTTCACACCGCGCCGCGACGATTTTCTTTAAATGTAAATGGGGGGAGACAAACCAATGACGCTAAAGACTGAACAGCGCTACGCCATCGATCCGGTCACAACCAAAGCGCTTGATACCGAAGGCCTGCGGGCGCATTTTCACAAAGACGGATTGTTTGCCGACGGCGAAATCAATCTGCTTTACACCCATTATGATCGCTTTATCCTTGGCTCTGCCGTGCCTGCCGGTGCGGATCTTACCCTGGATCATATGGCCGAAACAGGCACCTCAAATTTTCTGGACCGCCGCGAGATGGGCGTTCTGAATATTGGAGAAACCGGGACTGTTACCGTTGCGGGTGAAACCCACACGATTGAAAATGGCGAGTTGCTTTATATTGGCATGGGTGCAGGGCCGGTGACATTCTCGGGTGCGGGCCGCTATTATATCACGTCTGCGCCAGCACATCGCACCTGCCCGACCAAATTGATCAAGCTGTCTGATGCCCGCCGCATCGAAATGGGAAGCCGCGAAACGGCGAATGAGCGTGTGATCATCCAGTTCCTGCATCCTGATGTCTGCGACAGCTGCCAGTTGTTGATGGGGTATACCCAGTTCCAGCCTGGCAGTGTGTGGAACACCATGCCGGCCCACACCCATGATCGCCGGATGGAGGCGTATCTTTACTTTGATGTGCCAGAGGATGCGCGCGTGTTTCATTTTATGGGCCAGCCGGATCAAACCCGCCATATCATCATGGGCAATGAAGAAGCCGTTGTTTCGCCCCCATGGTCGATCCATTGCGGTGCGGGAACGGCCTCTTACACGTTCTGCTGGGCGATGGCCGGTGACAATGTCGATTTCACCGATATGGATATGGTTGCCATGGATGAATTGCGGTGAGCCCGTTTTCGCTTGCGGGACAAACCGCGCTTGTGACCGGTGCCAATACGGGCATCGGGCAGGCCATCGCGGTGGCGATGGGCCGCGCCGGTGCGCATGTCATTTGCGCGGGCCGCTCATCTTGTGATGAAACGACAGGGTTGATCGACAAGGCCGAGGCCCTAAAGCTCGATTTTGCAGATCCGATGGCTGCGGAAGATGTCTTTGCGGGTCGGCAGATTGATATTCTGGTCAATAACGCGGGCATTATCCGCCGTGATGATAGCGTCGATTTTTCCCAGGCTGACTGGGATGACGTGATGGATGTCAATCTGAAAGCGGTGTTTTTTACCTGTCAGGCCTTTGCCAAAGCGGCACTGCCGCGCGGACACGGCAAGATTATCAATATCGCCTCGCTCTTGTCATTTCAGGGCGGTATTCGCGTTCCAAGCTATACCGCCTCCAAACATGGCGTGGCTGGGCTGACCAAGATCATGGCCAATGAATGGGCCGCCAAAGGCATCAACGTGAATGCCATCGCGCCAGGGTATATTGAGACGAATAATACCGAAGCGCTGCGCGCCGATGCTGACCGGAACAAGGCGATCCTTGACCGAATTCCAGCCGGGCGCTGGGGCAAAGCGGATGACATCGCCGAGACGGCTGTGTTTTTGGCCGCACCTGCATCAAACTATATCCACGGTGCTGTGCTGAATGTGGATGGGGGCTGGCTGGCGCGTTAAGCCGGGTCGTCGGTCCCGAGAAACCCGCCTGATTGGTGTTTCCAATAACTTGCATACAAGCCGCCCTGTGCAAGCAGGGTGGCGTGGTTGCCTTGCTCAACGATCCGGCCTCTATCCAGCACGATGATCCGGTCCATCTGCGCGATGGTGGAAAGACGGTGGGCTATGGCAATGACGGTTTTGTCGCGCATCACATCGCCTAGTGTCGCCTGAATTTCTGCCTCAACCTCACTATCGAGCGCGCTGGTGGCTTCATCCAGAATCAGGATGGGCGCGTCCTTCAAAATGACCCGTGCCAGCGCGATCCGTTGCCGTTGGCCACCTGATAGCTTCACACCGCGTTCACCGACATGCGCAGCATAGCCTTGCCGCCCGGCCTGATCCTGCAGCTGCGTAATAAAATCATGTGCTGCGGCTTCCCGTGCCGCCGCTTCCATTTTTTGTTGGCTGATATCAGGCGCCCCCAGGGCGATATTATCCCCGACTGATCGGTTCAGCAGCGCCGCTTGTTGGCTGACCATGCCGATGGCGCTGCGCAGACTGTCTTGGTCCACATCCCGGATATTTTGCCCGTCGATCAGGATCTCGCCACTTTCGGCGTCGAAAAAGCGCAGGATCAGATTGACCAAAGTGGACTTGCCCGCGCCAGATTGCCCGACCAGACCAACCTTTTCCCCCGGGGAAATCTGCAAATCAACGCCATCCACCCCGCCCAGTTGCCCACCATAGAGATGGGTCAGGTTCGTCATCGTGATTGCCCCGCCTTTGATGACAAGGTCGGGTGCATCCGGTTGGGATGGGATCGCAAGCGGTTGTGACAGGGTTTTGAGCCCCTCGCGCATGCTGCCAATCCCCAGAAAGATCGACCAGATCGCGTCCAACATCCATTCGGCTAGGCTTGTTACCCGAAAGGTCAATGCGATGGCAGAACTGACAATACCGATACTGGCCGCACCAGAGGACCACAGCCAAATGCCATAGCCGATGAAACAAACCATGATGAACCCTTCGAGTGTCACGATCGCCGTGCGGATCGTCACCCCCAATTGCCTGGCTTTGAAAAGGGTCTCGCGGGTGGTTTCCAGCGCGTCTAGATGATCTTGCTCAATCGCATCCTTGCGGGCAAACAGCTTGAGCGTATCGAAGTTTGAAAAGCTGTCGACGACCTTCCCGACAAGGGCTGATTTTGAACCCTGAAAGCGTTCTTGCGCCGCGATCATGCGGGGGATCATCCAGCGCATGATCGCCGCATAGCCAAGCATCCACAACAAGATAGGCAGTGCGAGCCGTGGGTCAGTGCCGGCCATAAGGATGACGATACCGACCATATAGACCAGCCCGAATGCCACGGTGTTCAACGTGTTGAACACAACACTCGCGGTGTAATTGCCCATCTCGATCAGCCGGATCGATGTCCGTCCCGCCAGATCGTTTTGAAACCAGCCCACCGATTGTGCGGCAAGGTGTCCATGCGCCCGCCAACGCACGAGATTGGCGATATTACAATCCAGCCCAATGTCATTAAATATGTGCCGCGCCATACGCAGTATGGGCCGCAATACCAAGACCGCAATTGCAGCCCCGAGTAGTGTCAGCCCATGTTCTTGCCAAATTTGATCTGGAGATGTGTCAGCCAACATATCGATCAGCTGACCTGCGAAACTGATCAACCAGACTTCGATTGATGCAGTCAGTATTGTTGCGATCAGACTGAGGCTAAGTACCCAACGCAGCGGCCGCAGATGCATGCGCATATATGGCCAGACGCGTTTGGGAGGGGTGTGAAGCGTCGCCGCTTCTTGGTACGGATCGACCAAATGTAGGCCGGCGCGTGTTACTTTTTCAAACCAGCGCGCCATGCCTACCTCTTTTGTATCAGACCATCATTGGCATTAGCTAAAGAGCATACCGCCATTGATGTCGACATTGGTGCCTGTGATGAAGGCACTGTCGTCGCAAGCCAGGAACAAGACCAGGTTTGCCACATCTTCTGGCAGACCTTGGCGTTTCACAGGCGCGTTCGCTTCATATCCACGTCGTGCTGCGTCGGGTGTGTGGATGTTGTGGAAATCGGTGTCGATCATGCCAGGGCACAGGCCGTTGACGCGTACATCTGGGCCCAGTTCTTTGGCCAGACCACGTGTCATGGTCATCACCGCACCTTTGGACGCCGCATAGGCTACCGAGCCGGGGCCGCCGCCGTCACGTGCCGCTTGGCTGGCCAGGTTGACGATTGTGCCGGTTTTCATATGCGGGCCAACGGCCTTGATCATCAGGAATGTGCTTGTCACGTTCAGCGACATCACATTGTTCCAATGCTCAAGCGACATTTCCGCAAATGTTTTCCGCGCGATCAGGCCGCCAGAGTTATTGACCAGCACGTCAACGCTGCCGAACTCTTCGACCGTTTTGCCCACCAGCGCATCAACACCTTCCTGGGTGTTCAGATCGCCCTGAAGGGCAAATGCTTTGCCGCCAGCGGCTTTGATTTCTTCCACGGTCGCATCTGCACCTGCACTACTGGCAAAGTAGTTGATTGCGATATTCGCACCTTCTGCAGCCAGCTTCAGCGCGACTGCCCGGCCGATATCACGGCCACCGCCAGTAATAATGGCCGTTTTGCCTTGGAGTTTCATGAGTAGTCCTTCCTTTTGCGAGAGGGCGCCCTATGCGCCGACATCGAATGTTTTCGGGACAACGACCTTAAAGCTCTGGTCGTTGGCATCGGTGAAGTAAAGATCGCAGTCATAGCCCTGGTCATCGAGGAAACTGAAGACACGGCGGGGCGCTGACAGCGGGTATGGAACAAGCAGCGTTGCGATCCGGTGCCGGATTGCTTTGGGGAAGGTCGCGTGCAGGCAGGTGCTGACGGGCAGGCCTTCGATTTCGCTGGGGTCCACGTCCGGAAAACCGGTGTGTTGTGACAGTGTCGGGTTGCCCGCTTCGGACCATAGGAATTGCCCGTAGAAACCGGCCCGTTCGCCAGAATACCGGAACGTTGTATCGCCCAGTGTCATCGGCGCATTTGCGTGCAGCAGCCAGTCGATCTCAACGGGTTCATCCGCATCGATGGCGTCCACGATGACAAAATAGCTGTTGGCGACAAAATAGACATCACGCAGCACCGAGCTGACCTGTGGCGACAAGGTTTGATAGGCCGCTGTCGCATCCCCCTGGATGAAAATATGATCGCCCCGGTCTTCGGCGACGTTGATTTTCCCGGTCGAGCTCATGGCTTGGACCTTGTCCTTGCCCGAATACTGCCCTTCGCCGTTGATCAGGATACCGTTCTTGGACACCGTCTTGCGGCGCCAGTTCTGGTGCATGGTTGAGTTGAAGGCGACATAATGCCCTGACTGGATCGCCAGATCTTCGCCAAAGGCGGCCAGGCAGATCGCATTCTGGTCCCCATGGCTGTGGCTGATTGACCCGTAGGGCGAGGATTTCATCACGAATTGGATGTGGTTATCCGGATCCTGCATCCGGTGTTGGATGGCCGTCCAGCCGATCCCTTTGAACCAGCGCAATTGGTCGTCATCCGATGGCGGCACGGCCTCGATGATCGGGAAATCGGTCTGATAGGCCAGTTCGTCAAAGTTAAAGTCCCACCAGCCCCAGTTATAGAACGCCATCTCGGTGCCCGGGTTGGTCCGTTTGATTTCCTCAAAATACCATTGATAGGCCCCGTTGCCTGTCACACCTGCGTATTGACGCAAGTTGTATCCGATCTTTACGGAGGGCAGATCACCCATCGTGCTGTCATCCCCAAAGGTCGCGCGCCGTGTGTCGGGGGATTTAGTGTAAAGCGGGAAGTCACCGGTTTTCTGAAAGAATGGCCGATCGTAAAGGTTGATGCCCGTGTAGGATTTCAGCAGGTTCGCCGCATCGATCAGATAGGCCATGCCTGTCATCCAATAGTGCGGACCTTCGGCCCAGCCGCCATCGGCATCGCCCCAGGGCGAATAGACCGTGAACAGGAATTCGATGGAGTAATGCAGCCAGTCTTCGGCTTCTTCCGCATCATCCAACAGCGCAATTGAGGCCGGGATCAGCACCGCAGAAACTGCCCGCACAGCATGGCTGTCGAAGGGGAACAGGTGGATATTGGCGTGCTTGATCAGGTGATCTGCCGTTTCGCGGGTCCGTGCCAAAAGGGCGGCGCGGACGGTAACACGCTCTTCTTCGGATAGTTGGTCATGCAGCCAGTCATACCCCCATGCCAAAGCCACATTGACCCGGAATGCCCATTCATCGGTATAGCTGCGTGATGTCGTGCCGGTTGGGTTCCAGGCGGCCGCGCTGAGCAGCCATTCTTTGGCCCGTGCCAACATGGCAGCGTCTTCGGTGACTTGCCCGCCAATGGCGAGGTGCCGGATGGCGTAAAGCAGTTCCTGACAATCGATATAGGTCTGCCGCCAGATCGGGGCCACACGTTGGTGGTTGGGATAGCCGGCAGGTTCGGGCATAATATCCCGGTCCATCCAGGGCAAAACGGACTTTTCAAAGAAGTTTGACCAAGTGCAATGGTCAGGGTTCTTGGCGACTTCCTTTTTGAAACCGACAAGGCGCTCTGGTGTCATCCAAAGCCGCGGATGCGCCCGTGTTGCGTCTTTCAGCCGCGCCTGGCGCCCGGCGAGCGGTGTTTGGGGCAGGTCTTCGGCAAGCGAGAACGTGCGGTCCGCGCTCCAATTACTGATGGCTTCGCCTGTTGCCGGATCGCAAACGGCGTAGGACCAATGGTATTGGCCAGCCGCAAGCGCAGTGTCGGGCGTAAAGAAATTAAGCGGCAGGTTGGTGAATGTCTGTGTCGACTTCGCCGGATAGGCCGGATCGGTGGAAATACGCAGCGTATAGCGTGCCTCGTCTTCGATGACGGGCAACCAGCTGAAACGCGGCGGATTTTCGGCAAGCTGTGTGTTTTCGTCGGGCCCGTATTGGATGGTCAAACGCCCAGTTTTGGGTTCATCAAGGACAATTTGGGCGTGGCCGGACATCGGTTGGTCTTTCTAATTGAGGTCTGAGAAAAGGCGGGAAGAGCAGCGTGAGCACCGCTCTTCCCAGGGAGGTTAGGGTCGATCAGCCACCGTATTGGCGTTGATAGGCTGAATTCATGACAGCGATCAGATCCTGGTAGCCCATGTTGTCGAGAGTCTCGATATAGGCGTCCCAGTCTTCCATCACGTCGCCATTGCCCAAGATCCAGCCTTGCTGGCGTTCGAGCATGTAGTCACGGATCGATGGGAAGGTGCGGTCATAAACACGCTGTTCGTCGGCTGTAAATGCAACGCCCAGGAACTGGTCGATCAGATAGTCACCTTCGTCATAAAGCGCGATGCCTTCCAGGGCGAACTCATTCGACCATTGCTTTTCATACTCGTAGTCTTGGAAGTAGCCACGGGCCTGAAGCTGCGATCCAACAGCATAAAGCTGGTTGTTCACAGGCTCACCATTGGTCAAGAATTCTTCGGTGAACTGCGGCGCGCCATCAACCATTGTATATTGCTCGCCTTCAACACCGAAGTTTGCAAGGCGGCGGCCTTCTTCGGTGAACCAGAAGTCGAAATACTTGATGGTTTCAACGGGATGCTCGTTCGAGATACCGATTGCCCATCCGTCAGGTTTGATCGGAATGCGGCGATGCTCTTCCATGCGGACGCCGGATACGGATGCTGGTGGGGCGAATGCCTTAAAAGCGAACCCATCAATCCGATCAGCCAAAGACGTGTTGTAGCCAGCGGTTGATGCGAACCAGTCATGGGTCATACCGCCAAGGTTTTCAGACAGCAGATATTCGCGTGCAGATGAGCCGCGGGTAAAGACCTCTGCATCAATAAGACCTTCTTCATACCACCGCGCCAGTCCGGCAATCCCATCGCGATAGCCTTCGCCTGCATAGGGGTGCTTTACTTCACCATCATCAACGTAGAAGTCGTGATAAGTGTCGGAACCAGACGAACGTCCGTCCCACAATGTGACCAAACGGATCAGCTCTGGCCATTGACGGGCAAAGTAAGGCACTTCGTCAGCGACACCGTTGCCGTTTGGATCGTCGTTTTTGAAGGCGCGCAGCACTTCTTCGACTTCTTCGACGGTCTCAGGAACTTCCAGACCTAGCGCATCCAGCCAGTCATAGCGGATAAAGTAAGCCCGGCCATATTTACCGTCTGGCAGATATGGGATGTAGTACATGTTGCCGTCGGCAGCTGAAATCGCGCTGGCGATCTCTGGACGCGCGTCGAAATAGGCCTTCATGTTTGGTGCGTGCTCTTCGATCAGATCGTTAAGCGGGTAGAATGCACCTTCTGGACCGTACTGGTTGACGAAGTCTTTCAGACGGCTGGAGCCAACGATATCTGGGATCGCACCGGCGGCCAGCATCAGGTTCAGCGCTTCGGTCCGGCCTGTGTTTTCCGACGTGCGCATGTTTGCACCCACGGTATCGTCGATCAGGTGGATATTGGTCAGCTTGCGTGCTGCCTGCTCGACCGGCCAGTCTTCGTTATATGTTGGATAACGTGCGTGGTTCATCTGGATCGTCAGTTCCAGAGGCTCGTCAACGATCAGCAGGTGACCATCGGCGAAAGCCGGTGAAGTCATCGCTGTCGTCGCAAGGATTGCAGACGTTATGGATAGTTTGCGCATGGTTTCCTCCCTATATGCGTTCGGTTTTTATTCTTTCACTCCGCCCAGAAGGATACCCTTTTCAAAGTACTTCTGGATGAATGGGTAGATAATCAGTACCGGAATAATTGAGCAAACAATAATCGCCGCAGAGACTGTTTCGAACGAATAGCTGGCATTCAGCTGCGTGGCTGTGAACTCAGGATCATCAGACAGGGTCGCGATTGTGTGACGCAGATAGACCTGAAGCGGGATCTTGTTTTCGTCTTGCAGTAGAACCATGGCCCAGAAGAAGCCGTTCCAACGGGCAACCATACAGAACAGGGCAACTGTTGCGATGGCTGGCTTGGCCAGTGGGACATACACTTTCCACAGAACCTGGAAATCATTGGCCCCGTCCATACGGGCCGCTTCCTCAAAGGAATCCGGGACACCTTCAAAGAAGTTGCGCAGCAGGATCAGGTTAAACCCGTTAACCGCAAAACCAATGATGATCCCAAAATAGCTGTCCAGCAGCCCAAGATCACGCATGTTCAGGAAGAATGGGATCAAGCCAGCGTTGAACCACATGGTGAAGGCCACCATCAGGTTCCAGAACCGGCGCCCGAATAGTTGCGGGCGCGACAGGGCATAGGCACCCGGGATCAAAAAGGCGAGCGATACCAGTGTCCCGCCGATCGTGTAGATGAAGGTGTTCCCGTAGCTGATCCAGAATTTTGAGTCGCCAAGGATATACCGGTAAGCCTCAACCGTGGTTTCAACCGGTGTCAGCACCACTGTACCAGCCGTTGCCGCAAAGCCCGAGCTGAGCGAGATCGCCGTGATATAGATGAACGGGTATAGCGTGGAGAGCGTGAAAATCCCAATCAGCACCATGTTGATGATGACGAAGGTTTTGTCGCCACGCGAATAAAGGTTCATATTTGCCATCAGCCTGGTCCCCCTACCACAATGATGTGCGCGAGAAGCGCTTGCTGATTGCGTTTGCGCTCATCACCAGGACGAATGCGACGACGGCGTTGAACAGGCCGGCTGCTGCGGCGAAATCGTATTGTCCGCTTTGCAGGCCCTGCCGATAGATGAAGGTGTTCACAACATCGGCCGTTTCATAGGTGGCAGGCTGATAGAGCACGATGATCATCTCAAACGACACTTCCAGCATGTTCCCGATCCGGATGATCAGCATGATGATGATCGTCGGCAGGATAGACGGCAGCGTGATCTTCCACATCATCTGCCAGCGGCTGGCACCATCGACCACGGCGCTTTCATAAAGCGTCGGGGACACACCGGCGATCGCCGCAAGATAAACGATGGATTGGAAGCCCGCCTCTTGCCAGATGGTTGTCCCGATAAAGATCGGGCGGAACCATTCGGGCCGCGTCAGGAAGTAGATCGGGTCAGCCCCGAACCAGCCCAAGACGGTATTCACGATCCCCACCGAAGGCGAGAAGGTTGTGATGACGATACCGGCGATGATCACAGATGAAATGAAGTGTGGCAGATACACGATGGTCTGTGCCGTCCTTTTGAAGGACTGGTTCAGCACTTCATTGAACATCAGTGCCAGCAGGATCGGCACCGGAAAGCCGATTAAGAGGCTGTAAAGACTGATGTAAATCGTGTTGCGTAAGGCGCGGAGGAACTGTTCGTTCCCGCCGGTCCAGAATGGATCGTCGGTGCCCAATGCGCTCCAATCAAATCCAAGCAGATTTTCAAAATGCTCAAGCCCGATCCACGGGCTGTTCGCGATGCCGCGAAAGATGCTGTAATCCTTGAACGCGATCTGAAGCCCGTACATGGGCTTGTAGAGGAATACGATCAGCCAAACGATGGTCGGCAGCAACATGGCGTAGAGCCGCCATTCGTTGCGCAGGTGGTCTTTGATCTTGGTCGCGCGGCTACGCTGCGCGAACTGCGATTTTGCGGGCGCGGTGCCGCTTTGGGTCTGCGCCATGGTCATGCTGCGCGCGTCTGCCCGGAAAGGGCGACCCCTGTGTCGGCGTCAAAGACTTTGATCAGGTCAGGCGCTGCCGTGAAACCGTTCACCGCATTCAGCATTTCCATATTACCCAGCGTTTCCGTACGGATGACGAATGGCTCGCCGCCAATGGACACGTGCAGCAGCGCCTCGGAGCCGAGTGTTTCCACCAGATCCAATTCGCATGACACAGAACCCGGTGCGGGCTCGGTCAGGATTTGCGCGTATTCCGGGCGAATGCCGACAATCACCGGACGCCCGACGGCGTTTTGCAAGCCGGGCAGCGCAGGCAAAGCCAAGCGGCCGCCAGAAAACTCGGCCACCGGACCGTCTGCGCCACTTGCGATTGTAGCTTTGATCTGGTTCATCGGCGGCGCACCAAGGAAGCCAGCAACAAACGCGTTGGCCGGGTTCAGGAACAGTTCCATCGGCGTGCCGATCTGTTCAATGCGCCCGTCATTCATCACTACGATCCGGTCGGCCAAGGTCATCGCCTCAACCTGGTCATGGGTCACATAGATGCTGGTCGCGCCAAGCCGTTTATGTAGTCTTTTGATCTCTGCACGCATTTGAGTACGCAGTTTCGCGTCCAAATTTGACAGCGGCTCATCAAATAGAAATACTTTTGGACGCCGAACAATGGCGCGGCCCATCGCAACCCGCTGGCGCTGACCGCCGGACAAATCTGCGGGACGACGCTCCATGTAGTCGGTCAGACCAAGGATGTTACCAACTTCTTCGATGGAGGATGCGATTGTATCAGCGCCCTCTTTGCGAATCCGCAGACCAAAGGCGATGTTATCGGCGACGTTGAGGTGTGGATAAAGCGCATAGTTCTGAAACACCATCGCAACATCACGGTCTTTCGGAGCGACGCGGTTCATCACGCGCCCATCGATGGTCAGTTGACCGTCCGAAATTTCTTCCAGCCCGGCGATCATTCGCAGGGTCGTGGATTTGCCGCAGCCCGAAGGCCCGACCAATACGACGAATTCTTTTTCTTCGACCTTAAGATCGATTCCATGAACGACTTGCAACGCCCCATAGGCCTTGACGATGCTTTCCAACTCTACGCCAGACATGGTTCCTCCCCTGATGCGCTTTTGCGCGGTCCCACTATTTTCATGCCCGACCGTTTGAGATTCGCCGGATTTCCAGCTGGTATACCAGTGGGCTAACTAGAATACTAGTATTGATTTAATCCTAGTAATCGTTTCAAATAGGTCGAACAATACAAAGGGTTAATAAGATGATCGCGGACATTCACACGGTAAAGGTTGCAGTGTCTGCTATGTCGAAATCCCATGACGTGCATTATTGCTGCGGCAATGCCGCAAAGCGGGGTGATGTGCCGTTGTTGCCCGTCAAAAACTGGAATTTTTCAGTAAGAGCGACTATTTACCCGCAACTACGGAGAAGAAGACATGCCTAACATGACCCAGACGCGGGACCGTCGTACAAGCGTGGATGTTGTATTTGACCACCTGTATGATGAAATCTCATCGTTGAAATTATTGCCTGGCGACAAGATTTCAGAGGCGGATATTGCCGCGCAATTTGGTGTGTCGCGTCAGCCGGTCCGCGATGCGTTCAGCCGCCTTGAAAACCTTGATCTTCTGCTGATCCGCCCGCAACGCGCGACCGAGGTAAAACGCTTTTCATCCCGCGAAATCACCAAATCCCGCTTTGTGCGGGCCGCTGTCGAATCTGAGGTCCTGCGCCGCGCCGCCAAAGAATGCGACCCGATCGGTGCCGCCCAATTGGATGCCGCGCTCACGCTGCAAGCTGCGACAGTGGCTGCTGGCGACTATGATAAATTCGGCGCGCAGGACTATGCATTTCACCAGACCCTTTGTGAGATTGCCAAGGCAGAATTTGCCTTTGAGGTGATCCAACAGGAAAAAGCGCGTGTTGATCGTCTGTGTGTTTTGAGCCTGTCAAAAGAAAACCGCATGACCCAATTGTTGAAAGATCATGAAACGATTGCGGCACGTGTGAAAGAGCATGATGCAGAGGGTGCTGTCGCCGCCGGTATGCAGCATTTGTCGCGTTTGGATGACACAATCACGGCGATCTCAAACGCTAACGAGGATTATTTCGACCCTTAGGATCAGTCGTCAAGCACCTGTGAATTTTTCCAATCCCCTTTGAGAAGGCGCAGATGGAAGGGCGGAAATTTGAACAGCTCTTCCACAAGCACGAGCGCAAAAACCCAAGCGACGTGCAGGTCAAGATAGAGAACGAAAAACGCGGTCAACGGGACTTTGCACAGCCATTGCCCGGCGATGAAGATGTTCATGACCCGGACTGTGTCACCCGATGCCCGCAAGGTCTGCCCGCAAATCGCGTTTGATCCTTTGGGAAAGGGCAGGATCAGCAGGATCGGTAGAAACGTGAACAACGCGGCAACCGTTTCAGGCTGCAGATTGTCATAAATCCGCTCTGACATCAGGCAGATCGCCAGATAGGACAGTGCGACTAATCCGGCTGCCACAAACGCCCCGCGCCATGCCCGCGATAAGAACGCATCCAGTGCAGGCTCTGCTGTGCCTTTTCCCAAAAGCTGCGCCATGGCGATCCCCGTGGCTTGCGCCCAGGCCATACCAAAGGTTCCCGCCGTTTGTACCCAGGGCAGGATCAACGCCAGCGCCGCAAACTCAAAGACGCTCATCTTGGCATAGATCAACATGCAGACTTGGTTGCCGAAGGTCACGCTAATGAAGGTGCCTGCAATGGGCACTGAAAAGACCCAATGGCGGCGCAGTGCCGCGCCAAATGTCGGCTTTGACCAGCCGGTGGCCTGCAGAGTATGCCGATCCGTGCGCCAAAACCGAGCGGCCAGAAAAATCATCCGCGTTGCCGAGGCCGCCGCGCTGCCCCATGCCGCACCGACCAGTCCAAGCTCTGGGAAACCATAAAGCCCGTAGATCAGCGCGATGCTGAGCCCAATATTGATCGGGACGGCGATGAGGAAACCAAAAAAGGTGATTTTGGTGCGACCGCAGCCATTGAAGTGCCCTTCAAAGCATTGCGCAACGGCCTCAAACAATACGACCAACAAAAACACATATAGATATGACGTCCCCTGGGCTGCGATTTCCGGGGTGTGCGCGAATGTGTCGATGATCTGCGATCCGAAAAACAGCACTAGCATGATGCCGATCGCGGTGGCGGCCACATTGATCAGCAATCCACATAGAAAGCTGGTTTTCAGGGCCGTCGGCCCTGTCGCACCAAAAGCCTGCGCGATGCGGATTTGCGTTGCATTCGAAAACGCCAGCAGGACGCCCAGCAGCAGCCCAGCCACCGCGCCAGCAAGGCCCATAGCCGCCAATGCGGGTTCACCCAAGGGCGAGACAAGGTAGAAATCGATGACAATGATGCCGTGCAGCATCACGGCTTTCAGACCAAGCGGCCAAGCTAAACCAAACAACCCCCAGGATGTTGGCGTATCATGTTCATGATCGGTTTTTTGCACGGTCTCGGTCTGAGATTGACAGGTTGCTCGAAGCTCTGACACCTAGAAGCTGCAACCGCCGGGTGCAATGCTGTAAGTTAACCCGAGGTCAAAACATCAGGCAATCCGGTCCGGGTGGCAATGGCTCTGCCCCGGCTGGCAGTGTGGCTTGATAGTCAAATGAGGCAATCGAGGCGCCGCCGTCAAACGCAATGAATACTTGGTTAGAACCCGGACGGATTGCGATGCCCTCTGGGTCTTGGCCGTAAGGCAGCAGGGATGTCGTCCCGAGCAATACGCCTTCTGCATCGAATTCATACAGCGAATTGGTGCCCTCCCAATCATCCACGATGAGCAGATGGCCTGTACGCGGGTCGCGCGCGATGCCTTGCGCCTCGGTCAGCGGCGGGTTGAGATCGCGCGTATTGATTTGCCGTTGAACGGTGCCGTCAGGATTGATCCACGTCATGCGTTCGGGATCATCTTCGACCATGATAATCGTGCCGTCATCATCAATGGTCAGACCTTCGGTATCGGCAAAGCCGACGCCAGATTGAAAAGGTCCCGCGAGAGGTTCACCATTTTTGGTGACCCGCTGAAAGCCGCCAAACCCGTCAGCAACCAGCAGGTTATTTCCTTCCAGTGTCACGGCCTTGATCCGGCTCAGGTCGCTGCCAAATCGGCGTAGTTCGCCCCCTTGCAGATTTACCAGAATGATCTCTGGTCCTTCATTGGCGATCCACAAACCGCAAAATGCAGGATCATAATCCAGACTGGCCGGCCGGTTGAGATCATAGCTTGTTTGATAGGTCAGTTCGAGCGCGGCAGCAGGTGCCCCAATCAATCCCAGGAATATGATGGCCAGTCGCATTGTCATCCTCCTTGTTCATTTCAAACGTGGCGCTAACTGAGACAAAGTCAAAGGAGAATTGCATGCGTGCTTTGGTGATCGGCGCAACTGGCGGGATCGGTTCAGCGATCTGTAACGTGCTGGAGCAGGACAAGTGGAACGTCACGACGTTGTCGCGGTCTGTCGATGGTTTCGACGTTGGTAATGCTGCATCTGTTGATCGTTCGTTAGATTTGCTGACCGAACCGTTCGATTTAATCTTTGTCGCCTTGGGCATTCTGGCGCCTCTGTGGGGGGCGCCTGAAAAGAACCTTGCCGGGATCAAGGCCGATGACATGGCCCGCGTGCTGTCCGTCAATACGATTGGCCCTGCACTGATCTTGCGGCACGCGGCGCGTTTGCTGCCACGGGATCGACCTTGTGCCATCGGTATCTTGTCGGCGCGCGTCGGGTCGATCGGCGACAATAGCTTGGGTGGGTGGCACTCTTATCGGGCCTCAAAGGCGGCGCTGAACCAGATTATCCGTGGTGCCGCAATTGAATTGTCGCGCACGCATGCGCAATCGGTCTGCGCGGCCTTGCATCCCGGAACAGTCGAGACGTCCTTTACTGCCAATTACGCGGGCAGGCACCCCATGGTGCCACCGCAGGACGCGGCCAGAAACCTGTTATCCGTTCTGCATGATCTGACCCCCGCACAGTCTGGCGGCTTTTATGACTATGCCGGGCAGGAAATCGCCTGGTGAGGTTGGTGTTGGTCCTTGGTGATCAATTG
Source organism: Yoonia sp. BS5-3 (assembly GCF_038069655.2). Taxonomy (NCBI): domain Bacteria; kingdom Pseudomonadati; phylum Pseudomonadota; class Alphaproteobacteria; order Rhodobacterales; family Paracoccaceae; genus Yoonia; species Yoonia phaeophyticola. The sequence continues at coordinate 1,794,602 of NZ_CP150951.2, forward strand.
TCACCAAACCTGTCGGCGTTGCGCAAGACAGACAAAGCCAAGGACATGATCGTGATGGCCGAGGTCATGGCAGAGGCGTCCTATGTGCCGCATCACCCCAAAAAGATCGCGTTTTGCCTGACAGCCATGCGCAAGTTTGCAGATCAACTGCGCCAAGACGGCTGGCAGGTTGCCTATTCGCGTTTGGACGACCCGGATAATACCGGATCAATTACGGGTGAATTGATCCGGCGCGCAGCGGAAACGAACGCCAAAGGCGTTGTTTACACCGAACCGGGCGAGTGGCGTTTGATCAACGCTTTGGCAGATATGCCTTTGCGATCCCATTGTTTGCCAGATGACCGCTTTATCGCCTCACATGCTGAGTTTGATGATTGGGCCAAAGACCGCAAACAGTTGCGGATGGAGTATTTCTACCGCGATATGCGCCGCAAGACCGGTTTGCTGATGGACGGCGACAAACCGGAAGGGGGCAAATGGAACTATGACCATGACAACCGCAAACCAGCGCCTGATCAAATCAACTACGCTGGCCCCTTGCGATTTCCCTCTGATAACGATGTCCTGGACTTGGTCGAAGCCCGCTTTGCCCAGAACTTTGGCGATCTACGCCCCTTCTGGTTCGCCACAGATGCGGCGCAGGCCCAAGAACAACTGACCCATTGGCTTGATGGCGGACTACCGGAATTCGGCGATTTCCAAGACGCCATGCTGAATGATCACCAGTTTCTTTTTCATTCGCTTATCAGCTTTTATCTGAATGCGGGTCTTCTTGATCCGTTGGATGTCTGCAAACAGGCCGAAGCTGCCTATCGCGCGGGACATGCGCCACTGAATGCGGTTGAAGGGTTCATTCGCCAAATCATCGGGTGGCGCGAATATGTCAGAGGCATCTATTTCCGCGAAGGGCCTGATTATACCCGGCGCAATGCGCTGGACCATGATCGGTCGTTGCCTGCGATGTATTGGGGCGGTGAGACCCGTATGAACTGCATGGCTAAATCCGTCGGGCAAACACAGTCTGAGGCCTATGCCCATCATATTCAGCGCCTGATGGTGACGGGCAATTTCGCGCTTTTGGCTGGAATAGATCCGGGCGAAGTGCACGCGTGGTATCTGGCCGTTTACGCAGATGCTTATGAATGGGTTGAAGCGCCGAATGTCATCGGGATGAGCCAATATGCCGATGATGGGATCATCGCATCCAAGCCTTACATCTCATCCGGTAACTACATTCACAAAATGTCGGATTACTGCGGGTCCTGCGATTACCGCGTGCAGGATAAAACAGGGCCCGATGCGTGTCCGTTTAACCTGCTATACTGGCATTTTTTGGATCGTCATCGCGACCGATTTACCGGCAACCCCAGAATGGGAAATATGTATCGGGTTTGGGATCGGATGGATGAGGCCCGCCGCACGCGTGTTCTTTCCGAAGCTGGCAAATGGCTAGCGCGGCTGGACGCAGGCGAGGTCGTTTAGAGCGCGTGCTGCAACATCACGATGGTTCAAAAGCAAAACGGTCCCGAAAAGGGACCGCTTTTAGACAAAATCTTCAATCAGACTAGTCGTCAGCCGTTTCCGAAACCAATGCCCCATCTGACCAGATGCCGGTGCTTTCCTGACCGGTCGCATAGCGCATGGTACCGTTGCCTTCACGGCGGCCGCGTACGAATGCGCCCTCATAGACATCGCCATTTGCGTATGTCGCGACACCCTCGCCGCTGATTTCACCATCCTGCCAAGATCCGACATAGCTGAAACCGTCGGGCAATGTGATTTCGCCTGCGCCATTACGCTGGCCGTTCAGGAATTCACCCACATAAAGTGTTCCGTCTGCATATGTTGCGCGGCCAAGGCCGTTGCGCTGGCCATCGGCCCACTGACCTTCGTAGACGTAGCCATCTGCATAAGTCATCTTACCCTGGCCATGGTTCTTGGCGTTCAGAAACTCGCCTTCATAAACAAGACCGTTGACATAAGTTGCCACGCCGGTTCCGTTGATGACGCCTAGCTCCCACTCGCCTTCGTAGCTCGAGCCATCGGGATAAGTGATCTTGCCGGTCCCATCGGCCAAATCGGCAGAGAATGTGCCCACATAGACTGACCCGTCTGGATAGGTCACTTCACCGCTGCCATCGATCTGCCCAGCGACCCAATCGCCGACATAGACATAACCATCGGTGCCGCGGAATGTTCCGGTCCCTTCACGGCGGTCATTGACGAAACTGCCCTCATAGGTGTCGCCATTCGCATAAGTTACGGTTCCGGTGCCTTCGCGGCGTCCTGCAATCAAATCGCCTTCGTAAACATCACCATTAGGTTGGGTCAATGTGCCAACGCCTTGGATTTGGCCGTCAACCCATGCGCCGCTGTAAACCAGACCATCCGCCATTGTCAGTGTGCCGGTGCCATCACGTTCGCCTGCTTTCAGGGTGCCTTCGTAGATAGCGCCGTCAGGATAGGTGATTGTCCCTTCGCCCTCTTTCGTACCGTTGATCCACTCACCTGCGTAGACATAGCCACCAGGGCTGGTCATGGTGCCGACACCGTGATGCATGGCATTGCGGAATTCGCCTTCGTAGACGACGCCGTTGGCATATTCGGCAATGCCTTGTCCGGTGATGTTGCCGTCAACCCATTCGCCTTCGAACGTGCCGCCATCGGCAAATGTGATTCGTCCCTGACCTTCCGGTTTGCCGGCGACAAACTCACCTTCGTAAACCGAACCATTTGGGAATTTTGCTGTGCCCTGACCGCGAATCTCGCCCTCGACCCATTCGCCAATGTACTCATATCCGTTGGGAAGACGGTAGGTGCCGGTGCCGTCCTGAAGACCATTGACGAAAGTGCCTTCATAGACACCGCCATCATCATATTGTTTGGTTTGGACCGTTTGCGCGTGGGCGCTTGTTGCAAGTCCTGCCGAAACAAGGGCAATCGCCACACCTTTTGATAATCCAAACGTCTTCATCTTCTTCTCCATCTCTTCCCACCAGTCAGCAGCTTAAGTGAGGTCTTAAAACCTGACAACTGTCAACGGCCATATTCGGTTGTTATCTGACGCAAGCGCCTTTTCCCCGCCCGGCAATCTGATACATGCATTACAAGGCATTGGGACAAAACTATGACAAAATCTTTTCGAATTACCATGGCGCAATTAAATCCAACCGTGGGAGACATCGTTGGAAATGCGGCTTTGGCGCGCGCTGCATGGGCCGAGGGCAAATCGGCGGATGCAGATCTGGTCGCATTGCCTGAAATGTTCCTGGTTGGCTATCAAACCCAAGACCTGGTGATGCGCCCTGCCTTCGTGGCAGACGCACAAGATGCGCTGGTTAAATTGGCCGAGGACTGTGCCGATGGACCTGCCCTGACAATCGGCTGCCCGGTCATTGAAGAGGGGCGTCTTTACAACGCCTACTACACGCTGCGCGGCGGAAAAATCGCAGCCCGGATGCGCAAACATTTCCTGCCCAATTTCAATGTATTTGATGAGGTGCGCCTGTTCAAAAGTGCCGATATCGCCGGGCCCTTTACATTGGGCGATGGCCCCCGGATCGGTTGCCCGATTTGTGAGGATGCCTGGTATCCTGATGTCTGCGAAGCGATGGTCGAAAGCGGTGCTGAAATCCTGGTCGTACCAAACGGATCCCCTTATTTTCGGGGCAAATTTCCTATTCGCATGAACACAATGGTTGGCCGGGTTGTCGAAAATCAAGTGCCTCTGGTCTACTTAAATCTTGTTGGTGGACAGGATGATCAGATGTTTGATGGGGGCTCATTTGTCCTGAACCGCGGGGGAAAATTAGCACTGCAAATGCCCGTATTTGAAAGCGGCTATGCGCATGTTGATTTTGACCTCACCGACAAAGGTTGGGTCGCCCGCGAAGGTGACAAGGCCACGCTGCCCGATGACCTTGCTCAGGACTATCGTGTGATGGTCGAAGCACTGCGCGACTACATGCGTAAAACCGGTTTTGGAAAGGTCCTGCTGGGCCTGTCCGGGGGGATCGATAGTGCCATCGTTGCCGCCATTGCAGTGGACGCATTAGGCGCAGAAAATGTGCGCTGCGTGATGCTGCCATCTGAGTATACAAGCCAAGGATCATTGGACGATGCGGCGGCAGCGGCGACGGCGCTGGGCTGCAAATATGACACGATCAGCATTGCCGGACCGCGCGCAGCAGTAACCGAGGCGTTGGCCCCAATGTTTGAAGGGCTTGAGGCCGATTTGACCGAGGAAAACATACAGTCCCGCATTCGGGGGCTGTTGTTGATGGCGCGGTCGAACAAGTTCGGCGAAATGTTGCTTACGACGGGGAATAAATCCGAGGTCGCGGTGGGCTATGCCACAATCTATGGCGATATGGCGGGTGGATATAACCCGATTAAGGACATGTATAAGACTCGGGTCTTTGCAGCGGCGCGTTGGCGCAATGCCAACCACGCGCCCTGGATGAAAGGCTCGGCGGGTGAGGTGATCCCGGTTGCAATTATCGACAAGCCGCCTTCGGCTGAACTGCGCCCGGATCAAAAAGACGAAGACAGTCTGCCACCCTATGACGTGCTTGATGGCATCCTCGAAATGCTTGTCGATCAGGATGCCTCGGTCGCTGACTGCGTTGCAGCGGGTTATGATCGGACGACGGTAAAACGGGTCGAGCATCTGATTTATATAAGTGAATACAAGCGGTTCCAATCCGCCCCGGGGCCGCGCCTTTCCAATCGGGCGTTCTGGCTGGATCGTCGCTATCCGATCGTCAACCGCTGGCGTGACAACAGCGGGGGGTAGTTGGTTTTGGGGATGCAGCCAGTGGGATTATGTCGATGAGCTGGCGCGATACCTATATCAAGCAATCCTTTCGCACACGTCGCGCCGCAGGCGGTTTGTTGGTTTTTATTGCATTGCCCATCACATTGATCTGGCTGCGCTTTGGCCTTCCGTTGGCGTGGGAATTTGACGATCTTCTCTTCGTGCTTGGCGGCCCGGGGCTGCTACTGACTGGCCTTTGGGCGGCATTTCCGCAGGCAAGTCCACAGATCCGCATGATCATCGGTGACGAGATCGTGAAAATATACGTCGGTCAAGCTGAGCATATTGTGAAGCTGTGTGATCTACAGCAGATCACAAAAACCCGCCCCCTGACGTCAAAGTCGGACAGGCTGGCATTTGAAACAGCCGATGGGTCTGTTGTTTTCGACGTGATCCAACTGACCCATGAGGCAGATGACATCCTGAATCTGATATCAATACGCCTGGAAGGGCAGGGGCGTCATCTACATCAGGTGCGCACGGACGTTTTGGGGGCGCCCAGTGGCATTTGGACGGTCGCGCAGGGCAACCCTTTTGAGCGTGACGCCTGATGTGCTAATCTGATCTTATGGCTGACAATAAAACGAAACCAACAGAGCAGAGCGTGGCGGATTTTATTGCCGGGGTCGAACACGCGACCCGGCGGGCAGATGCCGAGGTTTTGGAGGCGATGTTCCGCAAAATCACAGGATGGCAGCCGCGCATGTGGGGCCCCACACTGATCGGCTACGGGTCCTATCACTACACCTATGATAGCGGACGCAGTGGTGACATGCTGGCAACTGGCTTTAGCCCCCGAAAGGCAAACTTGGTGTTGTATATCATGCCGGGATATCAGGATTTCGGTGAAATGATGGACCGGCTTGGCAAGCACAAGTTGGGTAAATCATGCCTTTACATCAACAAATTGGCTGACGTGGATTTAGACGTTTTGGAAGAGATCATTCGCGCCGGGCTAAAAGATCTCGGTAAACGCTGGCCCGTTACGCCAAGTTAGAAGAGGGCCGCCCAAATGGATCGGGCGGCCCGGTAGCATCAGATTAGCTGATAGCTATGCGGGATATAGCGGAAGCCATCGTCGCGTGTTTCGACAAATCCCAAACCCGGGAACGGCATGTGATAACCGATCAATGGCACTCTGTCAGCTGCGGCCATATCCAAGACACGGCGACGGGTTGCAGCGGCCGCTGCCTTGTCCATGTCAAAGCGGACTTCCCAATCAGGATAACCCAGTGACCAGATATAGTGGTTTGCGGCATCGGCCATCAGGAACAACTGCTTGCCGCCGCTTTCCAGCATGTAGCCCATGTGCCCGGGCGTGTGCCCGAATGTGGGAACTGCGGTGATCCCAGAACGCACAGCGTCGCCTTCGCCAATGAACGCGAATTTCTCGGCCAGAGGGCGGACCTTGGCTTCGAAATTGTCGTTTTCGGCACCGGCCCAGTGGTCAAATTCAACCTGGCCAGTGACATAGGCGGCATTGGTAAAGGTTTCAGCACCATTTTCGTCGCTGAGCCCACCGATATGGTCACCATGCATGTGTGTGATGACAACATGGCTAACATCTTCGGGCGTGTAACCTGCGGCGCCAAGCGCAGCGGTGGTTCCGGCAGGGTTCAGGCCAGTATCAAACAGGATCACCTCAGAGCCGGTATTCACAACCGTTGGGGTGAAAAAGAACTGTGCCACATCGTCAGGGATGAAGTTTGCTTCACTCACGTCTGAGAAAGTTTCGGCATCGACATTCATGCCGAAGATGCTTTGCGGGTCTTCAACGCTGCGGCTGCCGACAAGCAATGTGGTGACTTTGAACTCACCCAAGGTGAAATCGCGATGTGTGGGCAGGGCGGCTGCATGGCCGTCGGCCTGCGCAAAAGTCGGTAAAGTTGCGGCCATGGGCAGGGTCGCCCCTGACAATAGCGCTTGGCGACGCGTAAGTTTCATATGCGATAACCTTTCTATGGCGTAGTAAAGTTGGGTATCGCGAAGGTAGAGCGATCTGCGGGCAAGACAATATCGATGGAATGCAAAATATCGTGATCCTATCGATTTATTGCGTCTGCGCCATTCCAAAGCGCCGCACATGGACAAATATCATCAGTCGTGACAAAGCGTGTCCTGACAGGAGATTTCTATGACAACGACTCGTTTTGCCCCCTCCCCAACTGGCTGGTTGCATATCGGCAATCTGCGTGCTGCGCTATTCAACTATGCGATAGCACGACAGCAAGGCGGGACATTCATTCTGCGGATTGATGACACCGATGCCGAACGGTCGAAGGATGAATATATCCAAGGGATCAAAGACGATCTGACATGGCTTGGCCTGACGTGGGACCGGGTTGAGCATCAATCAGCCCGTATGGACCGTTATCTGGAGGCCAAGCAGCGCCTGATCGATATGGGCCGCTTGTATGAGTGTTTTGAGACGCCAACCGAATTGGATCTTAAACGCAAGAAGCAGCTTAATATGGGCAAACCGCCGGTCTATGATCGCGCCGCATTGAACCTTTCTGAAGCTGAAAAAGACAGCCTGCGGGCCGAGCGTGGTTCGCATTGGCGTTTCAAACTCGACCATGCGCGGATCACTTGGGAAGATGGGATTATTGGCGAGATTTCGATTGATGCGGCATCGGTCAGTGATCCGGTTCTGTTCAAGAATGACGGTCAAATCCTTTATACGCTGGCATCCGTTGTAGATGATACCGAAATGGGGATCACCGATGTTGTGCGCGGTTCGGACCATGTAACCAACACTGCAACGCAAATTCAGATGATTGAGGCGCTTGGCGGCGCTGTTCCGCGTTTCGCGCATCACTCGCTGCTCACTGGCCCACAGGGCGAGGCGTTGTCAAAACGTCTTGGCACGCTCGCCCTGCGCGACTTGCGCAAAGACGGGATCGCCCCGCAGGCAATCCTGTCGCTGATGGCGCGGCTGGGGTCGTCAGATCCGGTTGAGCTGCGCGCCCATATTGATGAGGTCGTCGCAGGTTTTGACATCAGCAAATTTGGCTCTGCCCCAACGAAATTCGACGCCGCGGATCTTGGCCCGCTGACAGCCCGCCATTTGGCAACGCTGGATGCCGGTGAAGTGTCAGACACGCTGACGGCGGCAGGTGTGCCAGAAGATCTGGCTGCGCCTTTTTGGAATGTCGTGCGTGACAATATCCGATCGCTTGATGATGTGGCTGGTTGGTGGGCCTTGTTCCGGGACGGGCCGACACCTTTGATCGCCGCGGAAGACGCCGATTTTATCGCGCAGGCTTTTGATCTATTACCCCAACTGCCCTACGGGCCAGATACCTGGGGCGCGTGGACAAGTGCCGTAAAAGAGGCCACGGGCCGCAAAGGCAAGGGCCTGTTCATGCCGCTGCGCAAAGCGATCACCGGGCGCGAACGTGGTCCGGAAATGGCTGATGTGATGGCGCTGTTTCAGGTCAGGCCAACGCTTTAGGTCAACCCACATTGGTTGAGATAGTGATCGACCAGGGCCGTTTCATCCGTCGAAAGCGTCTGATGCCGGGGGTATTGCGGCGCGGCGCGGTCGTCTGAAATCGGCTGCCAGTCATGTGTCGTCTCAAAAAAATGGGCAACACCGTCCTCACCAAAGACATGTAGATAGCCTTGGATGACCACATCCAGATAGCTACGCAAGATAGGTTGTTCCGGTTGGGTGGCCAAGTGCGTGGGTGCAACTTGGTAGACCGCTGTAGGCCGATCATGCGCTGTTTGATTTGTGACATCGCGGCGTTGATAGGCGGCTTCACGGGCATCCAACGCGGCCCAATCGCTGCCTGGGACATGCGCGATGATGCCCCTGATTGTCGTCTCGGTGCAGGGCTCTACCGACAAAAAAGCGACCTCGCGCAACCGTGTTGTTCGCCAGACCCGTCGCCAGCCCTTTAATGTGGCTGGCACCGGATTCGCGTAATCATGGGTCGCCAGATTGACGAGGCTGCCATAGCCGAAAAATGCGGGATCTGTCATTCGCGGGCCCGAAGTACGCGGGCTGGTTTCGCTGCAAGCGGCCGCCAGGCAAAGGCCAAGCCGGCGCCAAGCGTGGCCACCACCCCGCCGCCGATAATCAAAAGCGCGTTGGCCCAAATGATGCTGTAATCCGTTTCCATGATAAACGTCGATACGGCCCATCCCCCCAAAATGCCCGCGCCAAGCGCCACGATCCCGGCGGCAAAACCAAGCAGGGCGGCGCGCAGGGCGAAGCTGATCATGATGCTTTTGCGGGACGCGCCAAGTGTCTTAAGCACAGCTGCCTCATAGATGCGCATCCGCTCACCCGCAGCAGCTGCCCCAATCAAGACCAAGAACCCGGTCACCAAAGTGATCAGCGCGCCATAGCGGGTCGCGGCCGCGATACCCCCAACCAGTTCGATGACCTGATCAATCGCGTCTCTGATCCGAATGGCGGTAATGTTGGGGTAGGCGCTTGCAAGGTCGCGCAGAATTTGCGCCTCGGCCTGGGGTTCAGCGTAGACCGTGGAAATCCAGCTATGCGGCGCGCCCGAAAGGGCAGATTGGTTCATCGCAAGGACAAATCCGATCCCCGCGTCCTCCCAACTAACATTTCGAAAGCTGGTCACTTCACCAGTGATATCGCGGCCCAGAATATTGACGGTCATAGTGTCGCCGATCTGCAGGCCGATTTCGCGGGCTTCTTCCTCGGCAAAACTGATCTGGGGCGGTCCGTCATAACCTTCGGGCCACCAGTTGCCTTCGGTGATTTCGGTATTGTCTGGTTGTGCGTCAGAATAGGTCACGCCCCGGTCGCCACGCACAACCCAATGACCAGGCGCGAATTCCTGGGCGGGCATGTCGTTGATCCGGGTGATGATCCCGCGCAGCATAGGTGCGCTATCTACCCGGCTGACCGCCGCATCGCCATCCAGCCTGTCGCGAAACCCATCGATCTGGTCCGGTTGGATATCAACAAAGAAGTAGCTTGGCGCGACGTCCGGCAAGTCTTCGGAAAAGGAACTACGCAAATTACCATCGATTTGACCAATCGCAGCCAAGACGGTCAGGCCAAGGCCAAGCGATAGGACAACAGACACAGCCTCGCCATTTCGGGCGCCAATCGCACCCAGGGCCAATCGTATCGAAGTGCGCCCGCGTGCGCGCGGGATCAGCCGCCGCGCGAACCAGCGGATCAGGCCAGCGGCCAAAATCAGGATGATCAGCGACCCTGCGATACCACCTGCTGTCCAAAGCGTCAGGAATGCGGTTCCAGAGAAGTAGATTGCGATGCCAACCAAGGCGGCCACAAGCAGAATAAGTGCGACCACAAAGCGCTTAGCAGGAAGCAGTTTTGTCGCCCCAAATGCATCACGAAATAAGGTCGCGGCCCGTATGTCCTCGGTTTTGGCCAGTGGCCACAAGGTAAAGATCAGGGCGGTCAGTAGCCCGTATATGGCAGCTTCAATCAATGGCGCGGGATAGATCGCGAAGACCGCCGGAATGGGCAGGCGCGCTTCGATAATAGGACCAAACAAAAAAGGCAAAGCGCTGCCCAGGATCAGGCCGATAGCGACGCCCAACAGTGTCAATGCGCCGATTTGCAAGAAATAGGTCAGAAATATCGTGCGGCGGGTCGCGCCCAGTGTCTTTAGTGTGGCGATCACACTTGTTTTGCTTGCCAGATAGGCCCGCACAGCTGCCGACACGCCGACGCCGCCAACAGCAAGACCCGAAAGCCCAACCAGAATAAGGAAGGCACCGATACGTTCAACAAACCGGGCGACACCGCCTGCGCCGCGCCTGCTGTCGCGCCAACGCAAACCGCTATCGCGAAACTGCCCCTCGGCCGTGTCTTCAAGCGCTTGCAGATCAGCGCCGTCGGGTAAATCTAGCCGATAGTTCGTGGAAAACAGGGTTCCTTCGGTGATCAAACCTGACGTTGCAAGTGCTTCGGTCAGGACGATGATGCGGGGGCCAAGGCCAAAGCCGCCAGCGGCGTTGTCGGGGTAACGGTCAAGGATGGCGCGCAGGGTGAATGCTTGGTCGCCTAGCCGGAATGTATCGCCAACCTCCAAGGCGAGACGGTCGGCCAAAACCCGTTCCATCACCCCGCCGTAATCAGCAAGTGCGTCCTCTAAAGGTATTTCAGGAACCAGCTGGACTTGCCCCACCAATGGATAGGCGCTGTCCACAGCGCGGACTTGCGCCAATCCACGCTCGGTCTGTGCGTCACGCGTCACAACGGCCATGGATCGAAAATCGACGGTTTCTGAAACCTCTTCGGCGATTGATTGCATCCACGCCAGCTCATCCGCGCGGGCAAAGCGGTAGGTGAATTCGACCTCAGCATCGCCGCCAAGCAGGGCAGCGCCGTCGCGTTTAAGGCCAGCCTCAATCCCGGCGCGGACAGTGCCAACGGCTGCGATTGCGGCAACGCCAAGGGCAAGGCAGGCAAGAAAAACCCGAAAACCGCGCAAGCCCCCGCGCAATTCACGGGCGGCAAAACGGGACGCGACGGACAGGCTCATTCGGCGGCCTTTGACATCGCTTCGTCGATCCGGCCATCGCGCAATCGCACCACGCGATCACAGCGACTGGCCAGTTCGTTGGCATGGGTGACCATGATCAATGTGGCGCCATGCCGGTCGCGCAAGTCAAATAATAGATCGATAATCGCAGCGCCATTTGCTTCATCCAGATTGCCCGTTGGCTCATCAGCAAGCAGCAAACGGGGGCGCGGGGCCGAGGCGCGGGCAAGTGCCACGCGCTGTTGCTCCCCGCCGGACATTTGATTGGGATAATGATTGATCCGTTCGGCAAGACCGACGGCGTTCAACTCGGCCTCTGCCCGGTCAAAAGCATCACGTTGACCGGCCAGCTCAAGCGGGGTTGCGACGTTTTCCAATGCTGTCATTGTCGGTATGAGGTGGAAAGACTGAAACACGACCCCCATATTGTCCCTGCGAAAGAGGGCAAGCTGGTCTTCATTCATCGCGGTTAGATCCTGGCCGAGTGCCGTGATCTTGCCTGATGTTGCCTGTTCCAGCCCGCCCATCAGCATAAGGAGTGATGATTTGCCCGACCCACTTGGCCCCACGAGCCCCAATGTTTCGCCAGATGTCACCGTAAGCGAAATGTCATGTAAGATATCGACCTGTCCGGCGTTGCCATCAAGTGACAGGCAGGTATCGGTCATTGAGAGTATCGGATCAGGCATTCAGCACACTTTCGGTCTGGGTCTGACTTTTGCATATGGTGCGGGTGGTACATTGCGCAACCTCACTAGCGCGCTTTTGATAACAACCGGTTTCGCCCAGGCTGAAACGGTCACGATAGCGGCGCTGGGTGACAGTCTGACTGCAGGCTATGGTCTGCCGCAAGGGGACGGGTTTGTTCCTCAATTGCAGGCCTGGCTGGATGCGCAAGGGGCTGATGTGGAAATTCGCAACGCCGGCGTGTCGGGCGATACAACTGCCGGTGGGCTCAGCCGTGTCGATTGGACCCTAACCCCGGATGTTGATGCGATGATCGTGTCCTTGGGCGGCAATGATTATCTGCGCGGGATTGACCCTGCAGTGAGCCAGCAAAACCTGGATGGCATTCTCAGCGCGGGTGTCGCGGCTGATGTGGACATGCTGCTTGTCGGGTTGACGGTTGGTGCGAATTACGGGCTTGATTACAAATCGCAGTTCGAAGGGATGTACACAGAGCTGGCCGAAAAACATGACGTGCCGCTTTACCCTGATTATGCAATCGGGTTACGGGCTGCGGCTGGCATGCAGGACGGTATGATGGAATTTATGCAGGCAGATGGGCTACATCCCAACAAAGACGGGGTGGCGCTGATCGTGGCAGCGATTGGGCCGACGATCCTCGATCTTGTGGCAACAGCGCAATAGATCATGCCGGGCCGGTTCTTTTTGACCCGACCGATTATGGGTATCGCAGACCCGCCACGCCGGAATATTGCCCCAGGCGAACAGGTCATCACGCTCACTATGAAGGGCGCGGAACATATGCGATGGGGCATGATTCCGGTGGGGCGGGTGAACGCACGGGGGCGCCCGGTCATGGAAACTATCGTGAATGCCCGGTCTGAAACAGTCTTTGACAAATCGGCTTTCGCAGACGTCAAACGGGCAATTGTCCCTGTTGAAGGATGGTATGAATGGACCGGCGAAAAGCGGCGCAAGCAACCGTGGCGGATTTCGCGAAAAGACCGAGAGCTGCTTTACTTTGCGGCGATCTATGACGTCTGGGACGGACCGGGCGGCGTGCAGGTTCCGCAGGTCGCGACAATCACTTGTGCCCCGTCTGCCGATGTCCGTGAAATCCATCACCGCATGGGGGTGATCTTGGATGAGGATCAGTTGGATCCGTGGTTATCTGCGGATGACGAGAAAGCCAAAGCCCTGATGCAACCCTATCCCGATGGCAGGTTATCTGTCGAAAAAGCGGATGATGTGGACTGGAACGCACCATGACGCTAGACTTTCAACCCTAACAAGAATGGGAGAATATTATGTCAGTCGCTAAGGTCACAGAGATTATCGCATCATCATCCAAGTCTTTTGATGATGCCGTCGAAAACGGAATCAAAAAAGCCTCTAAGACGCTCAAAGGGATCACTGGCGCGTGGGTCGCTGATCAAAAGGTGACCGTGAAGGACGGCAAGATTGACGAATATCGCGTGGTCATGAAAGTCACCTTTGTCTTGCATGACTAAAGAGTGCGGGCAGACGATGCCCCAAAACAAAAGGGCGCCTGGTTTGGCGCCCTTCTTGCGTGATATACTGCGCCTTTAGTCGGCCAGTGTAAGGTTCACCGCAGCTTCGCGGCCATCACGGCCTGCTTCGATGTCAAAATTGACTTTCTGGTCATCTCTGAGGCCGGTCAAACCTGACCGCTCAACCGCTGAGATATGGACAAAAACGTCCTTTGAACCACCATCCGGTGCAATAAATCCGTAACCTTTGGTGGTGTTGAACCACTTGACAGTGCCTGAAGCCATGTCCTTGTCTTCCTTATATTTTCCGCTCGCGGGAGTGCAGCGGTCCGGCGCGGTCAAACTTCAATCGAAGGACTGGGCCGTAAGAGCAGACAGTGGTCGATAGAATAACGTCGCGTCTTAATCATGCCATAAAATGCGGCATATTGGAAGACAGTCATCAAATATTGAACTTATTGGCGGCGATACGCCAACAAAAAGGGCGCGCAACAGATTGCGCGCCGCTGGTATTCTGGGCGGGTTACGCCAGCGCGAGGTTCACAGCAGACTCGCGGCCATCGCGGCCAGCTTCGATATCAAATGTGACCTTTTGATCGTCTTGAAGGCCTGTCAGGCCCGAACGCTCAACGGCAGAAATATGGACGAAAACGTCCTTTGCGCCGCCATCAGGTGCGATAAAGCCATAACCCTTGGTTGTGTTGAACCATTTCACGGTGCCAGTTGCCATCGTGTTTTCCTTTGTATTTAGTGCCGCCCGCTTGAGTGCGACGGCCCGGCTTCTGCAGTTCAAAATCGAAAGACTGCAGCCGAAAGGGAAGACAGTGGGTCGAGTTGTATAACATCCGCATACCGCACATGGGGTCTTACGGTTGAAAAAGCAAGAATTTTTCTAAAGAGCGGCGCTTCGTCAAACTTGGTGAGTGAAGTAAAAGTAGGACGGGTGACCCCGATATCGGTTTTCCCGCCCCTGAATTTTTGCGTCGGTTCTGTTAACGCACGAATTTCTTGTGCTTCATCCGTTTTGGTTCCAGTGCGTCTGCGCCGAGCCGTCGCTTTTTGTCTTCTTCATAGTCGGTGAAGGCCCCTTGGAACCACTCCACATGGGCATCGCCTTCAAAGGCAAGGATGTGCGTGCAGATTCGGTCCAGGAAGAACCGGTCGTGGCTGATGACCACGGCGCAGCCGGCGAAATCGACCAGAGCGTCTTCGAGCGCGCGCAGCGTTTCGACGTCCAGGTCGTTGGTCGGCTCGTCGAGGAGCAGCACGTTGCCCCCCGATTTGAGCAGTTTGGCCATATGCACCCGGTTACGTTCACCACCCGACAGCATGCCGAGTTTTTTCTGCTGATCGCCGCCTTTGAAGTTGAAGGCCGAGCAGTAGGCGCGCGAGTTCATTGAGGCGTCTCCAAGCTCGATGATCTCGGCCCCGCCGCTGATCTCCTCCCACACGGTGTTTTCCGCATCAAGCGCATCGCGGGACTGGTCCACATAGGCCAGTTTTACCGTGTCGCCGTAGCTGACGGTGCCTTCGTCTGGTTCGTTCTGACCCGTGAGCATGGAAAAGAGTGTGGATTTACCCGCCCCGTTGGGCCCTATCACCCCGACGATGCCGCCGGGGGGCAGATCGAAGCTGAGGTTTTCAATCAAGAGCTTGTCGCCCATCGCTTTTTTCAGCCCGTCGACCTCGATCACCTTGGACCCCAATCGCGGACCATTGGGGATGATGATCTGGGCGCGCCCGACCTTGTCGCGCTCGGACTGACCCGCCATTTCATTATAGGCGGCGATCCGGGCTTTGGATTTGGCCTGCCGCGCCTTGGCCCCTTGGCGCATCCATTCCAACTCGCGCGCGAGGGTGCGCTGTTTGGATTTGTCTTCTTTGGCTTCGCGTTCCAGCCGCTTGGCTTTGGCTTCCAGCCAGCTTGAATAGTTGCCTTCATGCGGGATGCCAGAGCCGCGGTCGAGTTCCAGGATCCAGCCGGTAATGGCATCCAGGAAGTAGCGATCGTGCGTGACGATCAGGCAGGTGCCTTTGTAGTCAATCAGGTGCTGCTGCAGCCAGGCGATGGTTTCGGCGTCGAGGTGGTTGGTCGGTTCATCAAGCAGCAGCATGTCAGGCGCTTCGAGCAGAAGCTTGCAGAGCGCGACGCGGCGCTTTTCCCCGCCGGAGAGCGTGTCGACATTTGCGTCATCAGGGGGGCAGCGCAGCGCCTCCATGCTGATGTCGATCTGCGCGTCGAGATCCCAGAGGTTCTGGCTGTCTATCTGATCCTGCAGCTGCGCCATCTCATCGGCGGTTTCTTCGGAATAGTTCATCGCCACTTCGTTGTAGCGGTCTAGGATCGCCTTTTTGTCCGCCACGCCCAGCATGACGTTTTCACGCACGCTGAGGTTTGGATCAAGCTCGGGCTCCTGTGGCAGGTATCCCACGCGCGCACCTTCCGCGGCCCAGGCCTCGCCCTGAAATTCCTTGTCTTGGCCCGCCATGATCCGCATCAGCGTGGATTTACCGGTGCCGTTGACCCCGACCACCCCGATCTTGACACCAGGCAGGAAGTTTAGCCGTATGTTTTCAAATACCTTTTTGCCGCCGGGATAGGTTTTGGACACGCCGTCCATGAAATAGACGAATTGATTGGCTGCCATTTAAGGACGCTCCGCTGTATTGAGGTTTGACCCTAAATAGCTGCCCCATTGCTGCGTGGCAATCGGTCTTAGATCGGACGCCCGATGCGTGCTAAAGACCGAGTTTGGATGCGACCGAATAAAGCCCGACAACGGTGTTCATATTGCCGGTCATGGTGTTGGCGCCATTGAACATGATGCTGCGTTGTTCAGCATCCAGGCTGTGCCCGGCCAACACCCGATCGACAATTGGTTTCAAAATGGCCCAATCGCTGATCACGACATCAAGACCTGCCGTGATCTCTTCATTTGGCGGAAGTTTGATCCCGGCCTCTGGCATGCCATAGCGCAACGCGTTGAGAGACGTATCAAACATTTGTGCGGTTGCATCCAGCTCGGCTAGGGCCGTTTCAACATTTAGTCCAGATGATATCAGGCAGACATTTTTGGACATGCGCTGGGTCAACATGCGTTGGCGTCCGGCAATATCGATGACCAGTGCATCAGCTTGAAGCAGCGCTGTAGGGTCCGAATATTGCGCGGAAATCTGGCTGACCATGAGCTTTGCCATGTCTAGTAGGGGCGCGCTTTGATCGGCGAATGTCGCAACCGTTTCTGGGCTGCCTTGATCGGCTAGGATCGTCGCACCAGAAGCGGCGGCAGGCCCCCAGAGTTCACGCAGCTTCGACAGGCCGACCAGCGTGCGGCGTCGTTCCTCGGGGCCGATGATGCCAAGATCGTTATTGCCGAATTCTAGGGCGTCGACGATCATTTGGAATTCTTCCTTGGCTGCGCCAAGCGCTGGGCCGCTGATATTGGGATCGATATCTGCCGCGTAATTACAACCCGCTGCCACGATACGTTGGCTGAGCATACGCAGCTTTCCCGAAAAATCGATGCGTTGGCTGGCGCCGGTATCTTCAATAAATTGCGGGGTGTTCGTGTCTGCGTGAACGGATGTCGCGCCAGCGGCAAGGCCTAGCAACACGGCGATGCAGGTTAGTTTTCGGGGAAATTGTCTGGGAAAGATATGCATAGGTACCTCGTTGTACTGCGCCAGCAAAAAGGTGCTGACAGTTAAACTGAAACTGGTGAACGGAGGGTCAGGTCGCCAAATACCGTGGCGACAAGACTGACAAGGGCCTTGGTTTCCTTTCTGACTGTCGTTGTATCGAACCGCCAAAACACGCGGCCGATTGATTGACCTAAGGGCAACATATCTTCAAAATTTGCACAAAAAAAGGCAAAATTACCCAAAAGCTGCCAACAGATCGCGCGATCCGTGTCCAAGCTGATGGTCTGCGCGTGTCTGAGTGGCCGCCGATTACATCAGGTTTTGCACATTGATCCCGAACGCGATTGCACCAATCACTTCGCCTGTCTGCGGATCTTCGATCGCCAAGGCGGCTTGGGATTGATAAAAGCCGGTGCTTTCGTGGAATTCGATTTCAGAGATATGAAGTGCGCCCGGCCCGGCCAGAAACGTCTCACGCCAGATCGGTTCATCGCCCTGCCAATAGTCTGCTGTCTCAACGCTTTGGGCGACATTCAGGCCCTTGTTATCCATAACCAAAACCTCCGTCACGAAACCGGCTGTCATCATCTGCTGATCGTTCAACCAGACCGACAACGGATGGCTTAGCAAAGCTTGGGTATCCGGGGTCTGTGTTTCCGGATCGCCAGATTGCCAAGCGGCATCAAGTGCCGTGATCTCGGCTTGGGTCAAATCGGCATGACGCGCGTTCTGGGCTTTGACGGCTTCGATCAGGGCTGGGTCGGCGGTCCATTCGGTCAGGGCAGTGCGGGCGAACGCCTCAAGCGGGACACGATAAACGCCCTCTCTGCCGGGCGATGCAATGAGATACAGTGTAATTGTATTATTCATCGCAACAGAAAGCTGATCAGCCAAAGCCGCGGCATTGATCACATCATCCGGGCTTGGCGTTTCGCCAGCCAGCGCGGCATCAAATAGCGTTCGGCCCTCTTGCCATTGTGTGTAGGTGCGCTCCAGACTGTCTTTGACGGCCTCATTTGGGGGCGCGTGAATGCCTGCATCTGGAAAACCGTCGCGCAACGCGACCAAAGTGCGCTCAAACAAATCGACGGTTTCGGCAAGCTCATCCAATGTTCTTTCATCGCCCGTCTGGGTGGTCATTTCGCACATGGCGCGGGACATCCGATAGGCGAGGGCACGTTGCCGCAATGCAAAGTTTAG
Organism: Yoonia sp. BS5-3; assembly: GCF_038069655.2. Classification (NCBI taxonomy): domain Bacteria; kingdom Pseudomonadati; phylum Pseudomonadota; class Alphaproteobacteria; order Rhodobacterales; family Paracoccaceae; genus Yoonia; species Yoonia phaeophyticola. The sequence goes on from NZ_CP150951.2 coordinate 1,812,958, forward strand.
GACCGTTGCGTCGCTTTGCAGCAATTCCTGCGGATTTGAGTATTGGCCCGATATGACAGAAGCCAGCAGCACGCTTTGATCAAAAAGGCCAGCGTAGCTATCGCTGATAACAGCGGCATCATCATCGGTGCCGTTGCCATTTGCCAGACGGTTGGCCGAGGCGGCAATGGGGGCCCATGCAATCACGGTGTTGAACAAAGCATCAACGGTCAATGCGCGTGTTTCGGGCGTTGGAATGCCCAAGGCGGGGTTTCCGTGTTCCAATGCGGTGATGATGACATTGAAGTCATTCATTGTCACAGCCAATTCATATCGCGCGGCTTCAGCATCGATTTGGCCATGGAACCGGCAACTGGCCGAGGCAATAGCCTCAGTCAAAGATCGCAAATTGTCGGAAAGGTTCACGCGGGCTTTGCCGCCATCATAAAGATCAGGATCGATCAGTTGGGCAAAAGAGGTGCTTGGTGTCGCGACAGCACCCAACATGCCAATACCGAGTAGCGCACCTGCAAAAAGTCGACGGCATGTCGTTTTCTTTGGGGTAGAGGGGCGACGTTCGATCATGGCGTGTTCCAATCCGTTGATTGCAACCGATTGCTATTACGCCATGATCGTCACGTCGACGATATTTCAGGCGTTGCACCGTTTGTTGATCGCGGTGCAACACCAGATGACTTATCCGTTTAGGACTTGATCCAGACCTCAACCCGGCGGTTGATCTGACGCTCATTGTCAGATGTGTTACAGGCAGAGGGGGCGATTTCGCCAAAGCCTGTGGTCGAGAACGAGATATTGGACAAACGATCACCAGCAAAGCTTTGCATTTCGGCCAGCACCTGTTCGGCACGGCCAAATGACAGGGTGCGGTTGCTGTCGAATGCACCAACAGAGTCGGTGAAGCCAACGAACAGAACTTCGGTGCCGGCTGGCTGTGTTTCAAGATAGTCAGCCAGACGCTCAAGGTTCAGACGACCGCGCAGATCCAGATCTTGCGAACCAGTGCGGAAGCGGAACGTCGTCGACAAGCGATCATAGTCCAACATTTGGTCCAGCATATCGCGTGCAAAACCAGCCTCATACGCGTCCAGTGACGAGTCTTGCAATTGGCGGGCACGGGCGCTGTCCAGCAACTGCTCACGACGGTCGATGCCCAGATCGATAAAGCCCGCCTTGGCAATCACAACATCAGCTTGGTTTGAGGCTGCATATTCGATGAAATCTGCAGAACCGGCGGCGGCTGTATCTTCACGGGTGTAAAGGTACAGGAAACGTTGCAATGCATATTCTTCGGTCCGCGCTGAGAAAGCATCAGGCACCATGCTGATCCCGCAATCGCTGACCAGGGTCAGGGCGCTTGCACCACGTTGGAAGGCATAGCCGACAAACCCGATCGCATTGACATCAGCATTGACCAAGGCGGCCATTTCGTTGTTGTCGGTCACGATTTGCGCGCTGCCAGGCAGGGCAGGTGGGTTGGCACCAAAGACACCGGTTTCAAATACGTCACGTGTACCGGAATCAGCTTCGCGGCTGAAGAGTGTGATCGGGGCGTTGTCGCCACCAACCTGTGACCAGTTCGTGATAGAGCCGCTATAAATAGCGCGCAGCTGATCCAAGGTGATCGAATCGACCGGGTTGTCAGGGTGTGTGATAACCACAAGGCTATCAACCGCAATAATATGTTCTTGGGCCGGGCTGATCATGTTCCCAGCGCCATCGTCACGCAATGCGCGGGCCTCATCAGGGCGAATACGGCGGGCGGACATGCCGATTTCGGCGTCACCTTCCAAAAGCGCATTGAAAGCGCCGTTTGAGCTGGTGGATGTGACCAGGTATGTCCCCATCGGATCACCAAAGCCTTCATCGCCGATCATTTCGGCAAGGAACTGACCGCTCACGCCGGTCGCTGTCTGGGTGACTTCAGCGCCCAGATTGCCAGCAAAGCCAGCCAGCAGCAGAGGCATCACACCCTCACCAACCGTATCAGAACCAACGGCACGCACATCAGCACCTTCAGCACCGATCACCGGGCAGCCTGCGCCTTCACAGCGGACCCGAGAGGCCGAAATGCGCAGCTCACCCAACGCAGTGCGGATGACATAGTTGTTGTCTACAAATTCGACAAAGTCGCCGACCAGGTTAACCGTACCATCCGCAGAAAGCAGCGTGACTTCTTCGGCTTGGCTTGCAACCGGTGCGGTCAAAGCCGTGCAAAGTGCAAGCGCCGACACCAGGCTGGATTTTGTTGTCTGTCTTCTAAAGACCATTTGTTTCTCCATCATTCATTAGGCAAATCGGAATCTTGACGCGTTCACCGACGTTGAAACTCATGAACCAAAACCAGGGAATTGATACCAAACTGAAAACTAACCATCATCGTCATAGGCTTTTCGACCATCATAATCACTATTTCTCGGATGAATGTGAGAAAAGTGAGGCAGAAATTGTGTCTTATCCGAGAACAGTTATCCATATGGTTAACGGCCTCAAATCCGCTAGAGCGCTAATTTTCCAAGGGGTTTTTGGTAAAAGGACCGAATGTGTGGTCAAAGTTCTGACGTATTTACAACATCAGCCGCGTGGTCAGAACCTAATTGGGAAGGAGGTAAAGCGTTGGCATGCGCCTGATTCAGGCTGTTGTGATGCTGATAGCTTGCCGTGACACTTCAAATGAAAAGGCCCCACCAAGGGGCGGGGCCTTTGGGATGTATTGAAAGAACGCTTATTGCGGGATTTCGGCCGTCAGACCTTCTACATAAAAATCCATGCCCGCCAATGTGCCGTCATCGGCAACTTCGCCCTCTGCCAGCCAGGCCGAGCCATCTTGCTTGTTCAGCGGGCCAGTGAACGGATGATAATCACCGGTTTCCATTGCCGCAATCATTGCTTCGGCACTTGCCTTGATCTCGGCAGGAACGGCATCGGTGATTTCGCCAATCTCAACCATGCCTGGTGCGATCCCGTCCCACGTGTTGGTGGTTTCCCATGTGCCGTCGATCACAGCCTGAGTCCGGGCAATATAGTATGGGGCCCAGTTATCGATGATCGATGAAACGCGGGGGAAGGGGCCAAACTCGGCCATGTCTGAGGCTTGGCCGAAGGTGACAACATTGCCAGCAGCTTGTGCCGCAGCTTGGGGCGCGGTCGAGTCTGTGTGTTGCAGGATCACGTCGGCACCTTGTTCGATCAGAACAGTGGCAGCTTCGGCTTCTTTGGCTGGGTCGAACCACGTATAGGCCCAGATGATCTTGAACTCGACATCAGGGTTTACTTCCTTAGCGTGGATATAGGCCGAGTTAATGCCGCGGATCACTTCCGGGATCGGGAACGAGGCGATGTAACCGATGATATTGCTCTCGGTCATTTGGCCTGCGATATGGCCTTGCACAGCACGCCCTTCATAGAAACGGGCAGAGTAGACCGAGACGTTATCAGCCGTCTTATAACCTGTCGCGTGCTCGAATTTCACATCCGGGAACTGCTCGGCCACGGCGATGGTCTGATCCATGTAGCCAAATGAGGTGGTAAAGATCAGGTCAGCGCCTTGCAGCGCCATTTGGGTCATCACACGCTCTGCGTCGGGCCCTTCAGGCACGCTTTCAACAAAGACAGTGTCGACGGCATCGCCAAAATGCTCTTCGACGGCAAGACGGCCTTGATCATGTTCATATGTCCAGCCGCCATCGCCCACAGGGCCGACATAGACGAAACCGACGGTCGTCGTGTCGTCTTGGGCCTGGACGCCCGTTGTCATACCCAGCGCGAGCGTCGCGCTGGCGAGTAGTGTTTTCATTGTCATAAGTTTCCCCTTGGTGGTCTTGATAAGGCCTCAGCGTGAGGCATGGAATGATTGGCCCAGCGACCCGGGCGCACGTCCGGCACGCATAATAACCAGAACGACGATGGTGGCCAGATAGGGTGCCATGGAAAGATACTCCACTGGAATCGCCACACCAGCGGCCTGCAAATTAAGCTGTAGCACTGTCACACCGCCGAACAAATAGGCGCCGACCAAAAGACGGCCCGGGCGCCAGCTGGCAAAGACAACAATGGCCAGGGCAATCCAGCCCGCGCCAGCGGTCATTCCTTCGGTCCATTGCGGCACGCGCACAAGGCTTAGATAGGCGCCCCCAAGCCCGGCGCAGGCCCCGCCAAACATGATGGCCAGGATACGGACGCGGATCACATGATAGCCAAGCGCATGGGCCGCCTCATGGTTTTCGCCCACGGCGCGCAAAATTAATCCGGCCCGGCTATATTTCAAAAACGCCCATGTCGCCGCGACGATCAGTAACCCGACATAGACCATCGGGTCATGCTGAAAGACGATCGGCCCGATGAAGGGGATGTCGCCCAAAAGCGGGATGTGCCAATCGGGAAAGCCGGGTGCTTTGACCCCGATATAGCCCTGTCCCAGCAATGCAGACAGACCAAGCCCAAACAGGGTCAGCGCAAGACCCGTCGCGACCTGGTTTGACAGCAGAAACTGGGTCAATAGGGCGAAAACCAGCGATAGGACCGCACCGCCAAAAGCAGCGCCGACAAAGCCAAGCCAGGGGGATCCGGTATTCACCGCCACGATGAAGCCGCAGACAGCGCCTGTGATCATCATTCCTTCGACACCAAGGTTCAGAACGCCAGAACGCTCGACCACCAGTTCACCAATGGCGGCCATCAAAATGGGGGTTGCAGCCACCATCAGCGAGGCAAGCAACAAGACTGGGTTGATAGCAGACCAATCCATCACAGCGCCCCTTGGCCAGATGCGGCAAACCGCACGCGATAATTTGTCAGCACATCCACCGCCAGCAAGAAGAATAAGAGCATGCCTTGCATCAGCTGGATCGCGGCCAGTGGCAGACCAAGGTTGGATTGCGCGATCTCACCCCCGATATAGGTCAGCGCCATCAATCCGCCTGCTAGCAGGATGCCGACCGGGTGTAGCCGCCCGAGGAAAGCAACGATGATCGCCGTGAACCCGTAACCTACGTTAAAATCAATGCTGATCTGGCCTGCGGGGCCTGCAACCTCAAACAGTCCGGCAAGCCCGGCCAACCCGCCCGACAGACCCATGCAAATCAACACCAGGATGCCGGGGTTTACCCCGGCAAAGCGGGCGGCGCGGGGGCTCTGCCCGGCCAGCCGCACTTGGAAACCAAAGATATGGCGGGACAGGGCGATATAGGCAAAAATCACTGCGATTAGGGCAGCCACGACACCCCAATGCATCCCTGTTCCATCGATCAGCTCCAGGTTTGCCGCTGATGGGTAACGCGATAGGTTGCGACTACCTGGAAAGCCCTGGCCATCAGGGTTGCGCAGCGCGCCTAGTGCCATTGAGGCGAGCAGCTGCTCGGCCACATAAACCAGCATGAGCGAGACAAGGATTTCATTGGTGCCAAATTTGACACGCAGAATGCCGGGGATCATGGCCCAAAGACAGCCGCCGATCGCGCCTGCGATTACCATCAGCGGGAAGATGATGAAACTCTCGGCGGGGTAGAAAGCCAGGCCCACGGCGGCGCCGCAAATCGCGCCGATAATATATTGCCCCTCGGCCCCGATATTCCAGATGCCAGCGCGGAAGCCAAAGGAAAGACCAATCGCGATCAGGACAAGCGGGGCCGCCTTGATCAAGATTTGCGGCCGGTAAAACCACGCAAATTCTGAAAAGAGCGGGTCGAGGAAAATCGTGCGGATCGTTTCAAACGGGTTTTTGCCCAAGGCAGCGAATAGCAACCCGCCACAGACCATCGTCAGAACAACGGCGAGAACCGGCGTGGCAAATGTCCACATACGTGAAGAATGCGGGCGTTTTTCAAGCGTGATCATGACAGAGTCTGCCTTATCATTTTGCCGGAAATGCTCTCGCCGGAGGCATCCTTAGACGTCCACATGCGCCACCTCCATATCATGCGCACCGCCCAGCATCAGGCCGATTTGTTCAACTGTCAGCCCTTGCGCAGGGCGGGGCGGCGACAGGCGCCCCTCATTCAACGCGGCGAACCGGTCAGAGATTTCCATCAGCTCATCCAGATCCTGGCTAATGACGATGACGGCGGCGCCCTTAGAGGCTAAATCAAGCAAGGCCTGCCGGATAGCGGCTGCGGCAGATGCATCAACCCCCCAGGTTGGCTGGTTTACAACCAACACATCAGGGGCTTGCATAATTTCGCGTCCGATGACGAATTTCTGCAAATTGCCTCCCGAAAGGGACCGCGCTGTATTGGCTGGCCCGGGTGTGCGAACGTCAAAGGTCTTGATGACGTTATCTGCGAAACTGCGCGCCTTTGCCCAGCGCACAAAACCACGTTGGGTCAGTTTTTCGCGGATGGTCGCGGTCATCACCGCATTTTCGATCAGGGACATGTCGGGTGCGGCAGCATGGCCCATCCGTTCTTCGGGTGCGGCAAGCAATCCAATCTTGCGGCGCGCATTTGGGGGCATCTGGCCGATATCAGCACCTTGATAGCGAACCATCGCCGGGCTGACGCGCATCTCACCGGACAGGGCGGCGACCAATTCGTCCTGGCCATTGCCCGCAACGCCGCCAATACCCAGAACCTCGCCTTTTTGGACGTCTATCGTGATGTCTTTCAGTGTTGTGCCAAAACGATGAGGGGCTTTCGCACTGAGCCCTTTAAGCTCTAGCACGATTTCACCGGCGGGGCGGGCGGCCCTTTCGGGGACATGCAGTTTGGTGCCGACCATCAGCTCGGCCATATCCCGGGCGGATGTGCTGCGCGGATCACAAGTGCCAACAACCTGGCCCAGACGCAGGACCGTGGCGTTTTCGCAAAGGGTGCGAATTTCTTCCAACTTGTGTGAGATATAAAGGATCGCGGTGCCCTCTGCGCTTAGCTTGCGCAGGGTTTCAAACAGGATTCCAACCTCCTGAGGGGTCAGGACCGAGGTCGGCTCATCCATGATCAGCAGTTTGGGATCCTGCAGCAGGCAGCGGATAATCTCAACGCGCTGGCGCTCACCGGCTGACAGCTCGCCAACGACACGGGTAGGGTCCAGCGGCAGACCATATTGATCAGACACAGCGCGCACGCGCGCGGCGATTTCACTTTGGGCCGGGGGGTTTTCCATGCCCAGTGCGATGTTTTCGGCCACATTCAGCGCGTCAAAAAGCGAAAAATGCTGGAAAACCATCGCAACCCCAGCGGCGCGCGCAGCACGCGGTTCGGCCGGGGTAAAGGGCTGGCCTTCCAATGTCATTGTGCCACTATCAGGCTTCACGAGGCCATAAATGGTTTTGACCAGCGTTGACTTGCCCGCGCCATTTTCACCCAAAAGCGCATGAATTTCCCCGCGCCCAATATCAAAAGAGACATTTTTGTTGGCGACCACGCCGGGATAGGCCTTGGTCAGACCGCGCAGTTGCAGCAAATAATCGGTCATGCGGTGCGGTCCTTGGGTTGGCGTGACGACCCTGTGATCATCACGTTTGCCACACCAAGCGCAAGGGCCGCCGGATGCTTTCCAAGGCTTGGATCGCCAATCGGACACGCGATGCGCGATATCTGGGCCGGATTATGCCCCAGCTGCGCGAGCCTGTTTTTGAAGCGCGCCCATTTGGTCGCCGATCCGATCAATCCCGCGCTGGCAAATGGTTGGCTTAGCACCGCGTGGCACAGTTGTAGATCCATTTCATGGCTGTAAGTCAGGATAAGATGCTCTGCATTCGCGGGCGCATGTTTGACAACCGCGGCAGGATCCTTGGCGACTAAGACACTCACGTCCGTGTTTGGAAACCGGTCGGCGCTGGTATCAACCCATGTGATCTCGAAATCGGGGAGGGGGGCCATGACATGCACGATTGCGCGTCCAACATGGCCAGCGCCATAGATCCATAAGGGGCGTTTCGGGGTGGCATCCAGCATATCCGTCTGTTCCCAAACGAGCGTGACCGAGCCACCACAACATTGGCCAAGGCCGGGGCCGAGGGCGATGGTGCGGCTCTGCGTGGACAGACCGTCGCGCAGCATGGCCTGCGCTTGGGCAATTGCATCCCATTCAAGCGCGCCGCCGCCAATGGTACCCGCGATACGGTCCGGCCAGACAAGCATCTGCGTTCCTGCATCGCGGGGGGTTGAACCTGCGGTTTTGCTGATTGTGATGCGGATTGGCAGGCTCATGCGCGGGCGCGTCCAACGGCGCGTAGAATTTCTTCGGGTGTGGCGGGGGCCTGTAAGTCGGGGTAGTTTGATCCGCTGGCTGCGACCGCATCGGACAATGCCAGAAAGGCGGAAATGCCCAGCATGAACGGCGGCTCACCCACAGCCTTGGAACGATAGATCGTCTGCGCCGGGTTGGGGGCGTCCCAAAGGGCGACCTTAAAGATGTCAGGGCGGTCTGAACAGGCCGGGATCTTGTAGGTGGCAGGGGCATGGGTGCGCAACTGGCCTTTGTCATCCCAGACCAGTTCCTCGGTCGTCAGCCAACCCGCGCCTTGCACATAACCACCTTCGACCTGACCGATATCAAGCGCTGGGTTCAATGATGCACCTGCATCATTCAAGATATCCGTGCGCAGGATACGGTTCTCACCTGTCAGGGTGTCGATCACGACTTCGGTCAGGGCGGCGCCCTGCGCAAAATAAAAGAACGGGGTGCCTTCGCCCTTGATGCGGTCCCATTGCAGGCCTGGCGTTTTGTAAAAGCCGGTCGCCGATAGGCTGACCTGATTGTGATAGGCCGTTTGCGCGGCTTCGGCAAAACTAAACACGTGCGGGCCCACATGGACTTTGCCATCTGCAAAACGAACTTCATCCGCCGTAACCTGATGTAACTCGGCCAGGCAAAGGGCGATCCGGTCGCGGATGGTATCGCAGGCATTGGCAACGGCCATACCGTTCAGATCCGACCCGGATGAAGCCGCCGTGGCGGATGTGTTCGGGACCTTGCCAGTATCGGTCGCAGTGATCTTGACGGCAGAAACATCGATGCCGAAACGATGCGCGGCCACTTGCGCCACTTTCTGAAACAGGCCTTGGCCCATTTCAGTACCACCGTGGTTCATATGCACCGACCCATCCTGATAAACATGGACCAAGGCGCCCGCTTGGTTCAGATGGGTCAGGGTGAATGAGATACCGAATTTCACAGGGCTAAAGCCGATACCCTTTTTCAGGATCGGCTCTTTGGCATTCCATGCGGCGATGGCGGCGCGGCGCCCCTGATAATCTGCCTGTTCCAACAACTTGTCGGTCATGTCATGCAGGATGAAATCAGTGACCGGCATATGATAAGGCGTTGTCTGGACGCTGGCGGGGGTCCTCTGGTCGGGCGTCGCTGCGGTTTCGGCCCCCATCGGCGCATAGTAGTTGCGGCGGCGGATCTCGGCAGGGTCCAACTGAAGCGCCGCTGCGACATGGTCCATCACGCGCTCAATCCCCAGCACCCCTTGGGGGCCGCCAAATCCGCGATAGGCGGTTGCCGATTGGGTATTGGTGCGCAGCCGATGCGAGGTGATCCGCGCGCTGGGCAGATGATAGGCGTTGTCGGCATGCAGCATGGCGCGATCCGCCACCGGCAGCGATAAATCAAGCGCCCATCCACAGCGGGTCAATTGTGTGAAATCGACGCCCAGCAGGCGGCCATCCCCATCAAAACCCGCAATGTAATGAATGCGAAAATCATGGCGCTTGCCCGTGATGATCATATCATCATCTCGGTCATACCGCATCTTGCAGGGCTGCCCTGTCTGCTGCGCGCCGATTGCACATGCAACGGCCAGTGCGTTGCCTTGGCTTTCCTTGCCGCCAAAGCCGCCGCCCATGCGGCGCACTTCGCAGCGCACCGCGTGCATGGGCAGACCCAAGGCGTCGGCTACTTTGTGCTGAATTTCGGTTGGGTGCTGGGTGGAGCTATGCACCAGCATATCGCCACCTTCTTGTGGCAGGGCGAGCGCCGCCTGACCTTCAAGATAGAAATGCTCTTGCCCGCCCATATTAATGCAGCCCTGCACTTGATGGGGGGCCTTGGCCAGGGCCTCGGTCACATCGCCTTTGGTCCAGATGCGCGGGCCTTCTTCAAACCGGCTTTCTGCGGCCAAGGCGTCATCAATCGTCAGGATTGGCGTTTGTGCGTCATAGGCAATCTGACCAAGACGCGCCGCTTTGCGCGCCGCAACATGTGTCTTGGCGATGACCAGAAAAAGGGGCTGGCCGATGTAATGGACGGTACCATCAGACAAAAGCGGCTCATCATGCACCGAGGGTGAGACATCATTGGCATAGGGCAGATCATCGGCGGTCAGGACCGCAATAACATCAGGCGCGGCGGACACGGCGCTCAGATCCATTTTCGTTATTGTGCCGCAGGCGATCTCTGACAGCCCAAATGCCAGATGAAGCGTATCTGCGGGCGATGGAATATCATCAATATAGCGGGCCGCGCCGGTCACATGCAGGGCAGCAGCATCATGGGGCAGGGGTTTTGCGACGCTCATGCACCCACCTCCAGCACTGAGGTCGCATTGCCGGACAGGTCCGCAAAATAGCGGCGCAGCAGGTTCTGAGCGGCCTCCAACCGATAGGCGGCAGAGGCGCGCATGTCGCTCATCGGTTTGTAGTCGCCTGCAAATTTGGCGGCTGCGTTTTCTACGGCCTCAGCTGACCAGGCTTGCCCAAGCAATGCAGTTTCCACCGCCTTTGCCCGATGCGGCGTGCCTGCCAGGCCGCCAAATGCGATACGGGCATCGGTGACGATCCCGTCGCTCAGGCTGACATTGAACGCACCGCAAAGGGCCGAGATGTCTTGATCAAACCGTTTCGATATTTTGTAGCAACGCAGTTGCGGGGCATGTTTGGGTAGGGTGACAGCAGTGACCAACTCACCGGGCTGACGATCCTGCTTTCCGTAGGTGATAAAGAAATCCTCAATCGGCATGTCGCGCGTGACTGAGCCACGGCGCAGATGCAGCGTGGCGCCCAATGCAATCAGTGCCGGTGGGTTGTCCCCAATGGGCGAGCCGTTTGCAATATTGCCCCCGATCGTGGCGGCATTGCGTACTTGCTCAGATCCGTAACGACGGATCATTTCGGCGTATGAGGGGTGATGGTCGCGGATCAGCCCCAAAACCTCACTCATGGTGACCGCAGCACCGATGCGGATATCAGTGTCTGAGACATCGACCGCCCGCAATTCGCGGCAGCGGCCCAAAAAGGCCACTTTGGGCAAATCCCGCAATTGCTTGGTCACCCAAAGACCCACATCCGTGGCGCCGGCAATCAGCGTGGCGTCTGGGTTGTTCGCATACCAATCGGCCAAGGCATCCAGGCTTTCCGGCGCGAAGGGTTGCGGCGCGACAGGCGGCAAATCATCCTTCATCCAGACCGGCACGGGTACATCCGCTGCCGCTTCGGCGGCGCGCATAATCGGCGCATAGCCGGTGCAACGGCACAGATTGCCTGCCAAAACATCATCGTGATCCGTGCGGCCCTCCAGATGGGCTGCGGCCATCGAGGCGATAAAGCCTGGCGTGCAAAACCCACATTGGGAGCCGTGATGATCAACCATCGCCTGCTGAACAGGGTGCAAGGCGCCATCAGGGCCGGATATCCCCTCGACAGTGCGCACGGTCTTTCCATGCAGTTGGGGCATGAAAAGAATGCAGGCATTAAGCGATTTCGCACCCGCTTCATCGCCGACAACGACCGTACATGCGCCGCAATCGCCTTCATTACAGCCCTCTTTGGTGCCGCAAAGTCCGCGATCTATCCGTAACCAATCCAGCAAGGTTTGGGTCGGGTCAACCTCTGCCCGCACGGTTTCCCCATTGAGAAGAAACGTGACATCCATGATGTAAACCTGCCGCCTTACCAAACGCGATTCCAGGCGCTCAGAGGTCGATGCGGCGTAGACCTCTGCCCGGTTCCAGCGGTCATCAAAACCGGAGAACCTGCACAATGCAAGGGTCTTTGGGTGAAATTCGCTGAATGTTCTTGCGATTGCCCGCAGATTAGGCGCTTTGGCCATCCGCATCGCAGGGGGTTTCGGGGCGTGTCTCCCAAATCTGGCGTTGCCATGCCAGCCAGCCCTGTGCTTCTACCAGGGGGGCCGTTTCGATATGGCATGTCCGGACCCGCCCTTTCTTGATCGAACGGACGATCCCGGTGTCTTCGAGAACCTTTAGATGGCGCATGAAGGTCGGCAGGGCCATCTGATGCGGCTGGTGCAGCTCGGACACGCTGGCAGGGCCAGCAGCAAGACGTTCAATCACCGCCCGGCGGGTCGGATCTGCCATTGCAGCAAAGAAAGAATCGAGTTTGTTAGTCATGCCGCTAACGATTGGGGGCATCACGGCGATAGTCAACATCGCCGATGACAGGCGGGCCATCCACCGCTACGGGGTTGGCGTTGCATGGGTCAATGGCCTGAAATCAGCGCGTCTTTCATCCTGGGCACCCATGTTTGGGTGGTTTTATCGAGAATGGCAAAATTGCCTGCCAGGCCCCAATGGCACCAGCCGATCCCGTGGGCATCGGCCTCTTCGCGGACGGCCTTTGTCCAGCGGGCGCGCTGGCTTGGGTCGGTTGGGGTGGTCACACCAAATTCGCCCAGCAACACCGGCGCATCATAGCTGCCCGCCAAGGCCATATCGCGGCGCAAGATCTCTCGGTCATCCTTGTCGCCCCATCTTCCGGGTGGGGGCGGTGCGTCCATCCAAGGGGCCATTTGATGGGTGAATTCCCATGGCACATAATAGTGGAACGACAAGGCCGTGCGCGCATCGGGCTGGTGAAGATCAGCCAAGGCCTCAACGCTTGCCCAATCGCCACCTTCGATAATCACCCAGCGGTCCGGGTTTGATGCTCGTATGGTCGGTAGGACAGCCTCAAACAGGCGCATTGCCTCGTCCGTGGCCAACGCCTCGCTTGGTTCGTTCAGCAGTTCAAAGATCAAGCGGTCATCATAACCAGCATAATGGGTGGCAAGCTCCGTCCAGATGGCCGCAAACTTTTCGGCCTGCCCCGGCGGGTCGCGCATCAGCGCCTCAAAGTGATGCAGGTCAAGGATAACACTCAGGTCTTCGGCGGCTGCCCAGCTGATCACCTCATCAACACGGGCCAATATCTGCGGGGACAATGCCCCATCCCAATGGGCGTTGAACCGGACCGGCAGGCGGATCGTATTAAAGCCCTGATCAGCGATCCAAGCAATGTCGCCTCGTTCAATCCGGTAACCCCAATCGCCTTCGCGTGGGGCCTCAAGCGCCTGATCCAGGTTGACGCAGCGCTGCACCGGAAAGGGTTGCGCCCAGGCCGGCGCGACCAAAAGACAAAGGAAAATCGCACGCATATGCGGCAGCCTAAGCGCTGATCCACCTTTTGTCATCTTGCGGCTGACGGCCCATCAGCTAGGGTTCGGCCATGGCTTCTGATCCCCGATTCATTCACCTGCGCGTCCATACCGAATATTCCCTGTTAGAGGGGGCGGTGCCGGTCAAAAAACTGCCCGGACTGGCCGCTGGCATGGACATGCCCGCAGTCGCCGTGACCGATAGCAACAACATGTTTTGCGCTTTGGAATTTTCCGAAGGGGCTAAGGGGGCGGGTATCCAGCCGATCATCGGCTGTCAGGTCGATGTGGGCTATGCCACGGTTGAACAGGGCAAACGTCCCGAAGATCCCGCGCCTATCGTGCTGCTGGCCCAAAACGAGACCGGGTATGAAAACCTGATGAAGCTGAACTCTTGCGCCTATCTCGATGCCGAGGGTCAGCTGCCGCAGGTGACGGTGGATGAGCTGGGCCAGTATAGCGCGGGGCTGATTTGCCTGTCGGGCGGGCCAGATGGCCCGATTGGTCGCCTGCTGCGGCAAGGCCAACGCCCCAAGGCCGACGCGCTGATGGACCGGCTCGCGGCGATCTATCCGGAGCGGCTGTATGTAGAATTACAGCGCCATCCGGGTGATGGCGGCCTGCCCGAAGCCGAACAACTATCCGAGCGCGGCCATATCGAATTGGCCTATGCCAAGGGGTTGCCGCTGGTCGCCACAAATGACGCCTATTTCCCCAAGACCGAACTCTATGAGGCCCATGATGCCCTGATCTGTATCGCCGAGGGCGCCTATGTCGATCAGCAAGAGCCCCGCCGCCGTCTGACCCCGCAGCATTATTTCAAATCGCCGCAAGAGATGGTGACCCTCTTCGCGGATCTGCCTGAGGCCATCGAAAACACCGTAGAAATCGCAAAACGCTGTGCCTTCAAGGCTTACAAGCGCGACCCGATCCTGCCGAAATTTGCCGATGACGAGGTGGCCGAACTGCGCCGTCAGGCCGAAGAGGGGCTCAAGGCGCGATTGGCCGTCATCCCGCATGCGGCAGAGGTGGCCGAATACGAAAAGCGGCTGGAATTTGAGTTAGGGATTATCGAAGGCATGGGCTTTCCCGGCTATTTCCTGATCGTTGCCGACTTCATCAAATGGGCCAAGGAGCATGGCATCCCGGTAGGGCCTGGCCGGGGGTCTGGTGCGGGCTCGCTTGTGGCCTATGCCTTGCTGATCACCGACCTTGATCCGCTCCGCTATAGCCTGCTGTTCGAACGGTTCCTGAACCCCGAACGCGTCTCGATGCCCGATTTCGACATCGATTTCTGCATGGACCGCCGCGAAGAGGTGATCCGCTATGTGCAGGAAAAATACGGGCGTGATAAGGTCGGACAGATCATCACCTTTGGTGCGCTTTTGTCCAAGGCGGCGGTGCGCGATGTAGGCAGGGTTTTGCAGATGCCTTACGGGCAGGTGGACCGGCTGTCCAAGATGATCCCTGTCGAAGGGGTCAAACCTGTCAGCATCGAAAAGGCGCTCGCCGATGAGCCGCGCTTGCGCGAAGAGGCGCAGGCCGAAGAGGTTGTTGACCGGCTGCTAACCTATGCCCAGCAGGTCGAAGGACTGCTGCGTAATGCCTCGACCCACGCCGCTGGTGTCGTGATCGGGGATCGCCCGCTGGACGCGCTTGTGCCGCTTTATCAAGATCCACGATCCGACATGCCTGCGACCCAGTTTAACATGAAATGGGTGGAACAGGCGGGGCTGGTGAAATTCGACTTTCTGGGCCTGAAAACCCTGACGGTGATCCAGAACGCCGTGAACCTGATCCAAAAGGCGGGGCGACCATTGAATATGGCGGCCGATGGCACCCAGCTTTATGAAGCGCCTGCGGGGTTTGAATACGATATCGGGGCGATCCCGCTGGATGATGAACGCTCTTACGCGCTTTATTCCAGCGCCAAAACGGTCGCCGTGTTCCAGGTGGAAAGCTCGGGCATGATGGATGCGCTCAAGCGCATGAAGCCAACCTGTATCGAGGATATCGTGGCGCTGGTGGCGCTTTACCGTCCCGGCCCGATGGAGAATATCCCCACCTATTGCGAGGTGAAGAACGGCCAGAAAGAACTGGAGTCGATCCACCCGTCCATCGATTACATCCTCGAAGAAACCCAAGGCATCATCGTCTATCAGGAACAGGTGATGCAGATCGCGCAGGTCATGGCTGGCTACAGCCTGGGCGGTGCAGACCTGCTGCGCCGGGCGATGGGTAAAAAGATCAAAGAGGCGATGGATGCTGAGCGCCCCAAATTCGAAGAAGGGGCTAAGAAAAACGGGGTGGACGCCAAGAAGGCGCGTGAGGTCTTTGACCTGCTCGAGAAATTCGCCAACTACGGCTTTAACAAATCCCACGCAGCGGCTTACGCGGTTGTCAGTTACCAGACCGCCTGGCTGAAAGCGAACCATCCGGTGGAGTTCATGGCAGGCGTGATGAACTGCGATATCCATTTGACCGACAAACTGGGGGTCTATTTTCAAGAGGTCAAAAAGGGACTGGGGCTGGACTACACTCCGCCTTGCGTAAACCGCTCGATGGCGACCTTCGACGTGCATGAAGGCAAACTGGTCTATGCGCTGGGTGCTTTGAAAAACGTCGGTGTCGAAGCGATGAAACTGATCGTTGAGGCGCGTGATGCAGGCAAGCCCTTTGTAAACCTCTTCGATTTTGCGCGCCGGGTGGATCTGAAACGCGTGGGTAAACGTCCGCTTGAGATGCTGGCGCGGGCCGGGGCGTTTGATGTGCTCGATCCGAACCGGCGGCGTGTGTTTAATAGTTTGGATTCACTTGGTGCTTATTCTGGTGCGATCCATGATCAGAAGGCGTCAAACCAGGTGTCGCTTTTTGGTGAAGCGGGTGAGGATCTGCCCGAGCCGCGTCTGGCGGCGGGTGATGACTGGCTGCCAGCCGAGCGTTTGGCCGAAGAGTTCAAAGCCATCGGTTTCTACCTGTCGGGCCATCCGCTGGATGATTACATGGGCCCGCTGAAACGTCAGAAGGTGATGACGCTGGACGACGTGATGGCCCGGGCCGAAAGGGGTGCCGCGATCGTCAAAATGGCAGGTACTGTTTCAGGGCGGCAAGAACGGAAATCGGCGCGGGGCAATCGCTTTGCCTTCGTTCAACTGTCTGATCCTACAGGACAATATGAAGTCACCATGTTCTCAGATACGCTTGAAGCTTCGCGCGATTTTCTGGAAACCGGTGCGCAGGTTGTCTTGCAATGCGAGGCGACGATGGAGGCTGATCAGCTGAAACTTCTGGGCCGTTCGGTCTCGCCCATTGATGCGGTTGTGGCCGATGTTGGCGGCGCAGGCTTGCGGGTCTTTATTGACGGGCCAGAGGCGATTGGGTCGGTTGCATCTGTCCTGAACAATGCGATGCAAGATGGTGTTCGGGCCAGCAAGGGGCCGATTTATTTCTGCCTGATGGGCGATGATTTGCCCGGCGAGGTCGAGCTGGATCTGGGCCAGGAATTCCCGGTGAACCCGCAGATCAAGGGCGCGTTGCGCAGCCTGGGTGGCGTGATCGAGGTCGAAGACGCTTGATACAGATTGCGTACAGAAGCTGTACATACAGCGTATGTACAGCCGTGCTTTCGTGACATGAAAAACCGGTGGGGGTCCGTCACGCGATTTGCATGACCATCTAAATCGAAGCTGGCTTCGGATGAGCTTGATCTACACCAGTGGAAGCCGAATTTCTGTTCTCAGGTCGATTGATGGCGTCGTTTTTGGATCATCGATATACACCTCGAGCGCGGGTGCGTGTCGCGGTTCTAATCCTGATCCTGGCAGCCAATGACCATACAACCATTCATATGCCGCCTTTAACGTTGGATACGGTCCTTTGTGTTCCAGAACGGCGTATTTGCCGCCAACAACATCGAAGTATTCAAGACCGTTGAGCTGATCTGGAAAGCCAGGTAGCGTGGAGATAGCAACATGAGATCGAAGCTCTGACTCTGGTCTGGCTTCGGGCGGGTCGTGGTAGATGACGAATAGCTCACCCACGTTATCCATGAGAGAATTGGCCATCAGCGCGCCGCCAAGTGTTTTGAACGCGCCGCCGATTTTTCGGTAGGGACCTATATGTGGAACCCCCGCTGCTTGAACGCCCTTAAGGTCTTTCACAGTGATCGGATATATGTCGTCTCCTATGGGGTTAACTTTCAAAAAGTTATTGATTTGAGTGCCTTGTGCGCGAAATTCGTTTGGTGAAACACCATGCGCAAGTTTGAAGGCGCGGGAAAAGCTCGCCAGATTTTTATAACCAACCTGCTCTGCGACCGTCCGGACAGGCGCATCCCCCTCAACCAATGCATTTGCTGCCTTGAGCAACCGCAGCCTTCGCACGGCATTTGACAATGTTTCATCCGTCATTGCACGAAAGACGCGATGCCAATGATACCGGGACATGCAGGCGATGTCGGAGAGCCTGTCGAGGCTCAGCTCCTCATCCAGATTCTCGTAGATGTAGCAAAGGACGCGATTGAGCCTTTCTTCGTACCTTACAAACGGACGGTCATGCGCTGCCATCTGACTAACTCCTGCATTGGTTGGGAAAAACCTATGTTAGGTCGCGTATGCTTGTATTGCTGAATTTGCTTTGGCTGCAATTTTGAAGCTGCTGTCCGCGATATCGTCGAATTTCGGGAAACGGATTCATCTATTGGTTGATCATTGATCCTGCATTTGATCTTAGGCATGCGGGGGTTGGAAAACGGAGTGATTTTGTAATGAAGAAGCTGACAATGATTGCAGCGGCGCTTTTGGTAACGGGGTGTACCAGCCCGATTGAGATTACGGGTGAAGACGTGACAGCCCGTATTCGAGATGGTGTCAATCGGGACCGTCTGACAAGTTATCGGCCTATGGAAGTGCGCAGTTTTGTCACGCAAAATGGCCAACAGATTGAGCTTGCCGGTTTGCCATGTGAGCTGACATCAGACGAAATCACGGCAAATATTGTCACACCAGCGCGCGTGAACCTGCCCCGTTTTGTCCAATCGGGAGAGTATGAAGACCGGGGGCGTCCGGGCCAAATGCAGATCCGCTGCGAAGGCGGTGGCTATGAGGGGGCCGAGACGATATTTGCCCAAGACAAGCAAGTCGGTACCGCGACAAATGCGGGTATCGGCGGCGCGATCCTGACCACCGTTGTGACGGCCGCAATCGCCAGCAGCACCCCGTGGCAATATCCACCGGCAACCCGCGTTCCTGTGCGGGCTGAATAAGGGGCAATTGTGATGCGTAGGATGGGTAGAAACCCATCTTGCCTACAGCATTCCGCCTTTAACCTGAGACATCGCGCATCACTTTTCGCGTTCGACCGCGAGGGAGAGGCAGCGAATAAGCGCTTCAGGTTTAAGGCGGAATGCTTTAGCATCACCAATGCGGCGGCTTTTGATCGGCCAGCGGGACCGTTCCGCCTGCATCAATTTCGCGCGTGGCTTCCCGCTCCATCAACATAGCGAGACGGCGCTTTGCCAGCGTCAATTCCGTCTCTTGCCGGGCGACGATGTCGGACAGCTCTTCCACCGTGCGGGTCAGATGTGCGATTTGTTCTTCTAGATGGGTGATATCGGCCATAGCGGCCTTTTAGCTGGCTTCCTTTGCCTCGAAAAGGGGCGGCAGGTCACCGAGGGCCTTTACGTCGTCTATCAGCCTGCCAAAATCGGCATCGAGCGCAGCCGAGAGCTGGTCGAAACTGTCGATGACAAAATAAACCGGTTGCACGATATCGATCCGGTAGGGCGTGCGGAACATCGTCAGCAGATCAAAGGGCTGCATCTTTGCGTCCTGTGACATTGCATGCGCCGCCTCTGCCGGGGACGAAACGATCCCCGCCCCATAGGCCCGCAGCCCGTCCTTGGTCTGGATCATCCCGAATTCGACGGTGAACCAAAAGAGCCGGAACATGTGCCAGCTATATCCCTTGCCCAGCTCTTTGGCTTTTTTGCCAAAGCCTTCGATGAAATCGGCATAGGCATCATTGGTCAGCATCGGGCAATGGCCGAAGACTTCGTGAAAGAGGTCCGGTTCTTCGATATAGTCCATATGCTCGCGCCGTCGCAGGAAGGTGGCCACGGGAAATTTGCGCTGGCTCAGCAGGTCGTAGAACTGCGACGGCGGGATGATCGCGGGCACCCCTTCGGCCCCGGCCCCCGTCAGCGCGTGTAGCTTTGCGTCGATGTCTTTGACCTGCGGGGTCTTCGCGGGCCCCAGCCCCAGCTTTTCGACCCCGTCTAGATATTCTGGCGCGACTTTGCCCGGCAGGAAGGCCATTTGCCGGGCGAAAAGCTCGCCCCAGACGGCATCATCGTCGGTGGAATAGGGGTAGTAGCCTTCGGCGTCGGGCTGCAGGGACGTGTAGCTGGTGTCTTTGGGCATGGCGCGGCTCCTTTTCACCAGTTTCGCCCCGTATTGGGTAAATTTTTGTTCATTTTATACGACGTTTTGAGTATTTTTGGAAAAAAGAAATTGGATTCTCTGGAATGCTGGAATTTTCTGATCAAGAGCGGGCATTGCTGCGTGTGCTGCAGGGGGATGCGGGTTTGTCCTTGGCGGAACTGGCTGAGGCGGCGGGCATGGCGAGTTCGACCGTTTGGCGTAAGGTGCAGGAATTTGAAAAGCTGGGGCTGATCCGGGGCAGGGTGGCCTTGCTGGACCCGGCCAAGGCGGATGCGCGCCTTTGTGTCTTTGCCACCGTGCGCCTGTCTGATCATGCCGAAGAGGCGATTGCAGGGTTTTCGGCTGTCATTGCCGCCCATCCTGAGATTATGGAAGCCCATGCCATTTCGGGCAGTGCCGATTACATCCTGAAAATCCGCTGCGCCGACGTGGAAAGCTATGAACGTTTCATGACCCAGAGCTTGCTGCGCTCGCCGCTTGTGAAATCGGTTGTGTCCTCATTCAGTCTGAAAGAGCTGAAATACACGACTGCATTGCCCCTGTGACATTGCCGGGTTAAACGGCCAGCGGAATCCAAACACAGGACCAGTCAGATGGCCAAGGACAAGAAAGCCCCCCGCCCCAAGGCGCTGCCGCCAAAGGGCTTCCGCGATTATTTTGGTGCCGAAGTGACCGAGCGCACTGAAATGCTGACCAAGATCGCCGGGGTGTACCATCGTTATGGCTTTGACGCGCTGGAAACGTCCGCTGTTGAAACGGTTGAGGCCTTGGGCAAGTTCCTGCCCGATGTGGACCGCCCGAATGAGGGGGTCTTTGCCTGGGAAGAGGACAAAGACTGGCTGGCTCTGCGCTATGACATGACCGCCCCTTTGGCCCGTGTGTACGCTCAGTTCCGTAATGATCTGCCCACCCCTTATCGCCGTTATGCGATGGGCCCCGTCTGGCGCAATGAAAAGCCGGGGCCGGGCCGGTTCCGGCAGTTTTATCAATGCGATGCGGATACGGTTGGCGCGGCCAGCGTGGCCGCAGATGCCGAGATTTGCGCGATGCTGGCCGATACGTTGGAAGAAGTTGGCATTCCGCGCGGCGACTACGTGATCCGGGTGAATAACCGGAAAGTGTTGGATGCGGTGTTGGAGAACATTGGTCTGAACGAAGACGATACGTCCAAAAGAGAAGCCGTGCTTCGCAATATTGATAAATTCGACAAGGTAGGTCGCGAAGGTGTTTTGCTTCTTTTGACAGGCGGGCGACTGGATGAATCTGGCGCATTTATCGACGGCGTCGGCTTAAGTGCGCAGCAAGCTGAAATTGTACTGGCCTTCTTGAATTCGACCGGTGATGGCAATGCGGAGTCGCTTGAGCTGCTAGGGCAATTGATTGGCGACCGCCCGGTCGGGCAGCAAGGTATTGAAGAATTGGAGACTATTTCCAACTTGCTGGCTGCTCAGGGATATGATGAAGAACGTATTAGGATTGACTCTTCGGTCGTCCGTGGTCTGGGTTACTACACTGGCCCCGTTTACGAGGCAGAGCTGACCTTTGAGATCAAGGATGAGAAGGGGCGGCCGCGTAACTTTGGCTCGGTCGCCGGTGGTGGTCGTTATGACGATCTGGTCAAGCGCTTTACCGGGCAGGTCGTGCCTGCCACGGGTGTTTCGATTGGGGTGGATCGGCTTCTCGCTGCTTTACGTGCAAAGGGCCGGGTTGGCTCTGCCGCCGAAGGGCCGGTGATTGTCACTGTCATGGATAAGGCCCGCATGGCCGATTATCAGTCGATGGTTGCTGATCTGCGCAATGCCGGTATCCGCGCTGAGGTTTATCTGGGCAATCCCAAAAACTTTGGTAACCAGTTGAAATATGCGGATAAGCGCGGCTCTCCGGTTGCGATCATTGCCGGTGGCGACGAGTTCGACAAAGGTGTTGTGCAGATCAAGGATCTGATCCTTGGTGCAGAGATTGCCAAGAATGCCACGCTTGAGGAGTGGAAAGACCGCCCCAGCCAATACGAAGTGCCGCGCGATCAGATGATCGCCAAAGTGCGCGAGATTTTGGACGGGCAGGGCTGATGCCTGCATCCCCCGAAACTTTGGCCGAAGCGCGCCGCCTTCGGACCCTTTTTGAGGACCGTAGCGCGCAGGTCGTCAAGGCGGATGTCTTGCAGCCTGCCGAAACCTTGCTGGACCTATATGGCGAGGATATTCGTGCGCGCGCTTATCTTACCTCTGACCCGCTGCGCGGCGAGATGGTGCTGCGCCCGGATTTCACTGTGCCCGTTGTCCAGATGCATATGGAAAGCCAGGCGGAGCCTGCCCGCTATACCTATGCTGGCAAAGTGTTTCGCAAGCAGGAAACCGATGAAACCCGCGCCAATGAATATGTGCAGGTCGGCTATGAAGTTTTTGACGGGCAGGACCCGGCGGGTGCGGATGCGGAGGTGTTCAGCGCGATTGCCGAGGCTTTGGCTGGCTTGCCGGTGAAGGCCGCGACGGGGGATATTGGCATTCTGACTGCTGCGGTGGCCGGGTTGAAGACGATTGAGACCCGCAAAGCCGCGTTGCTGCGCCATATCTGGCGTCCGGGTCGGTTCAAGTCATTGCTGCGCCGCTATGGTGCGGCAAAGGTTCCGGCCAAACGTGCGGCCCTGCTGGCCTCGGGTGATCCGTTTGCGGGTACTGGTCCTGAGATTGGCCTGCGCAGCCGCGCTGAGGTTGAGGCGCGCATCGCCGCGCTGCGCACCGATGCTGAAGCTGCGCCGATTTCGGCTGAAGAGATCGCCCTGATCGATGAAATCCTTGGCCTGCGTGAGACGGCCCCGAATGTGCTGAGCGCGCTGAGCGATATTGCGGTCGATATGCCGTCGATCAGTCCGGCGCTGGACCGAATGCGCGCCCGTCTGGATGCGATGGCCGGGCGGGGTGTCGATGTCGATACCTTGGAGTTTGAGGGCAGCTATGGTCGTACCTCGCTTGAGTATTACGACGGGTTTGTCTTTGGCTTTACCCTTGTCACGCGTCCTGATTTGCCGCCTTTGGCGACAGGCGGGCGCTATGATGCACTGACAGCGCAGTTGGGGCAGGGGCGCGCCGTGCCTGCGGTGGGTGGCGTGATCCGCCCAGATTTGGTTTTGGAGGCGCGGTGATGCTTAAGCTTGGTGTGCCCTCTAAGGGCCGGTTGATGGAAAAGACGTTTGACTGGTTCGGCAGCCGCGGGATCACCCTGCGCAAGTCCGGTTCTGACCGTGAATATGCGGGGGCTGTTGACGGGATCGATGGGGTCGAGCTGGTGCTGCTGTCGGCGGGGGAAATCCCGCGTGAGCTGGCGGCGGGCAATATTCATTTGGGTGTGACCGGCACCGATCTGATCCGTGAAAAGCTGGCCAATTGGGAAACGCGCGTGGCCGAGCTGGCCCCGATGGGATTTGGCGGCGCTGATCTGATCATCGCCGTGCCCCAGGCCTGGGTTGATGTCGACACACTGGATGATCTGGACGCGGCCTGCGCTGCCTTTCGCGCCCGACACGGGTTCCGGTTGCGTATTGCCACCAAGTATCATCGTTTGGTGCGTGAATTTCTGCGCGAGCAGGGCGTTGCCGATTATCAATTGGTTGATAGTCAGGGCGCAACCGAGGGTACCGTCAAGAACGAGACCGCCGAGGCGATTGCCGATATCACCTCAACCGGTGAGACGTTGCGTGCCAATTGGCTGAAGGTGCTGGATGATGGGATGATCCATGCGAGCCAAGCGACATTGCTGCGCGGCCGCCGTCGGGAATGGACGGATGAGCAGCGACAGACCTTGAAGACCTTGCAGATGATCTTGGGTATTTCCTAAGCTCGCGCGCTTTTTTCGTTCGTATCTGATTGGTCTTTTGCGCGAATTTCTCAAATACTCCGGCGCCGGTTCGGCGTATCGTGTGTGCGATTTTGATCGTTCATGATTAAGAAGTAGTCAGTTTACGAAACGTCATGCTTGTTGTTCTCCTTTGAGGTGAGTAAGACGGAGTAAAAGTTACCCAAGGCCACCGCTCCATCGCCACCCCTTTCGAAATTTTTCGAAGGGGTGGCTGAGTTTGGAGCGTTGCGTACCCTATGTGCGTAAAGAACGGGCTTTGTTTTGAACGGCCTTGCGTTTATAATAAACATTCCAGCATCTTAACTGTTCGTTGGTTGTCGTTACTTGCCGGAACTTGTCGCAACAACCTAAACGGACAATCAGATGAAACTGACCCAAATTCTTGCAATTAGTATCTGTTTTTTCGCACAAACAAAACAACTTACGGCTGAAGATTGGATCCACGATAAGCCGCTGGATCCGGATGATCAGTTGGTCGATTTTGTTCCAGATACCGGTGCTGCAGACCGGATAAATGCGGCGGACCGCTTGCGGACTTTGTCGCAGGAAATCTCTGCAGAGACGTGTTTTCTACATAATGCGGTTCTGCCCGACCATAACCGGGCGGCCCTAGGGCAGAGCATTGCGGAGTTTGGTGATATCCTTGACGCTTTGCTGCATGGTGATGCCGCGCGGCATATTATTGGTGCTGAACAAAACCCCAAGACAATTCTTGAGATCGAGGCGATCAAGGCAGAATGGTCCCCCCTATATGCGGCCGCTGAGCAGGTTTTGGCAGACCCCACGAATGCTGCCGCTGTACATCAGATATATGGTCAGTCAGAACATCTGCTTGCAACTACGTCACATCTTTTGGGTGAACTTGAGGCGGAATATTCGCATCCGACTGAGGTCTTGATGTCTGATGTTTTGCTGATCGAGTTTGCCGGAAGACAGGCGATGCTGACCCAGAAAATCGCCTATGACACCTGTCTGGTCTGGTCTGGCTTTGGTGGGCAGGAGCAAATCGATGAACTGCAGAAAATCTGTGATGACTTCGATGAGATCGCACGCGCATTGCATGATGGTATGCCAGCGGTAGGGATTGTGCCTGCGCCGACCGAGGCTATTCGCACCGCCCTGGAGGAGGTCATCGTGGACTGGGACATCGTACGCGCCCAGATCGGGAAAGTTACGCAGGATGGCGGGATTGATGACGAGACGATTAGTTGGATCGATGAGGTTATGACCCAGAAGATGCATCGCATGGAAGCGATTATCACGCTGTATGTCGAATATTCACGCCGCGCATTGATCTAGCATTTTTTTCGGGGGTGGCTGCGATCCGTCGCTGCCACCCTTATCCCCCTGCCGCATGGCTTCCGTCTTTGCAGGCTATTTCCAATGCGCTGGGCTTTTGCCGTGTGTTGGTCAATGCATCCAGCCCGTCAATCGCCCCGGAGGTGACTGCCGCCATGCTGTAGGTGTGCACCTGGCTGATCCCTTTTAGCGCTTGCCGGCAGAGGGCGTGGATTGCCAGATAATCCAGATGACTGCCAAGTAACCCCGCCCCTTGTTCGGTGCCGCCTGCCGCATTGGCCTCGCAGGCGGCTGCATCCAGGGAAAGGAAAGACCGGCAGATCATCGGGCGTGCCTCATAGGCCCGGCATCCGCGGGTTTCCGGGTCAAGTGCGGCGCAGGCCTCTGGATGCCATTCCCGCCCGTCTGGATCCCCTTTGAAGGGGATTAGGGCTGTGTGCAATTGCGTGGCTTCAAATTCAGTGATGACCCCGCCTTCGCCGCCCGAAAGGATACAGCAGAAGGCGCACCCTTGTTTGCACGCGGCCTTGCGCACGGCATCGGGCGGGGTTTTCAGCATTTCGTCGCGTACCGCATGTCCAAGCCGCCAAGCGGCTTGCCCGCTGGCTATTTCGCGTACCACATCCTGGATTGGCATACCGTAATTTTGGGCCGATTGCAGATAAGCTTGCAGTATCCGTTTGGCCCGGGTCTGCGCCCCATCGGGGATCGACTTTACCCGCGCCTTTGCCACCCGATCAGCCAAGTCACCGATTGTCAGCGGCGCGGACTTGCCCTGTTTCTTGGCCAGCCGCCGGGCAGCGCGTGAGGAGGTCGGTTTCATGCAGCGTCCTTGTCGTTCGTCATGACTATAGGTGCCAGATCACGGCCGTCCAGCGTTTGGCACCGCCCTTACAGGCCAGAGTTCCAGCAAGCCAGCGCCAATGACCAAACCCCCGCCGAGCATTTCCAGCGGCGACAGATATTCGCCGGCCAGAAGCGCAGCCGAGCCTGCCCCCACGATCACCTCGGACATGAGCAAAATTCCGATCCGTGCCGGGTCGAGCCGCAAGGTTGCCCACATCAATGCGATCATGGCCGCCGCCCACCAAAGCCCGCCAGTGCCTATCACGATGACCAGGCTGGTCCAGATATGTGTGACCTGCGGTGCGGGACCCAGCCACAGCGCAAGGACGCATGCCGCACTACACGCCCCTGTCGCAAAGATTAGGGCCGCTACCGCAGGCGCCATGTTCGACTTTACGCGTATTCCTGTCGAGGCCAGCGACCACAAGATGCCCGATAGCAGCCCCATCCACTCGCCCAGATTGCGCGGGATGGGCCAGGTTCCGTCGGCGCTGAGCATGATCGCCAGCCCAGTCAGGCCAACAATGATCGCCCAAATTCTGAGCGCGGGCGTGGGCCAGCCGAAAATGTAGCGCCCGATGATGGTGCTCCAGACCGGGGTGAGAAAGAACAGCAGTACGGTGATCGTGACTTGTCCGTAAAGGAACGCAACCGAATAGAGCGTGAAAGCCACCCCGCCCAGTGCGGTTGCCGCGATCCCGAGCGCCGGGCAGGCGTTGATCCTATGCAACTGTCTTGCTGCAAAGGGGAATATCAGAAGGCAGGCGGCCATCGTAATCGCAAAGGTTCCCCAAGCCCCGCCAAGCCCTGCCTGCCCCAGGGCGCGGACAGGTATCCAGTAAAAGCCCCATAACATCCCGCTGCCGATGGCCAATATGCTTGCGATAAGCGTGACGCGTGCCGGTGTCATCGCGCGGCGCTATCGCACGCCAATCGCTGCGAGCGCTTTGGACATTTCAGGGGGCAGGGCTTCTTCCTCTTGCCGCCCATCAGGCAGATCGCCCGGTGCGTCGCTGACGGGCAGATAGCGCCAGCCTTGAAAGGCCCTTTTGGGTGTCGCTTCGACCCGGATCAGCCCGGGTTTACAAACAATGGCGCAGCGCCGGATTTCGTCGGCGCCAATATATTCATCCAGTCGCAGGATGGGCTGTCGACACAGGATTACCCCTTTGATCACCCAGTAAATTGATCCTCCATTAAGGATTTCATCCCCGCGTTTCGGCCACATCCGTGTAATATGGCGTGGCAAGCCATCTTCGGTCTGCGCGCGTTTGCTGGATTGCCACGCATCTAGCCCGGCAACATCTTCGGTTCCGACCGATAGCTTTACAAGATGTACGCAGCTTGCCAATTGAGGGCCCTAGATGTAGTATATAAATCGTCATTACCCGGCCCCAACCGATTCTGGAACCCGTGCCGGTAAACTAGTGCTTTTCGCTGTGCTTTCAATTGACCTGTGACCTTCTGCGACCTATCGTCAGCACCCTGCTGCCGCCATCAGAATCAATCCCGAGGATCCGCCAATGACCGCCTTCGCCGCCCCAATTGCTGAACAGATTTGGGATATGAAATATAGGTTCAAAGCGGCGGATGGCACGCCTGTTGATGAAACGGTTCAGGACACCTGGCGCCGGATCGCCAAAGCCCTGGCCGCCGTCGAAAAAGACCCCGGCGCTTGGGAAGACAAATTCTATAATGCCTTGGCGGACTTCAAATACCTACCTGCAGGGCGCATCACTGCTGGGGCAGGTACGGCACGGTCCGTGACCCTATTCAACTGTTTTGTCATGGGTACGGTCCCGGACGACATGGGCGGCATTTTTGATATGCTCAAAGAGGCCGCCCTGACCATGCAGCAGGGTGGCGGGATCGGTTATGATTTTTCAACCATCCGCCCCAAAGGCGCTGCTGTGCAGGGTGTTGCCGCCGATGCCTCTGGCCCCCTGTCTTTCATGGATGTCTGGGACGCGATGTGCCGCACGATCATGTCTGCCGGATCGCGCCGGGGGGCAATGATGGCGACAATGCGCTGTGATCACCCGGATGTTGAGGATTTTATCACAGCCAAATCCGATCCCGCCCGGCTGCGGATGTTCAATATGTCTGTACTGATCACCGATCCGTTCATGGAGGCCGTGAAGGCGGACGCCCCATGGGACTTGGTATTCGACGGCGAGGTTTATCGCACCGTGCAGGCCCGCGATTTGTGGGATGCGATCATGCAGTCCACTTATGAATACGCCGAGCCTGGGGTGATCTTTATCGACCGCATCAACCAGATGAACAATCTGAATTATTGCGAGACGATTGCTGCCACGAACCCCTGCGGCGAGCAGCCCTTGCCCCCTTATGGTGCCTGCCTTTTGGGCTCGATCAATCTGGCCCGTTTGGTGACCGACCCGTTTGTGGATGCGGCGGCCCTTGATGAGGACGCGTTGACCGATCTGGTCGCCACGGCGGTCCGCATGATGGACAACGTGGTCGACGCCTCGCGCTTTCCGCTTGAGGCGCAGGCCGCTGAAGCACAAGCAAAACGTCGCATCGGTTTGGGAGTCACTGGTCTGGCTGATGCTTTGCTGATGCTGGGGCTGCGCTATGGCTCGGATGAGGCGGCGCGTCAAACCGAGCGCTGGACGCACGCGATCGCCCGCGCCGCATATCTGGCGTCGTCCCATTTGGCGACCGAAAAGGGGGCCTTCCCTTTGTTCGACGCGGATGCCTTTTTGACCAGTGGTGCAATGCAAGACATGGATGATGACGTCAGGGATGCAATCCGTCAAAATGGCATACGAAATGCGCTTTTGACGTCGATTGCCCCGACAGGCACGATCAGTCTTTATGCGGGCAATGTGTCCTCTGGGATCGAGCCGGTCTTTGCCTATGCCTATACCCGCAAGGTCTTGCAGAAAGACGGGTCGCGCACCGAAGAAGAGGTTGTCGACTATGCTGTCCAGATGTGGCGTGATCTGAAAGGGGATGCGCCCTTGCCTGACTATTTTGTCAACGCACAAACGCTGGCACCCCTGGATCATGTCCGCATGCAGGCCGCAGCGCAAAAGTGGATCGACAGTTCGATTTCCAAAACGATCAATTGCCCG
The DNA here is from genome assembly GCF_038069655.2 of Yoonia sp. BS5-3. Lineage (NCBI taxonomy): Bacteria > Pseudomonadati > Pseudomonadota > Alphaproteobacteria > Rhodobacterales > Paracoccaceae > Yoonia > Yoonia phaeophyticola. The sequence goes on from NZ_CP150951.2 coordinate 1,841,807, forward strand.
GAAGATATCAGCTTTGCCGAATTCAAAGAGGTCTATATGGCCGCTTGGGATCAAGGCTGTAAGGGCTGCACGACTTACCGGCCCAATGATGTGACGGGGTCGGTGCTGTCGGTGTCTGAGGAGCCGAGCCCGAAAACATTTGGGGAGCGCTTAATTACTGCACGCAAGAGGTCTGGTAAGACCCAAAGTGAAGTTGCGATAGATGTGGGTATTTCTCAGGCCCACGTTTCCCGGCTTGAGGGCAGTAAAAAGGCAGACGCCGATCTGGTCGATAAGCTTGCAAAATCAACAAACGTTTCGGGTTCATGGTTGTTGTTTGGTGAGCAAGATATGCCCGGCGCAGCTGAAATAGCTTCAAAGTCGCAAGGAAGTGCACCGTCTGAGGTCGTCGTTGATGCAAATGCTGGTGACGTAATTTACATGTCCGAACCCCTGGATCGCCCACAAGAACTGGATGGCGCGACCTACAAACTCAAATGGCCGGACAGCGAGCATGCGATCTATATTACGGTTAACGACTTGGTCGTCGCCGACCATCGCCGCCCGTTTGAGGTATTCATCAACTCCAAGAATATGGAGCATTTCGCCTGGACTGTTGCGCTGACCCGGATGATCTCGGCCGTATTCCGGCGCGGAGGCGATGTGTCCTTTGTGGTGGAAGAGCTGAAGGCCGTCTTCGACCCGCGGGGCGGCGCCTGGATGCAGGGCAAATACGTGCCTTCCATTCTGGCGGCGATCGGCGGGGTTATTGAGAAACACATGATCGCCACAGGGTTTCTTGCTGGGGAAGGGATGGGCCTTAAGGCGGACCCGCAGGCGGATGTGGTGGCGATCAATAGCGGCCCGCGCGGGAAAGCCTGTTCGTCATGCGGGTCGTATGAATTGCGCATGGTAGAGGGGTGCATGACCTGCGGTTCCTGCGGCTATTCGAAGTGTAGCTAACCGGGCATAACCGTTTTGTGGATGCTCCCAAAAGTTTTGCCATTTTTGCACTAGGGATTGCCATATAGGACCCAAAGATTTGCCATTGGCTAATTTTCGGGACCTTTGTTGAGCTAACATGCAGTTTTCTGCCAAGAAGTGCGGAAAGCTGACTTTCGCTATCTCAAAACAATCCCGTCGCGGAACCCGGTCACACGCAAAGCAGCGGCGGTTGTGTTGCCAGAGGAGCTAGATCGGTTTCTCGCGGAGTACATTCCCGCCAAATCCTTGGCCGCGGCTCTTAGGACGAAAACGAAATCAGCCATCGCACGCATGAAGCGGCGTGGTATTGAACCAATGGAAATGACACATTTCTGCGTTGGCACAATCTACGAGCGCAAACTGGTTGCAACCGAACTGGGCATCGAGCTTTGAAACTACTGATACTCTCTGACCTCCACGATGATTTCTGGGCCGAGGCCAATCGCAATCCATTCGAAGGTCTGCAGGATCTGATGGGCGAGCTAGATCACCTCGTGATCGCGGGGGATCTGAGCAACAAGCCAAAGGTCCGATGGAAGTTCGCATTTGAAAGACTGTCCCGGTTGCATGTCTGACGTCAGCGCCTATGGGACAGTTTAGGCCGATTTGATAAGGGAGGGTTTCTGGCACATCGTAACCACCAAGGAGTGGAGATGAGACAGAAACCCGGAACACGTAAGAGCCACGGTGATAAGGTCGTCAAAGACATCCGCCGTGCGACGCGCAAACAGTATTCCGCCGAAGAGAAGATTAGGATCGTGCTGGACGGCCTTAAGGGTGAGGACAGCATTGCCGAGCTTTGCCGTCGAGAGGGCATTGCTCAGAGCCTGTATTATAGCTGGTCCAAAGAGTTCCTTGAAGCGGGCAAGAAGCGTCTGGCTGGCGACACGGCCCGTGCAGCGACGTCGACCGAAGTCAAAGACCTTCGTCGGGAATCCCGTGATTTGAAAGAGGTCGTCGCTGAACAAGCCCTGGAGCTACGGCTGCTCAAAAAAAGCATGCTCGGGGATGGGGAGGACGACGAATGAGGTACCCCGCATCTGAGAAACTGGAGATCATTCGCCTGGTCGAAGGCTCGCATCTCCCGATCAAGCGAACCCTGGACAAGCTGGGGATTCCCAGGACCACCTTCTACCGCTGGTACGACCGGTATATGTCAGGTGGCCCCGAGGCGCTTGACGATCGTAGTCCGATACCGTCACGGGTCTGGAACCGCATTCCCGAGCCCATTCGAGAGAAGATCAGGGACCTGGCTTTGCAGGAAAGCGACCTGTCTCCGCGCGAGTTGGCCGTTCAGTTTACTGATACAGAAAAGTATTTTGTGTCAGAGGCTTCCGTATATCGCATCCTCAAGTCTTATGATCTGATCACCAGCCCGGCCTATGTGGTTCTGTCAGCCGCCGACGAGTTCAAAGAAAAGACAACGCGTCCCAACGAGCTATGGCAAACCGACTTCACATATCTGAAGGTCATCGGATGGGGCTGGTTCTATCTCAGCACTATCCTCGATGATTACAGCCGCTACATCATCGCCTGGAAGCTCTGCACAACGATGAAGGCCGAAGATGTGACCGATACGCTCGACCTCGCGCTGCAGGCTTCGGGCTGCGATCAGGCGACGGTGCTGCACAAGCCGCGCCTGCTCAGTGACAACGGGTCGAGCTACATCTCGGGCGAACTGGCTGATTGGCTGGAAGATCAGAAGATGGATCATGTTCGAGGTGCGCCATATCACCCGCAAACCCAGGGCAAGATCGAAAGGTGGCATCAAACGCTAAAGAACCGCATTCTGCTTGAAAACTACTACCTGCCCGGTGATCTCAGACAACAGATCGATGCCTTTGTCGATCACTACAACCACCGGCGTTATCACGAAGGCCTGCAGAACCTCACGCCTGCCGATGTCTACTTCGGGCGCGGGGAGACTATTTTGAAACAACGAGAAAGGATCAAGCGAAAGACCATCGAAACGCGACGCTTGCTTCACCGCAAATCCGCCGCATAATCACGACAGCCAGATGCGCCAGACCCTCTCTTAGGTTAGGCAGCCATCTGTCCCAAAATCCCTGACGACGGACACAGGCGACCAAAACGGCGATGCGTTGGACAGGTGTAAGCGAACGGACTGCGAGGAACTGGATTTCTGGCACTCATGCGCCGGCAGGAGAACATCTGGTCGAGTTGATGAGGAACTCTAATACTGTGTTCTTAGCGGTGCTCTCTCTCGCAGGACGCGGCGAGGCGCATGTGTTTGCCAACCTGGATGTGGTTAGAACGGAACTCGAAACCAGGCTGAAGGCAATTGGTACTCTTCAAGAGCAGGGACACCCGGTCAGAACAAGGAATTGACCAAAATTTCGGATTTTACCCTTGAATGGCAGTTTTATGGGGTCATGAATGGCAAAACCACATACAATGCCAAAATCCGGGTTGAATGAATTCAAAGGCTTATAAAAGTGAAATGGCAATACTATGGGGCAATCTACACCGTTTTTGTGGACGTACCCAAAATTTTGCCATTTTGACCCCAGGGATTGCCATTTTGATCTCATAGTTTTGCCATTGAGGTGTCCTGCAACCATTCTGCCAGATCCCTTGAGACATAACTGGATCCGTTGTCGCTGAGCAGACGTGGCTTGTGAACGACATGAACTTGATCGCAGCCGGATGCCTGCAACGCCAAGTCTAGCGTGTCAGTCACATCTTCAGCACGCATGGTCGTGCAGAGCTTCCAGGAGACGATGTAGCTGGCTGTGCAGCGAAAGCTCACTTTGTCCGCGTCTTGCTTGTTCGTGGACGACGCAGCACAAGGCGGCTAGACTTCATGTTCCGCTATTGTTCTTCACGACGCCCAAATATGCACGTTCGGTCCAGTTGGGCCGACTTCGCGCTTCGACCAACCTCGCGAAGAATGACGCGCCAATCGCGGCGATACTGTCATCAAAATCGAATGTTGCGCTATGCAGGCTTGGGCCGGGTCCCTGGCCGATGAACAGGAAACACCCTGGGCAGGTTTCCAACATGTAGGAAAAGTCCTCGGCGACATTATGTGGGGCGGAATCCGCATCCACGTCAGCCAAAGTCGCGGCGACTTTGGCTGCAAATGTTGTTTGCGCCATATGGTTCACGAGCGGCGGGTAGTACTTCGCATATTGGAAACGACAGGGCATGTCAGTGGTTTCGGCGAGTTGTGATAGGCGCGCTTCGGCCTCTACACGGAAGGCGGCGCTTTGTGTGCGCACAGATCCGGTGAGCATCGCACTGTCTGGAACAACATTCGTGGCCTCACCTGCCTGAGCCACCGTGCACGCAACCACGCCTGGGCCGTGTTTCGTGGATAGCTCGCTTTCAATCTTGGAAACACCTTTGATCAGTGGGGCCAGCTGCGTGATCGGATTGCGGCACAGATCCGGGTAGCCCACATGCCCCCCTTGTCCTTGCACGTCAAAACGAAAGTCATCAACTGACGCCAAAAACGGGCCTGATCTTGTGTGAAATGATCCCAGCGCTTTGCCGGGTAACGTGTGCAGGGCGTAGACTTCGGAAATTGCAAAGCGGTCAAAGACACCAGCCTCGACCATAATCCTACCGCCACCGCTGAGTTCTTCGCCAGGCTGAAAGATAAGCGCGACGCGACCGCGAAAATTGCGATGCGCTGCCAGATATCGCGCGGCGCCCAGCAACATTGTGGTATGTCCGTCATGACCGCATGCATGCATGACACCGGGTCTTTTAGATATCCATGCCGCACTAGTCTCTTCATGGATTGGGAGAGCGTCCATGTCGGCCCGCAGCCCAATCGTGGGTCCATCGCCTTGGCCATCAATCAGCGCGATGACACCGGTTTCGGCAAGGCCGCGATGGATCATGGTGATGCCAAATTCCTTGAGGCGAGCCACAACAAAATCGGCCGTTGCATGGCATGCTAGATCAAGCTCGGGATGTGCGTGCAAGTGCTGACGCCAAGAGGTCAGGTCGCCTGCATAGTCCGCGATCTGGGGGATGATCCCTGTCACGACGGGCTGAACCGAAGCGACAGGCACGACATTCCGCCGTCCAACTTGGCCGCTTCGCTGTTCCCAATTTCACGTATCTCATAACCTGCAGCAAGCAATTGATCGCGGGTGCGCGGGAAACCGGCGGGCATGATGACCAGATTGTTAAAGCGGATGGAATTGGCGCATGCTTCTTCCCCATCAGCAGTATGAATGACGTTGTACCCTTTAAAGCAGCCAGAGCGATCTAGCCGTTTGGTTGCAAGGATCGTTTCGCCGTCCAGAAGCGAGCAATCCGTCTTGAAGTGCAGAACGTCCGGCGGCGTATCGACCACCCGCACTGCATACCTCCACCGGTCCACAAGGCGGATGAATTCGTCCACGCCTGCCTTGTCGGTGCGGGCAGACAGCCCAATCAGGATCTCGCGTTCGGTTGTCAGAATATCGCCACCCTCGATGAATCCTGGCCCCTCAATACACACAACTTCACTATAAAGCGTTTCTAAATGCGGGGCCATTTCCCGAGCCTCGCCAAGCCGCGTTGGCGCGCCCGGACGCATTATGACAGCGCCTTCTTGGAGGCAAAGTGCTGCATCTTCGACAAAGACGGAGTCGGGGAATTCTTCCATCGCGTCCAACACGGTGACCTCTGCGCCGGTGCTGCGCAGAGCCGCGACATAATCTGCGTGATGCTGTTCAAACCTCGCCAAATCCGGCGCGCCCACGTTAACAGCACGCAACCCATCAACGCTGCTGCGTGATGGTTTGCGGCTAATGGCATGGGAGAACGTAAAGCTTTTGTCAGACATGGTATTACTCTGAATTAGGTGTTGGGGATCTTGCGGCGGTTTTCCAAAAAGCGGAAGAGCACCACAAGACAAAGGGTCAAAAAGACGTAGATGGCGGCGACAAACAGCAGGGGTTCATAAACGCGGTAGGTTTCCTGTCGGACAATCGACCCGACGCCGTAGACTTCGAAGACAGTAATCGTCGCGGCAAGTGGTGTCGCCTTGAGCGTCAGGATAAACTCACCTGCGAGCGTTGGAAAGACGTTTTGCAAGGCGCGTGGCAGCCAGACCCGGCGCAAGACCTGAAGAGGTGACATACCAATGGCGCGCGCTGCTTCCAGTTCGCCTTTGGGCACGCCTTTGAATGCACCGCGCATGATTTCACCTTCGTAGCCCGCAACACTAAGCGTGAAGGCAAACACAGCATAGGGAAATGCATCGCGCAGAAACGACCAGATCATTGTTTCGCGAATGCCGGGTATCGAGGGGAACAACGAACCCAGCCCATAGTACACCAGCCAAAGCTGGATCAGCAGCGGCGTACCACGAATGACAGTGCAGAACGCCCGGGCAGCCCAAGCTAACGGCCAAGGTCCGGTCACTTGCACCAACCCGATTGGCACCGCCAACATCATGCCAAAAAAGATCGACAGCCCCAGCAATTGCAGCGTGAGCCATATCCCTTCAGCAAAGCGAGGCGCGTATTCCGGTAGCCAGTCCCAGACCATCAGTGCACCTTCGCCTCTCCGCGCCGCAACCGCCGCTCGAGCAGGCTAAACAACAGGGTCGAGACAAGCGTCAGGGCCAGATAAAGCGCCCCTGCGGCCAGGTAAAACGTCAGATATTCCTTCGTCGCCCCGGCGGCCTGCCGCGTTTCAAGCGCGAGTTCACTAAAGCCAACCACCGCAAGCAGCGCTGTGTCTTTCGTCGTGATCAGCCAGAGGTTTGCCAACCCCGGCAACGCAAACGGCAACATCAAAGGAATGATAATACGGCGGTGCATCAAGATTGGCGACATGCCGATGGATTGGGCTGCCTCAATCTGTTGGCGCGGAACAGCGTTCAGGGCACCGCGAAAAACTTCTGTTGAATAGGCTCCCTGCACAAACCCAATCACGTAGATGCCTGCCCAAAGACCGCTGATTTCCACCCTCTCAAAACCAAGAGATGTGAGCACCGCGTTCAACAAATCCGTCCCTGCGTAGTAAAGCAGCAGGATCAGCACCAATTCAGGGACCGCGCGGATTAGGGTTGTGTAGAACTCCAATGACCAGCGCAGCACCGGGCCGCCATAGATTTTCCCCAAGGCCCCGAAGAACCCGATGCACAGGCCCAAAGCATAAGCCCCAAGCGCGATCTGAATGGTTGATACCAGTCCGCGCAGCAACGCCCCGCCCCATCCGGGTGGCTGTAGGGCCAAAAGATCAAATACAGAGTTCATGAAAAATTTGGGTGCCGGAAAAAGCCGACACCCTTTTGGCTTATTCGCCGCCGTAGATGTTGAAGTCGAAGTACTTATCAGAAATTTCCTGATAGGTCCCATCGGCGCGGATCTGGGCGATTGCTGCGTTCAAACGCTCGGCCAATTCCGTGTCACCTTTACGAATACCGCCACCGACGCCGGGGCCAAAAATCGTCTCATCGATCAGCTCGCCTTTGATTTCATAACCAGCACCTTGTTCACTGGCAAGGAACCCGGACAACGCAAGGCTATCGGCCACAACCGCATCGACACGACCAGAAAACAAGTCTTGGTTGTGTTCATCGAAGGTCGAATAGGTTTTCACCTCAGCAGTATCAGAGAAGTATGCATCGACATAGTTGGCGTGTGTCGTTGCCACCTGGACGCCTACGATTTTACCGGCAAGGCTGGCCGGATCACCGGAAATGTCAGAGTCCTTTGGCCCGACAATCACGGCAGGTGTACTATAGTAGCGATCCGTGAAGTCGATGGTTTGCATCCGCTCTTCGGTAATCGACATCGAGGCCATGATGACATCGAACCGTTCGGACAAGAGGGCTGGAATGATGCCATCCCAAGCGACAGGTACGATTTCGCACTCTTCTTCCATGGCGGCGCAGACCGCGCCAATAATTTCAATTTCCCAGCCGGTATATGCGCCATCGGCCCCTTTTTCAGAGAATGGCGGATAAGGCTCGGCTGCGATGCCGACTTTTACGTCTGCCAAGCCCATGCTTGCCGTAAGTGCGACAACAGCGGTAAGTGCTGTTGTTTTGATCATGTTCTTCATTGTTATCTCCCAGTTGATTATGAACGGTGAATGGAACTGACAAATGCGCGGCATCTGTCGCTGGATGGGTTGTCAAAGACCTGACTTGGCGGGCCTTCTTCTTCGATAATTCCGTTGTGCAGATAGATCACACGATCCGACACTTCGCGGGCGAACCGCATTTCATGTGTGACAAGCAGCATTGTGCGCCCTTCTTCGGCTAATTCGCGGATCACGTTCAGCACTTCGCCGACAAGTTCAGGGTCAAGTGCAGAAGTCGGTTCGTCAAACAGCATCACATCCGGCTGCATCGCAAGGGCCCGCGCAATCGCAGCACGTTGTTGCTGCCCGCCCGAAAGTTGCGCAGGGTATGCATCGAATTTTTTTCCTAATCCAACGCGTTCAAGCACGGTCTTAGCTTCGGCCATTGCGTCAGACTTGGGGCGTTTTTGAACGTGAAGGGGGCCTTCCATAACGTTTTGCAGGACGGTCATGTGCTGCCAAAGATTGAAGGATTGAAAGACCATGCCCAGACGGCTGCGAAATCTCTCGGCTTGCCGTCGGTTGGCGGCTTCTAACCCTGCTTTTCCAGTCTTCAGCGCAAGCGTTTCGCCGTCCAGGATAATGTCACCTGCCGTAGGTTTTTCCAGCAGGTTCACACAGCGCAACAGGGTACTCTTGCCAGACCCACTGGCGCCAATCAGCGATATGACCTCGCCCTTCTGTGCTGACAACGAAACGCCTCGTAGCACTTCGAGCGAGCCGAACGTCTTTCGCAGGTTTCGCAGCTCCAGACTATTGGCTGGGTGTTGTGAATTGGCAGCGGTTGTGGTCATTCATACACTTCTATCACTCTCTAATGATGGCTATACAATTGTATAGTCGCAGGAAAAGCAAGATGGTTGTGCGATATGACGCAAAGCTGGAACACGGATTGACCATAATTCAGGCAAAAACACCGCCGGATGATGGAAAAACGCGTCTCATAAAGGGCGCGATGCATTGCGTCGCCGATCACGGGATTTCTGGATCAAGTGTCCGCAGGATTGCCGAATATGCGGGTGTCACACCGGGCCTTGTGCGGCATCATTTTGGAAACAAGGATACGCTGCTGGCAGAATGCTATCGTGACCTGAACACACTGGCCTTGCAGCGTATGGCACAATCGTTTGCGGATGATGGGCAAACGCTTAGCGCGCAACTCAGGGCGGCCCTTCATGCTTTCTTCCCCGAAGACCTGCGGGATGTTCGTAAGATGCGCGTCCTTGTTGCATTTTGGGGCGCAGTGCTGACCACAGACGCCTTTGCGGATGTTCAGAAAGAAACGAACTCTGCGTTTTATGATTTCCTCGCGGGCCTGTTGCGGCGACACTTGGGGGATCGCGCAGATTTGGCAATGCTTGCAGACGCCGTTATGGCATTAATCGACGGGCTTTGGTTAGAATGCTGTATGAACCCGGACCACATGACGCCAGAGGCCGCAATTGAGAGGGCGCATCATTTTTGCTGCCTTGCGCTAGAATCTCTTCAGTCGGTCGATAGGTGAGCTGGAACACTCGAGTGCGATTTGTGGCAGTAAGCTCGATCGCAAGACTGATTACAAGCCACGGCAAGATTCGCAAAGAACAAGCATAAGCGGCCCCGTTCTACCCCCAAATCACGTAATTGTTGCCTAAGCAGTCATTGGCGCAGCAGCGACGAAAGCTCACTTTGTCCCGCATTGCGTGAGTTCGCTTGTACTGAGAATTTGCAGGCGCAGCGAATGTCTCCTTCGACCGGCCGCATCGCAGTATTTAATATCGTCGACGGATGGCGGCTATGAGCCCATAGCGGTCATCATAGATTTACGTTGCGTGCGCTCGCAGAGCATAGATCGCTGCAAGTGCATAAAATCTGCTGTTGCTGCGCAGCCCCAAAAAGTGGCCATTTATTCAACGCCCACAAGTAACTCGCTCGGCTCACTGTCCAATCCTAGTTCACTGACAAGGAACTTCTTACCAAGATTTGTCACCGTGACGGAACGGTCATCTCTTGTTCTTTCAATAAACGACTTAGAAAGCATGCCTTGCGCGATCGAAGAGCCAAGTATCCCAGCGACATGCGGCCGCCGCTCGCTCCAATCCAAACATCTCGGTGCAAAGCGTCCCCTTTTTCTTGAAATAACGTGGGGATCAATTTCTAGCGCTCTAAAGAGAACGTGTTCTGTGTCCAGTAGTTGAAAACTCTCATCATTCATTGCCAAGACGCCCCCTCTAACCAAAACATCCGTGATTGAAGTCCCCAATCTTCCAGCCAGGTGATTATAACAAAATCGACCGGTCCGCAGCCGGTCTTCAACAGGTTTAGGCTCTCTTATACTGAGATCTAATTTCGTGGCGAGCGCTTCAATTGCTTCGGCAATATCTTCACTCGCCAACTCGAAGTACCTGTGACGTCCGCACTTTCTAACCTTAATCACGTTCAGTTCCGTGAGAATGGATAAATGACTACTGGCTGTTTGCCCAGAGATTCGCGCACGGTATGCAAGTTCACTGGCCGGGAGCGCTTTGCCTCCAAACAGAGCGATGAGTATGGCGACCCGGCTTCGGTGGGAAACCGCTTGTCCAAAACTTTCCAGCTCCAAAATCTCGTCCTTTCAATTGGTTACGATAAACATACTTGGAGTCCGAGTGCCCAGTATCAATGACATTTCGCCATTCATCGTAGCGTTAAGAATTGCAAAAACCTAGCTGTTAGGCAATCTGAATCTACCATCATAGGTTGCAGGAGCACATGATGAACCTTGCCACTAAAGAGAGCATAGAAGACTTAAGCGAACCTACCAGTTTCGAGTTATTTCAAGCAAAATTGGAGATTTCTAATTGCGTTCACAAAGGGCGCTGTTTGGTTGCCGCGCAGTCTTTCAACCAGGGAGACCTAATCGTTGAAGCACCGGCATACGAACTTCCGAAGTGTGATCTGGACCCCGTCCGGCGCTTAGATTTGTACAAGTACATTTTTTTCGACCCATCGGTATACCGTTCGCACAGAGATCACGCGGAACCATACCTAGTTTTTGGCCCGCTGGCATTTTGCAATCACTCACCATGTCCGAATGCCTTTGTTCAATGGTACAAGCATGGCTCCATAGTCACCGTGAAACTTCGGGCCAGTGACGACATCTCGAAAAATGAAGAAATTACAATGCGGTATGCGAATATCGGTCAGTATCCTGGCGCGTCAAGTTGGGAACAATAGAGAGGAAAGAGAAATGTTGAAGAAACCAAGAATTATTCGCCACGATGCGAATTTTGACGAGAAGTTTTACTGGGATCGGGTAAATCGCAACGGTTGTTTCTTAGGCGTAGACGAAGCTCAGCAACGCTTGTCGCAAGAAAAACTGCGCGACTCTGTTGTGGGCGTTGCTGGATGCGGCGGTATCGGCGGTCTTCTTGCTATGACACTAGCCCGCCTTGGCGTCGGTCACATTAAACTAGCCGACCCCGACAGCTTTGAAGCATCAAATATCAATCGTCAGCTCGGCGCTGGACAAAACACGTTAGGTCGCAACAAAGCGATTGTTGTCGGCGAGTTCGTTCGCGAAATGGTCAGCGATGTGACCCTTGAGGTGTTCCCAGAAGGGATCCAGACCCATACTGCCGAGACTTTTGTCGATGGATGCGACTTGGTTTTCGACCAAACCGATGTTTACCTGATAACTGAACGCTATGCTCTTCATGACGCGTTCCAGAACCACGAACGCACAAAGTGCATCCTTGCTTCATGTGTTTGGGGTTGGGGCGCAAATATCTACAAGTTCGAGCGAGGAGGGGTCACACTTAAGGACCTCTTTCAAATTCCAGAAGGAAAAAAGCTCGATAAGGATGATGTTGACACCCTCATTAGAATGCAGCTCAATTATCTCCCGCGATTTCCTGACTTGGATGGTATTCTCGATTGGATGGGTGATGTTGGTAACGTCCCGATTAACGCAGTAACACCGCCGCTTTCATGCTATATGTTGGCCACTCGAGCAGCTCTTGTTCTCTGTGATCTGGAGAAACAGCCTTACTGTGAACCGCTCCCACCAGTACCCTCTTATTATTGGTATGATTCCGCCACTTGGCATAGCGGCATCCATCAATTTGATGGAAATTGGGTCAACATCGATGAGCACCAAAAGCACTTCAAGGGTGCAAAGGTTGCTTGAGTGATTAGGGATGGTTTCCTGGATAATCGAGCATATGGGCGATCCGCCCCAGGATACCATCTCCGTCTGGACAACTGTCTACAAAACGGAGCTCGGTTGGATCGCCGACGTGGATGAGAAATTTGTCTGTGACGATTTCCATAACGGATGCGTACACCTACTGGCCTATCTCGATGGTGAGCCTGTCGGTACTGCTAGGGTCGTTTTTCCATGCAATGGATACCTTCCCTGCGAAGGAAAAGCAAATGACAAGACAGTTCTCCGTGATTGCAAAAACAAGGCTGAGATTACGCGAGTTATGGTCATAGACCGTTTTCGCAAGATGACTTTTCCTTGTTATCCGAACGGTATTTATGACGCACTTATGCAACGTGCCATAACCGTTTGCCAATCGAACCTTGTTGAACTGGTAGCAATGGATGTGCGTATACAGAGCAGCAAAAATAGCATCTTCCGCAGCCTGAAGAAGTTCGGCTTCCTGCCTACCGGGATCTCATATCCTGACCCGTTGGGAGTCCACTTTCCCGATTGTACGACCGTGATCTTAGACACGAAATCCAAGGTCAGGCAGCCAGTTTAGCGAACCTCTCGCGAGGCGAACTGCCCAAGCACTGACAAGGGAGCATCGACTATGCTTATTGCGCAAAAGGAAATACCCGAAACTTCACCTGCTTGGCACCACACGGTGCTCCACGATCTAAGTCTCCGGCTGGAAGATGAGCAAGGATTCCCCTGTATCTTTTCAAAAAACGCTTTCGCTCGTGGACTTGTTAAGCTGTGTTTTGTCGAAGACAACCTTAGCCAATCACTCCGTCAGTTGGCAGATGACTTACGCTTGTACGTCAAGTTGTCAGACCGGTGGGATGGAAATCTTGGAACAGCCTATCCCCTTGTCGTGGCATTCTCACAAAATGCCATCCAGTCTCAGTCATTGGAAGATTACCATGCGTTTGGATGGTGGATTCTACAGCAACTTCATGACTTTGATGAGAAGCCCTGGCCAGAGGGAGTTTCCACGGATCCGCACCACCCGTATTGGAGCATGTGCTTTCACGGGATGCAGATCTTCGTCAACATGAGTTGCCCTGCTCACGAACAGAGGCGTAGCCGAAACCTGGGCAGTCATTTGCTATTTATAATAAATCCAAGAGAACGTTTCGATGTCGTGGCGGGTGACACTGACGCGGGTCGAAAGGTGCGCGCCAATATTCGATCAAGGATCGAGAAGTATGACCAGCAAAGCCATTGCCCCCAACTAGGCAGTTTCGTGGCGGGTGAAATAGAATGGTGGCAGTATGGCATAACAGACGTAAACACCACCGACCGCGCAGACAAGTGCCCCTTTCGATCGAATACCTGACTGATGGCTGGCCAAATGCGGATTTCTTTTGTCACAGGTGCTTCCGCTGACACGCCTTTCGTTGATCAGCTGGAATGTATCTGCCGTAAGGCACTCGATCAGCGGTCTGACGCCATACTGTTACCCGAAATGCCTGCTGGCAAATGGGTCTGTGAAAACAAACCGTTCGACGCAGCGCTTGCCCGTAACTGGGTCGCACAACACGAAAAAATTGAGGAAGCATTGTTGGAAACAGGGTGTTCCTTCTTTTTCACTCGGCCGGTTGCTTACCGTGGTCGGTTGGCGAACCAAGCTATGTTTTTATCAGAATCCCATCGGAAAGTTCTCCATACCAAACAGATTTTTCCCAACGAACCTGGCTGGTTTGAGTCCGACTGGTTTTTGCCGGGCACCGATCAGTTCCGAACGATGAAACTTGGCGGCGTAACTGTGGCGTTCTTGATCTGCACGGAGTTGTTTTGGCCAGAAATGGCCCGAAGCATGTTTGATGAAGAAATCGATGTTTTCTTAGTACCGCGCGCAACAGGTGGGTCAGAAGAAAAATGGTTGGTAGCGGGGCGCTTACTGTCCCATGTTACTGGTTCATTTGTAGCAAGTAGCAACCGGAATCATGTCGTACAATCAACTGACACTGGCTTTTTGGTACGTCCGGACGGATCATTCGAAACGCACTCAACGCCACAGTTGGAACCGGAAGTCTCAACTTTCACAATGGATACAAAGTGCGTTTGCGATGGGAGACGTAGCTATCCTGCCTATATCAAGACTCCTTATCGATTGGTTCCTTGTCGCAACGACACATGATTGCTGAGTTTAAGAACTCGCCCGTCTTGCTGTTCCGACGATGTATATCAGAGATGCTGCGACAACTAACGCGCCGCCGAGCACCGTTTTTGTGCCAAGTTCTTCATTAAACAACATGAATGCCCAAACTGGTGCTAAGGGTATTTCCAAAAGTCCGAGAAGCGCCGCTGCCAGTGCGGGAATCCTAGATACCCCGGCTAAGTAAACACCAAACCCAAGACCTACATTCACGAGGCCGTAGAGTGCTAACCAGGTGAAGTCTATGGTTGATACGGCAAAGCCGGTCGAAAACGGCGCAACAACCAAAACTGCTAAATATGCTGACAGATAGGCGCATTTGGAAGAGTTGGCTGACGGGAAATATTTTGCCAGGACAGTGATTGCTGCCATAAAAATCGTCATTAGCATTGCAAGCCCTAACCCGACAAAATCTAAAAAACTTTGCCCTCCCCAAGCCAATATACCGATACCAAAGGCGCTTCCGACAGCTGCAATGATCCCGACAGAGGTTGGCGTTTCATGCAGAAGTAACCAGGCAAGAACCATTGTCACCAGCGGCACCGCACCGTACACGAACGCTACGTTGGCAATTGATGTGAAGAAGAACGCTGAAATGAAGCAAGTCATCGCAATGGCTGAGACACCTGCAATGATCACTTCACCAGTTGAGAACTTAAGCAGATCTTGTAGCCCTTTGTCGCGCGACAATCCATAGTGGATGAGCATTACAGCAAGCCCACCAAATACAGAGCGCCATAGCAGAGTCGTGGCTATATCCGTCGATACGACCCTTGTGAAGAGTCCGGCAGTGCTCCATGACAATGCAGCAATGATGACTAGGGTGTATCCGGTTAGTTCGCCACGTGATGTCATTTTGTTCCCATAGACGCATTTACGTTGCCTACAGTAGATGAAATTGCCCACGCCAGCTAAGCCAATCAGTTCGAGAGTTGTCGAGGTATTGACTAGAGGCACGATAGCCAGTCGTGGCCCCGATAACAGCGGGAAACCAAGATTGGTGTCGCTCGCTATGTTGTGTCCAGCACCCCCCAAAGTTTGGATTGTGGCTCGGTCATATGACTAAAGCGACTGCTTTGACCGCATCATCCGTAGTGCAGCAAGCGCAAACGCAAAAAGCGTACCGACGTTGCATCGGCAACTCTGCGTTTGTAAATGGCGGTTCCGTCCAAGTGTCGGTGGTCCGTGCTCACAGCCGCGAAAGCACGGTACCGCTTCACACCAGATCAACACGCCCGAATGACCGGTTCGGCGACTTGTGCCGCGTTGCAACGTTAGACTTGCCGCCCACGCAAAAAAATGCTGCGTCAGCGAAGATCCAAGGTTTAGTCTGTCCGCCATACTGTGAGTTCGCTTGTGCTGAGATTTTGCAGTCGCAGCGAATGGCTGGTTCGACGGGCCGTACCGCAGCATATTATACCTTAGACAGACGACGGCTTTGGGCCGTCTTCGATGAGCCACTTTACCAAACAACTGCAGATGCTGCGCATGCTCCGAGGACCGCAAGGAGCCCCAAAGTAGTGTAGCAGACATTCAAACAAGACTGCCAGACAACCGCACTGTCCGCGATCCGTCAATTCGCCAGACCCCCAATTTCGCTGTTGCAGCGAAAGTCCGGTTTGTGGACCGCACCGCAGTATGGATCGCTCTCCAAGGACGGCACGACGAATGCACATTCATGCACCTTCGACAGTGGCAGTCGCTCGACATGCCCTTAAGGCTCAGTTTTTACACTTGCTCAGCCGATTTTTGATAATGGCTGCCTTTAAAATCAATCGTGATGTATGAACACCCGCATTCAAAATCAGAAGCACGCGGCTAACACAACATTGCCAGACTGCCAAATGCACAGATATTTGCGACAGAACCGATTTGGTTGTCTTGATAAGGTTCAATCGATCGGGCAAAAACGTCTACAATAAGTAATATCTGCGACGTTATCCTAAGGGACCAGTGGCTGATGATGAAATCAGAGTTAGTGACGCAGATTATGCGCTTTGGTGTCGTCGGCTCTGTCGGCTTCATAGTTGACGCGAGCTTGCTTTGGCTATTTTTGTCACTCGGTGTCAATCCATACCTAGGACGTTTGATGTCTTTCCCGATCGCTCTCGTGACGACATGGGCACTGAATCATAAATGGACGTTCGGTGCGACACATCACGCACACCGCAAGGGGCATTTCCGACGTTATTTGGGTGTGCAGCTGACGGGTATGTCTGTGAATTATATGACCTATTCCCTTGTCATTACCATTTTGGGAAGAGACGATTTCGTGATACTTTCAGCACTTGTTGCGGGTTCCTTTGTTGGGATGTTCATTAATTTTTGTGGTGCTCGATACATCGCATTTCGGGTCTAGTAGCTCTGACCGAACAACGCGACGCCCCTTACCAGGACTACGAATAACAACCCTGATACCCTACAAGATTGGCTTCTTCTCATGCAAAAGATCGACGGAACTAGCATTCCAATCGAAAAAGCCTTTTGGGCAGTACTGGTCCTTGTCATAGCCATTATCTTGCTGAAGGCTGGGGTTGCCTCAGGTGACATCCGGTCAGTCTTTTCGACCGCAGGAAATGATGAAGTCATGCGCCTGGTTGTTGTACGCGACTGGCTGGGAGGGCAGGCTTGGTACGACACCACACAGTACCGGCTGATGCCGCCGGAGGGCGTTGTGATGCATTGGTCGCGGTATTTGGACGCGATGATCGGAGCCATTATCGTGACACTGTCATGGGTGGCTCCAATTGAAACCGCCGAGATGTTGGCTGTCGCCATCTGGCCCACGATATTGATGCTGCTTTTGGTGGCTATGTTCGGGTTTGGAACACGTCGTATCTTTGGCCCCGGACCGGCATGTTTTGCAATGTTTTGTGCGGTGTTTTGGCCTTTTACCTCTGATTTTTATTTCAGTGTGGGCCGCATTGATCATCATAATGTGCAAGTAGTGATGCTGGTGGTCATGACATTGTCGGCAATTTGGCCCAATCGTATATGGACGTCAGGGTTCTTAGCCGGATTCTCTGCCGCGTTCTCGCTGGCCATTGGGCTGGAGAACCTGCTCTACATCCTTGTGCTTGGTCTTTTGCTGCTTATTCGTGCAATTCTCGATGTGGCCGAGGGCACTAGCCGACGCCTTCTGGCCTTTTGTCTTGCGCTGCCTGTCGCTGCCATCGTGTTCTGGATTGGTCAAACACCGCCCGCGCGTTTGCTATATCCAGTGTGCGATCAGCTTGGTACACCAGTCCTGACGTTGATTGCAATTGCTGTTGTGGCAAGTGCTGCGGGCATGTTGCCGTTGATCAAGCGTCCATTGTTTCGTCTGGCGATCAGCGGAGTGGTGACGATTGTTGGTTGTGCTGTGGCTTGGCCACTTCTTAGCCCCTGCCTTGCCGGTCCCTACGCTTTGCTTCCAGAGGTCGTGCAGAAGATCATTAGTGGTTCGATAAACGAAGCGCTTCCGGCAGTCCTATTCGCGTCGAAGTTTCCAATTTTGTATAATAGTATGATGACTCCAGCTGTAGGCGCAATCGGGCTTGCTGCTTTGATTTGGTGGTCAGAACGAAAGCGCCCGGATGTTGATGCTGTGCAGCGAGATGCTGTGGGTCAGTTGTTGTTCCTGAGCTTAGTCGGTTTTCTGGCATCGTTTTCTCAAATCAGATTGTTGTCTATGACATCCCCTGCCGTGGTGCTATTGGCCGGCTACGGCTTGTGGCGTTTGTTTTGCGTCTGGCGGATCACACGACTGGCGGGTGACGCTGCGAAGTCTATGGCCGCGAGCGTGGTCATACTCGCCCCATTTCTGATCGAAGCTCCCTTGCGACAACTGCAGCCTACGGTGCAAGCGCAAGGGGCAAGCCAAAGCGGCAGCTGTCGTGATTTTGAGGCGATGTCGGCGTTGGGTGATTTGCCTCCGGAGCAAGTTTTGACCCCCATGAACTTAGGTTCGTTGTTGCTGTTGGCGACGCACCACCAAGCACTATCCGGTCCATACCACCGTAGTTCGGATGCGTATACTAACGGACTTTTACCTTTTCAGATGCCTGAAGTTGAGATGAAAGAGTATGTCATCCGAAGTGGAGCCGTTTATTTGATGTTATGTCGTGGTGCAAACTACGGCGATGGCTTTGCAACAGAACTTGCCAAGGGCAGTGCGCCAGATTGGTTGCAGTTGGTGGATGTCGAAGCCGGAAGAATCATGATGTTTGAAATTCTATTACCTGACATCTGATGTTCCTACAGAGCGTGCCGCACAATCTAAAATTGCTGAAGTCCATGATGGGAGGTTCTGTCGCAAATATCTATGCATTTGGCAGTCTGGCAATGTTGTGTTAGCCGCGTGCTTCTGATTTTGAATGCGGCTGTTCATACATGACGATTGATTTTAAGGGCAGCCATTATCCAAAATCGGTGGTTCTATATGCGGTTTCTTCTACGTCCGTTACGGGGTTTCATATCGCGATCTTGAAGAGATTATGGCCGAACGCGGTGTTGATGTCGACCATGCCACTCTGAACCGTTGGGTTGTGAAATACGCGTCACAGATTGCTGCTAACGCGCAAGCCAAAAAGAGACCAACGGCCTGTTCCTGGCGCATGGACGAGACTTACATCAACGTTCGGGGCAAGTGGACCTATCTGTACCGTGCAGTCGACCGTGATGGTTAAACGCTTGATTTCATGCTCGCGCAGAATCGCGACACGGCTGCAGCACGGCAATTTTTCAAAAGTGCAGTTGGCATCAACGGTATCCCGGAGCGTATCGTCCTCGACAAGAGTGGAGCAAATCTTGTTGGATTGCAGAGTCTCAATGTCATCCTCAAATTTACGGGTATTGGTCGGTCCACCGGCATCGCGCAATCTAAATATCTTAACAATATCGTTGAGCACCCCTCTCGGTGATTGCCGCGCATTCATCTGCCGGTCAAGGGATCATCGTTTCATCAAGCGGATCACACGCCCAATGCTCGGCTGCAAAGCGTTCCATTCGGCGGCAGCAACATTAGCTGGGATCGAAACAGCACACATGATCCGCGAGGGCCAACTTGGCCAAGCAGGCACCTCAGCATTCAAACAATTTGCTGAACTCGCTGGATAACGGTGTCCGCAGAAAGCCGCCCTACAAGCTAACCAAAAATTTGCGACACAGCCGGTTTAGGTCATCTCTTGGGTTCTGTCGCAAATACCGCTGTTTGGATCCATAAGTGCTGACCGCAGACAAATATGGCGTACTATCCCATATAGGATATTCCGTTTGGGGCACTGTCGCTTAGCGTTGTGGGCAAGGATTTGACTGCCGTTCACGCAGCTTTGCATCTGTATTGCTTGATAATTGTGTCGGATCAATTGCGTGAAATGCCTTAAAAACAGGATCAAAATGAAACATCATATTCTTTGCCTTTTGTCCATAGCCACGCCAACCGTCGGCTTGGCCCAATCCTTCGGTGATGTCGCTGGTTGCGCCGTTGCAAGCGGTGCCACTGTGCAGACCGACACACTGTTTTTGTGGGACGGCGATTTTGTTCACCGCATGGAAGCGCGGTGCCCGGTGACCTTTACCCATCGGATCGGCGGTGGGGCCTTTTTGCTGGATCTGACATGCGAAGGGGAAGGTGAAAGCTGGAACGTGTCCTACCTGCTTGAGCCAACCGCCGATTCAGATGGCTACCTAGCCACGCCCGCTGGTGGCGAGGGGCCGTGGACAGAGCTGCGTTTATGCGAATGACCGGTGGTTGGAACCGTATGTCTAAGGCTTCAAGCAATCGACCTGAAACTTGGATCGTTGCTCGGCTCGTTGCTCGAATGCGAAAAGTGCTAAACGATAGTTCAGGTCAAAAGTCGAACCCGACACCAGTCGCCAATCCCTATTTTTCTGCCTTGGGATAATAAGGGGTTCCAATCAGGCATGCCGCCAGCACGATCTTGATGGCGAGCAAACACCCACATGCCGCCAAAACATGCATCACGCTATTTGGGCGCGGCACATAGTCCCAAGGCAACACCTCAGCGATCGTGAGGACGCTAAAGACCACCAGCATCATGTCGGGTAAGCCGCTGAGCGCGACCGCAACCGTACCCAATTGACCGGATTTGAACACAAACAACAAACAGGTCAGCGCGATTGAAAAGACAACCCCGGTTACGATCAGAGGCGGTTCCATCCCAAAGGCCAGAAAGTCCCGCAGGTGACCGCTACTCACCTCAGGCACCACCAGCATACGACGATACATAACCCCAACGCTTAAAAGCGCGAGAAACCCCATCGCGGTAACCAGATTCACCGCCACGAGAATATTACTAAGAGCAGGTCGTTTTTCAAATGTCATTGGATTTTCGCGGCCAGTTTTTGGTTGGGTTTGTATGGAACCTGCGTTCAGTCGATAAACGAACATAGATAGCTATCATGTGCCCAGCCCCGCACGGGCAGCGCACGGTACTCTTGCGGATAACCGGCCGGTGTGTGTGTCCGTGATCCACTGACAACCCGCACCCAATTGCCGATACGATCCCTCGTGTCGACCTCAAGAATGGCCAATCGGTTAAACGCCCTCACTTGTTCATATTCTGACCCTGGCCCGTCACGCACCGACAAGAACCCGTCTGGCCCATTCACATTGCAAACCATTGCTGAAAAAACGCCCGGACTATTGTAGGGCCACGTATCCACGCGTGCGAGCCCGCTAAGATAGACGGACCCGTAGGTTCGATCTTCTGCAAGGCCAGCTGTCGCGCAGATCACAGACAAGAACATCGTAACAACACATTTCATATTCGTTTTCTCTGTCATTTTCAGATCGTTAACGATTGAAGGTTTCCAGTTCCAACCGCGCGTTACAGTATTCCCCATCATAGGTGCCCACCCAGACATCAACCCGGCCATCAAGCGGGCGCGTGAGAACGATACGTGGATCAAGGTTTCCGTTATCGTCATCATCGTAGTACCAATTTGTTGAAGCGGTATTGATCAGCAAAGCAGAGTCGCATTCACTGACGACGCTAAGCACAAGCTGGTACCTGCCCATTTCGCTGAGGTGAAATGAGAAATCCGGGGACGCGGTAAAATAGCCCGCACCTGTGTCTGTGCCAGGCTGGATGTGGCGGCAGTTCCAAATGTAATTCTCCCCACCTGCCACAACACCGTAGGATTTCCTGGCAAAAAGTTGCGGCCCGGATACCCTGTGCGTCTCGGACGCTGTCTGATTATAGCTGGGGCATGCTGCGGCAGCACTGGATAGGCCAATTGTCGTCGCGATGGCGCAAAATAAATACTTCAAGACACATTCCATTCTAACGTGATGATACAAGCCTGCAGACTGGCTTGGTTCTGATTACACGGTTAACAATAGTGTCGGAGACATTTGGCGGAATATCCCAAACGGGATAAAGGCGCGAGATATCGGCGATGCTTATGATAAACCCAAATCGCATAAGCGATGATTTCACGGGAAAACGACAGCCCTTTAGGCGTGGCATATCAGACGGAATTTTCATTCAAGCCAGCTAAAAGGCAGAAGAACTTGGCAATGCCAATGACCCTATTTGGACCCATCGGCGCTGAGTTCAAACAGGCCGTGACCAATGCGCGGCTACGCAAGCATTATGCATTCAAAGGCGGGAACATCCGGTGCCACTTGCGAAAGATCAAAGCTGCAAGACACAGTGTAAAGCCGCAGCCAAATCCATCTGCCCCCAAAAAGTTCACACTTGCTAGCCGGCCGATAATCCCGGTCAGGAAGCCACAACCGATTCCAACGCAGGCTGCGACTGACACAAACCAAACCAGTTCTAAGATATGCTGTTTCATCGCCACCCTTCGTCCCTTGATGACCGTGCAATGCTTGCACAGGATAGATAATTTTTAGCATGTCCGCTCCGACAGCCAATATCCTATGTGGGATATTGGCTTCTGTCGCAAACACGACGTTTGGCCGCGGAGATGTGTTCTTTGACCACAATTGTCCAGCGGCTGCAGCAAACCGCTTGAATGCTGAGATGGCTGTATGACCAAGTTGGCCCTTGCAGATCATGGGGGTTCGCGTGGACCCCCTCGGTTCTGCAAGGAAGTTCTAACCTAACTGGCGACGCTGGATTAATGGCTAGAATTTGTATGACGCGCGAAGAGACAGCACATTTATATCCAAATCCACACCAGATGCTGTACTTGTTGTGACGTTAAAGTCTTCGATACGGCTCGAAGAATACTCGGCACCAAGCAAAAAGTTATCTCCAACAGCATACATTATGCCGATACCCACCATTGGACCCGCGCCATCAGCCGAAGTTCCGTCGATAGACATGTCGAATTCCGTCGAACCCGCGACAACATATGGCATGATCTTTCCAAGATCGTAGCCAGCGCGGAGCTTGACCACAGCGGTGTCATACTCTTCATTCGCCGTGCCAACAGCCAGATCGGCATCAAGTCTATTATACGCAAACTCGCCACCAAGAACAAATTTTCCGAAGTCATACATGTAGCCGACATGTGCGCCAACTGCGCTCAAGTCCTCAGTCCCACCGACCCCCACGAATTCCCCAGCCCCCAGCTGTGCACCGATGTAAAAGCCGCTCCAATCTTCTGTGATTGGTGCTTCCACGGTTGCGATCGTCGGTATTTACTCTGGAGCAACGGTTTGAAGACCACCAGCGGCTACCGAAAAAGGCGCTGCGGCCGCACAGACCAAAACAGCAAATATTTTATGCATTCTCATAGATTTCATCCGTTATTTAGCGTTTCACATCGCTCCTGAAGAGTTGCCGTTCGCAACATCTCGTTCAGGAGGTCAGCATTTTGTTGTGGGATGGTTATGGTGGTGCAAATGTCCCAGTTGGGATAATCGCGCATTTTGCGCCGGAACGAGATTGAACTTTTGGGACTTACACGGAACCATTCCAATGCACAGAATTCCTGATTTGCTTTACATGGCCGATATGATTTAGCGCCCTCGGGGCGTGTGAAAGCTTTTGAGAAGATGAATTTAGAAAGATCAGCGGCCGAATTCGCAGAACTAAGTGACGCGGAGATTGTGGCACTTGCATATAAACTGTCGGCCGGAACCGAACGTTATAATGCTTTGTTCCATGCTTTGACCACAAGGCTTGACAATGCTGCTGGGCCGCAGCCGGATGCCCCACCCCCCGATGAGGTTGTCGCGTCGTCATTGTCCCAGCTTGAGCCACATTTCGAAAATGCGACCGATTTGTTACATGATGTCCTTGAAAGAAAGGAAAAGCCGAAACACTCTGTCAGATCGATGGAGAGCGATCTTCGGCCATGTATGCTGGTGTCGGCGACAGGGCGGCTGAACTATGTGAATCGTGCGGCGCGCCAGCAATTTGATGTCACGATCGGCGACTATCTTTCACAGATACATTTTGAGCCGGGCCACTTCGCAAGGTTCAACAAGGCACTTATTGAACCCCTGAGGGGACGCTGACTGCAACCTTTAGCCTTGCCCGGGCAGATAAAGAAGGTTTCACGCAGGTCACCTTGCGACATGTCACCAATGATGACGACAACACAACCGTCGGTCAAATTGTGGCGCTCACATCGTCTTGGAACGATAGTCTGGCGCAAAGATTCAAAAGCGCCATGAACCTGACACCTGTGGAACTGGACATCGTGCGGACAATTGTCATGGGACGCAGGTTGAAACACCTGGCCGAGGCCCGCGGTCGCTCTGTTGGAACTGTGCGGCTGCAAGCCAAGCAATTGCTCAAAAAGCTCTCGCTGAACTCGCAAACCGAACTTGTATCGCTTTATGCAAGCTTTGGTGAGCTCACAATTGGATCGTCAGCGGATAATTCAGGCGGACAAGCCGAAGCTGATCCGCAGAAAATACATGTTTTGCCCGACGGTCGCAATCTATGTTATGCGATGGCGGGCCCCCGCGGTGGCATGCCTGCATTGTTTTTTCCGGCGTTGATCGGTGGGATCACACTCACACCGTTTATGCGGCAGTGCTTGTTCGAAAGTGATATATTGCTTATCACGGTCTGGCGCCCCGGACTTGGCCAGAGCGACCCTGATGGCCCGCCTGGCTTTGAAAGTTTTGCACGCCATTGCGCGGATATTGAACATCTTTTGGATGAGCTAGACATATCTGCCTGCCCCGTCATTGGTCATGTTACCTCAGCCATGTTTGCCTGTGCTATGGCGCATTACTGCCCCGAACGTGTATCACATGTTGTCTGCGTGAATGGGATTGTGCCCAGCTATTCTGGCCCGCATGTCCAACATCTTAGCAAAATCGAGCGCCTCCGCGCGTCCGTGCTGCGCAGTGCCCCGAAAATCGCACGCATGCTGGTCCACAGTTTGTTGGCCAAAATCGAAAGCGGCTTTGACGACGAGTTCCTAAAGTCTTACCTTAAAAGCCCCCAAGATCAAAAGACCATACGCGATGATGCCATCCGATCCGGGTTTCGCAATGCCCATGACATCATAACAGCGCAGAGTTACGATGGTTTTTTGCATGAGCTACAGTTGGCGGCGCTCGATTGGCGCCCGCTTTATGATAATCCGACAAAGAAGATCACGTACCTCATCGGAGATGAAAATCACTGTTACACGCCGAAAGCTGTTGCTGTGTTTATAGCGGATCGGGCCAAACTGCATTTTGAAACCGTTGAGAATGCAGGTCATCTGTTACTTTATCAGAATTTCAAGAAGATACTTAAGCAGGTAAAAAGCTAGGGCATTATTTTCGGCAATGGGGTCGTCTTAGTCAAGGGATTTTGCGCAGTCGAACTGATCCGCCAGAGCGATCCGGTTCTGTCGCAAATATCTGTGCATTTGGCAGTCTGGCAATGTTGTGTTAGCCGCGTGCTTCTGATTTTGAATGCGGCTGTTCATACATGACGATTGATTTTAAGGGCAGCATTATCCAAAATCGGTGGTTCTGTCTGACGTCAGCGCTTATGGGTCCAAATATGGTTAAGACCAATGTGCGTTCGGGGCTTGTTACGCTCGTAAATGCGAGGAGCGTCAAACTCCGTTTCGTCGCGCATTCGGATGATTCAAAATTTGATGTAGTTAGCGACCGTAGGGAATGCTGGCAATGTCTGCTTTCGGGAAGCTGCATCGCAGCACTGGAACCAGCACTGAAGGTCTCCTTCGGGCCGAAACGGATTGCTAAGAGCTGTTTCGGCCCAAGCAAGCACTTGCCGACGTGCCCTTTAGGCATGTCGCTTAAGTGGGAGTCGTCTAAACGCAAATGTCAGATACTGGTTAACAGCACCTCTGTCACGGTCTATTCCCCAAGATCAGTCAACGTTGTTTGAATCGCCCTCATCACGACGGGCGTTGCAGCCGCTAAGTCGTTCCCACGGCAAATCGCTGTTGAAAGTGTCTCGGTCAGTCGCCGAACGGCCAGCGGGCGGAACGTTAGTCGCCCTGCATCGACATCATGGGCCACGTCAGGCCACGTCAGAAAGCCGACGCCGCGACCACGCCTGAGAAAGTGCAAAATAGCTGGAACTGAATTGCTGGTGACATGCACGTCCGGGCTGACCCGCACGCTGAGGATTTCGCCAATCAACCGTGTGTGCATTGACAGCGCCGAACTGGGCAGGCACAGCGGAAAATCCAGCGCTTCCTTAAGTGAGATCGGCCCTTCACCCGACGGCCCATATCCCGGTGCGGATACCACGCCGAGGTGATATTCCTTGGTGTCCGCGACGACCATGCTGGTGAGTTTGGGCAAGTTGAAAGCGACGACGACATCAAGCTCATGCGCTTCGGCGCGACTGATGATTTCAGCCGTTGAACCGATGACCAGATCCAGTTCGACGTTGTTAAAACTCTCTTCCAGACGCTCGATCACGGACGGGATCCATGTGTCGACCAGACTGGCCATGGTGCCAAGTCGCAAACGCAAGTCTGCCTTTTTCTGATCGCGATGGAAGTGTTTGGACAAGGTGACATCTGCGGCCAGCCACTCGGTCGCCGCCGCGCGCAGCTCCGCCCCTTCGGCGGATAGAACGACCCCTTCGGAGCTGCGGATCAGGAGCTTTTTCCCATAGCTTTCTTCCAACATTTTGATCTGCCTGCTCAGCGCAGGAGCAGAGATGTTCAGCTTTTCAGCGGCAGCGCGGATCGACCCGGAATGGGCCACAACCACAAAGGACTTCAGTTCTTTGGAAAATGCGGACATGGCTTAGTGTTCCATTTTTTCGTACACGGCGTGCGTTTTATTCTACTTTTTCAAACACACTATTTGATCCTAGGATCGGTGTAACCACCCAAATACCGAAAGAGCCCGATGACCCCCCGTGATTTAGAATTGCTACAAGAAACCATCTGTCTGGCCGATCAGTCCCGTGAAACGGGCAACCATCCCTTTGGCGCGCTTTTGGCGGATGCAGATGGCAAGATCCTCCTCTCAAGCGGAAACACCCACAGCACCGATGGGGGCACGGGGCACGCAGAGCTGAACGTCGCCCGCGCCGCCGCCGCGCAATTCACGCCGGATTTCCTTGCGACCTGCACGCTCTACACCTCGGTCGAACCCTGCAGCATGTGTGCTGGCGGCACCTATTGGGCGGGCATTGGCAGGCTGGTTTACGGCATGACCGAAGAACGCCTCGCCGTGCTCACGGGTGACAACGAAGAAAACCTGACGATGTCGCTGCCCTGCCGAGAGGTTCTGGCCGCAGGCCAGCGCGACGTCACTGTCGAAGGCCCCATCCCCGAACTCGAAGAAGACATTGCACGATCACACAAAGACTTTTGGTGATCCCCCAATCCTCCCAACCATGAAGGAAACATCATGAGAAAACAGATCATTAGCACACTCGTACCAGCCCTTTTCGCAGCCGGCGCTGCCACGATGGCGACAGCACAAGACGTTGTGACCTACCAGCTCGACTGGCTGCCCGGCGGCGACAAGTCCCCGATCTATGTCTGCATCGAAGAAGGTTTTTGTGCCGATGCAGGGATCGAAGTAGAAATCGTGCCAGGTCGCGGCTCAACAGAAGCGATCACCAAGATCGCGACAGGCACGTCGGACATTGGCAGCGCCGATATCGGTGCACTGATGGCCGCTGCGGCTACGGAAGAGGTGCCCGCCACGGCGATCATGTCGATCTTCAACACCGGCCCCCATGCGTTCTACACCTTGGCAGGCAACGGCATTGAGAGCTTCACGGACATCGAAGGCAAATCGGTCGCGACGTCGCCATTCACCTCATCCAACGTCTATCTGCCGCTGGTGTTGGCCGACAACGGCCTGACGGAGGACGCGATTGAGCTGACCAACGCCGACCCCGGCGCGCTTGGCCCCCTGTTGATGACGGGCCGCACCGATGCGATCATCGCATGGCTGACCAACGTGTCGATCTTTGAAGCCCAAGCCGCGGAGGCAGGCAAGGAGCTGATCATTCTGCCATGGTCCGATGCGGGGCTTGAGCTCTATTCAGCGGCGCTGATCGCCAATGATACCTTCTTGGAAGAACGCCCCGATGTCGCTCGTCGGTTTGTCGCAGCCTTCACGCAGTCTTTGGAATTCGCCAATGCGAATCCGGCGGCGACGGGCGCGGCTGTTGCAGCGATTGTCCCCGAACTGGATGCGGCCATGGTCGAGGCGGCGTGGATGGACTCGTCCGTCTTGGCCTTCAACGAGATCACCGAGGCCTTCCCCCTTGGCTCATTTGATGCAGACCGCGTGGCAAAAACATGGACGCGCGTCGCCGCCGCCCAAGACCTGGACCCAGCCGCTTTTGACCCCGAAACGGTGATCGACCGGTCGTTTGTTGCGGCGGAGTAAAACCAATGGTCCGTGCTCCTGATGCCATCACCTTTGCCGACGTTGGGCAGACCTTCGCAACCCGGACAGGGCCTCTGACGGCGCTGTCTGGGGTGGACGTAGCAATCAAGCGCCATGAATTTGTGGCCGTCCTTGGGCCTTCGGGCTGCGGAAAATCAACGCTTCTGCGGCTCACTGCGGGGCTTGTGAAACCCACCGAAGGCACCGTCAGCGTGTTCGATATGCCAGTCACACAGCCCCGCGATGACGTCGGGATCGTGTTCCAGCAAGCAACACTTTTGCCCTGGGCCAATGTCGAAGACAACGTCGCCTTTCCCGCCAAACACATGCGGGGGCGCATCAGCAAACAAGACCGTGAGGTTGCGCAAGATGTGATTGCCAAGGTCGGCCTGGCGGGTTTTGAAAAACGGCTCCCGCGAGAGCTTTCAGGCGGGATGCAACAACGGGTCGGCATTGCACGGGCCCTGTTTCGCAACCCCGATATCCTGTTGATGGATGAACCGTTCTCGGCGCTTGACGCCCTGACCCGTGATCAAATGGGCTACGAACTGCTTGATCTTTGGCAATCCAGCCCAAAGACGGTCCTGTTTATCACACACTCCATCCCCGAAGCCTTACTGCTTGCCGACCGTATTCTGGTGATGAGCGCGCGGCCCGGCAAAATCATTGCAGACTACAAGGTGCCGCTGGGGCGTCCGCGTGATGAACACACCTTGCGTGCCACAGAAATCCAAGACCTCGCCACCGAGCTACGCGATCTGTTGATCGCAAAGGAGACCGTCTGATGTCCCTCCCAACCCAAGACCCTCTGATGGCCCGCTTGATGCGCACGCCCGGCTTGTTGCCTGCACTGACCTTCGCCATTCTGTTGATTGTGTGGGAAGCCTCCACATGGCTGTTCGCCATCCCGACCTATATCCTGCCCGGCCCGTCACGCATCATCGGCGGCTTTGACGCAGTCCCCTTTGCCCGCTGGATGGAACATATCTGGGCGACCCTGCGTGTGGCCTTGATCGGGTATGTCGTCGCAATCGTTGTGTCGTTGCCCATCGCCGTGGGCCTTGCAAAGTCGGAATTCATGGCGCTGGCGTTCTATCCGCTTTTGGTTGTCATCCAATCCGTGCCCGTCGTCGCTGTCGCCCCCATCATCATCGTGGTGCTGGGCACCGATGACGCGCCGCGTGTGCTGATCACCTTCCTGATCGCATTCTTCCCGCTGGTGGTTTCCATGACAACGGGGCTGCGGGCGACGCCGCCGGAACTGATCGAACTGTCCAGATCCCTGCGCGCGCCTGCGTACCGCGAGATCACACAGATCCGCCTGCCTTTTGCGACGCCTTACATCTTCTCCGGGTTGCAAATTTCCATCACGCTTGCTGTCATCGGGGCCGTCGTGGCCGAATTCGTCGCAGCGGATGCAGGCATCGGATACTTCATCCAGTTTTCAACATCCATGTTCCGCCTGCCAGAGGCTTGGGCCGGTCTCACATTGCTCGTCGCGATGTCGCTGGTCTTGTTCCAAAGCGTGGGCCTCGTCCAAAAGCTGATCATGCCCTGGTCTCTGCCTAAAGAGTGAACCAGAGCGTGGGTTGCGGAACCAGTTGTCGAATGGTCTGGAGATTTCGTGGTTGCAGCGAAGGTCCGCTATGCGGGCTGCGCTCGCAGAATTGTCGTAAGTTGGCCAAAGTCCGCAATGGGCCGCTAGCAATCAAGGAGGCGGCATCTCGCCAACACAAAACCTAGCTACTCGTAGCAAAGAGTTAATATTCAAACGAAAAAGCGAAACACTTTTGTCAAAAGAGACAAACCAAGTGTCATCTTACATGGAGGAAAATGGTGAGCCGTGATGGGTTCGAACCATCGACCTACTGATTAAAAGTCAGTTGCTCTACCAACTGAGCTAACGGCCCACGTGGGGGGCTACTTAGAAAGGCAGGGCGTCGCGGTCAACCCCCAAAAGTCGACATGGCTGGATATGTCTGATTGCATTGTCTATATGCCCGCTATGGCTTTGAACGATGAGACATATCTGCCCTTCATGAAGATGCATGGGCTGGGCAATGACTTTGTTGTCGTGGACGAGAGGGAATCGCCCCCTCGCGTTGATTCTGCCTTGGCCATTGCTATCGCCGACCGTCATCGCGGGGTTGGTTTTGATCAGCTTGCGGTCCTGTCGCCGACCGATCAGGCTGATGTGCGTCTTACCTTTTGGAATAGTGATGGATCGCAAGCTGCCGCATGTGGCAACGCCACCCGCTGTATCGCGCGGTATCTGATGCAAGAAAGCGGTAGCGTTTCCTTGCGGATACAGACCGAACGCGGTCTGCTGCATGCGGTAGATGCCGGTGGTGGCTTAACTTCGGTCAATATGGGCCGGCCCATGATCGATTGGCAGGACGTTCCATTGGCGCATGACATGGATACCCTGACGCTGCCTATTGAGGGCGCGCCCACGGCCACCGGTATGGGCAATCCGCATTGCACGTTCTTTGTGGCGGATGCTGAGGCGGTCGACCTTGAGGCGCGGGGGGCGGAGATAGAGCATCACCCCTTGTTCCCCGAACGTACCAACGTGCAATTCGCCAGTCAGATCGGTCCAGATCATCTCCGCATGCGCGTTTGGGAGCGCGGGGTGGGTGTTACGCTTGCCTCTGGCTCATCATCTTGTGCGACGGCGGTGGCGGCGGTTCGGCGTGGTTTGGCGGGGCGTGATGTCAAGATTGATCTCGATGGCGGACAAATCGCGATTTCCTGGCGCGATGATGGGGTTTGGATGACTGGCCCCACAGCGCATGTCTTTGATGGCAAATGGCGGCTGTCATGACAACAAAGCCTCCTGTCTTTTCTAATCACGGATGCCGCTTGAACGCCTACGAGGCCGAGGCCATGAAGGATTTGGCCAGTGCTGCGGGTGTCACGGATGCTGTTATTGTGAACACCTGTGCCGTCACGTCTGAGGCAGTGCGTAAGGCGCGCCAGGATATTCGTAAGTTACGCCGCGATAACCCCGATGCAAAGCTGATTGTCACCGGATGTGCCGCCCAAACGGAGCCCGAGACTTTTGCCGCGATGGCAGAGGTTGATATTGTCATCGGCAATACCGAAAAGATGGATCCGGCCACCTGGCAGGGCATGACGCCCGACCTGATCGGCGCGACCGAGCCGGTGCAGGTAGATGACATTATGTCCGTGACCGAAACGGCAGGTCACCTGATCGATGGTTTTGGGACCCGCAGCCGGGCCTATGTTCAGGTTCAAAACGGCTGCGATCATCGCTGCACCTTTTGCATTATCCCTTATGGTCGCGGAAATTCACGATCAGTTCCCGCAGGGGTCGTCGTCGATCAGATCAAGCGCCTTGTCGGCAGCGGATACAATGAGGTTGTTTTAACGGGTGTTGACTTGACCAGCTGGGGCGCAGATTTGCCTGCAGCACCCAAGCTGGGCGATCTTGTTATGCGTATCCTCAAGCTGGTGCCGGACCTGCCAAGGCTGCGGATCAGCTCAATCGATAGTATTGAAGTTGACGAAAATCTGATGCAAGCGATCGCGACCGAACCACGTTTGATGCCGCATCTGCATTTGTCTTTGCAGCATGGTGATGATCTGATCCTGAAAAGGATGAAGCGGCGGCATTTGCGCGATGACGCCATTCGGTTCTGCCAAGACGCGCTGGCGCTCCGGCCGGAAATGACCTTTGGGGCAGACATTATCGCCGGGTTCCCGACCGAGACGGACGCGATGTTCGCAAATTCGCTTGCTTTGGTGGACGATTGCAACTTGACGTGGCTGCACGTGTTCCCCTACTCGCCGCGCCCCGGTACGCCCGCCGCGCGGATGCCGCAGGTCCACGGACCGATAATCAAGACACGCGCGGCCGCTTTGCGCGCGGCCGGGCATCGGAAAATGGCACAGCATTTGCAGGCTCAGATCGGGAAAACGCATCAGGTCTTGATGGAAAACCCTCGCATGGGCCGGACGGAGCAGTTTGCTGAGGTGCGCTTTGGTGATGACCAACCCGAAAGTCAGATCGTTCAGGCCGTGATATCCGGGCATGAAAATGATCAATTGGTGGCGTAGGCGCCATGGCCCGTCTTCCACATCTTTGGTCATTTCGGCGTTGCCCCTATGCGATGCGCGCCCGGCTTGCGATAGCGGCCAGTGGTTTGCAGGTTGAGCTGCGCGAAATTCTTTTGCGGGAGAAACCAAAGGCTTTCTTGGATACCTCTCCCAAGGGAACCGTGCCTGTGCTTTGCGCCGATACGGTTGTTGAGGAAAGCCGGGATATCATGATGTGGGCGCTGTCAAAAAGTGATCCGCTGGGTTGGCTAGACATGCCGCCTGAGGGGGATGCTCTGATCGATACTTGTGACGGCCCGTTTAAACAGGCGTTGGATCACACCAAATATGCGGTCCGTTTTCCTGATCTTGATATCGCCGAAGAGCGCGACAAAGCTATGGTATTTCTGTCAGATTTGAACGACCGGTTGCACGAGAGGCCCTATCTGATGGACGTAGACCCAAAGCTTGCGGACATGGCCATCCTGCCGTTCGTGCGTCAATTCGCAAATACGGACCGTGCATGGTTTGATCGCCAAGGGCTCGGGCCGCTGACCGCTTGGCTTGATCGTTTTCTAGCTTCAGAGCAGTTTACGGCGATTATGACGAAATACCCACCATGGGTTCCCGGGCAGAAGCCAGTTATTTTCCCCCCATCACAAATCTAAGGATTTTATCATGCAATTGCTGATTTCGCCCGCATCCCCGTTTGTTCGCAAGGTGCGTGTGCTGCTGCGCGAAACCGGGTTGCTTGGGCAGGTCCAAGAAGTGGAAACAAGCACGTCTCCATTGGCATCTGACGCTGCGCTTGTCGCGGCGAACCCGATTGCAAAGATACCGACCTTGATCCGCACAACTGGTCCAGCGCTTTATGACAGCCGAGTCATCACGCGATTCTTGAACGATTACGCGGATGCATCGCTTTATCCAGAAGCGCGCATTTGGGACATTTTGGCGCTTGAGGCGACGGCGGACGCGATTATGGAGGCGGCGGTTAGTATGACATATGAGGCTCGATTTCGCCCAGAAGAGGCGCAGTCAGCCGATTGGGTCGAAGCCCAGTGGAATAAGGTAAATCGCGCGATCTCTGCCCTGAATGACCGCTGGATGAGCCATCTGTCAGGTCCATTAAATATGGGTCAGATTGGAGCAGCCTGTGCGCTGTCTTATGTCGATCTGCGGCATGACGCGCGGCAGTGGCGCAATGGGAACGCGGAACTGGCCGCCTGGCACGCGGCGTTTTCGAAGCGTGAAAGTATGGTTGCAACTGCGGCCTAGACCGATCTGAACAGGTGATCAGAAGTTAAAGCTAACGCCGACATTTACGGCGTTGGTCACGATATCCGTTTCCAGCGTTCCACCTGTTTCCAGATCAGCCGTATTCGAGGAAAAAGTACCTTTATACTCACCAAATACGGACCATTGGTCGTTGATATCGTAAGAAGCGCCTGCAATCACCGTCGCGGCAGGGCCGGTTAACTGGTAACCGAATGTCTCTGACGATCCATTGGTCACCTCAACATGCGGCAGTGCAAACCCTAGCCCGCCGCCAACATAAGGCGTTACGTCCCCGAAGGCATCATTCCAGCGGCGATACGCATTGACAGTCAATGTGTTCAGACCATCGGTGAATTCCAGTACGTCATACCCGGCTGGCAGGTCGTCATTTTCCGGGTAGACCTTGTTATGCGCGAAATCGAGCCCGTAACCAAAGCTTTGCGATTGCCAGCGGGTGGCGCGAATCCCGTAGTAAATCGGTGCCTCGCCAGACCGACCTTCCCAATCCTGGGTGAAATCATCATCTGCGATCACATCATCGCCGCGAATCGTGATATCAGACGATGGCGCAGATTGTACGCCGCCATAAAAACTAAGCTCCACCTCGGCGAAAGCCGATGCGGGGGCAAAAGTTAGACAGCATATGAGTGCGGCAGCACGATTCATAAGGCGGGGTTCCCGAAGCGAGAGTGGTATCTTTGGCGTATAGGGACGCTCTTATGCTGACAATAAAACATTAAGTGAGGCTTAAGCGAATCCCGCAATCTGTGTCGCCACTGTCACAAATGTCCGAGTTTTAAGGGAAATTTGCGGAATCTTGCCGATAGGCTCGGCGGATTTTGGATCATGATTGTGACGCGCGGTGTTCTGTATCCGGGTGATTTTACGTTTCCGCTCGAAATCCGATTCTGGGAAGGTGTTAACCAACTCTTGGTGCTTTTGCGTCAAGTGAGTCTATAAGACGGGCCTGCGCCCGATTGTCCGCTGGACGTGGCTGGTTTTGATGGCTAAACAGCGGCAGAACGGGCAAGTGGCAGCATTTGTCCGAGTTTCGTATGGGCCGTTTGCCCAACTAAAGAATCGGAGATGCACCCAGTGTCATACGCAGACGACCACCAGGGCACACGCCGCGACTTTATCTATTACGCAACCGCCAGTGCGGGCGTTGTTGTAACAGGTGCAGCAGTCTGGCCGCTGGTCAACCAAATGAACCCATCAGCAGACGTTTTGGCTTTGGCCTCGATCCGCGTTGATGTTGCAGATGTCGCCCCTGGCACGCAGCTGACAGTATTGTGGCAAGGTAAGCCGGTCTTTATCCGGCACCGGACAGGCGCTGAGATCCAGGAAGCCGCGGCACAAGACGCGGATTTTGATAGTTTCCCCGACAAAAATGCACGCAACGATAATATTGATGCTGCGGCACTGGCAACGGACGAGAACCGGACCGTTCCATCGCCCGAAGGTGAAGGGGCAGGGGCCTGGATCGTACAAATGGGCGTCTGCACGCATCTTGGCTGTGTGCCGCTTGGCGACGGTGCTGGTGATTTTGGCGGCTGGTTCTGCCCTTGCCACGGCTCGCACTATGATCTCGCTGGCCGGATCCGCAAAGGTCCTGCGCCAAGCAATCTGCCTGTTCCACCCGCCGCGTTCGTCGACGGCACGACAATCGAACTCGGTTAAGGAGAGAAAGCCATGGGCGGTATTCCCCACGACCATTATGAACCCAAGACGAGCGGCGAAAAGTGGCTGCAATCGCGCCTTCCAATCGTCGGGTTGCTTTATGACACATTGATGATCCCCACTCCCAAGAACCTGAATTGGATGTGGATTTGGGGGATCGTTCTGGTCTTTACGCTGGTGTTGCAAATTGCGACCGGCATCGTTCTTGTGATGCATTACGTACCGCATGTCGATATGGCCTTTGCGTCGGTCGAGCATATCATGCGTGACGTGAACGGCGGACATATGATCCGTTACTTCCATATGAATGGCGCGTCACTGTTCTTTGTCGCGGTTTATGCGCATATGTTCCGGTCGCTTTACTATGGCTCCTATAAAGCCCCGCGCGAGGTGACGTGGATCGTCGGGATGCTGATGTATCTGCTGATGATGGGAACGGCCTTTATGGGCTATGTGCTGCCTTGGGGGCAAATGTCTTTCCACGGGACAGCCGTGATCACAGGCCTGTTTGGTGCGATCCCGTTCGTGGGTGAAAGCATCCAGACATGGCTGCTCGGGGCGAATGCGGTTGGCCAACCAGCGCTGAACCGGTTCTTCTCGCTGCATTATCTGCTGCCTTTTGTTTTGCTGGGTCTGACGATCGTGCATGTTTGGGCGTTCCATACGACCGGGAACAACAACCCAACTGGTGTTGAGGTCCGTCGCGGCTCGAAAGAGGAAGCGGCCAAGGATACGCTGCCATTCTGGCCCTATTTCGTGATCAAGGACCTGTTTGCGCTTGCCGTGATCCTGACCGTCTTTGTTGCGATTGTTGGTTTCATGCCGAACTATCTGGGCCACCCAGATAACTACATTCCAGCGAACCCGCTGGCGACACCATCGCATATCGTACCTGAATGGTATTTCTTGCCTTTCTACGCCATCCTGCGCGCCTTCACGGCTGATGTCTGGGTCGTGCAGATCGTACAGTTCCTGAGCTTCGGGATCATTGATGCGAAGTTCTTTGGGGTCCTGGCGATGTTTGGTGCGATTGCCGTTATGGCGCTCGCCCCATGGCTCGATACATCAACAGTCCGCTCGGGTCGGTATCGGCCAGCGTTCAAATGGTGGTTCTGGCTGCTGGCTATCGACTTTATGGTTTTGATGTGGGTTGGCGCGCGCCCGGCTGAATTCCCGTATGATTGGATTTCGCTGATCGCCTCGGCTTACTGGTTTGCCTACTTCCTGGTGATCCTGCCATTGCTGGGTGTTTTGGAAAAACCTGATACGCCGCCGGCGACCATCGAAGAAGACTTCAACGCGCACTACGCGCCGAAGGGCGACGGGGCTGCACCCATTGCCAAGCCGGCCGAGTGAGAAAGGACGATACTCATGTTCCGTAAGTTCACTCTCACAGCTGCGACAACGCTGGCCCTGTTCACAGGACCGGTCATGGCCGCAGAGATCGAAACCGAAATCCATGATTTCGCGTTCTCCTTCGAAGGTCCGTTTGGTAGCTTTGACCAGATGCAGCTGCAGCGCGGCTTGCAGGTTTACACAGAAATCTGCGCGGCCTGTCACGGGCTCGAGCTGGTAGCATTCCGTACTTTGTCCGATGACGGTGGGCCGGGCCTGCCTGAGGATCAGATGCGGGCCTACGCCGAATTCTACGAAGTGTTCGATCAAAGCCTGTTTGACGGCGAAGGCGATTTTCGTCTGGCGACCCCAGCTGATAAATTCCCATCGTCCAGCCTGTCCAATGCGCCGGACCTTAGCCTGATGGCCAAGGCACGCGCCGGTTTCCACGGCCCCCACGGGACCGGGATCAACCAGTTTGTCAAAGGTATGGGCGGCGCAGAATATATCGCCTCGCTGCTGACTGGTTACCATGATGAGCCTGAATGCGCCCCAGAAGACGAGCCTATGGATGGCTACTATAACGTCGCGTTTGCGGCAGGCGGTTTCCCGGACTCTTGTATCGATGACCACGGGCACCATATGGTCCCAGGCAGCTGGATTTCGATGGCGCCTCCGCTCTATGGGGATGATGTTGTCTATGCGGACGGCCATTCAACCGATCTGGAACATGTGGCTGAGGATGTGGCCGCATTCCTGATGTGGACGGCAGAACCGAAAATGATGGCACGCCAGCAGGCTGGCTTGACTGGCTTCCTGTTCCTGGTCGTCCTGTCTGTGCTGCTATATCTGACAAACAAGCGTCTTTGGGCGCCGCATAAGCACAAAGACTAAAACCAATGGTTTTTGACCCAAAGGCCCGCGTTTAACGCGGGCCTTTTTCGTTGGGCTGATTGGTCGACTTTTGTCCAAGATACGTGATGAAAGCCTCCGGTGGATTGGCAAACAGATCAGCCGTCGGGCTTGGAGGCTGCACGAAACCGTCCGCAACCAGCGCCACATCATCTGCAATACGCTGAGCATCCGCTGGATGGTGAGTGACCATAATGACGGTCTTGCCGGTGGCCGCCAGCAGATGCTGGACCAGATCAAGCATTTCGTCTTTTAGACCCGGTCCAAGCGCTGCGAAAGGTTCGTCCAGCAATGTGACTGGTCTGTCGCCAAGCAAGATGCGGGCAAGCGCGGCGCGGCTTTGTTGCCCGCCAGACAATGCTCCAGGTTTACGGTCGGCAAACCCGTCAAGCCCGACACGAACCAGCACATCTGTGACGGCCCGTTTCTGGTCGGTCGATAGTCGCAAGCCTGCGGTCAGCGCCAATCCGACATTCTGGCCGATGGTCAGGTGTGGAAACAGGTTATTATCTTGAAAAAGAATGCTCATCGGCCGTTGCCCGGGCGGGTCTTGGTGAATGTCACGTCCCTCCCAGACCACCCGACCAGCAACGGGGGTAAGGAAACCAGCCAAGGCCGCCAGCAGGGTCGATTTACCTGCGCCGGAGGGGCCGATTAAAGCTGTCACCTTGCCCGGCGCAAAATCCAAATCCGCGCGAAGTGTAAATTCGCCTTGCCTTAGTCTCAGATCGTCACATGTCAGCATTTACGCGTCCTCCGCGATCACAAATCCAGAACAAGGCCAGGCTTAGCGCCAGCAAAATCAAAGCGGCACCTGCGGCTGCCTCCATTCGGTAAGCCCCCATCAAGCGATACATCGCCAGGGGCAACGTTTCCTCGGACTGTCCAGCAAAGAGTGTGATCACACCCAGATCACCCATGGATAAAGCTGCCGCCAAGCCAGCGGCGAACCCCAAAGGGCGCCGCACGCGTGGAATGACGACAAGTCGCACCCAGGCCCATCCGGTCAGGTTTAAAGATGCGCCGAGGCGGCCAAAATCGACCGTGCATTGCGCAACTGCGGGGGCAATGGCGCGTAGCGCGAAGGGCAGTGCCAGCGTCGCGTTGACCAGCATCGTCACTGGCAGGGCGACATCCGCAGGACGGATGAACGGAAAGACAATCAAGAAAGCACCGGTTCCGACCACCAGCCCTGATGCGGCAAGCGGCAAGACCCCGATGACGGCCACCATTGCGCCGCCCCGCAACGCAAGGCTCAGCGCCATAGTGACACATAATGCAGAAGACCCGATCGCGACGACGACCGAACGCAGCGCAGCGGGCCATACGGATGCAGGAAGTTCGAGCAATCCAGGTAGGCCGCGTAGTACAATCATCCCCAGCGGCACCAATAGAAAAAGGGCCGAAGCCGCAATCATCAGATAATCTAGCCATGCGCGGGACAAGTCCCAGCGCTGCACAACCCGGTCAAGCCCGGCCCCCATCGTGCCAAGCGCACTTACCCGCCATGCAAACACAGCGGCAATCACACAGATGAAAAATTGGATACAAGCCAGCAATGCCGCACGGTTAAGATCAAAGTCAAAGCGCAATGCCTGATAGATTGCCAGTTCAACCGTTGTTGCGCGGGGGCCACCGCCAAGGGTCAACGCAACTGCGAAACTTGTCAGGCAGATCAGGAAGATCACCAAAAATGCGCTGGGCAGGACACTGCGCAGCATGGGGATCTCCAACAGCCCTGTCACCGACACATCCAGCGTCGCGGCCAGCCGAAACCGTTCTGCGGGAATGGAGAGCCACCCTTGCAAAATCAGCCGAATGGCAAGCGGCAGGTTAAAGAACACATGGGCTAGAACCACACCGTGAAACCCAAATATCGAAATCGGGGAAAGGCCCACAGCCACAAGTAACGTATTCAAAAGGCCCTCACGGCCAAAAACAGCCAACAGCCCCAGAACCGCGACGATGACGGGCAATAGAAACGGGGCGCCAAGCAACGTGATCAATACCTGCCGTCCGGGAAACTGACGTCGGGCCAATGCCCGGGCTACTGGAATAGCCAGCACGACACTGATCAAAGCAGAAGCAAGGGCCTGCAGCACTGTAAAACGGATCGCGGCCCAATCAGCTGAAGACAGGCCGCCGGACCACTCGGCGCGGAAGGCGACCGCACCGAGTGTGCCAATTGTCAGGATCAGCACCAGCACCACCGCAGCCGCGCAGGGCCATCGCGGCGCTATTGCGAAAGCGCGGCGCGCCATTCATCCAATGCCGCGTCTCGCCCTGCAGCAGCTTCCTCGGGCGAGAATAGCAGCGCCTTTGCAGGTGTCAGCAACGTGTCGAACCCGGCGGGCAGCCCATCTGTTGGGGTGACGGCCGGATACATCCAGTTTGTCGTTGGAATGACGCTTTGGAAACCGTCAGACACCATGAATGCCAGGAATTGATCAGCTAGTTCAGGCTGGTCGGTTCCGGCAACTTTGCCTGCGACCTCAACCTGCATGTAGTGACCTTCGTCAAAGGCCCATGCGCGTTTGCTGTCGTCATCCTCTGCAATCAGGTGATAGGCGGGCGAGGTTGTGTAGGACAAAACCGCATCCGCTTCGCCATCAAGGAACATGCCATAAGCCTCAGACCAGCCGGGGGTGACGGTAACAATATTGTCCGCCAGATCAGCCCAGATCGTATCGGCCTGATCGCCGTAGGCTGCTTTCACCCACATCAACAGTCCCAGGCCTGGGGTGGATGAGCGCGGGTCCTGGATGACGATCTTTGTCTCACTATCGGCGAGGGCGCGCAGCGATGTGGGCGCTGGTGCCCCTGTATTTCCCACAAATGCAAAATAGCCCCAATCGAAGGGAAGGAATTCAGCGTCGTCCCATGCGATAGGCAGGTCAAAATCGACATCAACGCCATGCGGTGCGAATAACCCGGTTTCGCGGGCTGCTGCCGTCAGATTGGTATCAAGTCCCAGAACGATATCCGCTTCGGTACGCGGCCCTTCAAGCTGCAGCCGTGCCAGCAGTGCGGCGCCATCACCAGCGCCAATGAATTGCAGATCGCAGTTACAGGTTTCTTCAAACGCAGCTTCAACAGCCGGGCCGGGGCCCCAATCGCTGACGAAACTGTCATAGGTCATGACTTGCAGCACCGGGGTCTCGGCCAAAGCGCCAGTGGCGCAAAGGGCAAGTCCCGCAACAGCTGGCAGATAGGTGGTTTTGGTCATCATATCCTCCAAATGCGACGGACGGATTTGGGGATAGCGTTTAGGCTAACCTTCCCTCCGCCGGTCTTAACCGGTTCAGGTTCAACGGGTCCGCATGATGCATCTCAGCCAGATTGGCCCCCCGAGGTACGCTGTGAATACGGGTTGAAGAGGGAAATGAAAAGGGCCGCTGCAGCAGCGGCCCTTTTTTGGGTTTAGGCGACTGCCCCGTGGGGCATTTCAACATCGTCATCGTGGACGACGCCCGCGTTTGGATCATTGAAGACTTCAAGATCGATCTTGCCTTCGCCCTTGGCGACGATCGATGTGACAACCGCATCACCCGTGATATTCACGGCTGTTCGGATCATATCCATCAGACGGTCAACGCCCAAGATGATGGCGATACCCTCGATCGGCAGGCCGACCTGGCTCAGGACCATGGTCAACATGACCAAACCAACACCCGGTACACCTGCGGTCCCGATTGAGGCCAACACAGCCATGCCAATCACGGTCATATAGCCAGCAAGACCCAGGTCAATCCCATAGACATTTGCCAGGAACACTGTTGCAACACCCTGCATAATCGCCGTTCCATCCATGTTGATGGTGGCACCGAAAGGAATGCAGAATGACGCAACTGAATCGTTCACACCGACCCGCTCGGTCACCGATCTGTAGGTCACTGGGATAGTGGCGTTCGAACTTGCCGTTGAAAAAGCAAAAAGCTGCGCCGGACGCATCTTACGCATGAAGGTGATCGGGTTCAGACCCGCCAATACTTTGAGCATCCCCGGCAACGTGACGAACAAGTGGATCATCAGCGCGGCGACCAGTGTGATGACATAGCCCATCACCGGCATGAACAGACCGATCCCTTGCTCTGCGAAGGTCTTGGCGATCAGGCAGAACACACCATATGGGGCGAAATGCATGACGATCTGTACAACCTTCATCATCAGCTCATTCATGTACTCGCAGCCTTTGACAAAGTCTTCGGACTTAGCGCCCAGCATCAGCACAGCAATGCCCAGAATGACCGTGTAAAAGATCACCTGCAGCATCTCGCCATTGGCAAATGCAGCAATCGGGTTGGTTGGAACGATATTTGCAAACACAGACCAAACAGTTGGCGCTTCACGCCCGGTGACGCCGGTTGTATCGATTCCCTGCATGTCAAAGCCCTTACCGGGACCAATCAACGAGGCCAAAACGATGGCAACGGTAATCGCCATGGCCGTGGTCCCAAGATACAAAAAGAACGATTTTGTGCCGACACGGCCCAAAACGCGGACATCACCAATACCTGTGACCCCGCCTAGCAATGAGAAAAAGACCAGGGGCACGACAAGCATTTTCAATGCGTTGACAAACATCGTGCCGATCATTGCAAACAAGCCCGCAACAACATGATTGTTTACAAATTCACTGCCTATCATGTTGAAAATCACGCCAACGACGATACCAAGGCCCATCGCGATCATGATCTTCATTGTCAGTGACATCCCTGTGCCACCACTCGTTTCGGTAGTCATTTTTATACTCCCCGTTGTTAATCGCTCTAGCTTTGCACAACTTTCGCGAATGACAAAACATTCGGCGGTTCCAAGCTTGATTGAATACGATCAGGGTTTGCTGTAACCGATGGCTGATCAATACTAAGGCACTCTTATGTCACTGAACAGCTTCGGCCACCTTTTTCGTTTCACCACATGGGGCGAAAGCCACGGGCCTGCCCTCGGGGCTACGGTCGACGGCTGTCCGCCGGGTGTCCCGCTGGAAGCGTCGATGATCCAGCAGTGGATGGACAAGCGCCGCCCGGGGTTGAACAAGAATACGACCCAGCGGAATGAGCCTGATGCCGTTAATATTCTGTCCGGCGTTTTTGAGGGGCAAACAACCGGAACGCCGATCCAACTGATGATCCAGAACACGGATCAGCGTTCGAAGGATTACGGCGATATCGCCAACACATTCCGTCCGGGCCATGCCGATATAACCTATCACCAAAAATATGGTCTTCGGGATTATCGCGGCGGCGGGCGGTCCTCGGCCCGCGAAACCGCGTCGCGGGTTGCGGCTGGCGGAGTAGCACGCGAGGCGATCAAAGCCATTGTGCCGAACGTCCAGATCAAGGGTTACATGACCCAGATGGGTGCAAAGCAGATTGATCGGACCCGTTTGGACTGGGCGCAGATTGATCAAAACGACTTTTTCTGCCCCGATGCGCAGGCGGCAGAAGAATGGAATGATTACCTTGGCTGGCTCCGCAAGGATGACCATAATTCGGTCGGGGCTATCATTGAGGTTGTGGCGCGCGGTGTGCCGGCTGGTATTGGGGCGCCGATATATGGCAAGCTTGATACGGATTTGGCTGCGGCGATGATGTCGATCAACGCGGTCAAAGGTGTAGAAATCGGCGAAGGCATGGCCGCGGCAGCGCTGACAGGGCGCGATAACGCGGATGAGATTTTCATGGGGCAAGACGGGCCAGAATACAGCTCAAATCATGCAGGCGGCATCTTGGGTGGGATCAGCACGGGGCAGGATATTGTTGTGCGCTTTGCGGTAAAGCCCACGTCGTCAATCCTGAGTCCGCGCAAATCAATCCGCATGGATGGCAGCGCCACCGAGGTGGTGACCAAAGGCCGCCATGATCCTTGCGTCGGCATTCGGGCCGTGCCGGTAGGCGAGGCTATGATGGCCTGCGTGATTCTTGATCACCTATTGCTCGACCGGGGACAAACGGGCGGTAGACGCGGGCAAATCGGCTAAGTGCGACCGCGTCCCGGACTCGATCCGGGACCTCTACGAGGTCGCATTAAGCGCTGTATCCATAAGCGCCTGAATATCTGCCGTTGATGTACGTGCAACAACGCGCCCGAGCTCTTGATCGCCCTTCATCACCACCAATGTTGACCGTCGGGGGATGTTCAAGTCACGTGCCAGTTCGCTGCGGCCATATTCATCCCAATCGACATTGATGAAAGTGATAGCTTCATCATAGGCTGGGTTTTCACTGCGTAAATTTCCGATCACGCGTTCTTGGGCGCGGCAGGTGGTGCACCAGC
The DNA here is from genome assembly GCF_038069655.2 of Yoonia sp. BS5-3. NCBI lineage: Bacteria > Pseudomonadati > Pseudomonadota > Alphaproteobacteria > Rhodobacterales > Paracoccaceae > Yoonia > Yoonia phaeophyticola. Next base: position 1,885,460 of record NZ_CP150951.2, read on the forward strand.
TGGCTTTGAAATCAAGGAAAACGATGTCTCCAGCAGCCAGGCGTTCCTTGACCAGGCCGGGCGTATATTCCAGCGTTTCAGAGGCCAGGCTGATCGTAGGCAACACAGCAAGTGCGGCGGTAGATGTAATGAATTCACGACGTTTCATCATATTTCTCCTTGTTCAAAAACGGACCGACAGATCCTGTAGCCAGAATGGCAAATGGTCGAGCAACCAGATTTCGGCATAACGGTGCAGGTTCAGAAGCAGGGCAATTCCGAGCCCGATAAAGATCACTCCGGTGATTGTACGAACGCGCCCCGAAATGGCGCGCAGCCAATCGCGGCGCCGTCGGATGGCATTTTGCGCGCCATAGGCAAGCACAATAATGATCGTCGAAATCCCCAGCGCGAAGCTAAGCATCGTGCCCGCAGCCAGCCAGAGGCTCTCCCCCGACGAGGCCAGCGCAATCGCGCCGCCCAGCGTCGGGCCGACACAGGGCACCCAAACGGCGCCCAGCAATGCGCCGCCCACAAATTGCCCCGAAAGACCGTCGCGGTTGACGTCATCCATCCGCGCGTCAGCCCGGGCAGACATGCCTGCTGTCACGGCTGTAAAGCGGGTCGAAAATTGCGGGATCAGCAAGACCAACCCAAACAGCACCATAATGGCCGCACCAGCGCGGGCTATCATGACATCATCAACGCCCAGGCTACGGCCGAAAACCGCAACGGTCATCCCGACGATCACAAATGACAGGCTCATACCGGCCGCTAAAATAAGCGGTCCAGCACGTCCGGCCTGCAATGCGGTTGCCAAGACGATAGGCAAGACCGGCAGGACGCATGGGTTGATCAAGGTCAGCAGCCCGGCAAGATATCCAAAAAAGAAATCCATGACGTTATTTGCGCGGATTGCACGTGTTTTGTCAGCCCCCTACAATGTGACAGCCGGTCACTTTGGCGTGGGCTCCGAACATAGGGGCCGCCGCATTTCGACGCAAAAAAAGGGTCACCAAATCGGTGACCCTTCGAAAACTCGCGATTTGGCGCAAGCGCCAAAAACAACGCTTAGCCGTTGACGCTATCTTTCAGCGCTTTGGCGATTGTCATTTTGACAACCTTGTCAGCTTCTTTCTTGATCTGCTCGCCGGTGGCAGGGTTGCGCACCATACGCTCTGGGCGCTCACGGCAGTAGATCTTGCCAACACCAGGCAAAGTCACGGCGCCACCGCCGGAAACTTCTTTGGTGATGATGCCAGTCACGGCGTCCAGCGCAGAGCCTGCGGCCTTCTTGTCCATGCCTGTTTCTTCGGCTAGTGCAGCAACCAGCTGCGCTTTTGTCATTGGTTTTGTCGCCATTTTACTGGTCTCCCTCGTTCGCCCCACCTATGGGGCACTTTGCCCGCTCATATAACGGTATGTAGTGGTACACCACAACGATTAGTGTAGGTTTACAAGGGAAAAAGGCGCTTTTTTGTGTTTTTACAACCTCAAAGGAAGGCCGTCTCTTCAAAACTCCGCAATTTCCGGCTGTGAATGCGCTCCAGCGGCATATCGCGCAGCCTTTCCATAGCACGGATTCCAATCATCAGATGGGCAGCAACCTGTGTTTTGTAGAATTCCGAGGCCATCCCAGGCAGTTTCAGCTCGCCATGTAGCGGCTTGTCCGAGACACAAAGCAGTGTTCCATAGGGGACGCGAAATCGAAATCCGTTTGCCGCAATCGTGGCGCTTTCCATATCCAGCGCAATCGCACGGGACTGCGAGAGGCGCTGCACAGGTCCAGCCTGTTCGCGCAGTTCCCAATTGCGGTTATCGATCGTGGCAACAGTGCCGGTGCGCATGATCCGTTTTAGCTCATAGCCTTCCAGCTCGGTCACATCCGCCACAGCCGTTTCCAGCGCGATTTGGATTTCCGCGAGCGCAGGGATTGGCACCCAAACCGGCAGGTCATCATCCAAAACGTGATCTTCGCGCAAATAGGCATGGGCCAACACGAAATCCCCGAGCCGCTGGGAATTGCGCAGACCCGCGCAATGGCCAACCATCAACCAGGCGTGCGGACGCAGCACGGCAATATGATCCGTGGCCGTCTTGGCATTCGAAGGACCAACGCCGATATTCACCAAGGTAATTCCGCCACCGCAGGCGCGCTTGAGATGATAGGTCGGCATTTGCGGCAGTTTCGCCGGGACCGGCATGGGCGCATCGGCATCAGTGATTTCAACATTGCCGGGACCAACAAACGCGGTATAGCCGCTTTGCGGGTCCGCAAGCATGTGGCGGGCGTAGGTTTCAAATTCTTCCACATAGAACTGGTAGTTGGTGAACAACACATGGTTCTGGAAATGCTCAGCCGCGGTCGCCGTGTAATGGGCAAGGCGGGCCAAGGAATAATCCACGCGCTGGGCGGTAAACGGGGCCAAGGGGCGGGCACCATCAGGATAGGTAAAGCCTTCGCCATTGACGATGTTGTCATGCGTGGTGGTCAAATCGGGCACATCAAAACTGTCGCGCAGGCTGAATTCCATCGATCCATCCTGCGGGACGGTAAGCCCCGGATCGTTCGCGGCAGCGAAATGCACCGGCATCACCGTGTCTGACGCGCCAATGATCACAGGCATACCATGGCTTTTGATCAACAAAGCGATCTGCTGCTCCAGATAGGACGCAAACAGATCAGGGCGGGTGATGGTCGTGGCATAAGTGCCCGGTTCCGCCACATGGCCAAACGACAGGCGTGTATCCGTCTTGGCATATGTGGTCGTGGTCAGGCGGATCTCGGGGTAAAAGGCGCGCACCCGGGTCGCAGGCTGACCCTCCACCAAAGCCTTCGCAAAATTGGTAGACAGAAAAGTGACCGCCGCGCTGTACAGTTCCTGCAGCCGCTCCACAGCGTTCTTCGCATCCGTGAAAGCCTCAGGCTGCGGAATATCCGGTGTTTCGATGCTCACCTGTTGCGCCATGTTCATGCGTTTTCCTCAAAAAGTTCCGTCAATTCGAATTTGTCCACGTCGACCAAGCCAAGATCAGAGATGCGCAACGACGGAATGACAACCAGCGCCAACAATGAATGCTGCATATAAGCGTTGTTCAGCGTGCAGCCGCAAGCCTCCATCGCGCGGACCATCTGGTCAGCTTTTGCTGCAACCTCGGCTGCGGGGCTGTCCGACATCAGGCCGGCGATGGGCAGTTCCACCAGCGCCAGCTCTGCGCCGTCTTTCCAGACAGTCACCCCGCCACCAACCTCACCCAGCCGGTTCGCTGCGGCCGCCATCATCGCCCGGTCGGTTCCCACAACAATCATGTGATGACTGTCATGCGCCACGGTTGAAGCCATGGCCATCCGGCCCTGATACCCAAATCCCGAGACGAACCCATTGGTCACATCGCCCGTTGCGCGGTGCCGTTCCACCAATGCGATCTGATATGTATCATCCTTGCCCGCAACGATCCCATCCACGACTGGCAGTTCAGCGGTCAACGCCTGTGTCGGGGCCTGATTTTCGACAACGCCAATCACCTTGGCTTTGACCGAATTTGCGCCCGCCGGTGCAGCAATCGCAAAATCATCCTCGGTCAGCACCTTACCCATGCGCACTGTTTTGCGCGCATCCTCAGGCCAGTCGAAATGCGGACAATCCACCGTGATCTGACCATCCATCGCCACAGTCTGCCCGCGCGCAATGACATGCTCAATCGGCAGGGTCTTCAGGTCCGAGGTCAGGATCATATCCGCCCGCCGCCCCGGCGTAATAGACCCTAACTCTCGCTCTAACCCGAAATGCGTGGCCGTGTTAATCGTCGCCATCTGCAACGCCACCAGCGGATCACACCCGCAGTCAATCGCATGGCGCACGACGCGGTTCATATGCCCGTCATTGACCAAGGTCCCGGCCATGCAATCATCCGTGCACAGGATAAAGTTGCGCGGATCCAGCCCCTTTTCGGTAACGGCGGTAATCTGGCTTTCCACATCATACCAGGCCGAGCCCAACCGCATCATCGACCGCATCCCATTGCGAACGCGGGCAATGGCATCCGCCTCAGCGGTGCCCTCATGATCGTCAGCGGCACCACCCGCGACATAGGCACTAAACGGAATACCCTTGTCGGGGCTCGCATAATGCCCACCCACAGTCTTGCCCGCATTCATGGTCGCGGCCATCTCGGCCAGCATCTGGGGATCACCATTAATCACACCGGGAAAGTTCATCATCTCGCCCAAGCCGATAATCCCCGGCCAAGCCATCGCCTCGGCCACGTCCTCCGCAGAGATCTCAAACCCGGTCGTCTCCAACCCGGGGGCAGAGGGCGCACAGGACGGCATCTGCGTATAGATATTGATCGGCTGCATCAGCGCCTCATCATGCATCATGCGCACACCATCCAGACCGAGGACATTAGCGATCTCATGCGGATCGGTGAACATGGTAGTGGTGCCATGGGGGATGACAGCAGCAGCAAACTCAGCCGGGGTCAGCATGCCGCTTTCAATATGCATATGGCCATCGCACAGACCGGGGATCAGATAGCGACCCTCGGCCTCAATCACACGGGTATCAGGGCCAATACAATGGCTGGCATCGGGGCCCACATAAGCAAAGCGGCCGGCAGCGACAGCAACTTGCCAGTCCAAGACTTCGCGGGTCTGCACATTGACCAGCTTACCGCCACAAATAACAAGATCAGCACCGTCACGCCCCGCAGCGACAGCAACCAAACGAGAGGCCGACTCGGCCCATGATTTGAAGTGAATTTCCATCCCCAATGGTTTCACCGTTTTGGGGGAGGTGCAAGAGGGCAGATCGGGGTCCCCGGTCAGTCGGCGCTAAGCACCGATCGTATGGCAACCATCAGGGCGTCAGGCTCAACCGGCTTATGCAGGACGGGGCCAAGCGTGGCCTCATCATGGTGATCCAGCTTTTCAGTATAGCCCGTCAGATAAATGAATTTCATCGTTGGATGCTGGGCGCGGACCAGGCGCGCGAGCTCTAGCCCATCCAAACCGGGCATCTTGATATCGGTGATGATCAGATCAAGCTTTGCACCAGCCTCGATAAAGGTCAGCGCGGCTTCGCCGGTCATGACCATCTCAACATCATAGCCATCCTGCGCGATAATTTCCTTGGTCATCACAGCTAGGATTGATTGATCCTCCACTAGCAGAATGCGGGCATTTGACGGCTTGGCTGTTTCCGTCGTGGTGCTTTCGTCGACTATGTTTGTGGGCTTAGATCCGACCGGTAAGATCAGGCAGATCTCGGTGCCGTGGCCTTCCTCTGATTGCAGCAGCAATTTGCCGTTGTTGTCCTGGACAAAGCTTTGGGCCATCGCCAGGCCAAGGCCCGTACCATTGCGATCCTGCTTTGTTGTGAAAAACGGATCGCTACAGCGGGCCATGACATCCGGGGACATTCCGCAGCCATTGTCACGCAGCCGAATGTGCAGCATGTCGTCTTCCTGTGTGACGCGGACAGATATCGTACCGATACCGCCCGTGGCGCGAATGGCATCATCGGCATTCAGGACGAGGTTCAGCAGCACATTCAGCAATTGGCCGGGGTCGCAGCAGGCCACAAGGTCTTCCGGCTCAGCGATATCCAACATCACCTGCGCTGCAACCGACGCGGCCGCCAAGGCGCGCAGATCAGCCATTGTCGCGCGCAGAGGGGCGGAATTGACCGCGTGGTCGGTATTGCGGGACAAGGCAACCAATCGCCCAGCCAGGTTTTTGCTTTCCTCAATCACTTTCAGGGCGGTGTGGATCTGTTGTTTTGCCTTATCGGTCACGGCCGTCGGTTTTAGAAATTCAATGCAATACCGCAGCGCGCCCAATTGATTGTTGAAATCATGGGTGATGCCGGCGGCCAATTGACCCACGGCATCCAACCGGTTTGAGCGTTCAAGCGCCTTGCGTTTCGTGTTTAATTCGCGCTGGTTTGCGGTGTGTTCCATCACGCGATCAATCGCAGTCCAAAGCGTTGCCGCTGTCAGATCGCGTTTAGGCAGGTAATAGGACGCACCAGCCAAAAAGGCATCGGTTGCAGCTTGTTCATTGCCCTGACCTGTAAGAACAATGACCGGCAGATTTGGGCGGGCTTCGCGTAGCTTGGCCAGAACGTCCAACCCATCCTCGCCATCAAGGCGCAGGTCAAGCAGGACGCAATCAAAGGCCTGCTCTTTGGCGTGACGCATGGCGCCCGCACCATCAAAACAGCCGATGACGTCTACATCTGACTTTCCGTTTTGCAACAGGTCGGCAACCAGTTCTTGTTCTTCAGGGCTGTCATCTATCAGCAGAACTGAAATCATATTGTGGGTACTCCGCCACACCGGTAGAGGGATGCAAAATAATCAAAGGTTGTTTTTGTTTTCACTAAATCGCCCCAAAGCTGTTGTAGACTTTTTACGCCGCCTCTGGCGCTAAGGGAAGTGTGACGTAGAAGGTTGATCCTGTTCCAAGCTCAGACGTGAAATCGACAATCCCGCCATATTGCGCAACGATCTTGCGCACGAACGCGAGGCCAGAGCCCGTGCCAGGGTCTTCATCGGCAAGAAATCTATAGTCCTCACGTTTGTTAAGGCGGCTGAAAATCTGAAAGACCTTTTCGTGATGCTGGTCGCTGACGCCAATCCCATTGTCGCGCACAAAAATCGCATCTTTCAGCGTTTGGCCGTTGATCTCCACCGAACTGACAAAGCCGATTTCAACATGCTTTTGGGCATTTTCATTATACTTGATCCCGTTCAGGATAAGGTTTTGCAGGATGGTTTTTACGTCGACCCTTGCTGCCAAAAGGGTGGGGATCGGACCTGTTTCGATAATCTCGCCACCGCGTTCGGCCAGCCAACCGGATAATTCATTGCGGATCGTGTCGATCACCTGATGCGGCTCGACCAGATCGCTTGGCCCATCATTATGGCCAAGCCGCGAGAAAAACAGCAGATCCGAGATTAACTGCTGCATGCGGCCCGACAGCTCGTTCATGCGCAAAGCCCGTTCACGCGCTTTGGGGGGCAATTCCTCGCGTAGTAGAAAATTGGCGTTGATACTGATGCCGCGCAGGGGCTCTTTCAGGTCATGACTGGCAATATGCGCAAATTCGTCCAATTCCCGATGGGATTGGGCCAGATCCTCGGTCAGCTTGTCAACCTGTTGCTTGAGCGCATGTTCACGGCTGGCGTGCCGCTTTTCCAATGCAACCACGCGGACCCGATACCGCTGCCGTTGCCAATAAAGAAGGCCAAGCAACAACAGGATCAAAACGATCGCCATGCCGGGTAACAGACCGCCATTCAGTGACGTTTGGCGTTCTTGCGCGGCGACAGGCGTGCCTAGAATGCCAAGCGTAAGCACTTGGCAAAAAAGCAAAAAGAGGCGCTTTTTCCAAATCATATGGCGACAACCAGACGCAGAGGGACTTACGAACATAGCAGGGCTCCTGCCGCACTTAATCACACGCAACAATAAGTTGTAAGCGCCCTTTTGGGGCCGTGAGATACTAAGTGATACGCAAACCGTCCTGGTCAAACCCGTGCAAATTGTCCTCTGGTATCGATAGACCGACCTGATCACCGACCTTGTACGCGGTATTGCCATTTACACGTACTGTAATCTGACCGGCATCGCCGCAGTTCAAAATCACAAAGGTGTCGGCGCCAAGATATTCCAGCAGGTCGACCACGCCATCCAATTGGCCAGTGCCCGGCGACACCAAATCAATATGTTCGGGGCGCATCCCAATGGATATCGCACCTGTCGGTAGATCGCGTCCAGTGATCGTAGTGGCCGGAACCACATTCATCCGGGGCGAGCCGATAAATTGCGCGACAAACAGATTGGCCGGGTTCTCATACAGCTCGCGCGGGGTGCCCACCTGTGCGATCTTTCCGAACTCAAGCACCACGATCCGATCGGCCAGTGTCATCGCCTCGACCTGATCATGGGTGACGTAGATCATCGTCGATTTCAGCTGCTGATGAAGTTTTGCGATCTCATATCGCATTTCCACACGCAGCGCGGCATCGAGGTTCGACAGCGGCTCATCAAATAAAAATGCAGTGGGGTCGCGCACGATCGAGCGTCCAATCGCCACGCGTTGGCGCTGCCCACCTGAAAGGTCCTTGGGACGACGATCTAGATAGGCATCCAGTTTCAGAACGCGTGCGGCTTCGTCCACTTTGGCGGCTACCTCAGACTTTGAAAGCCCGGCAGATTTCAACGGAAAGCCAACATTGTCGCGCACCGACATATGCGGGTACAGCGCGTATGATTGAAAGACCATCGCCAGACCACGCTTATTGGGTGGCTCGGCAGTCGCATCACGGTCACCGATCATGATCTGGCCACGGGATGTTTCCTCAAGCCCGGCGATCATACGTAAAAGGGTGGATTTTCCGCATCCAGAGGGGCCGACAAAGATCACGAATTCGCCTTCGTTGATCTCAAGATCGACGCCCTTGATAACTTGCGCCGTGCCATACCATTTTTCAACGGATTTGAGGGTGATCGACGACATCAGGCTGCCCCCCGTTTATCTTCGCGATGATCACTGGCCCAGCCTAGCCAGACAGCCGCGGTCCAGGTGAACGTCTCGCCCCCGGCGGGGGTGCCATCAAGCGGATTGTAATATTCAGCAAAGCCATGGCGGCTGATCAACTGGGCAGTATCGTCGCGGATGCGCCGACCCAAATCAGATAGGCCCTGCTCTTCCATGCCCGAACCGACAAGATAATTCATGATAGGCCATGTCGGCCCGCGCCAATACCGCAAAGGATCAAAACCAACAGCGGCAGGGTCAAAACTGGGTAGCGCATATGTGGCTGCGTCCAGCATCCGTTCAATTGCAGGGCGGGCGCGTTGGTCATTCAGGCCAGCGTACCAGCACAGCGCCGACGCGTTGGACAAGACATCGTTAAACTTTCCGCTATGCACATCGCGGCTATCATAGCATTGCATATCTGCATTCCACAGAGTCTCGGCGCCAGCTTCCAATGTGGCAATCCAGTCTTCAATTTCCGCGACATCCTCGCCAAAGCGGCGGCCCATCGTGATCATATCGCGCAGGGCGCGCAGCAAGGTGAACGTCATCGTGGGATCGGCCACGCGAAACGGGTTGATCTTGGCCAGCGCGCCATGGTCCCAATTCACCGAAACGCCCAGCTGCACCAGCTTTAGATAGCGATCGTAATCGTATTTTGTGGGGCGCATGGCCGGATCAACATGTGTGGTATCGCGCCGGGTGTACGCACCGACATCGCGCACATCGATTGCACGCATCGCATTATCCCAGTCGGGTGCATTATCGCGCCCAGCTTCCCATGGATGGGTGACACAGACAGCCCCGCGATCCAGCCGCCAGGTCATGAACCAACGATGCCATGCATGCAGTTTTGGCCAAAGGGCACGTGCACGCGGGGCGCCTGCCGGGTCCATTGCCAGCATCTTGGCCATGAATGTCGCGGCCACGGGGGGCTGTGTGATGCCAGAGGAAGGGATCGGCCCGCGCCCTTGCCAGACATCCGGCCCCGGAAAGTATCCAGGGTCGGGGCGATGGAACAGAATATGGGGAACCATCCCGTCATCCCATTGGCCCGACAGCAAGGTTTCAAGCTCGGTCCACCCGCGATCCGGGTCAAAGGTTGTAAAACCCCACGCGGCAAATGCGCTATCCCAATTCCACTGATAAGGATAAAGCCCATGGGTCGGCAGGGTATAGCGGCCCTTGTCATTCAGGCGCAGCGTCGCGCGGGCTTGTTCGGTCAGGTGCATATCATCCCTTTACTGACCCGGCGGTCAGCCCTTTTGTCATAAAGCGCTCAAGCCCAAGAAACAGGGCCATGATCGGAACGGTGGCAATTACAGAGCCCGCCATCAGATGTTGGCGCGGAATCTCGGATGAGTTCAGCGACGCGATGCCGCGTGTCAGCGTGAATTTCGATGGATCATCCAGCAGCATGAAGGCGAGCAGGAATTCGTTCCAGGCGATCATGAAAACATATAGCGACACCGAGGCAAGCGCGGGCAGCGAAAGCGGCAAGGTGATTTTCCAGATGACGGCAAGACGGCTTAGCCCGTCCATCAGGCCGGCCTCTTCGACCTCGGCGGGCAACCCGCGAAAATAGCCTTGTAGCATGTAAAGGGCGACGGGGATGGTGGTGACCGGGTAGATCATCACGATGCCGCTGAACGTATTGCGCAGCCCGGTTGTGGAAAATGCGATATAGATCGGCAAGGCCAGCACGATCATCGGGACCATGTAGATCAGCAAGATCGACCGGGAAAAAAGGGCGCGCCCCTGAAAGCGAAGGCGCGCGACCGCATAGGCCCCCGGGATCGCAAAAGCGAGCGTGATGATCACTGTCAGGACCGAAATGAAGAACGAGTTGAACAGATAGGTCCCAAAATTAAACTGCGTGAATAGCTCATCATAGGATCGGAAAAGCGCGGCCCCTTTTGACAAATCAATCGAAAAATCGAGCGGGTTCTGCATCAGCTCCGCTTGATTTTTGAAGCTGGTCATCACCATCACATAAAATGGGATCAGCACGATGGCCGAGAAAAAGATGTAGCCAAACCCGGTTAGAAAACGGATCACAGCGCGTTCGAATTCATGGCGGTTCAAGGCACCGTGGGGCAGGTCATCCAAAATCACATGGACCGAATAGGTAAAGGCCGTTGATAGCGCGATGGCGGCAAATGCAGACGGAAACCATCCCGTCTCAGTGCCAATGCTCAATGGGCCGAAACCCATCACGATCAGGATGGCAAGGGCAATCGTTCCCATCACCTCGCCCCAAAAATCACCCAACCGATGGCCGATGGTCCAGCCGATGATACCGCCCCAGAACAAGGCAAATAGCAGATGCGGGCGAAAGGCGGCGCCGGTGGCAAAGCTCATGATGACAGCGATGGTCGTCGACAGGACCACCATCCAAAGCGCCCCCAGAAGTGGGCTGGTGACAGCGTTAAAGCGCAGCGCTCTCATAGCCCTTCCTCTTGGCTGATGTATTTCAGAAAGAAGACCGAAAAGGTCAGCAGGCAGGCAAAGATCACAACTGCCACAGCCGCACCCGCCCCGATATTCGATACAGCAAAGGCCTGTTCATACACGTTGACTGTCAGGGTGCGGGTGCCCGCATTGCCACCCGTCAGCAGGAAAATGTCGTCGAACTTGTTAAAGGTCCAGATAAAGCGCAGCAGGAAAAGCACGCTGAGAATGCCCAGCAATTGCGGCACGCTCAAATACCAGAATTGCTGAAAAGGCGAGGCACCATCCATATCGGCGGCCTCATACATGTCGCTGTCGATGCTCTGCATCCGGGCCAGAATGAACAGGAAGGATAATGGAAAATAGCGCCAAATCTCAAAGATCGTCACCATGATCAGCGCCAGCGGACGTTCACCAAAAAAGTTGATGGCTTGGGGCGTTACGCCCATTTGCACTAGCAGCGCATTGGCCGATCCCGAGAAGGGGTCGAACAAAATCAGCCAGGCAAAGGCGACCGCGATGACCGGGGCGACATAAGGAAACAGGTATAGACCGCGCAATATGCCTTGCCCGCGGAATGATTTATTCAGCAACAGTGCCGCGAACAGCCCGACAACAAGGGCCCCAATTGTGCCGAACACTGTGTAGAACAGCGTGACCCATAGAACCTCGAAAAATTCGTCGCCGCTGAAGAGACGCTTGAAATTGTCCAACGTGAACGTGGCATTGGTCAGCACATTTGATGAGGTGCCAGTGGTGCTGGCCGGGCTGTCTTGCGGACGCAAGCCGCCGTCCAGATAGGCCTGTTCGATGATGACAGGCAGTGTGATCGTCTCGCGTGTGCCTGGATCCCAGTCACCCAGATCGCAGCGCAGGGCGCGATCATCGAGGATGCAGCGTGGATCAACCTCTTGCACGTTCAGGCCAAGGGGGAGGGTGTCAGCGAATGTGACGCCGGCAATCGGCTGATCTTGCGAGGAATTGCGCAACCGATAACGGATCACGGCTTCATCCCCGACAGCGTCGTCATCGCCGCGAATGTCTTCGCGCAAGACCACTTCAGGCGCACGCAAATCGGCAAGCTCAACGGGTTTGAAGGAAATCCAAAAAATAGCAATCAGAGGCAACAGAATGACCAGTGCGACAGCTGTCAGCGTTGGCAATAGCAGGCCCCAAGCCAAGCGGGCCTCGCGTTTTGCCAATGGGCCGGTGCCAGTGGGCGGTGAAAGTTCAGACATCGGTTCCCCAGACTACGTATCGGATCACCCGTCCCGGACTTGATCCGGGACCTCCACCACTGGCGTCCGGCAGAGGCCCCGGATCAAGTCCGGGGCGGGATGCGCGTTTATTGAACGGCCGCGATAGCGTCGTTCAGCGCGGCCACGGTTGCCGCCGCATCACGTTCACCGTCGATATATTCACGGACCAAACGGTTGATGACCTGTGCGTTGATAATGGCCGAGGCGGCCGATAGCTGGCCATCCGTCACACCCCAGCGCTGGGCGACATCAAGACCGCCGACGATTTCTTCAATCATGGATGCTTCATAAAGATCACCAAGCGGGGCCTTGCGGTCGACACCGACATCCAGCGTGGCCCAAAGATCCGCATAGGCGGTCGGATCATCTTCGGTGCCGCGGCGGACTGGGAATTTCCCTTCTGGCGCAATGGCAAGTGTCTGCTCATAGCCATCAGACATTGAGAATTGGACAAATTCCATGGCCGCATCGGTTGATGCATCCGATGTGATGCCAAAATACCGAACATCGCCCCAGGCGGCACCATCGGGGTTGGATGGTCCTGCAAAATTGGTGACGACGCCGGTTGCGGCAGCCAGATCACGGCTTTGCGGATCATCGTTGATTGTTGGTGGGGCGCTGTCACGTAGACCAGCCAGCTCATCCAGGATGAAAGGCGACCAGATAATCATCGCGGCATTGCCAGAAAAATATAGGGTGCGCGACTGATCCCAATACAAATCACCCGGGGGGGATGCCTCGGCAATGGCTTTGTAGAATTCCAGCACCTCGATCGTCGCCGCCTCATCCAGGGGCTGCACACCGTCGGGGCCAACCGGCGAAACGCCATTAGCGAGGAAAACATGCTCCAGCACTTGGCTCATGAAGTTTTCGTCAATTTTGGTCGCGGCGACAAAACCATACATCTCCGGTGGATTATGTAGGGCTTCCAAAGCGGCAAGCACATTGGCGTAGGAATTTGGCGGCTCCAATCCATTTTCCGCAAAAAGATCGGCGCGATAGACCAGCATCTGCGTCCAGCCATCCACCGGAACCGAGGCAAACCCACCATCAGCTGCGGCCATTTCAAGTGCCCCGCTGGCAAAAGTGCCCAGTCCCAACGCATCGATGACATCGGTCGCGGCATCAATATCCAGAATACCAGCCTCGGCCCAGGGGGCGGAATATTGCAGGGTATGATAAATCACATCGGGCAGATCGCCCGCCGCAAACGCAGCCGTTGCACGGGTGCCCAGATCAGTTTCTGAGACTGGGATCACTTCGACCGTATGGCCCGTGGCCGCCTCAAACTCGGCGGCCATCGCTTCTTGCCGGGCAAGGCGTTCGGGCTGCTCCTCAATTGTCCAAAACCGCAGTGTTTCGGCGGATAAGGCCGTCGCTGATAGGGCAACAGCCATGGCTGCACCTGCACGTAGATATGACATCTTGCTAATCTTCATATTTTCCTCCCGTTTGTATGTCTTAATTTGTCTTTAGGCTACGGGGCAGGGCCCCGTTGATCCGCGTTGAATAAAGGTCGCCGAAACAGTCTCGCGCAGCTCTTCTGCCGGCGCGCCCTGGATGCGCATGATCAAAAGGGCGGCAAGCTTTGCACCCGCTTGTTTGTTGTCGACAGAAAACGTGGTCAGCGGTGGGCGCAGATGGGTCCCCTCCAGAATGCCATCATATCCAATGATAGATAAATCGCGGCCGATCGACAATTTGCGATCCGCAGCCGTCTGATAGACGCCCAACGCAACTTGATCGAGGGCGCAGATAATCGCTGTGGGGGTATGCGGCATATCAAGTAAGCGTGATGCGGCTTGGGCACCTTCCTCCATCGTGACAGCGTTTTCTACAATAAGGTTGTGGTCAACTTCCAGGCCAGCCTGCGCCATGCCTTGGGCAAACCCATCGCCGCGTAGCTTGGCGTATGTATATTGTGTGCCGCCATTCACAAAGCCGATCCGGCTGTGTCCCAATGCGGCCAAATGCAAAACGGCGTCACGCATGGCGTCTTCACCGCGAATATCGAACCAACTGCATTCATCCGCGTCATCTTGTCGGCCAAAAAGAACAAAAGGCACTGTTGCGGCGCGCAGCAAAGCGACACGTGGATCATTGACCATCGACCGGGGTAAAATAAAACCATCCGCTTTGCGCTCGCGCAAAAGCGCGCGGATCGTCTCGGTTAAATGGGCGTCGCTGTCAGCGGATGCGACGGTCAGGGTGTAGCCCGCTGTCGTGGCGCCCTCGGACAGGCCGGCCAGAAATTCGGCCAGGAATGGACGCTGTGCATCGTGATCGGCCAGCTGCAGCACCAGGCCAAGGGATCTTGTGCGGCCGGTCCTGATCGCCTGCGCTTGGCTGAGTGGTTGATAGTTCATCTGCTCGGCCATGCGTTTGACGCGCAGCTGGGTGGCCTGCGAAATATCGGGATAGCCATTCATGGCGCGGGACACGGTCGATTTTGTCAAATTCAACGCCGCAGCGACATCGCTGATGGTCACACGGGTAACAGATCTTTCGGCGGGCATAATTGCGGATTTCTGTGACATGTCTTTGTCTCCCCCGACTCAAGGTGATGTCCGAAACCGGTTTCGGCAAGATTTATGTGAATTATTTCTGGACGACCTTAGGGTCACAAATATTATTTGGAATCAATACTTTAATTCGTTTCGGTTACTTCTTTACGCGGGTAAAAATTGTTCCCGCGACGAAAACGAAGGTTAACGAAGAATTAATTCCTGAGCCAACGCGTAACACCTGTGGACCGGCCAAAACGGCACGGAATAACGAGTTATCAAAGGATACGATCATGCCTCGTCAAACCTTCCCATCCCTCTCTTCGCTGGCTGTCAGCAACCGCAAACGCACCATTTCATATGTCGCGCTGACGCTTGGAATCATCAGCTATCAACCCGCCGCCGCGCAGCAGGCCGTGGTGGTCAGCGATGGGGACATCGTAACCGATACTGTGATCCTCGACGGGGATGGCGACAGCCTTGATGTTCAGGTTGGTGGTCAGATCGCCACGACAGGTGACAATAACGATGGGGTCATTGCCGAGGGTGCAAATGTGACCCTCGACAACGCGGGCGAGATCACAACTGCCGGTGACGGGGCTGATGCCATTCAAAGTAACGGGGCAGACGCCATCATTACCAATGATGGCCTGGTTGAGACCCTTGGCGACAACAGCGCCGGAATCGTGGCCACCGGCGATGGGTCGGTTGTTACCAACGCCGGTGAGGTATCAACCAATGGCGATAACGCCCACGGTATTGTGGTCAGCGCGGATTTTGATGCGCAGGATGTCGAAGACATTCTTGATGAGGACGGTAATTTTGATGCCGCTGCCTTTGACGCGCAGGCGATCAACGCCGAAGACGCAACCA
The DNA here is from genome assembly GCF_038069655.2 of Yoonia sp. BS5-3. Lineage (NCBI taxonomy): Bacteria > Pseudomonadati > Pseudomonadota > Alphaproteobacteria > Rhodobacterales > Paracoccaceae > Yoonia > Yoonia phaeophyticola. The sequence continues at coordinate 1,901,072 of NZ_CP150951.2, forward strand.
TCTCGACATTGGGCGACGGCGCCGATGGGATTGTTGTCAGCGGGGCCAATGGGGCTGCGCTGAACCAAGGCCTTGTTGAAACAGTTGACGAAGATGCCGAGGGGATTGTGGCCTCTGGTGACGGGGCGATTGCAATCAACACAGGTGATATCAACACGCAAGGTGAGGATGCCGAAGGTATTTTGGCAGATGGTCAGGGCGCCGTTGTGGTCAATCTTGGGAGCATTGATACCAGCGGTACGGATGCGGCCGGGATCGAGGCCGATGGCGATGATGCACTTGTCCTGAACGCGGGCAGTATTTCCACAACCGGTGAGGACTCCGAAGGTATCCGTGCAGGCGGGGCAAATGCTGTTGTCGGAAATGTAGCCGATGTGACAACCACAGGCGACAATGCCGAAGGCATTGTGGCCAATGGGGAAAATGCGCAGGTCGTCAATGATGGCGCGATTACAACGTCGGGGGATGCCGCGGAAGGGATCGAAGCAAATGGCAACGGTGCCAGTGTCACATCTACAGCCGCCATTGAAACCCAAGGCGCAGGTGCGGAAGGGATCATCGCAGGTGGTGATGCGGCGCAAGTGACCAATGCCGATCAGATCATAACCTCAGGTAGCGACGCCGAAGGCATTGAAATTGGTGGGGACACGGCCCTTGCAACCAACACCGCAGATGGGGCGATCACCACAACCGGCCAAAGCGCCGACGCGATTCTGGCCAATGGTGAAAATGCAGAGGTACAGAACGCAGGATTGCTATCGACCCAAGGGGACAATGCGAGCGGTATTTCCCTTCAGGGCGCGGGCTCGGTCGCGACAAACCAGGGCAATATCAGCACAACTGGTGAAGATGCCGACGGTATCCTGGTTCAGGCCGGCGGTGCCGAGGTCACGAACGAAGAGCAAATCACAACCACCGGGATCGATGCGCAAGGGATCAGCGTGGATGGGTCCGATGCGATCGTCGTGAACACAGCCGATGGCACCATCCAGACCTCAGGTGGCAGCGCGCAGGGTATCAAGGTCCAAGGGGATGCGGCCGTAGTCAGCAATCTTGGTTTGGTCGCAACATCGGGCGACAGCGCCGATGGCATCGAAATCACAGGCGATGATGCGCTTGTGACAAACGAAGGATCGATCACAACCACCGGCACGGATGGGAACGGGATCAGTGTGATTGGCGATAATGCCAATGTGACAAACGTAGCGGATGGGGAAATCCGTACAACTGGGGAAGGCGGCACAGGTATCGCGGTCAACGGTGCAGACGCCGTGATTAACAATCAGGGCCAGATCACAACAAGCGGCGAGGATGCGGCAGGGATCAATCTGGCCGGTACAGGCGGCACTGTGACAAACAACGCGGCAATCGAAACAACAGGCGACAATAGCGAAGGTATCGTATCAACATCAGTAGGTGCAGCGCTGAGCAACACAGGCGATATCACCACTGCGGGTAACGGGTCTGACGGGATTACGGCTGCTGACGCGGCCTCTGTGACCAATGATGGGGCGATCACGACGGGCGCGAACAACGCCAAAGGGATCATTGTCAGCGGCACGGGGACTGCAGTAACCAACAACAACGCGATTACAACATCCGGTGCGTCAGCCTCTGGCATTGAATCGTCCGCGACCGACGCGGTGATCGCAAATACCGGCGATGCGACCGTCAGCACATCTGGCGCATTTTCATCGGCGGTGAATATCAGCGGCGCAGGCAGCAGCTTTACAAATGATGGCGGGCTCAGCAGCACCGGGTTTTTCTCGGATGGGGTTTCGGTATTTGCGTCGGACGTCAGTATCGAAAACACCGGGCAGATTACGGCCACCGGCGGCGCGTCATCGGGCATCTTTGGCAGTGGTGACAACCTGGCCGTGACAAACGAAAATATCATCAGCAGCGCACAAGGAACGGCGGTATCGCTCAATGGGGCAAACGCTATTGTCAGCAACACCGATGCGATTTCGGGCACATCCGGGGTCGTGATCACTGGCGATAACGGAACGGTTACAAACGAAAATGCGATCACCGCAGATCTGAATGGTGGTGGGGTCAGCATCGCAGGCGGGACGGGCGGTCTGATCACCAATACCGGGACCGTTGCATTATCTGGTGCCGATAACGGGCAGACGACGGATAACGGGTTTGGGCTGTCGATGGGCAACATCAACGGGCAGATCATCAATGACGGGCTTGTGGACAGTTCCTTGTCTGACGGGGACGCGGTCCAATTGCTGGCCGAAGGAACATCGCTGATCAACACGGGCAGCCTGATCAGCATCGGCGATGGATCAGCTGCGGCTGTCAGTGGCGGGGTTGGGTCGCAGGATGTGACATTCCTTGAAACCACGCAGTTCACCGGGGTGATTGATCTGGGGCTGGGCGAAGACAGCCTGACCATCGATGCAGGCGTATTGCCAGAAGGCGTGTCAGTCCGGGTTTCGACCTTCGGGGTGACGGAATTCGATCTGGATGAGGATCTAAACCTGCAATTCGTGACATTTGCAGATGATTCAAATGCAGACCCAAGCGATGATCAGATCGATGTGGTTGCCATCGAATTCACCGCGCCGTCGGTCTCCAATGAGGTCACAAATGCGCTGACAGACAGCACCCGTGCGATGATCGATGAAAACGCGGGGTACAAGGGTGTCTGGGCCAGCGTGATCGGGCAACAGCAGTCGGTCGGCGCAAATGATGGCTTCGCTTTGGCACACACACAGGAATACGCGGGCGTTGTGGCCGGATATGAAGGTGTGGTGCAGGGGCGTGACCTGGGCTTTGTGCTGGGCGGCGCCACGACGCAGATCGAAACTGATACCGCCTCGATGAGCATCTCGGGCGGCAGTTATTTCGGCGGTGCGTATTATACTGAACCGCGCGCGGACGGACGCAATACGATCAGCTTCATGGTCGGGCGGCAAAGCTTTGACAGCGAGCGTCTGGTCTTTGACACGGCTGTCGCGGCGGATTTCGAAACGGCCGAGGCACAGATGGACAGCACGTTCTTTAACGCATCGGTCAGCTCCACGGGTATGGTGCGCAAGCTGGGCAATGCCGAATTGCGGCCATCTGCGGCATTGAACTACACGCTGACTACTTTTGATGAGTTCGAAGAAACAGGCAGCACCGGGTCAAACCTGCGGGTTGATGATCGGATCGGCCAAGCGCTGAGCGGTCGGAACCAGATGGCGATTGGTTTCACAGCCGGTAACTTTGACATCGAAGCGCGGGCCGGTATTCTGGGACGCCTCAGCGTCGAAGGCGCTTATGAGGCGACGTTGGTCCAATCTGGCGGCATCAGTGACGCATTTGACTTTGATGTGCTGGATGACGAAGCCTTTCTGGGCGGCTATGTCGGGACGCAGTTCAGTTACAAGCAACGGGCAGGTTTCAACCTAATTGGCGATGTCGAATTGCAGCGCGGACTGAATGACACGTCTGCGGTTGCGGCCAGCCTGAATGCGCAGTTCAAATTCTAGACGCAGGACCGATGAATGACGTTGCGGGCCGTATGCCAACGGCCCGCAATCGTTTTTAGGGCTACGATTTCCCTAAAACCTTCGCTGTTCTTACCACTTTTCGCTCGGCGCGGGGTTTGTTGAAATGGCGGCCCAGCTCGCGCATCAATCGGCGGTATGAGGCGCGGTGACGATTGCGCAGATTGACCCCGGCAAAAACAGGTTGGTTGATCACGGGCGCATCCGCGACAAGACCACAATGCCCCGCAGCAACAAGATCATCGGCAGAGCGGCGCAAGACATAAGCGGTGCCGGACAAAGAGGTCAGCAAATCAACCATCGCTGCATTCTGACCCACCGATAGCGACACGTTGTTCAACGACGGCAGAATGGCTGCGTGGGTATGGGAAAAGGCAGGGGCGTAATTGCCCAAAATATAGCTTTCTGCGGTGACATGTTCCAACGATGGAACCATGGTGGATACCATGACATAGCTTACCTCGCCCAACGCTTCGAAATACAAGTCAGGATGGGATTGCGGAGTGTATAGCACGGCAATGTCCTGCGCGCCCGACACAAGATCCAGACACATCTGCGATGAATAATCGGCCTCAAAGAAAAAGACAGTATCTGGCAAAGCGGCGCGAAACTGGCCAATCAAGGGGCTAATCAGGCCGCCCACCAGGTCATGCTGCAACCCGATCCGCATTGTAACCCCCGCGATGGCCGTGTCGCGGGCGGCATTCAATGCGGTCACCCAGGCGTGGCGTAAGGCACGGGCATGCGGCTCAAATCGCAGACCTTCGGTCGTCAGCGCGGTGCCAGAGCGCGAGCGTTGGAACAACTTGCGCCCGACATTTCCCTCCAGTGCCTTGATGCGGCCAGATACGGTCGATTGCGTGACGCCCAAACGCTCAGCGGTTTGGTTAAAGCTCTGGGTTTGGCACAGGTCCAAAAAGGTTTCGATCAGCTCAATCTGCATAGCATGTATTCTGCACTAATCGGAAAAGGCGATCAATAATGACCGGAATGGCGAATTGATACGTCTTTTAATCCGGCGCAATACTTGGGCGTGACAGTCTCATGAGAAGGGTTTGAACATGAACAGGCCAATCAGAAGAAGCGGCGGACGCGCCGCACGGGTTGCCATGCGAAGCGCGCCTTTGGCCGAAGATAAACGGCCGGTGCGGGCGGGGCTGCCGGGTGGTAAATTTCAGGCGCTGACCGATGCCGAGGTGACGCGAATCCACCATGCAGCGCTGGACGCGCTTGAACAGATCGGGCTGTCACAGGCCCCGCCTTCGGGCGTTGAGATTCTGACCAAAGCGGGGGCAATCCTGGGCGATGACGGGCGTCTGCGGTTCCCGCGCGCGCTGGTCGAAGACATGCTGGCAAAGGCTGCGCGGAATATCACGCTGCATGGGCGCGACCCGAAATATGATTTGGACCTGTCGGGAACCAATGTGCATTTCGGTACTGCAGGTGCGGCGGTGCATGTGGTGGATGTCGAAACCAACACTTATCGGGACAGCACAGCGCAGGATTTGCACAACGCAGCCAAGATCACCCATGCGCTTGATAATGTGCATTTCTTCCAGCGGGCGATGGTGGCGCGGGATATTTCGGACAATCTCGAAATGGATCTGAACACGATCTATGCCTGCACATCCGGGACAACCAAACATATCGGCACTTCCTTTAGCGAACCTGATCATGTCGGGCCGGGGCTTGAGCTGATCTACAAGCTCGCCGGTGGCGAGGAAAACTTCCGCGCGCGGCCTTTCATATCCAACTCGAATTGCTTCGTCGTGCCGCCGATGAAATTTGCCGAAGAAAGCTGCATCGCGATGGAACAGTGCATTCGGGGCGGAATGCCCGTGCTGTTGCTGTCAGCTGGGCAAGCGGGTGCCACAGCGCCTGCACCGATCGCGCTGGCGATTGTGCAGGCGGTGGCGGAATGTCTTGCCGGGGTCGTCTATGTGAACGCCCTTGCACCGGGACATCCGGCAGTCTTCGGAACCTGGCCATTTGTGTCAGACCTGCGAACAGGTGCCATGTCTGGCGGTTCGGCCGAGCAGGCGCTTTTGACAGCGGGCTGCGCGCAGATGCACCGGTTCTATGATCTTCCAGGCGGCGCGGCGGCGGGCATTTCGGATGCGAAAGTGCCAAACATGCAAGCAGGATGGGAACAAGGGATCACCAATGTGCTGGCCGGGCTTTCGGGGCTGAACATGGTTTATGAATCGGTCGGCATGCATGCGTCGCTGCTTGGGTTCTGCTTGGAATCGCTGGTGCTGGGGGATGACGTGCTGGGGCAGGTACTGCGCTGCGTGCGCGGGATTGATGTGACCGAAGACAGCACTTCGATCGAAGCAATGAAGGCGGTCTGCCTTGATGGGCCAGGACATTACTTAGGTTCAGAACAAACGCTTGAGCTTATGCAAACCGAATATATATACCCGACCTTGGGCAACCGGATGAGCCCAAAGGAATGGAACGAAGCAGGACGCCCGGATTTGATCGAAAGCGCCATCGCACGAAAGAACAAAATCCTGGCCGAGGCGCAGATGAAATTTGATCCTGAATTTGATGCGGCGATCCGGGCGGACTACAACATCTACTTCACGTAAAGGAATACCCATGCATTACGGCTATATCGGCCTTGGAAATCTCGGGGCCAATTGTGCGGCGTGTCTGCGGCGCGCAGGCATGGATGTCACGGTGACAGATCTTCGCAAAGACGCCGCGACTGATCTGTTGGAACTGGGCTGCAACTGGGCGGACAGCGCCAAAGCGGTGGCGGCCAATGTGGATCATGTCATCACCTGTCTGCCGTCCCCGACAGTGTCAGAAAAAGTGCTGGATCAGATTTTCCCGGTGATGAAAAAAGGCAGCCATTGGATCGAAATGTCCACGCTAGGGCGGGATGAGATGCTGGCCTTTGCGGAAAAGGCGGCAGGATTTGGCATCCGGGCGATGGAATTGCCGGTCACCGGCGGGGTGCACCTGGCGGCCCAGGGGAACATCACGATGCTGGCGGGCGGGGACAAAGATATGTTCGACCTGCACCTGCCCGCGTTGCAGGCGATGGGAAACCAAGTGTTCCATATGGGGCCGCTCGGCTCTGCGGCGATCATCAAGGTGATCACGAACATGCTGGCCTTCATTCATCTGAAAGCCTGCGGCGAGGCGCTGATGCTGGCCAAACGTGGTGGGCTTGATCTTGGGCAGGCTTGGCACGCGATCAAAGCGTCTTCAGGAAATTCCTTTGTGCATGAAACCGAAGGGGCATTGGTGCTGAACGGGTCTTATGATGTGGCCTTCAACATCGATCTTGCGCTCAAGGACCTTGGATTTGCGATGGGGTTTGGCAAGGAATTCGAGGTGCCGCTTGATCTGGCAGCTGCAACGGCACAAACGTATGTGGCGGCGCGGGCGGCCTATGGTGGGGATGCTGAATCGCCCATGATCGTGAAGCTGCTCGAAGATTTGCTAGATACAGATCTGCGCGCCGAAGGGTTCCCCGCTCGGCTGACCTGATCCTAGCTGGTAATCGCCTGCCAGGATGCCGCGAGGGCGGCAATCTGGTCAGGTGCGAAGGTGCATAGGCAGACCTCATCACCGGCCATGGCGATCGCGACGGCTGTACCTGGGCCTAATGCTCCTTCAAGACAGGTCAAATGCGGCCCGCTGGCAACTTTGCTGGAAAGCTCTTTTTGGCGTTTCCGAAAAGCAGTGACCTGATCGTCCCAAATGCTTTGCAAAGGGGCGGTCTCACCTGCGGCCTCCGAAGCGGTGCGCCCGCCCTCAAAATAAAGATAAGCCGTCAGGCTTGAAGCATTCGCCGTCATGAAACGAACAACCGGTGGAGCGGGGCGGGCATCCAGGTCGACATCCCAAATATCGGCAAGATCAGTGGCCAATATCCCGGCATCGGCACTAGTGCCGAAGCGCTCAGCCGGTTTGCTACGCACGGTCACGCGGCTGGCACCTTCACAAAGCAAACGGAGCAGAGCGCCCGCAGCTTTCAGCGGTGCTTTCTCTTCGCGGGACAACACCTGACCAACAACCTTATCGGCACCGGCAGTGCCCGCCGTGATATCAAGTAAGCCGCGCAACCTGCGACCTGCGACAATCGCTGATACCTCAACCTCGCCGATGGTGAAAACCAAGGTCCGTTCCAGAACGACATTATCGATTTCGCGCAAAATGGCTGCCAGGGCCACCTCACCGCTATCGGGGCTGATGACGCGGGCACCTGCGACATACACCTCATCCTCGGCTGCCAAAGCAGCCAATTTTTCGGTCAGTGCGGTTAGTTCGTTCACGTCCACTTGTCCCGTTTCAATAACTCACCTAGCCCTTACGCCCCGCTGCTGATCTGTTCAAGGCACGCGCGGGCCTCTGGCAGAAATGCCGCAACATCAAGGCTGGGGTGAAAGATGCAACACAGCACATCTGATGGCTCTTTCTTGGCGCGCAAGAAAATACGTAGTTGTTCAGGCCCGCTAACGATCGCGGTTTCTCCCGGGGCGGTGCCAATGGCCAGTTTGCGGGATGTGCCCAAAGTGAGCGCGGCCTCGGCACAAAGGTTATCTAGTTTTTCGCGCGGATGGGCTGTACCGGTATTTGTGACCAGAATCATCTGCGTCGACAAATCTGCGAATGCGATTGTATCGCACCCGGAAAACTTATCTTGTAAGGCGTCTAACGCGTCAGCGACCATGGCCCGAGGCTCTCCGATTGTCTTCTCACATCTTGACTACGGCAAAATGTGCGAAGGGGAAAGCCCGGGTAAATGGATGAATGCTAATGCGATCTGATGATTGGCTCAGCCGATGGCGCGGTCGGAGTGTCGGCAGGAGCCTCTTCTGGCGGGGCAGGACGCTCGGCCGTTTCGCCGTTTTCAGGTCGGGCGCGTTTGACACGGCGGGGCATAACCGTTGGCAAAACAGGGTCGGGAATGGGCTGACCATCTGGCAGATTATAAAGTGGCTCTGTCGTGCGTTTGGCAATTTCGGTCAACTTATCGATCGTGGCGATCAACCGCTGAACAAAAGGTCCAGCACCACTGGCATCCCATAGTTCATAATCCTCACCTGCACGCAGGGCCTGGATCAGGGAAATTGGATAGATACCGCTGAACTGTTCCTTGGTCTCCCGCTCAACCCGTTTGATGACGCGGCCACGATCACGATCCGTGGTCAGCTTGTCATAACGGGTGATCAGCAGGATCGAGTGGTCACGCACCGCCTGCGGCATGGTATTCCAAACCGCAGATTCGGATTGACGCCAGGCCTGCGTGGCATGGGTACACCAAATCACCGCATCGACCTCTGGCAGCATCCGTTCCCATACATTCGAAGACATGTTCGGGTCAGAAATACCGGGAAAGTCGATCAGATCGCAGACTTCCAGAATATCAGCTTCCAGGAACAACCGAATGGCGTGGGTTTCTTCAACGGGAATCGATTCCAGATTTTCAAGCGACACAGGCTCGGTGCTGCCATCAACATCGATACGATAGGGCGTCTCGGTGCCGCTGGAAATCCAAACCGGTGACAGGCGGGTCGCCGTTACCTTTTCGGGCAGCGGGCGCGCGCCCAGCAAAAGGTTGGAAAGTGTGCTTTTGCCAGCACTAAATTCGCCCATTAGCGCGATGCGCGGTTTACGCGGGCCAGCTGCAGCAGGGGTATCATCACTCATTAAGCTGTTCCTTCCGCTTCAGCGGGGGCCGCATCGCTGAGTTCTTCAAAGATGTAATCAAACAGATCTTCGCGTTCCTGCTGGGCGGTGATGCCAAAGATATCTTTCAGATCATCAACACCAAGGGCTGATTTGTCACTGACATCGGTCAGCAGACCGCGCTGCTCAGACAGAAAATCGCGCAGTTCGCGTTCAGCCATGGCGCGGATATCTTCAGATTGCCGAACCTTAAGCTCATCTACGATAGGGGCCGTCTCAGCTTCGATCAGGTCATAAAATCCGCTTGCAAAAGCGCGATAGCCTTTGCGGCGCTTCCACCAGCCCTTCCACCAGGATGTCTGCAGATCAAGGGCAATGGTCTTGCCCAGCGACACTGGTGCCGGAATCTCCGGCGGGGCAGGTGGGGTGATGGCAAAGTTTTCAACGTCAACGCCAAAGGCACTGCGATATGTCTCAGCCAGATCACCTGCGGCGGCGCCAAAGACCTGATCACAGGCGGATGCGACATTGCGGCGCATCACCTGATAGCTGGTGCGCAAAAGCATCCGCAGACCATCGGGGCTATATTGCCAAATTTCGTCTTCGCCATTGGTCTCCAGATGCTGCAGCAGGGATTCCAAAGCGCGGTCCAGAAAACGCTTATGAGATTGGTCAACACGCGATCCAAATTGCTGAAAGACGATATCCAAACGGTCATTCAGGAATTTCAGATTGTCGGCTTCAACCTTATCAAGATGGGCGTTCAGCTGGGCCTTCGGCATGACCTTGAGATTGTTATTGTCAAGGCGCATGGTCACAATGGCATTTGACGCACGCACACCGCCCACAAGGTTCAGGGCGCGTTTGCGGGATGCGGCCAAAACTTCGGCGCCAGGACCTTCGGCAATACGCTCGGACAACGCTTTGAACAGCTCCGGCACGCCGGACAGGTGCCAAACCAGCTCATTGGTAGACATGCCCGCGGTATCCGCGTCCAAGGATGCTTCTGCCCAGTTAAACATGGCCTCAGCACTGTCAGATACGATATTATCGATCGTCTCGCCAAGGGCGAGATTGGCCCAATAGGCGCTGCCGAAAATCAGTTGAGGGTCTTCGGGGCCATTATGATCAGCTAATGTTTGCAAAATGCTGTCGCGAATTTCAGGCACCTGTTCGCCCGGGTTCGACAATTCATCGATCCGGTTGACGAAGATCACGACCTCTCGGGCTTTGACGTTCGATATCAGACGGATCAGGCCCATATCCATTGAGCTAAGCGCCTGGTGGGCCGACAGAACAACGACGCAGATGCGGCTATCACGCAACGCGTTGATGGTGATTTGCTCACGCATCATAAATGTATCGTTCACACCGGGTGTGTCACGCAGACAAAGCGGCATGGGGATCGATTTGGCGTCAAGGAACAAATCGGCCGATTTGGTGATATCGGCAAAACGACCCTGCTGATCCTCTTCTTCAAGATCTTCGAAATCATCGCCCATGCAGACATAGCGCTGGACCAAATCATCATTCAGCTCAGCATAGTTATGCTTCTGGCCCAAGAGCAGCTCAAACTTGCGACCAAGACGGGCTTTGGTCTTTTCACGCATCTCGGCGATTTGCTGCCGAACTTTCTCTAATTCGTCATCGGCACCTGCGCGGGCAGACAATTCACCGATTCGGCCACCGTTTTCGACGAGGTGATCCCATTCGCCCTGGCTAAAAAACTGGAAGGTTGCGGTTGGGGCATCATCCGGCAGGGGGGCATTCAGGTGCAATGACGTGACAACCGACGTCCATGGGTTGACGTCGGCAGGTAGCAAATCAGGACGACCCACCATGGCATTTACCAAGGATGTCTTACCCGATTTGATCTGGCCAATCATTGTTATGCTCGGTTCGAACGCGCGTAACTGCTTGATAAGGCGAGATGATTTCTTTTCCGTATCACTGCCACCCAGCTTCACGACATCCGCAAGCGTCGCTTCGAGATCCACAACCTCGTCGTGGAAGTCTTCAAGCTTTTCCAAGCCCAGGCGCATGAAAGGGTGGTGCGCTGCAGGAACTTTGTACCCGTCCCCTTTGGCCAGCTCTTCCATCTTCATTCTTGTCCGTCCTCAATATGCGTACTGAAACCACCTTTATCAGTTGTTCGTCCGGTCGCCAAATCGAAGACTAACACTGAATTTATTGCGATAAAGGAAACAGATCAGGTGGGCAACATTGTGGCGTATTTTATACAAATTGTTCAACCGTAACGCTGGGTTACGCCGCCAATTCCGCCTGCAACTCGTGTTTAAGCTGCAACATAAGGCTCACAGCCTCAATTGCAGCGCTGTCACGTTTTTCCATTTGCATCAATTGAACCAGGTCTGTGGCGTCAAATGCGGTGTCGCGGGCGCGGTGCAGGGCCTCATCGCTCTCATCGCCATTCACATTCAGGTGATCGCTCAGCCACTGCACATGCTCAACTGTCTCGGCAATAATTTGCGCAGGGGCCGATTTTCCCATGCCGCCGGTCATATCCAGCATGGCGCGCCCATTTTCGGTCAGATATTGCAACGCTTTTTGATAAGCGGCGCGTGTTGCGGGTTTAAGTTGCACAACCTCTGCAACGGGCTCAGGCTCAGGCTCAGGCTCAGGCTCTGGGATGGGCTCAGGCTCTGGGATGGGTTCGGGTTCGGGTTCGGGGGCAGCTTCAACAACGGGTTCCGGCACCGGTTCCGGCTCAGCAGCGGGCTCGGGCGTCGGCTCTGCGGGGGGCTTTTCTTCTGCAGATGTGTCTTGCGTGACCTCAGGCTCATGGGGCTTTGCAGTCGCACCAATAACGGCGCTCAGCACGTCTGCATCCTGCTCTGGAACGACGTCCGTGCGGGTCTGCAACACATCCTCATGCTGCAACAGCAGCATCTCGGCCAAATCCAAGTAGGACTGACGACCGCGATCAACCTGCTTCAGAACGGCCGAAATCAATGCCAGGCCACCACTGCTGCGCATTCGTTCCTTATCGACAGAGCCGTCGACATGACGAGCCGCAATCGCATCCAGAGTGGCAATCGGTAGGATATCGGTGAATTCAGGCGCAACAAGCGTGCGGGTCGCTTCCAGAATCTGGTCTAGGTTTCCATTTGCGCGTTGAACATCGGCCTTGGTCAGCATCAGGAATGCGTGGTCTTTCAACACATCAGGCATCTGGGCCCAAATAGCCTGTTCATCCTTGTCAAAGGCCTCTGTACACCAAATACCCAGCTCGCTGCGCTTTGAGGCCCATTGGCTCGCCTTATGCAGCGCGTTTACATTGTTCGGGGTGACGACCTCTAGCACGGAAATCTTTTTCAATGCAGGCAGCGGCATATGAAGCTCGACAAAAACGGGCTTCAATTCGGCGATGTCATAGGCATTGGCCGTCGCCAACTGCTTTTTCGAACCATCAGGCAAGGTGCAGACAGCGGACGGTTTATCAGCATAGGTAATCTGGGTCGTGGGCAGCTTGACGTCATCGGGCAGCACTTCGCGGCCCAAAAGCAGGTTCACCACAGCGGATTTGCCAACGCGAGGGCGGCCCATAACGGCAATACGGATGGTTTGCTGCAACCGGTTCAGGATTTGCAAGGCCCGTTCAGCAGCAGGGGCAGGCAACCGCTCTGATGCGATGGCCTGCGCCAATTGTTCCTGGATCTGGTTTCCCAGCTGTTGATTCGGCATTACTTACCTCCAGCGGCTATCTTAGCCTGAGGGGTAGCCTCATCAACCTCCTGTGTCTTGTCAGAATCGCCGGCTTCATCGACTTTCTTGACTGGCTTCACCTCTTTGATGACCGGCTTTGCCTCAGCATCGGCGGCATCAGGGACCTTGGCCGGTGGATCAGCGGGCACTGGGGCCTTCTGCGCCACCTTTTTAAGGTCCTCGGTCTCAACAACACGGGTTGTATTGGCTGTGTGGGCTTCAACATAACCAGCTGGCTTGGCGCGGATGGCGCGGATGACCGGCTTGTTGTGGTTCAGCTTGATCACAGAGAAGGTACAGTTGTCCTGATCCGGATCGGCCAATGCTTCGATCGCTTCCAGCAAGTGACCGGCAATCTCAGCCGATTTCTTGCGACGGTAACGATGCAGGATACGCTGGATCTTGTCCTCTTCAAGATATTGCAGACCGTCACTTGAGACGACAACAATGTCACCAACCTGCAATTCAAACGGGGTTTTGGGGCAATCAGATTTTGCCACACGGTCCCCAAGGATCACAGAAGTCAGACAGTTCCGGTCTGGGTGGTTCTTGCCCGCTTCTGCGTCAAGCAAGCCAGATTTGACCATAAAGTCGATCTGAGGGGCCATCGAATGGTCCTCATTCAGCTGCTGCATCTTACCTGAACGGAAATGGTACAGCGGGCTATCGCCAATAGACATCCAGAACATCCGGTTCTCGATCAGAACGAGCGAGACCAATGTGGCACCCATACCCCGGGTTTCGGGATGTTCGGTGACATGTTCGCGGACAACATTATTGGCGTTGACAGCGGCCGCAGTCAAATATTGCGGGATCTCAGTCTCAAAATCCGTAAAGTTCGCGCTTTGGAACTTCAGCTCACTATAAACTTCGGTGACAACGATCTTACTGGCAACATCGCCAGCAGCATGGCCACCCATCCCATCAGCAAGAACAACGACACCGCTGTCCATGCCGAACGGAAAGTCGGTGACAATCGCGTCCTCTTGATAATCTCTACCGCCCTGACAAATCGCCGAAGCGACGTCAAAACGGGGTTCAGGCGATCGCCACATCTTCATCCTCCCCAGGTGTACCTTCGGACCAGTTGAATGTTGGGCCGCAAAGCGCAACGAACCGAAGGACAGTCTCGCCAAGACGAATAACATCACCCGATTGCAGGGCTTCGTTACTGATCAATGGCTTGTCGTTTAAGCGGACAATATTTGACTTGCCGCCGTGACCCAGTAAAAATTCTTTATTATCAGGGTCATACACAATCGCAGCATGGTTAGTGCGCGAAATTGAGTTGTCGCCGAAATCAAGCTTAACAGCTTGATCGTCACCGCGACCAATTTGGGACATACCGGTCTGCAGGGCAAAACACTCGCCGCGGCCGGGGCCTTCGGTCACAACGATCCAGCCCACAGGAAACTGAACACGTTGGGTCGGGGTGGCGGTTGGCACGTCGTTGAACAGATCAACAACCTCGCCGTCAGAGCTTTCAAATCCGATCAAGCGGGTCTTGGTGCGGCGCGAACGGCCTGGGGCCCGGGTCGCTTCCGCTGCTGGGGCCGCAGCAGGGGCTGCGGACGGCAGGGTTGGCGCCGTTGAAGGCAGCTCGGTCGAACCACCGTCATCCTCAAGGTCCCAAATATTGACCTCAGAGGCTTCATCCTCGGCATTAACAACGCGCACATCGGCGTCGGCGGCCGCTTTGGTCTTTTCAGCAACATCGGTCAGGATATCCGTGACAGCTGCGGGCTCTTTTTCGTCGGCAAGAGCACCGATTGTGTCACGATAGGATTGCTCTAAACCACCAGAGCCACGCTTAGGGGCTTGGGATTGCGCGTCACGCTTTTTCCTTCCGATGAGATCACGAATAAATTTCATGTTACCTACCTTCCAAACTTCACAATAGACGAGGCCCCGGCAGAGGGGGCACCCGTCTCGCGTCTATTCCGCAGCGCCTTCATAATTCAGCGATGCAACCCACATACTTCCCTCACGTTCCACAGCGAACGTGAACTGTTTCGTTCCATCCTCAAGCTCACGCGTGAAGATGTTGCGCAGGCTGTCTTGTGCTGCGACTTCCTCGGCGGTTGGGATGTATGACTTAATGACATCACCAACCAGCAAACCACCGGCAGAGGCATCAGACACAGCCGTTACAATGGCGCGCCAACCTTCCGTGGTAAATGCGGTCTCAAATGCGGTGCCATTCAGCAACGCGACCTCTTCAATGACAGGAACAACCCATTCCTGATCTGTCTGCTCACCCGTTGCCGGATTCAGCGTACCGAAGGTGACAGGGACCGTACCATTGGTGGCCGAAATATCGGCATCCTGGCGTAGAACCTCTGCAATATCGGCAATAGCGGTAATCGGGGTGCCGTTTACAGATGTAATAACAACACCCGGCTGGACCCAAACTGGGGAAACAGCCGCAACCTCGGCAATAATATTAGAGCGCTCACCAGCTGGGGCGAAGGGCAGTTGAACATTCCAGTTCACTTCAACCTCTTGCACCTCAGGTACCACTTCGTTGCCAGGTGTAACGGCGGTGATGTCAAGCTCAGGACCGCTGCCAATTGCTGCGATCTGATCCGGCGTTGTTGGCAAAGTCACTTCGGCAGTGTCCGAATCCGCCGCAGGACGGTTACCTGACTGATCAGGGAAGACCGTGTTCGCGGCTGGTTCATTCACGTCAGGGCGCGGCGTATCAACAGGCTCTGGAAGCGGCTCTGGCTCAGGAATGGCTGACAGTTCAACACTTTCCGGACGCACAGCTGGGCGAACGGTCGGCGTTGGATCATCAGCGATTTCGGGGCCTTCAACGATCAGAGGCTCAGCAGTCGGCTCTTCGACAATAACAGGGGCAGGCACCTCTGGGGTCTGCTCTTCTGCAACGACCGGCGCGGTTGGCTCGGGTGTTTCGGTTACCGGATCTTCGGTGCCAACGGATGCGGAAGACTCAGTACCCAACTCCACGATAACAGGGCCGGTCCCATCAACGATGACAGGGGCCGGGGCTTCAACGACCGGTGCAGGGGCTTCAACCTCTGGCTCGGCAGTTGCAATCTCTTCGGCCTCTTGCTCAACGGGTGCAGCTGCCGTCTCGGTTTCCGTCGCGGTCTGTGCGGGCGTTTCCGTGACAGCTTCTTCAGATGCTGCAGTGGTCGCTGCAGGTGCAGCCTCCTCACCACCGCCCAATGTAAAGACACCGACACCCACCATCAGGGCAACAACAGCCGCCGAACCCAACAGCAGTGGCATTTTCGATTTCGATGCTGGGGCGTCCTCTGCAGGGGCTGCCGCATCGACACGGGCGCCGCCGGCCACTTTCAAAGGCGTCACATTGCCTTCGAGGCCATCCATGAGGTTGATCCAGTCTGTCGCAGACTGAACCCGATCTTTTGGCAAAACGGCCAGGGCCTTATCGACGGCAGCCAAGAAGTTGTCTTCATAATCCGGGAAGCGGCCCAACAGGGGAACATAAGGATCAGGTTCACCGGATGCGATCGCAGCCAAACGCGCCTGCGAATTCGGGGGCACGTCTTGTGCGATCAAATGATAGAAAGACGCAGCAAGGGCATAAAGGTCACTGCTTGGGCTCTGCTCAGAACCGGCAATGTAAAATTCCTGCGGCGAATAGCCATCCTTTACGACGCGCAAGGCGGACAGAACGCGGCTTTGCTTGGTGGCCTCTTCACGGGCAGCACCAAAGTCGATCAATACCGGATGCAGATCCTGGTTGATCAGGATGTTGTCGGGCGAAATATCACGGTGCAGGATACCCTGATCATGGATAAAGCCCACGGCACCAAGAACCTCTTTCAGGATATTCTTGATTTGCGGCGGGGTCAGGGTGTGGTTGGGATCTTCAATCGTATCAAGCAGATCGCGACCCTCAACAAAATCCAGCGCCATATAAGCGGTGTCATTGTCTTCAAAAACCTGGTGCACACCCACGATATTCGGGTGGTCCAACTTGGCAAGGCTGCGGGCCTCTTGGACAAACAGGCGGACAATGGATTTCAGCTCGTTCTGGTGCGCGCGCGAACGGGCTTGCACAACATAACGGCTACGCCGGCAAAACGCGCCGGGGAAACACTCTTTAATCACGATCTTCCGGTCGAGACTGTCTTTGGCAAGATAAGTAATGCCAAAGCCGCCCGCATTCAGGAAGCTGTCGATCGTGTATTGGCCGTGCATCAGCTTTGTGCCCGGCTTCAACTCGTCGACAAAGCTGTCTTTGTCGTCGGCGTTATCTAGTATTTGTGCCTTAGCCATCTAGTACATCCAGCTCTCAAACATCATCGGCCAGATCATATTCCCCCGGCCCTTGTTATTTTTCTGTCATTCAAATTAGGCCAAAAAGTGACGCTAACTTGTTGTTTGGTGGTTCTTAATCGGGGGATCGATGGAAGATTACCAACGAATCCCGAAACAGTCCTTGGCGATTTTTCGCCGATAGCGCCCATTTTCACTGGGTTGACGCTAGGTTTAAGCCGAAACCAAGGATTTGTGCACCCGTACTCGCGATTTTTTGCCACCTTAATCAAAGTTTGTTGCAGTTCGGTCGATTTTATTGGGTCAGTTAACCACTTCTTAACCCGAATCGATACCGATTCCTTATCTTTTGGTAAACATCTCAGCCGCGTCACAGACACGTTGCCTATATAGAGGGCAGAAAGTCGTAATAAACCCCGCTTGTAAGAAGTGACGTAACGGTGCAGCGTCCGCCTTAATCAAAGCGAGGAAGAAGATGCGCAAGGTTTTTATCAATGGCTTCGGGCGAATCGGTCGGACCGCGCTCCGGGCTTGGGCCGGGGGCGCATGGCCGGATATTGATATCGTCGGCATTAACGACATCGCTGAGGCTGACCTTTGCGCGCATCTTTTTGCCTATGACAGTGTTTTCGGGCCCTTCCCGGGGACGGTCACCTTGGACGACGGGGCGCTTGTGTTGAACGGCAAGCCTATTGCTTTGCATCAAACACCCGATCTCAGCACGATTGATCTTAGCGGTGTCGATATTGTCTTTGAATGTACCGGCAAAGCCGGGCAACGGGACATTGCGGCGCGCGGGCTTGGTGCCGGTGCGGGGCGTGTGCTCATTTCGGGGCCATCCGATGCGGCCGACCTGACACTGGTGCTTGGCGCGAATGAGGCGCTGCTGAAAGAACAGCCAATTGTCTCAAACGCGTCCTGCACAACCAATGCGCTGGCACCGATTGTGCGGCTGATTGATCAGACATGGGGGCTGCAAACCGGATGGATGACCACAATCCACTGCTATACCGGTAGCCAGCCGACCATCGACGCACCGCGCGGGGACATGCTGCGTAGCCGGGCGGCGGCATTATCAATGGTGCCGACAACAACATCCGCGCAAAGGCTTCTCAATGCTGTGCTGCCCGATATCGCCGGGCGGATCGAGGCGGCAGCGGTGCGCGTTCCGGTGGCCTCGGTCTCGGCGGTTGATCTGACGGTCACCTTAGACAAGCCGGCTCAATTGGAAGAGGTGCACGCGGTCCTGCGCGCGCAGTCAGGGATCATCGGCTGGACGGATAAGCCGCTCGTTTCTACAGATCTGCGATCACGGCCCGAAAGTCTTGTGGTGTCATTGCCCGAAACACGGGTGACTGCTGGGGGGCTGGTGCGGGTTTTCGGCTGGTATGACAATGAATGGGGATTTTCCTGCCGGATGCTGGATGTGGCAAGAATGATGTAAGGGGTCCGTCGTTTCGGACCGGTGTACATACGCCATATGTACAGGTTCTGTACGCAATCTGTATCGGAACAACGCGACAATCGATGTGCGCCAATGCACATATGGGTCTTCCCGCTGGCCACTTTCCCTTTTGGACGCACCAGCATAACGTTTAGTTTACTCAATCCGAAGGACGCATAATGTCTGCAATTGTCTCAGTTCAGAACCTGCGCAAATCATATGCCGGGGGCTTTGAAGCGCTGAAATCCGTGAACCTCGATATCGAAGAGGGTGAAATTCTGGCATTGCTGGGCCCTAACGGCGCGGGAAAAACGACTTTGATTTCAACGATTTGCGGGATCACTGTACCAAGCTCTGGCGCGATAACGGTTGGTGGGCACGACACGCAAACCGCCTTTCGGGCCGCGCGGAAAATGATCGGTCTGGTCCCGCAGGAAATCAATCTTGAACCCTTTGAAACGGTGATGAGCAGTGTCAGCTTCTCACGCGGCATCTTTGGTAAACCGCGCAATGATGCCTATGTCATGGATATCCTCGAAAAACTGTCTCTGGCGGATAAAAAAGACAATAAAATCATGACCCTATCGGGGGGCATGAAGCGCCGTGTGTTGATTGCCAAGGCGCTGAGCCACGAACCCAAAGTCCTGTTCCTGGACGAGCCGACAGCAGGCGTTGATGTCGAACTGCGCAAAGACATGTGGGACGTCGTTGCGGCGCTGAAAGCCTCGGGTGTGACGATCATTCTGACGACCCATTACATCGAAGAGGCCGAAGCGATTGCCGATCGGATTGGCGTGATTAACAAGGGTGAAATCCTGCTGGTGCAGGACAAGACCGATCTGATGGCCCAGATGGGGCAAAAGCAGCTGCGGATTGAGCTGGCCGCGCCGATTGACAAAATCCCCGACGGTTTGGCCGCATATGATCTGATGCGGTCGGATGACGGGCAATATCTGACATATAGCTACGATACTGAAGGCGAGCGCACGGGGATCACAACTTTGCTTGGCGATCTACAAAAAGCGGGTTTGCAAATGAAAGATCTGCAAACGCAGCAAAGCTCGCTTGAGGATATCTTTGTCGGTTTGGTGAAGGAAACATCATGAATTTCAACGCAGTCATGACCATCTACCTGTTCGAGATGAAACGGTTCTTTCGGACAATCACGCAAAGCCTGATCTCGCCGGTGCTGTCGACATCGCTTTATTTTGTGGTCTTCGGAACCGCCATCGGCAGCCGTATCCAAGAGGTGGAAGGCGTCAGCTATGGGGCGTTCATCGTGCCGGGGTTAATCATGCTCAGCGTGATGACGCAGGCCACGTCAAACGCCAGCTTTGGGATCTATTTCCCCAAATTCATCGGCACCATTTATGAGCTGCTATCAGCGCCAGTCAGCTTTCTTGAGATCGTCGCCGGCTATGTCGGGGCTGCGGCGACCAAGGCGATGTTTATCGGGCTGATCATCTTTGGGACATCGTTTTTCTTTGTGGACATCACGGTGGCGCATCCGCTTGCAATGATTGCCTTTTTGACGCTGACCTGCATCAGTTTTTCGCTGCTTGGCTTCATTATCGGCATCTGGGCGGGGAACTTTGAACAGCTGCAATTGATCCCGCTGCTGGTGATCACACCACTGGTTTTCCTGGGGGGGTCGTTCTACTCGGTCTCGATGCTGTCACCGGTTTGGCAGACCATCACGTTGTTTAACCCGGTTGTCTATCTGATCAGCGGTTTCCGCTGGGCGTTCTTTGGAACGGCGGATGTGGATATCGGGTTGTCGCTGCTGGCCATTGCTTTCTTTACCGGGCTTTGCCTGACAATCATCTGGTGGATATTTCGGACAGGATGGCGGATCAGACAATGACACTTGCGTGCGGGGCGTAATGGCCTAAGTACGATGTCATGAAACGCTTTATTCCATTTATGAAATCCGAACCCTTTGTGGCCGTCATTCGGCTGCAAGGGGCGATCAGCAACGGGGGCCGTGGACTGGACAATCCAGGCCTGACACCCGTGATTGAAAAAGCCTTTGGCAAGGGCAAACCTGCGGCTATTGCGCTGGAAATTAACTGCCCTGGCGGATCGCCCGTGCAATCGTCTTTGATTGCGGCACGCATTCGCCGTCTGGCTGATGAAAAGAAAATTCCCGTCTTCGCCTTTGTTGAGGATGTCGCCGCATCCGGCGGCTATTGGCTGGCCTGCGCGGCTGATGAGATTTTTGTGGATGATTGTTCGATCACCGGTTCAATTGGCGTCATCAGCGCGGGCTTTGGGGCGCCCGAAGCGCTGGCAAAATATGGGATCGAGCGGCGCGTGCATACAGCCGGGAAATCCAAATCGCAGCTTGACCCGTTCAAGAAAGAAAGCCCAGCAGATGTCAAAAAGCTAAAGTCGTGGCTGGGCGATATCCACGAGACTTTTATCGCTTATGTCAAATCGCGGCGCGGCACCAAGCTGTCTGATCATCCTGATCTGTTCACCGGTGAGATTTTTGTCGGAAAGAACGGTGTTGATGCCGGATTGGTCGATGGCATCGGCCATCTGGCCCCAGTGATGAAAGAGCGGTTTGGCGACAAGATCAAGTTCCGGCGTTACGGCCAGAAAAAGCCACTTCTGGCCCGGTTCGGCAGTCAGATCGTCGGTGACACGCTCGCCAGTATCGAAGAGCGTGCCGCTTTTGCGCGGTTCGGGCTGTGATCCTTAAAGTCATCTTCTTTTTCCTGGCATTCATGATGGTGCTGGGCATTTTCGGAAAGTGGCGTTTTCCGGGACAAGAGCGTTTGGCCAATGCCAAATGTCCAAAATGCCTGCGCTATAAGATCGGCAAAGGCCCCTGCGCTTGCGAGAAAGAAAAACGATGAAAGCCCTTGTGACCGGAGCAGCTGCGCGGCTTGGCCGTGCGATGGCCCTCTATCTGGGTGCGCGGGGCTATGATGTGGCTGTCCATTATGCGGGCTCGCAAACTGATGCGGATACGGTTGTGCAAGAGCTGCAGACGATGGGCCGAACGGCGGTCGCGCTACAGGCTGATCTTTTGGATGAAAATGCGGCACAGTCCCTGGTCGGGCGGGCGTCAGATGCGCTGGGCGGTCCACTGACCTGTCTGATCAACAACGCATCGATCTTTGAATATGATACGGTTCAGACGGCAACCCGCGAAAGCTGGGATCGTCATCTTGAATCGAACCTGCGCGCGCCCTTTGTTCTCACCCAGCATTTTGCGGCCCAAGTGCCTGATCCAGTACTGGATGATATGGATGAACCCGTCGCGCAGGCTTTGGTCGTCAATATGCTGGACCAAAGGGTGCATAAGCTGACCCCGGAATTCATGAGCTATACAATTGCCAAGATGGGGCTTTGGGCGATGACCCAAACGACGGCGCAGGCCCTGGCGCCGCGTGTACGGGTAAACGGCATTGGCCCCGGGCCCACATTGCAGGGGCACCGGCAAAGCAAATCGCATTTCGACAGGCAGCGCGCCGCGACCATTCTTAAGCGCGGTGCGAACCCGGGCGATATCACTGCTGCACTTGGATATTTCCTGGATGCGCCCGCTGTTACCGGGCAAATGCTGGCTGTTGATGGGGGGCAACATCTTGTCTGGCAAACGCCCGATGTACTTGGGGTTGAGTGATCTTGGGCCAAAGTTACGCACCGGACGCGGCCTGCAGTCACAAAACCGTCACAATTAACCGTTTTTTCAATGCGTTAAGTAAATATCAATAAAAATATCCAATGTTTTCAGGGGTCTGAAAAATTGCTTAATTTTTGTGCAGATAGGTGAAGTCAGCCGAAAACAAAGGAAATTTCCTGTTCTCAAGGATTAACCCACCGAGTTATCCACAGGAATCGTGGATGTCTTTCCTCTTGCCCCGAACCGCTTACCATTGCAGCCAAAGGAGAATCACGGACCCGTGAGCATGACCGAGCCAGCAAAAACCGGATATGATGTGATCGCAGGATATCTGCGCACGCTTGACAGCTCGCCCGGGGTGTACCGGATGCTGGATGCAGAAAGCCGCGTTTTGTACGTCGGCAAGGCGCGCAGTCTGAAAAACCGGGTCAGCAGTTACAGCCGCCCTGGGCAGCACAGCCCCCGGATTATGCGCATGATCCGCGAAACCGCCAGCATGATGTTTCTGACCACGCGTACAGAAACCGAGGCGCTGCTGCTGGAACAGAACCTGATCAAGCAGCTCAAGCCGCGCTACAATGTGCTGCTGCGCGACGACAAAAGCTTTCCCAATATTCTGGTTGCCAAGGATCATGATTTTCCCATGATCAAAAAACACCGCGGCGCAAAAAAGCAAAAGGGCAATTACTATGGCCCCTTCGCCGGGGCAGGGGCCGTGAACCGGACGCTGAACCAGTTGCAGCGCGTGTTCCTTTTGCGCAATTGTTCGGACAGTGATTTCGAAACCCGCACGCGGCCTTGCCTGCAATATCAGATCAAACGCTGCTCGGGCCCCTGTTGCGGGCTGATCAGTGCAGAAGATTATGCTGGTTCTGTCCAGGATGCCGAACAATTCCTGCAAGGCCGCACCAAGGGCATTCAGGAAACGCTCGCCGCCCAGATGCAAGAGGCCAGCGAAGCGATGGAGTTTGAGCGCGCCGCCGCCCTGCGCGACCGGATCAAGGCCTTGACCCAGGTCCAGTCTGCGCAGGGGATCAACCCGCAATCCACGGCAGAGGCCGACGTGATCGCCCTTCACCGCGACGGCGGTCAGGCCTGCGTACAGGTGTTTTTTATCCGCGCCAATCAGAACTGGGGCAACCACGATTATTACCCGCGCGTCAGCGGAGACGAGGACCCATCCGAGGTGATGGAGGCGTTCGTCGGCCAGTTCTATTCCAACCGCGAACCGCCCCGCATGGTGATCCTGTCCCATGGGTTGGACAATGACGATCTGATGGCCGCTGCCCTGGCCGAAAAGGCGGGCCGCAAGGTTGAGGTAGTCATCCCCCAACGCGGCGAAAAGGCAGAGCTGGTGCAAAACGCGCTCCGCAACGCCCGTGAAAGCCTAGCCCGGAAGATGTCGGAAACCGCTACGCAGGCCAAACTGCTGAAAGGCGTGGCCGAGGCCTTTGATATGGACAAGACCCCGCAGCGGATTGAAGTCTACGACAACTCGCACATCCAAGGGGCCCATGCTGTCGGCGCCATGGTTGTTGCGGGCCCTGATGGCTTCGACAAAAACCAATACCGCAAGTTCAACATCAAGGGCACTGACCTGACCCCCGGGGATGATTTCGGGATGATGAAAGAGGTGCTGACCCGCCGCTTTCAACGCCTGCTGAAAGAGGACCCGGACCGTAGCACCGGCACATGGCCGGACCTCTTGCTGATTGACGGAGGGGCAGGGCAGGTGAGCGCTGTGCAAGAAATCATGGATGATCTGGGCGTGGCCGACATCCCCATGGTCGGCGTGGCCAAGGGCGAAGACCGGGATGCAGGGAAAGAGGAATTCTACCGCACGGGCAAACCCGTGATGGCACTACGGCACAACGACCCGGTGCTTTACTTCATCCAGCGGATGCGGGACGAAGTGCACCGTTTTGCCATCGGCACGCACCGGGCGAAACGGTCCAAAGCCATCGGCGCCACTCCGCTGGACGATGTGCCCGGCGTT
Source organism: Yoonia sp. BS5-3 (assembly GCF_038069655.2). Classification (NCBI taxonomy): domain Bacteria; kingdom Pseudomonadati; phylum Pseudomonadota; class Alphaproteobacteria; order Rhodobacterales; family Paracoccaceae; genus Yoonia; species Yoonia phaeophyticola. The sequence goes on from NZ_CP150951.2 coordinate 1,925,293, forward strand.
GGGGCGGCCCGCAAACGCGCGCTACTGGCGCATTTCGGATCGGCCAAGGCAGTGGCACGGGCAAACTTGGCGGACCTCAAGGCGGTGGATGGGGTGTCCGCGAATATGGCGCAGACAATCTATGACTTTTTCCATGAAAACGGGTGAGGATTTGCGGTGATGGCGCAAGAAATCGAACGGAAATTCCTAGTCGACTGCGATCACCCTGAAGTGCGGGCACTATTGGCAACGAAACCCAGATACATGCGGCAAGGTTACATTATGTCGGACAAAACGGGTGTGGTGCGGGTGCGGATCGCAAATGATGCGGCCTTCCTGACGATCAAGGGGCCGTCAGTTGGGATCGCACGGGATGAGTTTGAATATCCCATCCCTGTCGCAGATGCCGAAGCCATGCTGAACACGATGTGCGACGCCGTATTGGCAAAGCGGCGATATTACCACCCGCTTGCAGGTGGGCTGATGGTGGAATTGGATGTCTTTGAGCAGATTGATCTGGTTCTGGCAGAGGTCGAACTACCGGATGAGCAAGCCCGTTTTGCGCGGCCTGACTGGCTGGTGGAGGAGGTCAGCGATGACCCGCAATATTTCAACAACAACATTGCCGCGCGGATTTAAGTTGCTCCGTCGGTCAGCCGTTTTGCGGTAGGGCCGCCAGAACGGCCGTGGCTGAGGATCGGTTCACGGCCAACGGCGTGTCATAAAGAATGGCAAGCCGGAGCAGTGATTTCACATCGACATCATGCGGCATGGCCGACATCGGATCGATGAAAAAGAACAGTGCATCCAGCTTGCCTTCGGCAATCATGGCACCCAGCTGGGCGTCACCGCCTTTGGGGCCGCTCAGCAGACGCTCAACACTGAGATGTGCCTGATCCGTCAGCCTTTGACCGGTTGTCCCGGTGGCGACGATCCGAAATTGGGATAGCACGCTTGCATGATCCTGCGCCCATGCAACCATCAGATCTTTTTGGGCGTCATGGGCGACTAGGGCGATACTTGCAGGCACAGGGCTTAATGCACCGTCATCGGTGTCATGTCATTCTCGCGGGCGAGATGAAAGGCAAGCTTGCGGTTGGCGACAAGGGCCAGCTGTTCACCAGCGGCGTTGTGCACGGCAAATAGCTGTTCCAGATCGCCGACATCTTCGCGCAGTTCTTCGGGCAAATCAGCAACCGCAATGGGTTTGACATAAACGATGTCCTGACCGCGTTTCTTGGTCTCGTATTTCGTATTCATGCTTTACCCTTTCCTGATTGCAATTGTTTGAATGACCTTGTCCGGGACAGCCCGCGTCAGATCGACATGAAGCAAGCCGTTTTCGATCACGGCTTCACCGACATCCACGCCATCGGCCAAAACGAAAGAGCGTTGGAATTGCCGCGCGGCGATACCGCGATGCAAAAATACGCGCCCGTCGCTATCGTCATCCTGGCGGCCGCGGATCACGAGCGCACTGTCCTCGACCGTGATGGCCAGATCAGATTCCGCAAAGCCAGCGACGGCCAGCGTGATCCGATAAGAATTTTCCGATGTCTGTTCGATATTATAGGGTGGGTAGCCGTCATTCCCGCTTTTTGCGGTGCGTTCTACAAGACGTTCGAGCTGCTCAAACCCAAGCAGGAACGGATGCGTTCCCAAAGCCAATTTTGTCATCAGACATGTCCTTCTGCGCAAGCGACTGTCGGTTTTAGCCCCATTTTGGCGACCTCTGCAGAAAATATGGGGATCAAACGGCTATTGATCAAGGGAGGAATTCGCACCCGGACTTTTGGCCTTTGGCGCAGGCGTTTGTGGAACATTCTTGCCGATGCCAGTTTGCCACCTTTACAGATCACGATCGATGTCCTGATAATGTCGCCATTTACTGTTTTAGGAATGAAGCCAGATGCATATTCGGATCGCGTTGATTTGCGCAATGATACATACGGCCGCCGCGGCTGAGACGATTTCTACACTCACACTTGATTGGAATGAGGACGGGTTTGACGATATCGCGCGGCTTGATCATTCAAGCACTATTGATGGCCGGGCCGACCTGCTTTTGTTCGAAGGCAGCGCCGGTGGGCAAGTGCTTGTCCAGGTCGCCGCCGATTTTGCCCGCGCGCCCATACACCCCAATATAGAGCTATTGCTATTTGCCGGCACTGCGGCAAACCGCCTGGAAATTGTGGAAACCGGCACCGTTGTTGGACCTGATCTTTGGTGGTCAAAGACCCAACTGCGCTACGTAGATGACGGCTTTGTCGTTGACGCCAAAGAGACACAGCAAACGCCTGCACTTTTTTCCGAGGCCGGAATGACCCGCTGTTTTGTCGATTTTCGCGACAAATCAATCGGCGGGGGTAACGACATTGTCGGAGATGTCACTACAACGGACGCAGAGCCGATGCCATTGGGGTTCTGGACGGCATCTACCTTTGAAAACCTGATGGGTGATGTGGTCTATTCTGGCTGCTCTGTGGACCCGTATCTTTATGACGATCCCGACCGACCTGATGGGTATTTCTTGCAAGAGCTTAGCCTTGATTGGAATGGGGATGGCTATCTGGATCACGTCGCATTGTCTGAAACCTATACAGATTATCAGCTTGCCGTGTTTCTGGGCGATGCAAACGGCGGGGCGCGTCTGACTTCGGTTGGCAGCAATCTGCGCCCCTTTGACCCGCAACGGTTTGAGCTACGCAAACCGCCTGGACGTGCAAGTGCAGTTGAACTTACTCTTTTTGGCTCATCAAACACCGAAAGCAGGTTTCGGAATGACGTGATGACACGGTTTGTTTGGCAAGAGGATGAACCGGTTGTTGCCGGTTTCGCCGTTTGGCAGACACACAAAGAAACAGAAACCGGGATTGACTGTGTATGGGATTTTCAACGCGGGCGACAGATCAACGTCTACTCAGATGCCTGGTTTGATGATCCGAAATATGACGCCCCCTACACATTTGGAGATTGGCAAAATCTATCCCTTTCCGACCTAATTGGCGCCTGCCGTCCATAGTCTGAAAAATCTGCTTTTTTTAAACGGAATATTAGCCGATTGGTTGGACATTCTGCACCGTAGTGAGGGGCGGGAATTGGTTTGGGTGCCGCAACCAGCCGTAACTCACTTTAGGAACTTCTTTGTAAGCTCCTTATCTGTTAGGGTGATCGCAAACGGAATTCGGGCGCATTACAGATGAATACATCCGCCAAGATGGAACAGGACGAGGTGCTTCGCGTAAAGCTTGAGGTGCTTAAGCGCGAACATCGGGACCTGGATGAGGCGATTGACGCCCTGCATGAGCGCAGCGCGTCTGACATGCTGACACTCAGGCGTCTTAAGAAGCAAAAGCTGGCGCTGAAAGATCAGATTGTTGCGCTTCAGGATCGGATTTTCCCCGATATCATCGCCTGAAAAATTGCGTTTGATAACATAGCCTGAACATATGGCATCACTGAATGCCTAAATCTTCGATTGTCGCCCAACAGACATTGCAGCCCACAGCGCCTTGGCTATAGTGCCGCTTCCTTTTGCTATGGGACTTTCAAACATGACCCAACCCTTGGTCGGTATTATCATGGGCAGCCAGTCTGACTGGCCCACCATGCGCGAAGCAGCAGATGTTTTGGATGAGCTGGGCGTGCATTTTGAGACGAAAATCGTCTCGGCCCACCGTACCCCGGACCGGTTATGGGACTACGGGAAAACGGCTGTGGATCGCGGCTTGCAGGCGATTATTGCAGGCGCAGGCGGCGCGGCGCATTTGCCCGGTATGATGGCCTCAAAAACCCGGGTGCCCGTGATTGGTGTGCCTGTGCAGACAAATGCGCTTTCTGGGGTTGATAGCCTTTATTCCATTTTGCAAATGCCCCGGGGTTTTCCGGTTGCGACTATGGCGATTGGTGCGGCTGGGGCAAAGAATGCGGGGCTGATGGCGGCCGGTATTCTGGCCTTGCAGGATGCCGAACTGGCCGAGCGTCTGGATGCCTGGCGTGCAGCTTTATCGGCCTCAATTCCTGATGAGCCGACAGATGACTAAGCCGCTGCCCGTGGGGGCGACCATTGGTATTTTGGGTGGTGGCCAGTTAGGCCGTATGTTGGCCGTTGCAGCTGCGCGGCTTGGGCTAAAAACCCATATCTTTGAGCCGGGCACAAACGTACCTGCAGGTGATGTTGCCCACCAGATGACCACCGCCAGCTATGACGATGCCGCGGCATTGCGCGCCTTTGGTGAAGCGGTGGATATCATCACCTATGAGTTTGAAAATATCCCAACATCGGCTCTGGATATTCTTGAGGCTCTGGCCCCCATCCATCCTGGCCGCAATGCGCTTGCTACCAGCCAGGACCGGCTGACTGAAAAGACTTTCCTGCAGGATTTGGGGCTTCAAACCGCGCCTTTTGCAGATGTTACCAGCATGGCTGATCTGGATGCTGCCATCGCGCAGATTGGAACCCCGGCGATCCTGAAAACCCGCCGTATGGGCTATGATGGTAAGGGACAAGCGCGGATCATGGCCCCGGGCGAGGCTGGCGCTGCATTTGATGCAATGGCCGGTGCGCCCGCCATATTGGAAGGGTTCGTGGATTTTAGCCATGAGGTCTCGGTGATTGGTGCGCGTAGCCCTGAGGGGGCCGTGGCCTGCTATGACCCGGGCGAAAATGTCCATTCAGATGGTATTTTGCGCACCACAACAGTGCCCGCCAAGCTAAGCCCAAGTCAGCGGACGGATGCGGTGTTGATCGCCGCGAAAATCCTGAATGCGCTGGATTATGTCGGCGTGCTGGGGGTCGAGCTTTTTGTGACGCCCCAGGCTTTGATCGTGAATGAAATCGCCCCGCGGGTGCACAATTCCGGCCATTGGACGCAAAACGGCTGCACAATCTGCCAGTTTGAACAGCATATTCGGGCGGTCGCGGGATGGCCTTTGGGCGATGGAGCGCGTCACGCCGATGTGGTGATGGAAAACCTGATCGGCGATGATATGGACCGCGTTCCTGCCTTGGCCAAATCGGGTGCGGCGATCCACCTTTATGGCAAGGCAGAGGTCAAGCCAGGCCGGAAAATGGGGCATGTGAACCGGGTTATCAAGGCAGTCGGGACCTGACCCTAAGGCCTGTCTCAGTCCGGCGCCAGAATGACGTCCAACAGATCCAGCGTGTGGTTGAAACGGCCTTCGCGCAGGAACAAAAGGACCTCTTCCATGACGACAGGGTTGTTCATCATGAAAGTATGCGTCACTGGCAAAACGATGAAATCGCGCATCCCGTCTAGCCGGGTTGAGGCGACAGATACTTTGCCGTCATCGGGCCCCTCAATCAGGGCGGAATAAACCGGGTTGAGGGTGCGATCACCGGCGATCACGCCGATCTCGTAGGGGATATCCTCAAGCGTATTTGGCACGCTATCACTATCGGTTCCCAGTTGAAGCCCCGCAGGTCCGTTGACCCATTGAAAGGGTTCAAAATCACCAAAAACATCGACCAGTTCAGACCCGCTATTGGGCGGCCCAAGCATGACGACGCGGCCCATCTTGGCGGGTCGTTGATTGGTCAGCCAGGCACGGACAAGAATACCGCCCAAGGAATGGGTCACAAAATGCACACGCCTGTCGCCACATGCGGCCACATCCTCGGCGACATGTTCTTCGACCAAGGTCTGGATTGTGGCAGTCGTGGAGGGATAGCCGCGATTGACCACCAGATAACCTGCGTTCTCAAGATAGAACTGCATCGGGGTCAGGGATATCTCGCTCCGGGCAAGACCGTGAAACAGGACCACGCAATCCTCTGCCAGGGCGGCAGAACTGGTGAATATCGCAAAGATGGTCAGGCAAAGACGTTTCATGTGTTTAGATGTAGCATAGCTCGCGCGTTGCGAAAGCTCCTCTATTTTGCGGGACGCAACGATACGGCAATGCCGCCCAAGACAAGCGCCCCGGCAATGATCAATCGCAGGTTCAGCGTCTCACCTAGCAGGATGACACCGGCCAGCACGGCAATGACGGGCACGCTCAGCTGCGCGATCCCAGCCATGGTTGTGGGCAGTTGCGGCAAAACGCGATACCACAGCGCATATCCCAGGCCCGAGGTTATGGCCCCAGCGACAATGGCGGTGATCAGCCCGCCAAGCGGCGGCATCGCCGCGATACCGGGCAATGCCACCAACGCCACGGTTGGCAGGCATAACAGAAAATTGCTTGCGGTAGCGCCCAGCGCATCAGGCTCGGTGCGCCCCAGCAGCGTGTATGCCGCCCAGCTGATGCCCGCCGCGGTCATTGAAAGAGCACCCAAAGCAGGGGGCGGCGTTGCGCCGCTGGGCCAGAGCAAAATGCATAGCCCAACCAAGGCAATACCGGCGCCCAGCCAGCGCATCGGGGGGATATTTTGGCGCTCAATGACCGCCCAGCCAAAGACAACGACCTGCAAGACGCCAAAAAGGATCAATGCACCAAGCCCTGCATCTAAGGTGATGTAGGCCCAGGAAAACCCGATCATATAGATGGCCAACGCCAACGCGCCTGCAAATCTTTTGGGGATCAATACGGCAGGGGGGCTGCTGGCGCCCGGCGACCAGAACCCAAAGCATGGCCGCACCTGCGGCGGTGCGGATCGCGGCAAATGCCATAGGGTCCATACCAAACTGGGCGACGCCAACCCGGTTCAGGATCGAATTTGCGGCAAAGGCCACCATGGTCAGGGTAACAAGCAGAAACAGCGTCATATGTGTGGGGCCTATTGCGTTTCCCGCCACTTGACCCGGCAGGAGGGCATGGCGCAAGCCCCCTGTTATCACCCCTGCGTCATCATGATGGTGTCCAAAGCAATGTGGTGGGGTGAAATTGCGACCATGCGAACCAAAAGGCCTGGTGACTGCCTAGATCCGTACCATCTGTGCCGACAGCCCTGATCCCACCTGCATCAAGACGCAACCGCACGTTTTCATATCCGATCTCGACCCCTTGTTGCAGCGCGGCAAAGGCGGTGGCACGTGGAAAGGCGACGGGTTTGCCGCTGGCGGTCACAACGCCGATCACATCCTCATGGACCGGCAGGCGCGGATCAACATTGCCCACCGGAAAGATCGGGCCATCCGCATCGCGGCCATTGCGGAAATCGAAATCGCGGCCAAGTGCGAGCGCTTCGACCAGCACGGTGGTTTGCGGATATTGCGCCTTCCAGGTGCCCCAATCGGTGGTGATGACAGTGGCCTGTTCCAGCTGAACCCCGCGATCAGCCAGCGGGCCGGTCACGGCATGGCCGAGGAATGTATCGAACACAGAATATGTATTCAGATCATACATCACCTTATTTGAACGGATCAAAAGACCCGATGTGCGCAGGATCGGCCGGTCGATCCCACCAGGCAGCTGATCGGTGAAATAGGCCTGTGCGGCGCCGCAGAGGGTGCAATAAGGAATACCCAAATCGCGCCCGCCAAGCGTGTCATTGACCATCTCGCGCACTTCCATGATGCGGCGCGGATAGGCGCGATATTCGCCATTCACTGCGATGCCAAAGACGATATCATCGTCTTTCAACCAGGTCGCATCGGCGGCGCTGCTCACCTCAGGGTTATCGGCCGCAGGAATGCAATTGCAGGGATCATCCGTGGTATCATAGGGCCGGTTGTCAATATTGACGCCGCCCCAGGACACCATCCGCCAATCGATGTCACCTTCGATAAAGATACGCTCCCACCCTGGTACAAACTGGGTAAAGATGGCGCGTTTTGCCTCCAGATAGCCCGGATAGGCCGGAATATCCCATGCGATCAGATGATCGGTTAGCTCGCCCCAGCGGGCGATGGATTGATATTCAATCTGCAAAAGCGCAGCGCCCGCATTGGCAAGGGCCGTGTCAAATTCAGCCCGCCAGGTAAAGCGCATCATATCCGCAATGACCCATGCCAGTCGTGGATCGCCGGATTCGGTGATCTCGGACAGCGCGATCTGTTGGTCGTGTCCCCAAGCGGACTGGGCAAGGCTATCGATGAAGACGACACGCACTGCATCCTGCAGATGTCGGGGCAGGGGCCCCTCTGGCACCGCGGGCGGTGTGCCGAATTCGGCGATCACATATTCCGGCAGCGGGGCGGTATCGGCAACGGTGGCCGAGGGTCGCAATGGGATCGCGAGCAGGGACAGCAAAAACAATAGGGATAGAGTGTTGGGGAAAATGCGTCTCATCAGCGAACCTTTCCAGAACAATGCGCAATTTTGCAAAGGGGGCGAAAAATCCCCCGGCGCAAACGTTGTTTCAGAAAATAGCCGGTTTGCGGATCACAATTACCCCAATTTGCCGTGATCAGCGCCGGGGGGCAGCCCTTGGAAAAATGAAAAGAGCGGCCCAGAAGGACTGCCCTTTAAGATTTTGTGCAGAATGCGGGGCCAAAGCTCTCGGCATTTTCTACGAAGACGCCTGCCGCTTTGCTGCCTGCGCCGAAACGCGAAAGGGGCGCCCAAGTAGAGCGCCCCTCTATTCTTCACTTTACATGTTCTCGGCATTCGCTGCGCAAACGCCTGCCACATGATCGTCGTTTTTGCCCAAGGGCAAAGAACGACTTACATCATGCCGCCCATGCCGCCCATGTCGGGCATGCCGCCGCCGGCAGCTGCTGCGCCTTCTTTGGCTGGCTTGTCTGCAACCATGGCTTCGGTTGTGATCAACAGACCAGCAACAGAAGCAGCGTCTTGCAGCGCTGTGCGGACAACTTTGGCAGGGTCGATTACGCCGAAGCTGAACAGATCGCCATATTCTTCGGTCTGTGCGTTAAAGCCGAAGGATGCATCATCGCTCTCACGGATTTTGCCGGCAACAACAGAGCCGTCAACACCAGAGTTTTCAGCGATCTGACGCAGAGGCGCTTCGATTGCTTTCTTAACGATTGAGATACCAACGTTCTGGTCAGAGTTTGCGCCTTCCAGACCTTCCAGCGCCTTACCGCCTTGGATCAGTGCAACACCGCCGCCGACAACAACGCCTTCTTGAACAGCAGCGCGTGTCGCGTTCAGGGCGTCATCGACGCGGTCTTTACGCTCTTTGACTTCCACTTCGGACATGCCACCAACGCGGATCACAGCAACACCGCCTGCCAGTTTGGCAACGCGCTCTTGCAGCTTTTCACGGTCGTAATCGGACGATGTTTCTTCGATCTGGCCGCGGATCTGGTTGACCCGTGCTTCGATCTCGGCCTTGTCACCTGCACCGTCGACGACAGTTGTTTCGTCTTTGGTGATGTTAACGCGCTTGGCAGAGCCCAGCATGTCGATCGTGACATTTTCCAGCTTCATGCCCAGATCTTCTGAGATGACCTGACCACCTGTCAGGATCGCGATGTCCTGCAGCATGGCTTTACGGCGGTCGCCGAAGCCAGGGGCTTTCACAGCAGCGATTTTCAGACCGCCGCGCAGTTTGTTGACAACCAGAGTTGCCAGCGCTTCGCCCTCAACATCTTCAGCGATGATCAGCAGGGGCTTGCCAGACTGGATCACAGATTCCAGCAGGGGAACCATTGGCTGCAGCGAAGACAGTTTCTTTTCGTGCAGCAAGATGATCGCATCTTCCAGCTCGGTTGTCATTTTGTCAGGGTTGGTGACAAAGTAAGGGGACAGGTAACCGCGGTCGAACTGCATGCCTTCAACAACATCGGTTTCTGTTTCCAGACCTTTGTTTTCCTCAACGGTGATGACGCCTTCGTTGCCAACCTTCTGCATCGCGTCAGCAATCTGCTTGCCGATTTCAGCTTCGCCATTGGCAGAAATTGTCCCAACCTGGGCCACTTCGTCGCTGTCGGAAACCGGACGAGACGCTGCTTTGATCGCTTCAACAACTTTTGTTGTCGCCAGATCGATGCCGCGCTTCAGGTCCATTGGGTTCATGCCAGCAGCAACGGATTTCATGCCTTCGCGGACAATCGCTTGGGCCAGAACTGTTGCTGTTGTTGTACCGTCACCGGCTTCGTCGTTGGTGCGGCTGGCCACTTCTTTGACCATCTGCGCGCCCATGTTTTCGAACTTGTCTTCCAGCTCGATCTCTTTGGCGACAGAAACACCATCTTTGGTGATGCGTGGGGCGCCGAACGATTTGTCCAGAACCACGTTGCGGCCCTTGGGGCCCAGAGTAACCTTCACCGCGTTGGCGAGGGTGTTGACACCTGTCAGCATGCGATTGCGTGCTTCTGTGTCGAATTTGACGTCTTTAGCAGCCATTTTCATGTGCTCCTTCAATTTCGATAATATCTCAGCGTTGGGTGCACAGGTCTGCGCACCACATCACAGGGCTTACATGGTGCCCAGAATGTCGCTTTCTTTCATGATCAACAGATCTTCGCCGTCGATCTTGACTTCGGTGCCGGACCATTTGCCAAACAGCACTTTGTCGCCAGCTTTGACGGCCATCGGGATCAGCTCACCGCTGTCCTTGCGGGCACCTTCGCCGCAAGATACGATCTCGCCTTCGGCAGGTTTTTCTTTGGCGCTGTCAGGAATGATCAGACCGCCCGCTGTCTTTTCGTCACTTTCAATGCGACGGACCAGTACACGGTCGTGAAGTGGTGTAAATGCCATTTCAGAACTTCTCCAGTTCGTGTTTCTCCCACGTTAGCACTCACCAAGGTTGAGTGATAACGGAGCGTAAGTAGGAAACACCCAAGCCCGAGTCAACAGGGCGATGCGAAGAATACAAAAATCAGCGGGAAGGCGGCGGCGTATCATCGTCTGACAGGATGCGCCAGGCATCCCCATCCAGATCATCATATTGGTTTGACCGCAAAGTCCACAGAAACGCAGCCAGCCCAAGACCGCCAAGGATGAGCGACACAGGGATCAAGAAAACAAGCACATTCATAGCCGCCCTCTTAGCCGCAAAGCGTTCAAAAGAACAGTGATGGAAGAGGCCGACATCGCAATTGAGGCGATCAGCGGTGTGGCAAATCCCGCCAGTGCAACGGGCACGGCGATCACGTTATATATTGTCGATATGGTAAAATTTTCGACAATGCGGGCCTTGGCCGCACGGGCGACGGCGGGCAGCTCAATCAATGGGGTCAGGCTGTCATTCAGCAGCACGATATCCGAGGCGGCACGCGACGCATCTGCCGCGCTCGCAGGTGAGACCGAGGCATGCGCCGCCGCCAAAGCCCCGGTATCATTCAGCCCGTCCCCGACCATAAGAACATGCGCACCTGCATCGGCCAGCTTGGCAATATAGGCGATCTTGTCTTTGGGTTGGGCCTCTGCCTGCCATGATGAAATGCCCAGTTGCTGGGCAATCGCGGCGGTCTCGGCAGGGTCATCGCCCGACACCAAATGCACGGACAACCCCAGCTCCTGCCAGCTGTGCACCAATGCTTGGGCACCCTCGCGCAGTGCCGCGCGCAAGGTGATCTTTTGCGGGCGATTGTCGCCGATCTGAACATAGGTACCGCGCCCCGCGCCCAACCAATGGCCCGCGCCCAGCCGCACATCTTGGCCTTGATAGATCGCGCTGATCCCCTTGCCGGGATGTTCCTGCTGGTCGGTAATTTTCGCGGCTGTCACACCGTCCAACGATGCGGCAATGGCCTGTGATATCGGATGGGTCGCGTTTTGGGTCAGCGCAAGGGCGACGGCTTGGGTCTGCGGATCAAGCGTTTCGCGGGCAGCGCTGGGCATGGTCAATGTGCCTGTTTTGTCAAAAACAACCGTGTCTACCTCGGCCAGACGTTCAAGCGCGGTGCCGTCCTTCACCAACAGCCCGGCCCGAAACAGGCGTCCCGCCGCCGTGGTCGATACCGCAGGCACGGCAAGGCCCATGGCGCAGGGACAGGTGATAATCAGCACTGCTACAGCGATGTTGAGCGACAGACGGAAGTCGCCGGAATAAAGCATCCATCCGGCAAAAGCCGCGACGGCCATCAGATGCACAACCGGGGCATAGACCGCAGCGGCCCGGTCGGCAGCTGCGGTGTATTTGTTGCGGACGGCCTCGGCCTCGTCCACCATGGTGACCATTTTGCGCAACGTTGTGTCTGCGCCGACCGTGTCCGCGCGGATGATCAGTGGGCCGGTCATATTGACCTCTCCTGCGGTGACTTTTGTGCCAACCTGCGCGGTAGCAGGGCGGCTTTCGCCGGTCAGCAATGCGCGGTCCAGCTGGCTTTGCCCTTCGGTCACCGTGCCGTCGACAGGGATACGTCCGCCGGGCAAGACCTGCACCAGATCGCCGATCGCCAGCGCGGCAAAATCCACCATTTCCCTTGTATCGCCGGCAAGGCGCATGACACGCGGCGCTTCAAGGGCCGAAAGTTGCGCGGCGGCGGACGCGGCGGCCTTGCGGCTGCGATGATCCAGATAACGCCCGATCAGCAAAAAGAAAGTCAGTGTGACGGCGGCATCAAAATAGGAATGCGCACCGCCATAAAGGGTCTCATAAAGCGAAATCCCTGAGGCCAGCAGAATCGCCAGTGAGATCGGCACATCCATATTGACCTTGCCCACTTTCAATCCGCGCCAGCCATTTGCGAAAAAGGGCTGCGCCGCATAGATCAGCGCCGGGATTGCGATGCAGGCGGTGATCCAGTGGAACATATGCATCGTGGCGCCAACCGCGCCAGACCAGACCGCGACGGATAGCAACATGATGTTCATATTGGCAAAGCCGGACACCGCCAGACGGGTCATCAGTCCCCGCCCATAAGCATCGGTCTCATTGCCCAAAAGGCTGCGATCCAGCAATCGCGCTTCGTAGCCGGCCAGCTCTAAGGTGTCGATCATCGCCTCTGGTGTGACGGGCTGATGGGTGCCCACGGTCACCCGTTTCATCGACAGGTTCACGCGGGCACTCGCCACGCCGTCCATCGCGCAGAGCGCCCGCTCGACCCCGTTGATACAGGCGACGCAATGAATGCCCGGCAAGGAGAGCATGATCTGCGCGGACCCGTTCGCCGCCGCTTTTTCCAGCGGGGCTTCGGGCAGGCCGATACAGGCCGGGCAGGCGGCGGCTTCGCTCATTGGGCGGTGATCGGAAAGCGGCGGCGGAACTTGGTCCCGTCAGGGGCAATCAATTCCAGCCGCAGGTTCCAATACCCGTCTTGGGCAGTGACAGGCGCGGTCAATGCGCGGCCATCCCAAGTGAAGGCAGGTGTGCTGTCTTCGCCCGTATTTGTGGCACGGCCCAGGACGGCCCGGGTGACTTCGGCCTCGACCGGCGTGCCTGCAGCGTCTTGGATGGTAACGCGCAGGACACCGCCAGTGATTGTGGCCGAGACATCCCAGCGCAGCGCGTTTTGCGCGGCGCGGTCGGCCTCAAATTGTTGGCTGACCACATAGGAATTGCGGGTCTCGACCCCCGGAAAAGTCGCGATTGCATTAAAGGCCAGCGTCAGATTGACGGCCAGGATGATGCCAAATCCGCCGACCATCAGGGCCAGCATATGCCATCCAGTGAATTCACGGGTCATTGTTGGGCTCTCCCATTGAAAATCGTGTCTTTATGCGCCCGCTCGCCCGAAACGAGATCCTCGACCCAGAACCGCAGATCAACCCGGTCGCGGCTGGCTGCCGGATCATTTGGGCGGGCCGAGACATAGACGCGTTGCAGATAGGTTTCATTGGCCGGGACCATGATGCCGCGCTGGCCCGTGCCTTCCAGATCGATGCGCAGGGTGTCATCAGCGCTGAGCGACAGATGAAACATCCGGTCCTCCCCATGTTTATTGAGCAGGCGAATGTCATAGATATTGCGTATCGTTCCATCGCTGAGCGTCACAAAGGTCGGGTTACGGATCGGGGAGACGGTCATCTCGATCTCGGCCCGGATGAACAATGCAAAGACAAGCCCGACCCCGATGGCGGCCCACAGAGATGTGTAAAGTACCGTTCTGAAACGGAAAACATGCTGCCAGAGCTTTTTGGCCGGTTTGCCCTTTGCCTCTTCTTCCTGATCCGACAGGGCCAGATAATCGATCAGCCCCCGGGGTTTGCCGATTTTTGCCATGACATCATCGCAGGCGTCGATGCAAAGCGCGCAGGTGATGCATTCCATCTGTTGCCCATCGCGGATGTCGATGCCCGCAGGGCAAACATTTACGCAGGCCATGCAATCGATGCAGTCGCCGGTGGTGTTGTCATGCTTCTTGCCGCGTGGCTCACCCCGCCAATCGCGGTAGGCGACGGTCAGGGTTTCAGGATCCATCATCGCTGCCTGAATACGCGGCCACGGGCACATGTAGTTGCAGACCTGTTCGCGCATGAAGCCACCAAAGACAAAGGTGGTTGCCGTCAGAATGCCAATTGTGGCCCAGGCGATAGGAGGGGCTTGCAAGGTGATCAGGTCATGCGCAAGGCGCGGCGCATCGGCGAAATAGAAAACCCACGCCCCACCAGTGGCCAATGCGATCAACAGCCATACTGCCCATTTTATCAACCTTAACCGTATCTTACGGGCAGACCAGTTTGCATTCCAAAGTCGTACCCGCGCGTTTCGGTCCCCTTCGATCCAGCGTTCAACCAGAATGAAAAGATCCGTCCAAACGGTCTGCGGGCAGGTATATCCGCACCACACACGGCCAAGCGCTGAGGTAAACAAAAACAGGCCGAGGCCGGCCATTATGAGTAGTCCGGCGACGAAGTAGAATTCGTGGGGCCAGATTTCGATCCAGAAGAAATAGAACCGCCGATGCGCCATATCCACGAGCACGGCCTGATCGGGCAGGTTCGGGCCGCGGTCCCAGCGAATCCATGGCGTCAGATAATAGATGCCCAAGGTCACGCCCATCACCCACCATTTCAGGTTCCGGTAGAAGCCTTTGACTTTACGCGGAAAAATCGGCTCTCGCGCGGCGTAAAGTGGCTGGTTCTCGGCTGAGGACATCGCTTACCTGCAAAGAAAGGGTTCTGTTCGCAGGATCGCTTTTAAAGGCTGGGCGGGTTTGGTCCTTGATGTGGATCAAACAGGCGCATGGGCCGGGTTAACGCGCCCATTGGCCGATTAGCGGGATATGCATTGCGTAAATATCTTGTACATATCCTGTACGTACACGAGACCTGATCGGCATGGGATAAAGGCGCCGTGCGTTACGGGACGTGACAATGCACTACTTTTGCAATTATCGACATACATATTCGCTTTTTATTAACCTTTGGGTTGATCTGGCGGGCTATCGCCTGTCTGATTGGGCGCAAGAAATTCTGTAATTGGTTAGGACGTCGCATTGTATCAGGGGAGTGTTCAGGTCTCACCAGCTGACCGCCAGCTGATCGCCGCGCTGATGCAGCCCGTCGCCCTGTCGGACCGTTTCGGCCGCATCCTGGTGCAGAACGATGCGTTCACCCAAATCCAGACCGATACGTTACATGATCCGCTCAGGCGCAATGTCGCAGATTTTCTGGATGCGGCGACACAGCCAGGTTTTGCAGCCTTCCAAGAACAAATCGCTGCTGACACAGTGGACCCCGCATTGCGATTTGAAAGCACGGTTTCACTGGCCGGGACGGTCTATGCGCTGGTGCTGTCGCCCTTTCATGCCGAGAGCAAATCGGGCTTGATCCTGTGCCAGCTCGTGCCGCTGACGCGCGCAGCTGACGCCCGGCTTGACTATTTGTTAGAGCATTTTGATCAAGGCATCTGGGAGCATGACCTGCGCACGGGCAGCTTTTGCGTCTCAAAGGTTTGGCGCAGTATGCGCGGTCTTTCGGACGACGCGCCTATTTTGGGATATGAAGATGACTGGCTGAATGATGTGCATCCCGATGACCGGGATGAACTGCGCGATGCGGTCGACCGTCAGGCCGGTGGCGATATGGATACGATCCATATCCAATATCGCCAGCGTCATGCCGATGGGCACTGGATGTGGATCCTTTGCCGTTCAAAAATTGTGGAGATGACAACCGACCGTCGGCCGCTGCGCATTGTGGGCACTGATACGGATATTTCCGAGATGCACCGCCGGGAAAGTGATATGCGCCAACTGACAAATAAATTCAAAATGGCCATCGATGTGTCGCGCATTGGTATCTGGGAATATGATCCTGCAACGAACAGTGTGCATTGGGATGACCGCCTGCTTGAGATTTACGGTAGGGAAGGCGAGGACAATATCAGGTCCGGCGATTCCTGGGAGACATATATTCACCCTGACGATCAATCCCGGGCAATTGCCCTTGCTGAGGAAAGCCTGCGTAACCGCACGGAATTTATCGCTGATTTTCGTATCACGCGTCCAGATGGTGAAATCCGCTATGTGCGTAGCCTGTCCCGCTTTACGGAAGACCAAATTCAGCAAGACAAGCTCATCGGCGTGAATATCGACATCACGGATGAGTACCGGCGCAATCTGGAACTAGAGCAGGCCCGCGCAAAGCTGGAATATGATTCCAATCATGATGCGCTGACCGGGCTTGCCAATCGCCGATTGCTTGATGAGCGCACGAAGACCCGGTTTTCCAATCTTGGCCCGGCGGATCGCTATGCCGTTTTGCATATCGATCTGGACCATTTCAAACAGATCAACGACACGTTCGGCCATCCCGCCGGAGACGCGGTGCTGATCCATGTTGCGACCGAATTGCGGTCGATCATTGGGACCCATGGCCTGGCAGCCCGCACGGGCGGCGACGAATTTGTCGTGTTCTTTGAGCACGCGCCCAAAGATGTGCTGCTGCAGGGGATCTGCAAAGCGATCATCGCAACGCTTCGCCAGCCATTTATCTATGATGGCCAACACTGCGTGTTGGGGGCAAGCATCGGATGTGCCATCGGGCAGGGGGCCCCCAAGCACTCTAATGACGTCTTTGTTCAGGCGGATGCCGCGCTTTATGCCGCAAAGCAGGCCGGGCGCGGATGCTATTGCTTCTTTGACTCCATGACGCCGATTGGCACCAGCGCCGAATATGGTGCCCGTCAGGCCCTGATCGATGCGTTGTCCCATGACGAATTATGCTGCTATTTCCAGCCCCAATATGCCGCCCGCGGCGGCCAGATGGTTGGGGTTGAGGCGCTTGTTCGCTGGGAATGCCCAGATCGTGGACTGTTGCTTCCGCATATGTTTATGCCGCAGGCCGAAAGCGCGGGTCTGACCGACCGGATTGATGCCTATGTTTTTGAACAAGTCATTGCCCTGCAATCGCAATGGTTTACCCAAGGCATTGAATATCCCCCTGTTGCGATCAACGTTTCGCGCCAACGGTTCGAATCAGATGAGCTGCTGGATCATGTGCGCGCCCGGCTAAAACCGCATCACGCCATCGTCTTTGAGCTGCTTGAGACCGCTTTTTTGGATAATCTTTCGGATGATCAACTGGATCGGATCACTGCTTTGCGTGCCCTGGGCATCGGTATTGACCTGGATGATTTTGGGTCCGGCCATTCTTCGATTGCCGCTTTGCAGGCCGTCCGGCCGGACCGTATCAAGGTTGACCAAAGCCTTGTTGCCCCGCTGACATTTCGGTCTGATCAGTTGAAGACCTTGCAATTGCTGTCGCAGATTGCCCGCCTAGAGGGCGTGGGCATTGTTGTTGAAGGTCTGGATGCTTCTGATCATTTGACCGCCATCAACACGCTGGATTGCGATGTTTTGCAGGGCTTTGCCTTGAAACGCCCCATGCCCCTTGATGCGTTTGAGGCGTTGTTGCGCGATTGAGCCTCGCTTTTGCGCTGCAAGCGGCGTAACCCTGCTGTCATGAAGATCGTCCGTCTTGAGGATGCCCATCGTCTGCCCGTCTGGCGCAGGCCTGCGACGCTGTTATTTGTCATGGCGATGGCCATGCCTGTTGCTTTTGCGACCTGGTCCGCCCTGTTGAATAACTTCGTGATCGAAGTGGCCGCCTTTGATGGATCGGATATCGGCTGGCTGCATAGCGTCCGCGAAATTCCCGGCTTTTTTGCCATTGGTGTCATTGCCCTGATCATGTTTATCCGTGAACAGGTTTTGGGCCTTATTTCCCTGATTTTGCTGGGTGCTGCGACTGCGGTCACCGCCCAGTTCCCGCAGATGGCCGGTATCCTGACCGTCACGATGCTGTCGTCGATCGGCTATCATTATTATGAGACCGTCAATCAATCATTGCAGCTGCAATGGATCGACAAGGCCCGCGCCCCGCAAATGCTGGGCTGGCTTTTGTCGGCTGGTTCCGCCGCCACCTTGGTCGTTTACGTCTTGATCGCCCTTAGCTGGGATCGCTTTAGTCTGACCTATAGTTTTGTCTACTGGATGGCCGGCGGCTTTACCGCGCTTGTCGCCCTGTTTTGCCTGATTGCCTATCCCCAGTTTGAATCCCCCCATCCGCAGCTGAAGACCTTTGTTCTGCGCCGCCGCTATTGGCTGTATTATGCTTTGCAGTTCATGTCTGGTGCCCGCCGCCAAATCTTTTTGGTCTTTGCCGCCTTTATGATGGTCCAGAAATTTGGGTTTGAAGTCCACCAGACCACCCAGCTTTTCATGATCGCTTTGGTCGTCAATATCGTGGTTGCCCCGGTGCTGGGCCGGATCGTTGCCTATTTTGGCGAACGCCGTGCCCTGGTTGTTGAGTATATCGGCCTTTGCATCGTTTTTGCCGCCTATGCCGGTATCTACTATCTGCATTGGGGCGTGGTTCTGGCCGTTGTCTTATATGTTGTGAACCAGATTTTCTTTAGTCTGGCCCTGGCGATTAAGACCTATTTCCAGAAGATCGCTGATCCGCAGGATATTGCCCCGACCGCCGCTGTTGCCTTTACCATCAACCATATTGCGGCGGTGTTTCTGCCCGTCGCGCTGGGCTATGTGTGGGATTATTATTCGCCGGGTTTGGTTTTTGTTCTGGCGGTTGCCATGGCCTTTGGATCGCTCGTTCTGTCCTTGCTGATCCCCCGCCATCCGGCCCCCGGCCATGAGACCGTGTTCCAAACCCGTCTATTCGCCCCGGCAGAATAGCCTACACGCAAACGTGGTCAGATCGCTCTGGTGCGTGGCTGCCCCCGTCCTATCTAAGAGAAAACAAAACGGAGTTTTCAGATGTTTTTCAAACAACGGTCCAAGTCTGAAATGGTGACCCAAGATGCCGCATTGCCGGGCCGCCAAACGCCGATTCCGACGGCGCAGACCCATTTCATTTATCAAACGCCCTTGCAGACGGATATCCCCCCAGGATCCGAGCAGGCCATGTTCGGGATGGGCTGCTTTTGGGGTGTTGAGCGGATGTTCTGGGCGCTTGAAGGCGTGCAGATGACCATGGTGGGCTATGCGGGCGGTTACACGCCCAACCCAACCTATGAAGAAGTATGCACCGGCAAGACCGGCCATAACGAGGTTGTCCGCATCATCTTTGATCCCGCAGCGATATCCTATGACCGGCTGCTACAACAATTCTGGGAAGGTCATGACCCGACCCAAGGGATGCGCCAAGGCAATGATGCGGGCACGCAATACCGGTCGGGGATCTATACCTATTCGCAGGCCCAAAAAACAGCCGCCGACGCGTCAAAAACGGCCTTTGCCCCACGCCTTTCTGAGGCCGGCTACGGTGCCATCACGACCGAGATCGTCGATGCGCCGACCTTCTATTATGCCGAGGATTATCATCAGCAATATCTGGCCAAAAATCCTGCGGGCTATTGCGGGCTTGGGGGAACCGGCGTGACCTGCCCGATTGGCGTTGTCAGCTGACACCCCCACGACGCCTTGACCCGTTCTAGTCCAGGGCCTAACCGGGTGCCGGAAACTTGGAAGGCACCCGATATGACAACATATTCCGCTCTGACCACTTTGACCGGCGAAGACGCGGCCTATGCGCTTGCCGATGCGATGGAGACTATCACGCCTGAACCCACGGGCGTTGGCGTGTTTGAGCTAGAAGACGGATCAGGCCTGTGGGAGGTCGGTGGCTATTTTACCGATGCGCCCGATGCTGCGGCCTTGGCTGTGTTGTCGGCCCTTCATCAATCAAAGCCCTTCCTGATTTCGGAAATTCCCGACCAGGATTGGGTATCAAAAGTGCAGCGTGATCTGCCGCCCGTCGAAGCGGGCCGTTTTTTTGTTTATGGCGCGCATGATGCGGACAAAGTGCCGGATGACAAGATTGCGCTGCGGATTGAGGCGGCGATGGCCTTTGGGACGGGGCATCACGGAACAACTTTGGGATGTCTGCGCGCCTTTGATCATTTGCTGAATGAGGGTTTTGCTGGCGGGTGTATTCTGGATGTGGGCTGCGGTACGGCCGTGCTGGCGATGGCTGCGGCCAAGGTGCTGCCCGATGTGATTCTGGCCAGCGACATTGATCCGGTTGCTGTCGATGTCGCCGCTGCAAATGTGGCAGCAAATGGGCTGGCTGGCCGGGTCGATTGTGTGGTCGCTGCGGGATTCGCAGCGCCTGAATTGGCAGATCATGCGCCATATGATCTTGTCTTTGCCAATATTTTAAAGGCCCCTTTGATCGGTTTGGCACCTGATATGGGACGCCATGTCGCGGATGGGGGCTATGTGATTCTCTCTGGTATCTTGAATGAACAGGCCGATGAGGTGGTCACCATTTACGCAGAAAACGGGTTCAATCTGTTTAAAAAAGACCAGATTGTTGACTGGACGACACTGGTTATGAGCAAAAACGCACCAAAAGGGGGATAAATTTCGATACCGCGTGCGAAACGGCTTGTTTTCAGCGATTTTGTTAGGGAACAATGCCATATTGTTTGAGAGAGTTGATTTTTTGGAGGGTCTGATGGCTCAAGCCCATGTACCATTCGATAAACGTTTGAAGCGGATCGTGCGCAATCATGACCGCATGGCGAACGGTGTCGTGAAAACCGTAAACTCTGATGGCCTGATCGTGGTCAAGCCGCGGGTGTTCAAACCGCGTTTTCCGCTGAAGGGTCTTTTGGCAATTGTTGTTCTCGGCTTCCTGTTTAAGGGCGTCATCTATGCAACTTTGGGATCCGAGCAATACGCAGAGCGCGTTGCTGTTCTTCAGCAGGGTTCAATGCTGGAGCAAGCGGGCGCTTGGATCATGCAGCCTGACCCCGCAACACTGCTGGTCGCAGAAGGTGTTGGTACAGTCCTGTCCCAGTAATTTTAGCTTCTCTTATCGAAAAGGCCGCGCCCTGAATTGGTGCGGCCTTTCGCGTTTTACCGTGGTGATGTTTGCGGCTTGCCCGTCTAGCGGCTTGTCCGGCGTGCAACCTCTGCGATGTCGCCGCGACTAAGGCCGATATCGTCCAATTCGCGGGCTGTCAGTTTCGACAAAGTTTTGCGTGTGATGCGGGCGTCATTCCAGCTTGCGACGGTCGCAAAAGCTGATCCGAAAAACGATGTGAAGTGACCGGCGGAGTGGCCGGTCGAAGGGCGGGTTGTGTCAAAAGCGGCCATGGCCATCATCCTTATGTATGCAGCATCGCTGCGTTATTCTGATGCGCCGCATGTAGGCCCGATTTCCAAATCTGACTAGTGACATTTTGGCAAAGGACATATGCGTTTTCATCATGCCTCATTTTTGGGCGCATTTTGCCGTAAATCGTTTATTTACAAATGTTTAAACCCGTCGCTTTTGAGGGGTCTTTTGTCGCCTTTGCTGCGGGTTGATCTGCCTTCTGCAAAATAACCACTGTCAAACCCACTTGGTCTTTGTTCGCCTTTTGTGCTAACCCTGTCGCAACACTATAAAAAGGGGCGAGCGATGCGTGTTTTGGGGATTGATCCCGGTCTGCGCAATATGGGCTGGGGGGTCATTGATGTGTCAGGCCCGCGTCTGAGCCATGTTGCCAATGGCATTTGCCGCTCAGCCGGGGATGATCTGGCGGTTCGGCTTTTGTCATTGCATGATCAATTGACCGATATTATTGCCACCCATCGCCCGGATGTCGCTGCTGTTGAGCAAACCTTTGTCAATAAGGATGGTGCGGGTACGCTGAAGCTGGGCCAGGCCCGGGGCATTGCCATGCTGGTCCCCGCCCAGGCGGGTTTGCCCATTGGCGAATATGCCCCCAATGCGGTCAAAAAGGCTGTGGTCGGCGTTGGCCATGCCGAGAAGGCCCAGATCCTGCATATGGTCAAGCTGCAGCTTCCTGGTGTTCAGGTTGCTGGCCCGGATGCGGCTGACGCCTTGGCGATTGCCATTTGTCACGCCCATCACGCCCAATCTGCCGGCACATTGGCCCAAGCTTTGGCAAAGGCAACCGCATGATTGGCAAAATCGCAGGCCGTCTGGAATATCGCAGCACCGATCATGTCCTGATCGATGTGCGCGGCGTTGGCTATATTGTCTATGTTTCGGACCGTGTCATGGCAGGCTTGCCTGCCAATGGTGAGGCGGTCGCCCTTTATACCGATTTGCTGGTCCGCGAGGATAATCTGCAGCTATTCGGTTTTACGACCTTGATCGAGAAGGAGTGGCACCGTTTGCTGATGTCCGTCCAGGGCATTGGGGCCAAAGCCTCAATGGCCATATTGGGTACGATTGGCGCCGAAGGCGTCAGCCGTGCCATTGCTTTGGGCGATTGGAGCGCCATTGCCAAGGCCAAAGGTGTTGGCCCCAAGACCGCGCAACGTGTTGCGATTGAGCTAAAGGATAAGGCCCCCAATGTCATGGCCATGACAGGCGCAGAGCCGGAGGCGGATGACGTGATCGAAACAGAGGCTCCGGCCCCTGTTCGCCGTGCGTCCCCCCCAAAAGCGAACCCGGCGCAGGCCGAAGCCCTGTCTGCCTTGGGCAATCTGGGTTATGCCCCCGGTGATGCCGCCGCCGCCGTTGCCGAGGCGATTGGCGCAGAGCCTGATATGGATACTGCCGGTTTGATTCGCGCGGCCTTGAAGTTATTGGCCCCGAAAGGGTAGGCAGTAACGCGTGGGTTTCACCCACCCTACGGAGCATGGCATGAGTGATATCGATCCGATGATGCGCCCCGACCCGCAGCCTGAGGATGCGGATCGTGCGCTGCGTCCGCAGACTTTGGATGAGTTTATTGGTCAGCGCGATGCTCGTGCCAATCTGAAGGTCTTTATCGAAAGCGCGCGCCGCCGGGGTGAGGCGATGGATCATGCGCTGTTTCATGGCCCGCCCGGTTTGGGCAAGACCACGCTGGCCCAGATCATGGCCCGCGAATTGGGCGTGAACTTCCGTATGACCTCGGGGCCTGTGCTTGCCAAGGCGGGAGATTTGGCAGCGATTCTAACCAATCTGGAAGCCCGTGATGTGCTTTTCATTGATGAAATCCACCGCTTGAACCCTGCGGTGGAAGAGGTGCTGTATCCCGCGCTGGAAGATTTTGAGCTGGATTTGGTCATCGGTGAAGGCCCAGCAGCCCGCACGGTTCGGATCGAGTTGCAGCCCTTTACCCTTGTGGGGGCCACTACCCGGATGGGTTTGCTGACCACCCCTTTGCGGGATCGCTTTGGTATTCCGACCCGGCTTGAGTTTTACACCGAAGACGAGTTGCATCAAATCGTCACGCGCGGCGCGCGGTTGATGGGGGCGCCTGCCTCGGATGATGGGGCCGCAGAGATTGCAAAGCGTGCCCGCGGCACCCCGCGGATTGCGGGCCGTCTTTTGCGCCGGGTTGTGGATTTTGCGATTGTCGAAGGGGATGGCACAGTAACGCAGGCCATTGCAGACCGCGCGCTGACCCGGTTGGGTGTCGATCATTTAGGGCTGGATAATGCTGATCGCCGGTATTTGCGTTTGATTGCTGAAAGCTATGGTGGCGGGCCAGTGGGCGTTGAGACCATCTCGGCGGCTTTGTCGGAAAGCCGCGATAGTCTTGAAGATGTGATCGAGCCCTACCTGCTGCAGAAAGGGTTGATCCAACGCACGCCTCGTGGCCGGATGCTGGCGCAGGCGGCTTGGACACATTTGGGGTTAGCAGCGCCAAAACCACAGAGTGATTTGTTTGGGTAGGGCGATCAAATTTCGCGAAATTTGATCTTGCCTCGGGCGGGAGTATTTTGGGCAAAATGATGGATGATGTTGCGCAATTCTTTACACGTGCCGATGACGCCTATGTGTTTGCCCGTTGGGGTCGGCCGATTGTCCCGGTTGTTTTTGGTGTGGATGATGCCACCCTTTCGGTTTTCAAAGGTGCGATTGAGGCGCTTGTGCTGCTTGCTGATCATCAAATGGCCGAGACCGATCCGGAACTGGGCGTCAATGTCATGATGTTCTTTTGTCGCGATTGGGCGGAATTGCCGGATGTCCCCAATCTTGATCAGCTTGTGCCCGATTTGATCCCGCTTGTCGCCAAGCTACAAGCCGCAGATGCCAATCAATACCGGATCTTCCGCTTTGATCCGTCGGGTGCCATCAAGGCCTGTTTTGTTTTCCTGCGGATGGATGCGCATTTGGAGGCGGTGCCCGCCGACACATTGGCCCTATCCCAGGCCGCGCAGTTGATTCTGTTGTGGTCCGATACCGCGTTTGACCAAATGCCGCCCCTGGCAGTCATCGAAGGGCAGGCGGTTCTGCGCCCAGAGATTGCCGATGTCATTCGCGCCGCCTATGATCCGGTCATGCCAGCTGCCGCGCAGGATGCCAGCCATGCGTTGCGCCTGGCTGCAAGGATGACGAGGCCGGCATGATCCATCAGTTTCCTATTCGCGTCTATTATGAAGACACTGATCTGGCGGGCATTGTCTATTATGCCAATTATCTGAAGTTCATCGAGCGTGCCCGTAGTGAATGGGTCCGCGAGATGGGGATTGATCAGGTTCAGATGAAGGCGGAGGGTCTTGTCTTTGCCGTCCGCCGTGTTGAGGCGGATTATCTGATACCTGCGAAGTTTGATGATGAATTGCTGGTCGAGACGGCCATGGAAGAAGGCTCTGGCGTGCGGCTGGTCGTCCGGCAGGATGTCAAACGCGGCCCGGATCTGCTGTTTTCTGCCATTGTCACCATCATTTGCATGAACGAAACGGGCTCAGTCATGCGTCTTCCGGCGGCAATTCGCCGTCCTATGCACTAAAATACAGCCCTTTTTGCAGATGTGATGCGGGATTGGTTGGATTTCCCCGCGACGATGCGTTATGCTTTGTCCTAATCAGAGCCCAAAATGGGCCAACAGGCAGAGCAGGCATTATGGAAGTAGCACACGACTTCACCATGTGGGCGCTATTCGCGCGCGCAACCATTACCGTAAAAATCGTCATGATCATGCTGATCGTCGCATCCGTTTGGTGCTGGGCCGTGATCATCGACAAGACCCTTCAATATCGCAAAGCCCGTGCTGAGGCGGGTGTTTTTGATCGCGCATTCTGGTCGGGTGAGCCGCTTGATGGCTTGTTTCACAAGATCGGCACGGACCCTGACGGCCCGTCCGAAAAGATTTTCGTCGCGGGCATGACCGAATGGCAGCGTTCCCACAAAGAGGATGGCGATTTGATTGCCAATGCCACCTCGCGCATTGACCGTTCGATGGATGTGGCGATTTCCAAAGAGGCCTCGCGCCTGCAAAAAGGGCTGCCTGTGCTGGCCACGGTCGGTTCAACCGCCCCTTTCGTGGGTCTTTTTGGGACCGTTTGGGGCATTATGAATGCTTTTATCGAGATCGCTGAGGCGCAGACCACCAATCTGGCTGTTGTTGCCCCGGGCATCGCCGAGGCCTTGCTGGCCACTGGTTTGGGTCTGCTTGCCGCTATTCCGGCCGTGATTTATTACAACAAGCTTTCAGCAGATAGCAGCCATATCCTGAGCGGGTATGAAGCTTTTGCTGATGAGTTCGCCACGATCCTTAGCCGCCAGTTGGATAGCTGATCATGGGCGCCGGTGTCATGAATGGTGGCGGTGGCGGAGATGGCGGCAGACGTGGTCGCCGCCGGTCCCGCCGGACCCAGCCGATGTCCGAGATCAACATCACGCCCTTTGTGGATGTGATGTTGGTTTTGCTGATTATCTTTATGGTCGCCGCCCCTTTGTCCGTCGTCGGCGTTCCGGTTGAGCTGCCCCAATCTGCCGCTGACCCTTTGTCCGGTGATGAAGAAGAGCCATTGACAGTGACCATCACGCTTGAAGGTGCTGTCATGATCCAAGAGACCGAGACCGCCCAGGATGAGCTGGTGGCCCGGCTTACGGCCATTGCCGCCGAGCGTGACAGCAACAAGATTTTCCTGCGCGCTGATGGCCGCAATAACTGGAACCGTGTCGCCGAGATTATGGGTCTGCTGAATGCGGCGGGCTTCTCGGATATTGGTTTGGTCACGGATGTTGCGACGCCTGCAGGTTCTGGCGGGTAAGCCATGCGCACGACCGGCACCACAGTTTCTGCAATTGGCCATGCCGGGTTGATCGGTTGGTTGATCTTGGGCTGGGGCTTTGACGCCGAGCCGTTGGAGTTTTCGACAACCACGGTCACGGTGATCAGTGGTGAAGAATTTGAACAGGCCCAAGCCGCAAGCACCCCGGACCCCGGCGCTGCGGACCCGGCCACACCGACCCCGCCCGAAGTTGACGTAACGCCACCATCCGCACCTGCTGCTCAGGAGCCGCCGGACCCAACCCCGCTGCCTGATCCGGTT
Organism: Yoonia sp. BS5-3; assembly: GCF_038069655.2. NCBI lineage: Bacteria > Pseudomonadati > Pseudomonadota > Alphaproteobacteria > Rhodobacterales > Paracoccaceae > Yoonia > Yoonia phaeophyticola. The sequence goes on from NZ_CP150951.2 coordinate 1,951,731, forward strand.
GAGCCTCCGGCCGAGGACACACCGCCACCGTCTGCCCCTGTGCCGCCAGCACCCGCAGATGTGAGTGACGATCTGCCGATTGAACCACCGGCCCCCGTCACTCCGCCGCCAACGCCCGATGTTGAGATCTCTGATCGCCCGACCCCACGGCCGGCTGAACGTATAACGTCGCAGCCCAACGACCCGCCGCCGCCGGACGCGAGCGTGGATGATATCGTGCGCGAATCTGTCGCGCCAGATGACGACGCCCCTGCGGATATTGTCGCGGAAGAGCAGGACCCAACCGCGCCTGAAGCCAGTGCGCCTGAGATCGCTATTGCTGACGAAGAGCCGTCAACCGTGCTTGAGACATCAATGCGCCCGCAAGTCCGCCCGTCCCGCCCAGAGCCACCTGCGCCTGAGCAGGTGGCAGAGGTTGCAGACACTCAGGAACCGGTTGAACCTACTGAGCCAGACACCAACGCGGCGGATGCGGCCGCAGAGGCATTGGCAGAGGCATTGGCCGAGGCCACGGCTGAGCCGGCGGCAGAGGCACCTGCAGCCGATCCCGGTCCCCCGATGTCCGGTGCCGAGCGTGACAGTTTCCGGATTGCTGTGAACGGTTGTTGGAATGTTGACCCCGGATCAGTTGCTTCCCGGGTGACTGTGGAGGTTGGGTTTAATCTGGACCGCAATGGCCTTGTCCAAGGTGATGTACGCTTGATTTCATCAAACGGAGATCAAGCTTCTACAAATACAGCCTTTGAGGCGGCGCGGCGGGCCATCCTGCGCTGTCAGTCTGGCGGTTATCAGCTGCCTGCGGAAAAGTATGAGCAATGGAAAGAAGTCGTTATCACATTCGATCCAAGTGGGATGAGGCTGCGGTGACGGATGATGAAGGAATGCCCCGATCGCGCCCTCAATGGGTCAAATTTGATTGTGGTCGGCAAAGACACGCGCAGGTGAGGTGAAATGAGAAATCCTCCCTGTTATAAAGGAAAGAGAGCACGTTTCGGGACAGAACCCGGACAGGCGGAGTGAGGCGAAAATGATGAAACGTATTTTGGCAGTCTTGTTGGTTTTGGTACTAGCTGTACCGGCCATGGCGCAAAACGGTCCCTTGCGGCTGACGATCACCGATGGTGTGATCGAACCCATCACCTTTGCGGTCCCTAATTTCGAGGCTGAGAATGCGCAGGCCCAGCAGGTGGCGTCGGACCTGTCCCGTCTTGTGGTCCAGGATCTGGCTGGCACTGGCCTGTTCCGCGAGGTGCCCTCAACGGCCTTCATTTCGCAGATCAGCTCATTCGCGCAGCCTGTCGCCTTTGCCGATTGGCGCGCGGTGAATGCACAGGCTTTGATTGTTGGCGCTGTCACTGTGAGCGGTCAGCAATTGGTCGTGAAGTTCCGCCTTTATGACGTGTTCTCGGGCCAGGAGCTGGGCGATGGTTTGCAGTTTGCCGGCACTGTCGCGGGCTGGCGTCGGATGGGTCACAAGGTGGCCGATGCCGTCTACAGCCGTATCACCGGCGAGGGCGGCTATTTTGACAGCCGCGTCGTCTTTGTGTCTGAAAGTGGCCCCAAGGATAACCGTCTGAAGCGCTTGGCCATCATGGACTATGACGGCGCAAACCTGCAATTTCTGACCGATAGCAGTGCCATCGTCCTGGCCCCGCGCTTTTCGCCCAATGGTGACCGGGTCCTATATACCAGCTTTGAGAGCGGCTTCCCCCGGATCAATGTGCTGAATGTCGCCAATGTGGGCCGTCAGCAATTGCAGACTGCCCCGGGTGATATGGCCTTCAGCCCCCGCTTTTCCCGCGATGGTCGATCAGTGATCTACAGCCTGTCCAATGGCGGCAATACCGATATCTATCGCACCGATCTGAATTCTGGCCAGCATGTGCGCCTGACCTCGGCCCCATCGATTGAGACCGCGCCCAGCCTGTCCCCCGATGGCAGCCAGATCGTTTTTGAAAGCGACCGGTCCGGCACACAGCAGCTTTATATCATGTCTGCCAATGGTGGTGAGGCCCGTCGCATTTCCTTTGGCGAGGGCCGTTATGGCACCCCCGTCTGGTCCCCGCGCGGCGACCTTGTTGCCTTTACCAAACAAAATGCGGGCCGGTTCCATATTGGCGTGATGCGCACCGATGGGTCAGAAGAGCGTTTGCTGACAGCATCGTTTCTGGATGAGGGCCCGACATGGTCCCCCAATGGCCGGGTGATCATGTTCAGTCGCGAAACCCAAGGCGCGGGCGGGACATCAACCATGTATTCGGTTGATATCTCGGGGCGTAACCTGAAGGCTGTACCGGTTCAGGGCGGTGCCTCTGACCCTTCATGGGGTCCGTTGCAACCGTAATGATGTGTGATTCCCTCAAACAAGAACCCGTGCTATAGTCGGGTCAAATGAGCAGATAAAAACAGGAAACAAACCTATGAACATCTTTAAAAAGGCGGCGGTTGCCCTTTTGATTCTGGCCACAGCGGCCTGTACCAACCCTGACCGTTTTGGCGGCGGTGCTGGCGGCGCGGATGGCGCGGCGGGTGCTGCAGGCCTGAATGGCGCAGCTGCCGGATCAGCCGGTGATCCAGCAAGCCCTCTTTATTTCAACCAGACTATTGGTGACCGCGTTCTCTTTGTCGTTGATTCCTCGACGATTTCTGATCAGGGCAAGACAATTCTTGATGGTCAGGCCCAATGGCTTTTGGCCAATGCCGATTATCGCGCTGTCATCGAAGGCCACGCCGATGAGCAGGGCACACGCGAATATAACCTGGCCTTGGGCAATCGCCGCGCCAATGCCGTGCGCGAATATCTGGTGTCACGCGGCGTGCCAGCCGCCCGTTTGCAGACCACCAGCTTTGGCAAGGAACGCCCGATCGAAGTTTGTTCGAACGAAAGTTGCTATGCCAAGAACCGCCGGGCTGTTACGGTACTTTCATTCTCGGCTATCACAAGCTGATCTTGAACAAAGGAAACACCGCCTATGCACCGTCTAGCCCTTGTCTGCGCCCTGTTGATGGCCCCTTTGCCCAGCATCGCGCAGGAGGAAACCCTTGCCGATATTCGCCAGCAGCTGACCGTTCTATACGTTGACGTCCAGCGCCTGCGCCGCGAGTTATCGACAACAGGAGGGCTGAATTCCGGTGTGACTGGCAGTACCCCATTGGATCGGCTGAACGCGATTGAAGCGGAATTGCAGCGTCTGACTTCAAAATCAGAAGAGCTTGAGTTTCGCGTCAATCGTATCACCGTGGATGGCACCAACCGCATTGGCGACCTGGAGTTTCGCCTTTGCGAGCTTGAGGCCAATTGCGACATCAGTCAGCTTGGCGAAACCCCATCCCTTGGTGGCGGCGATCTGACCACTGGCGTTCCGGCGGTTGCCCCTCCTGCGACCACTGGCGGCCCATCCGTCGCCATTGGCGAGCAAAGCGATATCGAGCGGGCGCAGGAGGCGCTCGCTGCCGGTGACTTTCGTGGGGCTGCGGACCAGCTTGCGGCCTTTAGCCAGACCTACCCGGGTAGCCCGCTAGCCGCCGATGCCAGCTATTTGCGCGGCGAGGCCCTGGAAGGTCTTGGCGATATGACAGATGCCGCCCGTGCCTATCTCGAAGCGTTTTCAGGTGATCCGACAGGCCCCAAGGCCCCAGATGCTTTGTTCAAGCTTGGCACGTCCCTTGGCGCTATTGGCCAGACCCAGGATGCTTGCCTGACTTTGGCTGAAGTGAATGTCCGCTTTCCCGGCAATCCCGCTGTGGCGGATGCGCAGTTTGCGATGCAAAACCTGGGATGCCAGTAACGGGCACGCCCCCTTCCGACCCAGATGATGCGCCATTGCTGCAAGTTGCCTGCGATGCGTTTTCCCCTGATTTGCCGCCCAAAATTGCCGTTGCCGTTTCTGGCGGCGGCGATTCAATGGCGCTGTTGCATCTGTATCTGCGGCTTGCCCGGGCCCAGAATACACAAATTGCAGCGGTCACCGTCGATCATGGATTACGCCCTGAAGCTGCCGATGAGGCCGCCATGGTGGCCCGGTTCTGCGCCCGGCATGACATTTCACACACTATCTTGAAATGGGATGGGTGGGACCGGACCGGCAATCTGATGGCTGCTGCCCGCGCTGCCCGTTACCGTTTGATTGCTGGCTGGGCTGCATCGCAGAGCATAGCAGATGTTGTGCTTGGCCATACCCTAGATGATCTGGCCGAAACCTTTCTGATGCGCTTGGCCCGGAAATCCGGCCCCGCTGGTCTTGCTGCTATGGATACGCGTTTTATCCGTCATGGCATTACCTGGACCCGCCCCCTGGCTGCGCAGTCCCGTGCCGACTTGCGTGCCTATCTGCGCCGCCATGACATTGCATGGGCCGATGATCCCACGAATGAAGATGACCGTTTCGACCGTATTCGCGCCCGCAACGCGTTGGACGTGCTGGCCCCTTTGGGGGTCACTGTTCCGGTCCTTGGGGCCGTGAGCGCCGCGATGGGACAGGCGAGTGATGCTTTGCATCATTACGCCCGCATCGAATCGCGCCGTTATGTTGTGCAGGATCGCTGTGATCTTGTCCTGCGTTTGGGACTGACCGGTCCGCTACCGACCGAAATCAAACGCAGGCTTTGGGCCGCTGCGATCCAATGGGTGAATGGCGCGGACTATCCCCCCCGGCAGGCCGCCTTTGCGGATGTGATTGATGGTCTAACAACCGATGGCGCGCGCACAGTGGCTGGCTGTTTGATTACCCGCAAAGGCGATGACTGGCGTGTCGCCCGCGAATTGCAGGCCGTCCAAGGACAGAGCTGTGCAACAACAGATCTATGGGACAGCCGTTGGCAGATGGATGGCCCCCATGCCCCCGCATTGCAGGTGCGCCCGTTGGGCGAGGGGATACGCGATTGCCCTGATTGGCGGGACGCCGGGTTGCCGCGTGCGTCATTGATGGCGACCCCTGCCATCTGGCGTGATCAGGCGTTAATTTCGGCCCCGATGGCCGGATTATCGGCAGGATGGACAGCGCAGATTATCGCGGATTTTCATTCATCGGCGTTTGCGCATTGAAGATTAAGGTTTTGCCTCTATTTTAGAGGAAACGCTTGTGATGCGACTCTGTCGTTCCACTTCCCCATTTCAAAGGAGTCTTCCCCTTGGGCAACGCGCGTAACATGGTTTTTTGGGTGATCCTGTTTGTCATGGTTCTGGCCCTTTTCAACCTTTTCAGCAGCGCACCGGGCGCGGCAAACTCGCAAGAGCGCAGCTATTCCGAATTTGTGGATGCTGTGGAAGGCGGTGATGTCACCAGTGTCACGATCGATGGCGAGAACGTCCGTTACATCGAGGGTGGCCGCAATTATTTCACCATCCGCCCTGAGGATGCCGAAATCACCGAGTTGTTGATTGGCGCTGATGTACCCGTTGATGTCGTGAGCCAAGAGACCTCGTTCTTCCAAAGCTTCTTGCTGAGCATTCTGCCCTTCCTGCTGCTGATCGGCGTGTGGATCTATTTCATGAACCGGATGCAAGGCGGCGGTAAAGGCGGGGCTATGGGCTTTGGTAAATCCCGTGCCAAGCTGCTGACGGAAAAGCATGGCCGCGTGACATTTGATGATGTGGCTGGGATTGATGAGGCCAAGGAAGAGCTGGAAGAGATCGTTGAATTCCTGAGAAACCCCCAGAAATTCAGCCGCTTAGGCGGTAAAATCCCAAAAGGCGCCTTGCTTGTTGGTCCTCCGGGTACTGGTAAAACTTTGCTGGCCCGTGCCATCGCGGGCGAGGCGGGTGTGCCGTTCTTCACCATTTCAGGCTCTGACTTTGTTGAGATGTTTGTCGGTGTCGGCGCCAGCCGTGTCCGCGATATGTTCGAGCAGGCCAAGAAGAACGCCCCATGTATCGTGTTTATCGATGAGATCGATGCCGTCGGCCGGTCCCGTGGTGCAGGCTATGGTGGCGGCAATGATGAGCGCGAGCAGACCTTGAACCAATTGCTGGTCGAGATGGATGGTTTTGAAGCCAATGAAGGCGTGATCATCGTGGCCGCAACGAACCGCCGTGATGTGTTGGACCCCGCCCTGTTGCGTCCCGGCCGTTTTGACCGTCAGGTCACCGTGTCGAACCCCGATATCAAAGGCCGTGAAAAGATCCTTGGCGTGCATGCCCGCAAGATCCCGCTTGGTCCTGATGTGGATCTGCGCGTGATTGCACGCGGAACGCCGGGTTTTTCCGGTGCCGAGCTGGCCAATCTGGTCAATGAGGCCGCGTTGACGGCGGCCCGTATTGGGCGCCGGTTTGTCACTGGCGCGGATTTCGATTCGGCGCGTGACAAAGTGCTGATGGGGCCAGAGAAACGATCGATGGTCATGTCTGATGACGAAAAGTCGATGACGGCCTATCATGAGGCTGGCCATGCTTTGTTGGCGTTGAAATTGCCGAAACATGATCCGGTTCATAAGGCAACAATCATTCCGCGCGGCCAGGCGCTGGGCATGGTGATGCCGCTGCCTGAAAGTGATCGATTGAGCTGGCACAAGGATGAGCTGGAGCAGAAGATTGCCATGGCGATGGCGGGTAAAGCTGCCGAAATCCATAAATTTGGTGCTGAATCCGTATCAGGCGGTGCGGCCAGTGATATTCAGCAAGCCAGTCAGATGGCCCGGACAATGGTTATGCGGCTTGGGATGTCTTCCGCCGTAGGCAATATCGACTATGGCGAGGCTGCTGAAGGCTATCAGGGCAATACGACAGGTCTGTCCGTTTCGGCCAAAACCAAAGAAACCATCGAAAACGAGGTGAAGCGCATCATTGACGAGGGCTTTGATCTGGCGCTGGAAACGATCGAGAAAAACGAAGTTGAGTTTGAGCGTATCGCCCAAGGTCTACTGGAATATGAGACACTCAGTGGCGATCAGTTGAAACGCGTCATGAATGGTGACACGCCGGACCCTGATGATGGCGATGATGAGCCATCAGATAAGGGTGGGATGCCATCGGTTACCGCGATCCCGAAAACAAAGCCGAAGAAGCCCCGCGCATCTGATGGCGGGATGGAGCCGGAACCTTCCGCATAGTTCGACAAAACACCGCCCCGCTGGGCGGTGTTTTCGTATTCAGTGTCGGTGCAAAGTGACGGATGCGCGAAGACCACAGTTTGCAATACTGTGAATCCGGTTTGAAGCGATCGCGCTGATCCGTTAGCAAGGGGTTGAGATAATAGGAGTGCCCCATGCCAGCATTGACCCCCACGCAAATCATTGGAGAAGTCGCCTGGATCGGGCGTGTTGCGGATCGCGACGCCTCGTTGAAATCAGAGGCTTTGGAAGCTGCTGAATTGACCTATGCGGGGATTGCAGGCGAGGTGCATGGCGGTGTCACCCGCCCATCTTGCAGCCGCGTGGTCGGCCAATATCCAAAAGGCACCGAAATTCGCAATGTGCGCCAGCTATCTGTCGTATCGGCTGAGGAGCTCGCCGAGATTGCAGAGGCTTGCGGGCTCGCGGCCTTGGATCCTGCATTGATCGGCGCATCGATGGTGATCAAGGGTATTCCTGACTTCAGCCATTTGCCGCCATCCTCACGTCTGCAGTTTCCAGATGGATCTGCCCTCGTGATTGATATGCAGAACCGGCCCTGCCATTTGCCAGCCAAGCCCATCAATGCGGATCATCCGGGAGCGGGTGATAAGTTTAAAGCGGCCGCCAAGGGACGCCGCGGCGTGACGGCGTGGGTTGAGCGCCAGGGCAATGTGCAGGTTGGCGATGCGGTGCGCCTTCATGTGCCCGACCAACGCGCATGGCAGCCATAGGTTTCCAATCCGAAACGCGGCGCTACATTCTCGCCGATTCCAATGCTGAAAATGTCGCAATCGCGGTGCATTTGCTGGCATCCCCCCGCTAGAAGCGACATGGACCACATGCGGCATTCGCCCCGAGGATCAGGGAAATCTTCAATGGAATACAAGTCGGATATCGAGATCGCGCGCGCAGCCCAAAAGCGGCCTATTCAAGAAATTGGCGCAAAGCTGGGTATCGAAAGCGATGATTTGCTGCCCTATGGTCATGATAAGGCCAAAGTGAGCCAACGCCTGATTGATTCCGTACAAGACCGGCCTGATGGCAAGCTGATCCTGGTGACGGCTATCAATCCGACCCCTGCGGGCGAGGGCAAGACCACCACGACTGTGGGTCTGGGCGATGGGCTGAATGCGATTGGCAAGAAGGCGGCGATTTGTATTCGCGAAGCCTCGCTCGGGCCGTGTTTTGGCATGAAGGGTGGGGCTGCCGGTGGCGGCTATGCCCAAGTGGTGCCGATGGAGGATATGAACCTGCATTTCACAGGTGATTTCCATGCGATTACCTCGGCCCATAACCTGCTTTCGGCGATGATTGATAACCATATTTACTGGGGCAACGCGCTTGAGATCGATATCCGCCGTATCACCTGGCGCCGCGTCCTGGATATGAATGACCGCGCTTTGCGCCAGATCACCACATCCCTAGGCGGTGTGGCCAATGGGTTCCCGCGTGAGGCAGGTTTTGACATTACAGTTGCCTCTGAGGTCATGGCGATCCTGTGCCTGGCCCGTAATCTGGAAGATCTGCAGAAACGGCTGGGCGATATTATTGTGGCCTATCGGCGCGACCGTTCGCCCGTTTACTGCCGCGATGTCAAGGCAGATGGAGCGATGACCGTTTTGTTGAAAGACGCGATGCAACCGAACCTGGTGCAGACGCTTGAGAATAATCCGGCCTTTGTACATGGCGGCCCCTTTGCCAATATCGCGCATGGCTGCAATTCGGTGACGGCTACGACGACCGCCCTGAAACTTGCCGATTATGTGGTGACTGAGGCCGGCTTTGGTGCTGATCTGGGTGCCGAGAAGTTCATGAATATCAAGTGCCGCAAAGCGGGGCTGGCCCCTGCTTGTGTTGTGGTTGTTGCCACGGTCCGTGCGATGAAGATGAATGGCGGCGTGGCCAAGGCTGATTTGGGTGCCGAGAATGTTGATGCCGTGAATGCAGGCTGCGCCAATCTGGGCCGCCATATCGAGAACGTCAAAAGTTTCGGTGTGCCTGTTGTTGTCGCCATCAATCATTTTGTCACGGATACCGATGCCGAAGTCGCTGCTGTCAAAGCCTATGTTGTGACCCAAGGCGCCGAGGCGATTTTGTGCAAGCATTGGGCGGAAGGATCAAAAGGGACCATCGATCTGGCGACCCGTGTTGCTGCGATTGCCGATGCGGGTGAAGGTGACTTTGCCCCGATTTATCCTGATGAGATGGGTCTTTTCGAGAAGATTGAGACCATTGCCAAACGCATTTACCGCGCTGACGATGTGGTTGTGGATGCCAAGATCCGCGACCAGTTGAAGCAATGGGAAGACCAAGGGTATGGCGATTTGCCGGTTTGCATGGCCAAGACCCAGTATAGTTTCACGACGGATCCCAGCCAGCGCGGTGCCCCGACCGGCCATTCGGTCCCTGTGCGTGAAGTGCGCTTAAGTGCCGGTGCTGGGTTTGTCGTCGCCATTTGCGGGGAGATCATGACGATGCCCGGTCTGCCCCGCGTACCCTCGGCTGAGCAGATCATGCTGAATGATGCCGGGCAGATTGAAGGTTTGTTCTAAATCGGGTGGGGCGCCGCTCGTCCCGGATCAGGTCCGGGACATCGCCCCGCCCACCCTCCCGCTTTTTTGGAAAGATGAAAATGACTGCAACAGTGATTGATGGAAAAGCCTTTGCCGCAGGTCTGCGCGATCAGATTGCGGCGCATGTCGCCCGCCTGAAGCAAGACCATGATGTGACGCCGGGGCTAGCTGTAATCCTTGTCGGCGATGACCCGGCAAGCGACGTCTATGTCAGTCACAAACATAAAGCGACCGTTGCTGTCGGGATGGAATCCTTTGAGTATCGTCTGCCCGCGGACACGACTGAGGCTGCGCTATTCGAACTGATCGATAAGCTGAACGCGGATCCGGCGGTTCATGGTATCCTATGTCAGTTTCCGGTGCCTGATCATTTGGATGAACGCCGCACCGTTGCCCGTATTGACCCGGGCAAGGATGTCGACGGTCTGAGCGTCACAAATGCCGGCCTGTTATCGACCGGTGGTCCGGCTTTGGTCAGCTGTACGCCGCTTGGTTGTCTGATGCTGCTGCGCGATCAGATTGGCGATATGACCGGGAAGAATGCGGTTGTGATTGGACGCTCCAACCTGTTTGGCAAACCCATGGCGCAGCTGTTGTTGCAGGCCAATTGCACCGTGACCATTGCCCATTCCCGCACGCAGAATATCGAAGCGCTGTGTCGCGGCGCGGATATCCTTGTTGCGGCTGTCGGCCGTGCTGAGATGGTCCAGGGTGACTGGGTGAAGCCGGGCGCTGTTGTCATTGACGTGGGCATTACCCGCGTTGCCCATCCTGAAAAAGAGGGCAAGACCAAGTTGCTGGGCGATGTGCATTTCCAATCGGCTGCCGATGTCGCGGGCGCGATCACGCCGGTTCCGGGCGGTGTGGGGCCGATGACCATTGCGTGCCTTTTGGCCAATACTGTCACGGCCTGCTGTCGTGCCCATGGGCTGGATGCGCCGGAGGGTCTGACGGCTTAACTTGCCCGCTGCGGGAATTTCCTAAGTGGTGTGGCCACCGCTTTATGCCCGGTCAGAACAGCGATCGCGTTTTTGTCGAATAACTGGTCCAATACGGGCGCATCGCTGGAAAGCCCGCCTGTATAGGCCCCATATGCCGGTAGCACCACGCGGGCTTTGTCATAGATAAAGGCTGGCCTGCTGCGCCCCGTCACACGGTGCTTTGGATGATAGTGGCCTGACACTTCGCCGCTTTGCGCCGTCGCAATATGCCGAAAACATAACGTCCCGACGGTGAGTTCGGCCAAATGCGTCCCGCCGAGATCAACCGGCCCGGGATCATGGTTTCCCTCGATCCAGATCCATTCTCGTCCCGCTTGCAGACCCGTCAGAAGTAACCGCATGTCATCATGCAGGCTGTCGATGGCTTGCAGATCATCAAAACTATCGCCGATGCAGATCACCATTTTGGGGCTGATCGCATGGACATCGCTCTGCAGTTTTTCCAGCGTCTGGCGCACCTCATAAGGCGGTAGCATCACCCCGCTGCGCCGTGCGATCCGATCCGATTTGCCAAGATGCAGGTCTGAGACGCAGAGCAGCCCATGGGCTGGTAGAAAAAGCGCGCCGGATGGCAGCGCCCTGCATTGCGTGTCTGCAAGAGTGAAATCATGCTCGTTCATGGTCTGTTCTTTGCTTCATTCTACGTGCTCTGGCAAGGATCAAAGCGTCGCGACCCCCGCACTTTCCATCAATTGGGCTGCCGCCTCTTCAAGCAGCCGGTCCTGGGCAGCGCCAGCAACAGGGATTTTCCCGACCTCAAGGAACAGTGGTGCGGCAAGCGGTGTGACACGGTCCAACACCACATGATCGACGCGCCCTGCCGTGCGCGCCAGCATTTCCTCAATCCGGCCGAAATCGACAAGGCCGCGCAGCGCCTCTTCCCGGGTGATTTGCAGCATCAGATGGTCAGGATCATATTTTGACAGCGTGTCATAAAGGATATCGCTGGAGAATGTCGCCTGCCTGCCGGTTTTGCGGTTTTGCGGCAGGTTCCGTTCGATCAGACCGGCGATGGTTGCGGCGCCCCGAAAGGTCTTTTTCATCACTGCGTTGCCGGACAGCCAGGTTTCAAAATCAGCCCGCAGATTGCTGGCGTCAAAAAGCGGTGCGGGATCGGTCACAAGGTCGAGCCCCCAGATCAGCGTTGCATAGTCTGTGGCGACAAAGCCAAGCGGGTTCAGATCCAGCTCTTCCATCCGCTGCGTCAGAAGCATGCCCAGCGTTTGCATGGCGTTGCGCCCGGCAAACCCATAGGCGCAAAGATGTTGCCGCCCGTCATGGGGGAAGCTTTCAACGAGTATGCGGTCAGCCTCGGGCAGTTTGGACTTGCTGCGTTGTAGACTTAGCCATTCGGCCGTGTGCGTAGGCAGGCCGGGCCAATCATCTTGTGCGAACATGCCCAAAATGCGCTGGGACAGCTGCGTGGAATTGGCAAATTTCGTTCCCATGAACGTGGCGATCTTGGGTTTTTTGTCGCCCTGCCGCGACACTTGAACGGTCATTTCCTTGAGATTTTCATAGCGCACGACCTGGCCGCCAATCAGGAATGTATCGCCTGGGGTGAGTGTGGCGGCAAAGGCCTCTTCGACCTCGCCCAAGGGTTTGAAATTGCCCTTGAGCCTGACTTTGAGCGTGTCGCTATCCTGGATCGTGCCGATATTCATGCGGATGCGTTGCGCGGCCCGCGGGTCGCGCAATTGCCACCCCCCGTCGGGTGTTTCCTGTAGCCGTTTCCATTTATCATAGGCTCGCAGCGCGTAGCCCCCCGTGGCGCAAAATGTGAGGCAGTCGTCAAAGGCCGCCCGCGTCAGGTCACGATATGCGCCAACGGATGTGATTTCTTGATAAAGCGCATCGGCGTGGAATGGCCCGCTGCAGGCCGTGATCAGGATATGTTGGCACAATACGTCCCGCGGCCCGGCCCCTTTGGGATCGCCATCAAGCGCGTGAGCTTTCACCGCTTCGAGCGCAGCGACACATTCAACGACCTCAAACCGGTTTGCAGGCACCAGCAATGCCTTGGACGGCGCATTATAACGGTGGTTGGCCCGCCCGATCCGCTGCACCAGACGTTTGACGTTTTTCGGCGCGCCAACCTGAATGACCAGATCGACATCACCCCAATCTATCCCAAGATCGAGCGAACCTGTGCAGACAATGGCCCGCAATTCACCGGCGACCATGGCAGCCTCGACCCGCTCACGTTGTTCGCGTGCCAGGCTGCCATGATGGATGCCGATGGGCAGATCATCGCTATTGGCCAGCCAAAGATTATGAAAGAAAATCTCGGCCTGGGCGCGTGTGTTGTGAAAGATCAACGTGGTTTTGTGTTTCTTTACTTCGTCCAAGACCGCCGGGATCGCATAGGCCGCACCGCCCCCTGTCCAAGGCGGTTTTTCATCGGTTACCAGCATTGCGATATCCGGATCGGGCCCGGGATCGGCGTGGATAATCGGGCAGGGCATCGGATGGGCGGCCAGCTCACTTGCGATGGCTTGCGGGTCTTCGACTGTGGCGGAAAGTCCGACGCGGCGTAGACCTGGCGCGAGCGTTTGCAACCGGCTGAGCGCCAGCATCAGCTGATCGCCCCGTTTGCTTTCGCTGAGCGCGTGGATTTCATCAATGATGACCCGCTGCAGCCCCTGAAACATGCGCGGCGCGTCCTCATAACTGATCAGTAGCGCCAGCGATTCCGGGGTAGTCAGCAGGATATGCGGCGGGTCCGCCCGTTGTCTGCGTTTTTGCGTGTAAGACGTGTCGCCCGTCCGGTCTTCGATCCGGATGGGCAGGTTCATTTCATCGACGGGGTTACGCAGGTTGCGTTTGATATCGGCAGCGAGCGCTTTGAGCGGCGAGACATAAAGCGTGTGCAACCCCTGATGCGTCCCATCTGCCAGCTCGGCCAGCGAAGGCAGAAAACCAGCGAGCGTTTTGCCCCCCCCTGTGGGCGCGATCAACATCAGTGCGGGCGCACCAGCCTGATCAAGCATCGCTTGTTGATGCGGATGAATATCCCAGCCCCGCTGGTTGAACCAATCCTCAAATTTTTGGGGCAGGGCGATCATGCGCTTAACCTGCTCTGCCTTTGCGATGGGTCAAGACCCATCTTTCGGTTTGTTGCGCGGTTTGAGATTGCGAATGGTTGTTTGTACGGCCTTGGGCAGGGTGGCATCCTTGCCGCCGGCCAGATCAAGGGCTGCCTCAACATCTTTGACCAGGATGCCGATCGTATTGTCTGCCGCATAGCCGTCCCGCGCAAATTCGATGCTGTCAAAACCAGAGGCGAGCCAGTTTTGCCCCGAGGCGCTGTTGATCAGGTTCAGCAACTTGTCCTCGGCAACCCCCGCCGCATCTGCCCAATCAAGCACCAGCCGTGTCATGGCGGTATTGGAGGCCGCCAGCAGGTTATTCAAAACCTTGGCTGTCATCCCTGCGCCATAGTCGCCCATATTGTAAATCTCTTCCCCCATGGCCTGAAGCAGGGGCATGATCGGCGCGGTGTTTCCGCCCGTCATAAAAGTTAGCGTTCCTGCATCGGCTTTGACTTGTGCCCCGGACATAGGCGCATCGATCAGGGCGATATGGGCCGGTATCCTATCACGCAAACCGATCACATAACTTGGCGGCAGGGTCGAGCTGATCACGACGGTTTTTAGATCAGTGGCCCGCCGCACCACCGCTTGATCAGCAAGCAAAAGCGCGTCGGTTTCCGCTGTGTCACGTACGACGCTGATCAATGTGGTCAGCCCATCACAAAAACTGTCGATATCTGTGCCGGCGCCATCAACCTTACGAACATCAAAGCCGCGCGCATCATGTCCGGCGCGCCGCAGATTAGCGAGCATACCCGCCCCCATTCGTCCGCAGCCAGCGACCCCAATTGCGTCTTTCATAGATGCCCCCAAACAAAAAGCTTCCCGCCAGACTAGGGGGAAGCTTTTGATTTTGGAACCGAAGGGAAGGGGTTAGTGAATAATCTCTTCTTCCTTCACGAACATGTTCGCCCAGGCCCGGTCTATCAGGTCTGGCGACATCTGGTAGGGGATACCCTCGAATTCGCAGATCGAAATCATCTGGTCGATCAGGAAGATCGGTTGATAGTTTGCGTAGACATTGTCGATTTCCGGGTAGCGCACGTTCAGAAGATGCACGAGCGTTTCTTCGTCCAATGGCATTTTCCGTTTCCGCGCAACCATTGCAAAGATTTTCAGGAAGTCTTCCTGATTTGGCCCGTCGATCTTGATCTTGTAGAAGATCCGGCGCAAAGCCGCCTTATCGAAGATCGCATTCGGGTGGAAGTTGGTTGAGAAGACCACAAGCGTATCGAAGGGTACTTCGAATTTCTCACCTGATTGCAGGGCCAAAATATCCTTGTTTTCTTCCAGCGGAACAATCCAACGGTTCACAAGGGTTTGGGGTGGTTCGGCCTGACGTCCAAGGTCGTCCACGATGAAGATGCCGCCGGTCGATTTCAGCTGCAAAGGCGCCTGATAGGTCCGGGCCGTTGGGTTATAGACAAGGTCGAGCATCGAAAGCGACAATTCACCACCGGTGATCACTGTTGGCCGTTCACAGCGCACATAGCGCGTATCAAACCGCCCGGATGTCCGGCGCAGGCTGTTGGGATCGTCCACGTCATCCTCTGCCGCACTGTGCACGATCGGGTCATAGACGGTGATCACCTGACCGGAATATTCGATGGCGCGTGGTACATAGATCTTATCACCCAGCGCATCCCGAATCCCGTTCGAGATGGATGATTTACCATTCCCCGGAGGGCCGTACATCAGGATTGAGCGACCGGCGCTTACCGCAGGGCCCAAATTTGACAGAAGATCATCAGGCAAAACCAGATGCCCCATGGCGGTGGTCAATTGGTCGCGCGTGATTTGGATGTTCCGGATCGACTGCCGCTGAATCTGTTCACGATAGATCGAAAGCGGCACTGGCATCGCGCCGTAATATTCAGATTGACCCAACGCATCCAGCGCACGCGCGCGTCCCGCATCGGTCAATTGGTAGCCCATTTCATTGCCGCTATTGGCGTTCAACGTACCTGTCGCCTCTAGCAGGCGCTGCTCGCGGGCCATGTCGACCAGTTCTTGCGTGACTGGGATGGGCAAGCAAATTGCGCGGCTGATGGTCGAGACCAGATCAAGGTTCATCCGGAACATCGTCTTGATCAAAATATCCCGCATCATCGCCATTGGCAGCAACATACCTTCAAGGGTACGCGGTGCCGGCGGTGCCATTACACTGGAAGTTTGGACATTCATATCGATCCCACCCATCAATCACGGACAAGTGCCGCAAAAGCATGCGGCGTTGTGGTTAAGATTACAGCCTATTATGGCTAAATAGTGAATAAAGATGTTCGGCTCTGAGGCAATGCTATTTCTGCTCAGCGGTAAACCGCCACCGCGATGAGGTAGAACAAAAGCGTCATACTGAGCACCAGGCCTTTGGGAAAAGCGTGGTTCAGCCCGAAAATACCGCCCCTAAGATGTTCTGAACGTGCCTCCCAGCTTTTCCAATCGGGCGCCAATTTATGTAACGACGTGTAACGGAAAATGCCGTGCATAGTTAACCCGGCCAAGGCGCAGGCCACAAATAATTGCGCGATAGAATATAGGTCACTCACGACAACATAAGGGGCCATCACGGCCAGCATTTTGGCGTCGCCGCCGCCCATCAGCCGTAGTGACCACAGCGCCATGCCGATAATCAAAACGAAGGGAAAGTGCAGGAACTGCCAGAAATAGGTACGCAGCCCAAAGGCAAAAGGGCCGAGCACGATAAACACAATTAGCAACACCAACATAGACTGGTTGGTGATTTTCATGGAACGCATATCGTTCCATGAAATATACATTGCCAAAGGAATGACAGCGGGAAGAAACCAATATGCCGTCGCCGCTGTCATATCTAAACCTTAGTTAACTGCGTTATTTTCAAGTGCTTCAAGCGCGCGGACTGCGGGCTCAAAATACTGTGGATGAGTTTCGATCGCTTCGGCCAAAAGTGATTTGCCGATCGACACGTCATTCTGCTTAATCGCCGCCAGCGCCATCGTGTGCAGCAACTGCGCCCGCTCGACCTGGGTCATTGGGACGACCGGCAGGGCATATTGGCGCTGTGCGCCGCGTGCCAGAACAAGGTTATTCTTAGCGGTGAACAGATCATCATCAAAACGGAGTGCGTCAATGAACAACCGCTCCGCCCCCGCATAATCGCCCCGGGTCAGTTTAGAGTAGCCCCAGTTGTTATAGACGGATGCGGGACGCGTCGTCAGACCAACGGCTGTCTCGTAAAAGCTATCAGCCTTGTCCCATTGTTCGCGACTATCTGCCACCATGGCTTCGAGCCGGTAGCGTTTGAACGTTTCGTACGTGGGTGGAATAGTGTTCAGGGTGGTGGCCGCTTCGTCCCAGCTGTTGTTCCGAATATAAGCGTCTGCCAACTCAACACTGTCCTCATTGCTGGACTCAGGATGGTTGATCACGGTTTGCCATGCTGGGATGGCTTCTTGCGGGCGGTTGGCCCGAACAAGTGATTTCGCCAGTCCGCGTTGTAGCTCAATCCGTCCTGGGTCATTGGCATTGGCATTGTTAAAGTATGCGACGGCTTCATTTGCGTCGCCAACAGTTAACATGATGTCGTTGAGATTGTTTTCGTCAACAACATTCAGATCTTGCAAAGCCCGTTCGACTTCTGCCTGACCGTCGGTTGCTGGAGGGGAACATGCGGACAGACCGAGGGTTGCCGCACAAAGCGTCATAAAGATTGGGTGGCGCATGTTTCTGCGTCCTTTTGCTGCTCTTGCCTATAATGGTTCTTCCGACATGAGTATAAAGTCGCCTGTACCCCGCCGGATCAGATTGAAGTTCTGATTTTCTTGTAGCCCAGTATCGCCCGGATTTTCCAATTTTGCGAGCGCTAAGCGCAAATTATCGCGAATTTCGTCCGAATTCCCGTTATCTGCGGCAAAAGCACGACGGAAAACCTCGCTTGCTTCGGCGATTTGGCCCCTTTCCATCAAAATAACACCCAAGTTATTCCAAGCTGGTGGGAAAAGCGGATCCTCTTCGACCGCGCGGCGCATCCAACGTTCAGCTTGCCCAAGGCGCCCAAGCCGCAGATTTGCGGAACCAATGGCTGACAGCGTGTCCACATTGAAGCCTTGCTGCGCGGCCGCACGGTTATAGGCTTTGAGCGCCAATTCATACTCACCGGCGGCCATTAAGCGGTGGCCGACGGTGAGACCGTCAACATTGCTGGGCCCAGATACGCCAGGGGCAAAGACACCATCCGCCGAACGGTTAAGGCCGCCTGATGAGCAGGCGGCCAGTAGTACAAATATGAGGCCCAGGCTGACCCGCTTGATTGGCATTTCGAGGCGAACCTTATGTGAGGTTGACGACAATCGCGTGGATGGAAGGCCCAATCAGAATGGCCATCAAGGGCGGAACCGTCAACATCATCGTCGCCAAAGTCATCTTTGTCGGCAATTTGTTTGCCGCTTCTTCGGCACGCATCACACGTTTGTCGCGCATCTCGGCCGAGTATACCCGCAGGGCGTCGGCAATAGAGGTACCAAATTGCTGGGACTGGACCAAAACCGTCACGAAGCTGGTGATATCTTGCACACCGCACCGATCGGACATGTCCTTTAGGACGCTCGTTTTGTCCTTACCGGCTTTTGCTTCCTGGCTTACAATCTCGAATTCTTCGGCAAGGTCCGGGAAGCCGGCGCGCATTTCCGCCGAGACCCGCAAAATCGCCTGATCAAGAGATTGGCCCGCTTCAACGCAAACCAGCATCATATCAAGACAATCAGGGAAAGCGTTTGTGATTTCTTTTTGCCGGGTCGCCAGTCGCCGTGCCACCCAGTATTTTGGCAAGACATAGCCGATCGCGCCGGGAACGCCGATCATGAGGATCAGTTGCTGCGTGCCTACTGTCACCTGCGAAGCCTGAATCATCGCGTAGATTGTGCCCGCCACGAGGCCAAAAATGCCCAGTGCGAACTGAATAAAGTTATAAATACGCACGGCATTCTGGCTGCGATAGCCAGCCTGCATCAGCTTGAGTTTCGCCGCCGAGAACTCTTCTTCGTTTTGGGGCTCAAGGAAGTTGGAGTACTTTTCCAACTTATCCTTGCTGCTGGCAGAGCGCAGCTTTTCGCCTTTGGCGTTCTTGCTTGATACAGTGTTGCCAGCTCTTAGCTTATCAAGCGGATCTTCCTCACGTTTCAGCAGGACTGGCAATGTGAGCAGGATCAGGAAAACACCAAGCAATCCGACGATGATAAGCGGGCCGAAGGGGCCAAGTGCGTCACTGATCGCTGTTTGAATAGCTTCCATTGAGAGGCCTCCTTAGACTTTGATGTTTACGAGCGCGCGCATGACAATCAGGTTGAGAACCAGGAATGCGGCAATGACGAAACATGCAGGGATGAAAAGTGGGCTTTCCATCACTTCGTCAAAATAGTCTGGCTTCACCAAGGTAATCAGCACCAGTGCGATAATTGGGAAAGCCGATAGCAGGTTGCCGGACCATTTTGCCTCAGCCGTGATCGCTTGAACCCGCCGGAACAGCCGAAAACGGGCCCGGATCACTTTGGCCAAGCCATCAAGAATTTCGGCAAGGTTACCACCTGAAGTCTGCTGAATCGTCACGGCCACAGCCAGGAAGCGCAAATCCTGATTGTCCAGACGCTCAGCCATTGCCTTGAGGCTTTCTCCGATATCCCGACCATAGGCGGCCTCATCGGAAATCATACCCATTTCGGTGCCAAGCGGATCAGCCACCTCACGCGCAACAATTGCAACCGCATTCGAAAACGGGTGACCGACGCGCAATGAACGGACCATAAGCTCAACTGCTTCGGGCAGCTGTTCACCCAGCATTGCCATACGTTTGCCCGCTTTACGTGCAACCCAGACATAGACACCGCCGACCCCCATGAGGACCGCGACAACGATCCTGACGGCCAGCGCAACATCTGTCAGCACTGAAAGCAGGCCGAATGCAGCGACGCTTACCACACCCATCACAATCACAAGCTGAGAAGGCGTGAATGCGATATTGGCCAGCTGCGCTTTGTTCGCAAGCATCGAGTAAACCGGGATGCTTTGCGACTTCATGTGTTGGGTCATCTCCTTGCGGAGTTGTTCCAGCACCTGTTCACGGTTGCCGCCCTTGTCCAGCATGTCCAGACGGCGGTTAACCTTACCGTCCATGCTGATGGATTTACCAAAAATGACCAGATACACACCCTGAACCAGGGCGAGAACCGCCACAAAGATCAGGATGTAGATAATCGGTTCGGCAGAAATCATTGAGGTTACTCCGCAACCATGGGTTCAAAGATAGCAGGTGGCAAATCGTAACCCCAGAGCTTGAACCGTTCAGAGAAGTGGCTGCGCACACCTGTTGCCGTAAAGTGGCCAATGATTTTGTTGTCAGGTGTTAGGCCGACGCGCTGGTAGCGGAAAATCTCTTGCATCGAGATAACGTCACCTTCCATCCCCGTGATCTCGGTGATCGAGACCATCCGGCGTGAGCCGTCCTGCAGACGCGACGCCTGCACAATCAAGTTCACAGCAGACGCAATCTGGCTACGCATCGCTTTGATCGGCATTTCGATCCCGGCCATCGCAATCATGTTTTCCAAACGGGATACACCATCGCGGGCAGAGTTGGCGTGGATCGTGGTCATGGACCCGTCGTGGCCGGTGTTCATGGCCTGCAACATGTCGATAACCTCTTCACCGCGGGTTTCCCCCACGATGATCCGGTCAGGGCGCATACGCAGGGCGTTTTTCAGACAGTCGCGCTGTGATACGCCGCCTTTGCCTTCCACGTTAGGTGGACGGCTTTCCATCCGGCCTACATGGGTCTGCTGCAGCTGAAGTTCCGCTGTATCCTCGATCGTCAGGATACGCTCGGCATCATCGATAAAACCGGACAGCGCGTTCAGGGTTGTTGTTTTACCAGAACCGGTACCGCCTGAAACGATCACGTTAAGGCGGGTTGAGACGGCAGCCTGAAGATACGCGGCCATTTCTTCGGTGAAGGCACCGAATTTTACCAGTTCTTCGATGCCCAGCTTATCCTGTTTAAACTTACGAATCGAGACGAGCGACCCGTCCACCGCAATTGGTGGGACCATTGCGTTGAAACGCGAACCGTCGGCAAGACGGGCGTCAACATAAGGATTGGATTCGTCCACACGCCGACCAACCGCAGAAACGATCTTATCGATAATCCGCAGCAGGTGTTTTTCGTCCTTAAAGGTAATGTCTGTCAGTTCTAGACGGCCATCACGTTCGACAAAAATCTGTTGTGGGCCATTGACCAGAATATCGTTGACAGAAGGGTCTTTCAGCAAAGTTTCGAGCGGCCCAAGACCTGTTACCTCAAAGAAAAGATCCTGGCTGAGCGACTGACGTTCCTCGCGGTTGAGCACGATGCCCATATCCTCAAGGCTTTCATTCGCAATCGCGTTGATCTCTGTCCGTAATTCTTGTTCGGATGCAGTTTCAAGCGCAGCCAGGTTCAAGTTGTCGAGCAGAGATTTGTGCAATTCCAGCTTGATTTCCTGCAACCGCTCTTTGCGCTTGCGCTCTTTGTCCATCGGCCCAACGCTGGCGGGGCTCTTGGCTGGCATCGCCCGCATCAGCGGGGCCTTTTTTTCCTCAGCTGCCGGCGTCGTGGCCGGCACTGGGGCGACGTTTATCTTTGGCGTACCTGGCGCAGGTGCTGGGGCTGTCGGTGCGGACGGCTTTTTGTATTTTGAAAACATAAACTTACCTCTTAGCTTCGCGCTTCAGCAGCATCGGCCTGATTGACCTCGTGCACGGATTTCGCAAGTTTCAAGATCTCCTTACGGAGCGCATTTTTACCCTGACCTTCTGCCAATGGTGTGCCGTGATCGGCGCTTTGCATAACGGGTTTGCCGCCATCCGGCAGCAGAACCTCAACCGATATGCCAAGGCTTTCTGACAGCCGTTTGACCCGGGCCTTGCCGTTTAGATCTGTAAAGCCCGGCGCGCGGTTCAAGACAAAGCGGATTTTTTCAAACGGCAGGTCTTCTGATTGCAATGCACGCTTGAGCCGTAGGGTGTTCTGGGCTGAACGCATATCCAGTTCGATCATCGAGAAGTAAACATGCGACAGCTCAAGAACCGTTTGTGTCCACTCCACCATAGTGGTTGGCATGTCGATAATGACATAGTCGAAATTCAAACGCGCCATCTCAATGATCCGCGCGATGTCGTCAGGCGTGATCATATCAAGCGGAATCATGTCCGTTGGGGACGTCAGGACATGCAGTTTTTCGCCATATGTCAGCAAGGCTTGCAGGAACATTTCTGTTTCCATCGCCTCGGTGTCGGTCAACATTTCCAAAACCGCTTCGCGGCGCGGTAGGTCTAGATATGTCGATGCAGTGCCAAACTGAAAGTCCAAATCCAGCAAGCAAACCTTCGGCGGATTGTCGTCATCGATATTCGCCAATTCCCACGCCATGTTGACGGCAAGCATGGTTGCCCCTGTGCCGCCTGCGAGGCCTTGGATGGGAATAATGACGCCGGATTTATCACCGGTTGCCTTGAACTGACGGTCACCCCCGGCTTGCTGCACGGGTTCTTCGGCGGTCAGGACACGCTCAATCGCGCGGGCTAACTCGTTTTCCGGCAGCGGATAGGGGACAAATTCATCACCGCCCTGGCGCAGCAACTGGTGCAACGCGGCTGGGCTGACATCTTCGGCGATCAGGATAACTTTGATCTTGGCCGCTTTCGCAGTCTCAATGACATTGGCAACCATTTCCAGATTGTCTTCGTCATTGGCATCCATCGCGATTGTTACGAATTGGAGCCCACGAGCATCAGGCTGCGCAAGAAATGTCGCAGCGTCCTCAAAGCTAAGATCACCCCACGAATCGCCAAGGGCGGCCTCCATATCCTCAATCAGAAGATCAAAAATCTGGACGTCGCGGCTGATGGTACAGGCGACAATTGGCGGTGGGTCGCTTTGAACGACCGGGCTCGTATTCATAGTCAAACGTCCTTATCGGTTTGATCGCTATCGCAATATGCCACAGATCGCACGGTGAACCACCCAGGGAATCGCCGATGGTCCGCTGCAGGCCGCAGCATACCTCTTGTTCATAAATATCGGGGTAAATCGTGTCGAGATTTGGACCAAAAGATCGTAATTGTGCGAAATATTGCGACGATCATGGAAAAAATCTGGAAGTGTTGACGCCGGATGCATGATCCGGCGTCAAACATATCGGCGGGTTTTGGCTAGCCGCCTGTACCCGTCTCAATTTGCGCTGCTGGCCCAGCATGCGGCGGAACCGCCCGTTCAATGTATTCACGGAAGATTACATTCGCGTATTTGCCGTTCAGCAGAGCTGGATCGTTTTCAACGAACCCGGACACTTCGGTCACGGTCCGGCGATTACGACGCTCACGTCCTTCTGTCACGACAAGCGGCTGTGTTTCGCCGAATGATGTGACTGCCTCAAGCCTGTTGCGATCGATCCCTTGCGCAGCAAGGAAGGATACGACCGCTTGTGCGCGGCGCAGACCCAGCGACCGGTTGTAGCCTTGGCTACCAACCAAATCGGTGTGACCGTAGACAGTGAAACGCACTTCAGGGAATTGACGGATCCAGTTTGCCTGCTGCGTCAGTGTTGCACGCGCTTCGGCGTCCAATACCGTCGAGTTGAAGGCGAAGTTCACCGTCGAATTCACGTCAGCTGCGAAACGACGCGCCAGGTTGATCGTATAGTCCTGTTGCCCGGTTTGAACCAAAGCGTTGTTCATCGTGGCGTTGCCAAAGTCACCGGAGTCGACCGAAGAACCTGCCTCAGAGTAGAATGATGAGAAGGTTGGATCAACCGGTGTGCACCCTGCGAGTGCGGCTGCGGCAATTGCCGTTG
The DNA here is from genome assembly GCF_038069655.2 of Yoonia sp. BS5-3. Classification (NCBI taxonomy): domain Bacteria; kingdom Pseudomonadati; phylum Pseudomonadota; class Alphaproteobacteria; order Rhodobacterales; family Paracoccaceae; genus Yoonia; species Yoonia phaeophyticola. The sequence goes on from NZ_CP150951.2 coordinate 1,975,310, forward strand.
TCATTAAGTATTTCATTGACCTGTGCTCCAATCATTCATCCAGGACATAGCCGTAGGACCCGCTAAAGTCCTGGCGTGCCACTTCGCCTGCACCGCCGGAAGCTGGTGCGTCAGTTCTTGCCACCCGGCCAAAGAGGAACAAATCCTGCTCCGATGGGGGACGAACGCGGTCAGTTGGTAGTGCATATGCTTCGCCACGTGTTGGTGTGACAAGGTGCGGTGTTACAATGATGACCAGCTCGGTTTGCTCGCGCTGATATTCAGCACTGCGGAACAACGCCCCGAGGATAGGAACATCACCAACCCACGGCACCTGGTTGCTCAGGTCAGTGAACTCGTCCTGCAGCAAGCCGGCAATTGCAAAGCTTTCACCATCACGCATTTCAACGGTTGTTGTTGTTTCACGACGTGTGAAAGCATCAATCGTGAAGTCGTCGATCGTGATACCATTGGCTTCATCAATCGCCGATACTGCAGCAAGCAATTCAAGATTGATGATGTCACGATCAACAACGGTTGGGGTGAAGTTCAACTCGATACCAAACGGCTTATACTCGATGGTGATCACGTTGTTCAGGTTGCTCACCGGAACAGGATATTCACCGCCGGCAAGGAAAGTCGCTGCTTGACCGCTAAGCGCTGTCAAGTTTGGTTCGGCCAGTGTCCGAACAATGCCCCGGCTTTCTAGTGCTTCGAGCAAGACCCCGACGTCAAATTCGCCAGCGCCAAAACCGAAAAGAACGGCACCACGGCTTTCCGCTTCGGGAACCAAAGCAGAGTTCCCAGAAAACGCAGATGTCGTCAAACCGCCGACGGCCCCGCCACTATCGAGTGAGAGTGAGGTCGACAACGCTTTACTTACGGAACGCTGCATCTCGGCAAAACGCACTTTCAGCATCACCTGCTGTGTGCCGCCTACCATCATCAGGTTTGAAACCCGATCCGGTGCATAGCGGTTTGCCAAGTCAAGCGCACGATCAAGACGCGCTGTTGAGCTTACGGTGCCCGACAGAACGATGCCATCATTGGCTGTGCGGACTTCAATATTCTCACCGGGCAGAATTTGCGTCAGGCGCTCTTTGAATTCTGCCATGTCTGGTGAGACATGCACCTCAACATTGGTGATCAGACGCCCATCGGCGCCCAATAGTGTCAATGTCGTGCGCCCAGGCTCTTTACCGAGCACATAGATCGTGCGGTCGGACAAGCCCGAGATATCTGCAATGCCGGGATTCGCGATGGAAAGTTCCGCGAAGGGAACATCGCTCTCCACAACAACGGCCCGGTTCATCGGGACGCTAAGGGCACTGGACGCCGCGCCGCGCAGAACGCGCAACGTTTCGGCCGGTGCCATTGTCGGTGCCGCTGCTGTTAGCGACAACGTCAAGCCGGTTAATGCGGCTTTCAAAAATCGATTGTAGTTCATAAGTGACCTGCCTCTCCGATCACGCCTCGTTTATGGGTCTTAGTGCCCTGGATGGAGCGACCATGCGTCAGCTCTGCATTTTTATCAAGAATCAATGTGTTGGACGTCGAACCGAATGTGGATAAATCGCAACACTCTGAAATTTGGTGTCTGTTGGCACCCTTATCCAGCTGCATCGAAAGGCGGCATCGACGCAAGTTGTAGTAGCAAACGAGGCCCGCGACACTTCATTTCGAAGTTGTATTTTCCACTGCCTCGCATCTCAAAGAACACTTCTTTGCCGTCCAAGTGGGATAAATGCACAGTTGTAAAATCTGTTGTTGACGGATTGATGTCGTCTTAAGGGCGTCGGGGGCAAGTCTGTTGCCGGCTGACTATATCGTGCGCCGCATATGCTGGAGCGGCAAAAGCGCGCGTTTAGGGCATCGGTCGGACGGCATGGGTCAATTATAAAGAAAGAGGCGCAGCCGAACAGTCGACCGCGCCTCACGCATAACTTGGATATAGGAATACTATTCCGTGCAGGGAACTTCTTCCTGAATACGCTCTGTCCCAACACGGCGTGTGACGAAGCATATTTCTTCTTCTTCTTCTTCTTCCTCTTCGACGATCCCTAGTACCGTGGACACGTTTGTCGAAATAGCAGGCGCATCTCCAGTTGTTTCGTCGCTGCTACCAACGGGCGTGATCGAAAGCTGTCCGGCGCTATCCAATGCTCTCAGATCAGCAAAGTCTTCCGGAGATACCTGCAAAACAACACCGCGCCCGCCACCGTTGCCGTCAGCGTCGGGTGCTTCGATCGCGATAATTTCAAGACGTGACTTCACAAGACGAGAAATATCAAGGGCGTCGCCGACATTGCCTACCCAATACATATCTACAAAGTCGCGAATCCGCAACTCACCAGCGAAAGCACGCGTCATTTCATCAGGCAAAGGAAATGCACGCATGCCCGGGTCAAGCAAAGCTGTGATTCCTTGCGGCGCACCGGGGCGGGTCACTTTTGCTTCGACAATGGGTTCATTGACACGAACCGGCACTGTCACGACCCTAGGGACATTGATTCCTTCCGGAAAAAGTTCCTCCTCGGTCCGAAAAACACCCTCTGGAAGGTTGGCTTCAGCGTATTTGATAAGTTGGACGTCATCTTTCGTCAGCCGTTCGCCATATGTTAGATCCCGTACGGGCGAATAGACATCGACAACGGTCACTACATTGTTGGCTTTATCATAAGCTTCTGCAAGTGCCGCTTCTTGCGCGGCGAAATGTTGGTTAACAAGATAGACCGCAAAGCCGGCCAATCCCATGCCCACCAACAGGACCAATCCAAACACTGCGCGCATCTTCTTTACCTCGTCTTGTCGTTCTCATTCACGTTAATTTCGGGTTAACGTCTACATTATAACCATCAAACTGGAACAGCTGGGCTGCAACTTTTGGTCAACTTCTATATATCGACATCAAAACAGCTATACTTGCAATACGCTGCTGCCGTTATGGTTCGGTTAATCCCCTATCATCACTGATGCATGAAGCAAAGCAGTGAAATCTTCCGGTCTGCAATAATACAGGGCGAGGGGATGTAGTTTGAAACATGTGCGCGCCTTCATACGCGCTAAAAGCAAAACCCGCGCCATTGGTTTCGGAACGGGTTTAAAGGAAGCTATCTGTCTCGCGAGGATGTCTATCCCGGGTTCGTCTCTTGAGACCTCACCGTTTCACCAATTTCGTTAGCGAGATTAATTGCACCGCCATCAAAGGCCGCAACGATGAAAACACCTAACAAAACAATGCCCGCGGTAAGCACGACATAGTCAACTGTAATGGCGCCGTCTTCATCCGCAGCAAACGTCACCAAGGAGCGCCAGACTATACTCAACATTTCTTCACCCCTTTCCACCACATTTGCCCGTAAAGCCCCCGCCAGAAAGGGATGACAAATGGTGCGTAAAAAAAATTGCGCCGCAAGTGATGCGGCGCAACTTAACTTCAACTCGAAGCTATAGAACGCCTCGATAGCGGCAGCAATTAGCCGATATCGATGTTGCCCAGCTCGTCTTGGATGTCGTTTGCCAGGTCCTGTGCGCCAGTACGGATCGCAGCAGCAACGGCCAGGCCGAGCAGAACAATAGCAGCTGTCAGAACAACGAAGTCAACTGTTACAGCACCGTCTTCGTCGTTTTTGAAGTTCTTAATAAAGTTAAGCATTGTAGTCCCTCCTCAGGGTATCGCTTGAGTTTTCATTCCTCGCTGGGTCTCCTGAACCGCTATGGCTCTCTCGATCCCCGTCTTGGATGAGTACTTATAGCCCATGGAATGGGGCGGGAGTTTGGCGCGTTTGGCGTTTTTTCTGTCCCTAACGTTTTTTTTGATGGAAAATTATTAAGGTATTGATTTTATTAATTTATTATCTCTCTTGATGGTGGTTCATATGTTAACTGCGTTGCCAAAAAGCCCTTAATCGGGCCAAAAATGCGAAATTGTTCTATTGAATCTAGCGTTTTGGCGGAATCCTGCCATGCTGAATCCAATAATAAACGGCGAGCAGGATCAAAAAATGAATCGTTCCGTTATCGGTGCGGCGGCTTTGGCTGCCGTTTTATCTGTATCCCCCGTGGCGGCAGAGGTTCTGCGTCTACAGCCAGATTTCACCTTTAAACGTGTTCCCGTACCGACCGGCGATGCCGTTGGCCGTATCACTGTACAAATTGACCCCGATGCCCCGCGGCTCGGGCCGGTTTATGCGGACCCGGAAGAGGAAACAGCCGCCCCGTCGACAGATGATGTCGCACCAGCATTGCCCGTTTCGGGTCTTGAATGGTTTTGGGCAGGGGTTTCGCCGGATGCGCTGGCCTCTGGTCCCGCGCGTTTCATGAAGGCGATGGAGTTTATCAATAGCCCGCCCGAAGGCCACCGCGTGCCGTCACCACGTTTGCAATCGCTCCAGGATATTGTGAACGCGCATGGTCTGCATATCTTGCAAGAGACAGTTGGCACGAATGTATCGCCTGCGTTGGTTCTGGCGGTGATCTCAATCGAAAGCGCTGGCCGTGTTGATGCGGTTAGCTCAGCCGGGGCCGAAGGGCTGATGCAGCTCATCCCCGCGACCGCCGCGCGATTTAATGTCAGCGATAGCACAAACCCGGCCGAGAACATCAAAGGGGGCGTGGCCTATCTGGCGTGGCTCTTGGATCATTTCGACAATGATCCGGTACTGGCACTGGCCGCTTACAATTCGGGCGAGGGAAATGTCGCCAAATATGAAGGCGTGCCGCCGTTTGCTGAAACGCGGGCCTATGTGCCCAAGGTGCTTGCGGCATGGCAGGTGGCAAAAGGTCTTTGCCGAACCCCGCCCGAGCTGATCACGGACGGGTGCGTTTTTAACGTCAACGGGATCTGAAGTTAGACCAGCGTCGCCTCAGTGGCGGCGCGCAGTTCCTCTTCGGTCACACCGTCGGCGGTTTCGACAATCTTCAAACCGCCCTCAACCACATCCAGAACGCCTAAATTCGTGATGATCCGATCCACCACGCCTTTGCCCGTCAGAGGCAGCGTGCATTCTTTCAGCAACTTGCTGTCGCCGTGCTTGTTGGTGTGATCCATCACGACAACGACGCGTCCAACACCTGCAACCAGATCCATGGCGCCGCCCATGCCTTTGACCAGCTTGCCCGGAATCATCCAGTTGGCCAGATCGCCGTTTTCGGCCACTTCCATCGCGCCCAGGATCGCCATGGCAATCTTGCCGCCGCGGATCATGCCGAAGGATGTGGCAGAATCGAAATAGGCGGTCTGGGGCAGCTCGGTGATCGTCTGTTTACCGGCATTGATCAGATCTGCGTCTTCTTCCCCATCGATAGGGAAGGGGCCCATGCCAAGCATGCCGTTTTCGGACTGCAAGGTCACTTCAATCCCTTCTGGGATATAGTTAGATACCAATGTCGGAATGCCGATGCCAAGGTTCACGTACCAACCATCTTGCAGTTCCTGCGCAGCCCGCGCGGCCATTTGATTGCGATCCCACATTATGCTGTCCTCACTGTGCGCTGCTCAATCCGCTTTTCGTGTTCGCCCTGGATCAGACGGTGCACGTAAATGCCGGGCAGGTGGATCGTGTCGGGGTCAAGTGAGCCTGTCGGCACGATCTCTTCCACTTCGACGACGCAGGTTTTGCCGCACATAGCAGCGGGCGGGTTGAAATTGCGGGCGGTCTTACGGAAGACCAGATTGCCGGTCTCATCCGCTTTCCAGGCTTTGACGATGGACAGATCAGCAAAAATGCCTTCCTCCATGATGTAAGTCTCGCCGTTGAAATCCTTGTGCTCTTTACCCTCGGCAATGACGGTGCCGACACCGGTTTTGGTGTAAAAGCCGGGTATGCCGCAGCCGCCCGCGCGCATACGTTCGGCCAGCGTGCCTTGGGGGTTGAACTCTAGTTCCAGCTCGCCAGACAGATATTGGCGCATGAATTCGGCATTCTCACCCACGTAAGAGCTGATCATCTTTTTGACCTGTTTGGTCTGGAGCAGGATCCCGATACCAAAATCATCAACGCCTGCATTGTTTGAGGCAAAGGTCAGATCCTTGGTGCCGGCGTCTTTGATCGCATCCAGCAACAATTCCGGAATACCGCAAAGACCAAAGCCTCCGGCGGCGATGAACATGCCGTCAAACAGCAAGCCATCCAAAGCGGATGCTGCGTCTGGGTAAATTTTCTTCATACAAGGACCTCCCAATTCTGGGCGCAACATGGCGAGGGCCTTACTTAGAGTCAATAATTTTGCTGCAGTGCAGCGGTCTACCGAAGCGTGGCGAGGAAAGACACAAGCTCTTGGACCTGCGTGATCAGGGTTTCAGCGCTGCTTTGCGGCGCGGGGTCAGGGCCGGTCATTGCCGGCCAGCCTACAGTTGCCACCAGATCATTTTGTAGGGCGATCGCCGGTGCACGGCAGCCTGTTTCATCGCAGTAAATCACAAGATCATAGGCACTGTCATAAGGCGACGCGACCTGACAACTGAATGCTCGGCTGGCGATATCAGCAGCGCATAGGTAATCCGGCCCGCGTGTCTGAACGGCGTGCCCAGCGGCGAGTATGGCGCGATGCAGGTCCGCGCTTTGCGATGCTGCGGTTGCAGCATTGTCACTATGCGAAATGCGTAATTCTGTCAGGTCAAGGCCGGTGCGGGCGGGATCATAAGTGATGCTGGTGACCACCGGGATCGGATTCCCATGCCCATCCGAGGCGCGCGACGGGACGGTGACGCACTGCGTTTGCCCGTCTATCAACAAGGGCGAACCGGCAAGGCTTTCGGCGCGTAGAATGGGACCGCCACGATAGGTCACGCCATCCGCACCCTTTTGGCCGAAATCGACAAAGCGGTAATAATCGGGGCAGTCTTCGGCCAAAGCGGGCAGGGGTGCTGCGCAAAAGAGTATTATAAGAAGTGTCGCTTTCATCTGTTTCCCAAACCCGGGCTGGATTTGGGGAAGAGTGAAATAGGAAGGTCCAACATGGCAACGCCCTCGCGAAAACGTGAGGGGGGAAGCTGCCTTAGCTTGCCTTCTTCTTTACTGCCGTCTTTTTCGCGGGGGCCTTTTTCTTGGCGGTCGGTTTCTTTTTCGCAGGCTTCTTTTTGCCAGACTTGGCCGCGCGTTCATCAATCAGATCGACAGCCTGGGCCATGGTCAAATCGCTAGGCTCAATCGTGTCGGGGATTGTCGCGTTGATCTTTTCCCACTTCACATAAGGCCCGTATTTGCCGTCAAAGATATTAACCGGGCCGCCCGCCTCGGGGTGCTCGCCCAATTCGCGGATCGGGGTGGCCGCAGCGCCGCGCCCGCGCCGAGAGGCTACTTTTTCGGCCAAAAGCTGGACCGCGTGGTTCATGCCTACGGTCCAAACATCTTCAATCGTCGGCAGGTTCGCGTTCGTCCCGCCCTTGAATGATGTGTTTTCGGCATGTTTCAGATACGGCCCGTACCGGCCCAGATTGGCCCAGACATTTACGCCGTCCTCGGGGTGTTGACCGATGAGGCGGGGCAATTCCAGTAGGCGCAGCGCTTCTGGCAGACCGATTTCTTCGGGGTTCCAGCCTTCTGGCACACCCGTCCGCGGTGGCTTTTTATTGTCTTCGGTCACCTGCCCGCGTTGCACATAAGGGCCAAATCGCCCCTTGAAGACACGGATTTCATCGCCCTGATCTTCGCCCAGCAGTTTTCCATCAGGTGGGATGGCCGAAGCTTCGGCTTCGGGGTCCGGCGGACCGAAGGGCCGGGTATAACGGCATTCAGGATAGTTTGAGCAACCGATAAATGCCCCGCCAGAGCGCGCCGTCCGCATAGACAGGCGGCCAGTCCCGCAGTTGGTACACAGACGCGGATCGGTTCCATCCTCATTGGGGGGGAACAGATGCGGCTCTAGCACCTCATTGATCTTTTCCAGCACCTCAGTGATGCGCAGATCGGCGGTTTCGGCAACCGCTGCCGAGAAGTCACGCCAGAACTGGCCGAGCACTTGTTTATAGTCCGCATCGCCCGCGCTGACCTCATCAAGCTGGTTTTCCAGATCTGCAGTAAAGTCATAGCCGACATATTTGCGGAAATAGTTCGACAGGAACGCCGTAACCAAACGGCCTTTGTCCTGCGGGATCAGACGGTTTTTGTCTTTCTCCACATAGCCGCGATCCTGAATGGTCGTCACGATTGAAGCATAGGTCGATGGGCGGCCAATCCCCAGCTCTTCCATACGTTTGACCAGTGTGGCCTCGGTATAGCGGGGCGGGGGCTGGGTGAAATGCTGTTCAGGGTCGACCTTGGTCTTCGCGGCCGCTTCACCTTCGACGAGCTGCGGCAGGCGCTTGCTATCCTCATCCTCGCTGTCGTCTTTGCCTTCTTCATAGATGGCGATGAAACCGTCAAAGACCATCACCTGACCATTGGCACGCAAGATCACCTGTTCATCCGCGCTGGTCAGATCGACGACCGTGCGTTCCATTTTGGCGGCGGCCATCTGGCTGGCCATGGTGCGTTTGTAGATCAGATCATAAAGCTTGCGCTGATCGGTATCGACGATCTTGGCGCTGGCGGTGTCCACCATCATATCGGTGGGGCGGATACATTCGTGTGCCTCTTGGGCGTTTTTGGCTTTGTTTTTGTAGATGCGCGGGCTGTCGGGTAGATAGTTGTCGCCGAATTTGTCCTTGATCGCATCACGCGCACCGGTCACGGCCTCGGGGGCCATGTCGATCCCATCGGTCCGCATATAGGTGATCAAACCCGCTTCATAAAGGCGCTGGGCGACAGACATAGTCTGTTTGGCCCCCATGCCGAACTTGCGGCTGGCCTCTTGCTGCAGGGTCGAGGTCATGAAGGGTGGCGAGGGGTTGCGGGTCGCGGGTTTCGCCTCAACCGATTTGACCACTAGATCACGCGAATTGATCGCCTGGACCGCCATTTCGGCCTGGGTTTCGTTGCCCAGATCAAATTTATCCAGCTTCTTGCCTGCCAGATGGGTCAGGCGTGCTTCGAATTCTTGACCGCGTGCGGATTTCAGCAGCGCCTTCACCGTCCAATATTCTTGATTGCGGAAAGCTTCGATTTCCATCTCGCGTTCGACGATGATCCGCAGGCAAACCGATTGCACACGGCCTGCCGATTTCGCGCCGGGCAGTTTGCGCCACAGAACAGGGGACAGGTTGAAGCCGACCAGATAATCAAGCGCGCGGCGGGCCAGATAAGCCTCAACCAAAGGCTGATCGACCTGGCGGGGGTTTTGCATCGCGTCAGTGACAGCGGATTTTGTGATCGCGTTAAAGACCACGCGGCTGACGGGCGTATCCTTTTTGATGGCCTTGCGGGCAAGAAGGGCCTCGGTCAGGTGCCAGGATATTGCCTCGCCCTCGCGATCGGGGTCGGTGGCGAGGATCAGTTCGTTGTCATTTTTCAGCGCATCAACAATGGCTTTGATATGCTTTTTGCTATCGCTTGCGACTTCCCATTTCATGTCGAAATCGTCGTCTGGCAGCACGGACCCGTCCTTTGGCGGCAGATCACGGACATGCCCGTAGGACGCCAGAACCGTATAGTCCTTACCCAGATAGGTGTTTATTTTCTTGGCCTTAGCTGGGGATTCAACGACGACAACTGGCATGAGAGTCCTTTGTGAACGCGGGGCTTGTATAAGTCGCGCAAGATGTGGCGAGCCTTATACGATTGTCAATGCGACGTTTTTTGATCATCGCACAAGGGGGAAAATCAGCCAGTTTTCGCCAATAACCCACCGGCTTGCCGCGTGATTTTCCCATCAAGTTCCAAATCGACCAAGACGGGCGCGACACTTGTCGCTGGCGCGGCGATATCGCGCAAAAGCTGGTCTTCGGCAATTGGTGTGGGCCCCAAGCGCGATAGAATCATATTGTGTAACTTGGCAGTGTCCCGCAGTTTTGGCGCGGCTTTCGCAGGTGGTTTGAGGGGCAGTTCCGGTGCTGCGGTGTTGATCGCGCCGACGGCTTCAATCACGTCTTCTGCGTTGCGCACCAATGTTGCACCGTCCCGCAGCAGCATGTTGCAACCGGCCGCCCGCGCATCGAATGGATGGCCGGGCACGGCCAGTACGTCGCGGGCTTGATCAAGGGCGTTGCGCGCTGTGATCAAACTGCCTGATTTTGCGGCCGCTTCCACGACAACCACCGCGCGCGCCAGGCCCGAGATAATCCGGTTACGCATTGGAAAATGGCGTGCCTGCGGTTGCAGCCCCATCGGCATCTCGGAAACGATGAGCCCCTTTTGTTTGATTTTGTTAGATAATTCTGCGTTCTCGGCGGGGTAGATCACATCGACACCCCCAGCCAGAACCGCAATCGTACCACCCTCTAATGCGCCGTGATGGGCGGCGGTGTCGATGCCGCGGGCGAGGCCGGAGACGACGGTGAAACCTGCCGCTGCCAGGTCTGTCGCCAGGCGTTTGGCCATGCGCGTTCCAAGCGAGGATGCGTTCCGTGCCCCGACCAGCGCGATCATGGGGCGGCCTAATAATGCGGTTTGTCCCAAGCACCACAAAAGCGGAGGGGCGTCAGCGAGGTCGGCCAGCCCCGCAGGGTAGTCGGGCGTGCCATGTATCAGCAAGCGCGCGCCCGCCGATTTTGCGGCTGCCAATTCGGCTTTTACCACACCGATCGGGCAGATTTCATAGCCCGACACACCTGCTGATTTTGCGATTTCTGGTAGTACTTTCAAGGCGTTGTGGGCACTGCCGTGTTCAGCCAAAAGCCGATGATACGTCGCCACACCAACCCGGCGAGAGCGCAATAGGCGGAGCCGGTTGACCGTGTCGTCTTCCGTGGTGGGTAGGAGTGGGGGGTGAGTGGAAGAGGTGTGTTTTCCAGTCATCCTTTAGCTCCGCCATATTGCCTGAACAGAGGTAATTTGTCGGGGTTAACGAGGTATGAAGAAAGTTCCCGTCATTTGTCGAAAAAATGGGTGTTGATCATTAAACCTATGATTTTAGGAAAAACTTCGCATATGCATCGCGTACAGAAGCTGTACAGAACCTGTATGTACAGAGTCTCTGCCTCCCCCATAAATAGCGGGGTCGCTGCGCGGTGTTCGAACGATGCGTCGAATCGGAGATTGGAATGCGACCCTAAGTGTTCGCGCGGCTGTTTCGGTTCGGTTCGTAATTTCGTGACCAGTGCCAGATTTTTTGTGCCGCTTAACGAATGTCTGGTTCGAGCCCATCTCGACGGATGCCTTGCCCCGCACGAACGTCCGGTTCGAACAGGATGGCACATCCTCCAATAAGCTTCTAATCTGAAATTATGGACAAAGTCATTTACGCTATCGGCGACGTACATGGTCGGGACGACCTACTAGGTGAGTTGCACGAGCACATTTGTAACCACCACGAACTGATGCATTCTGGCCGAGATGCCGAATTGATCCACATAGGAGATTACATCGACGGTGGCGCACAGAGCCGCGAAGTCGTTGACCGGCTTATGGCAGGCCTGCGCGGTTTTCGGACTACATGTCTTCTTGGAAATCACGAAGCGATGCTGCTGGAATGCTTGGCCACCGATAATCGACAAGCTTGGTACACATGGCTTTCAAATGGTGGTGAAGAAACCGTTGCATCATTTGGCATGTCTCTCCGTTTTGGCGGGTACGATCCTGATGAGCTTCTTGCGAGCTTAGGTGAAGAAAGAGTTGCTTGGCTTAGATCGTTGCCACTTTCCAGAAGTGTCGCGCCATATTTCTTTGTTCACGCTGGAATTGTTCCGGGCGTACCAATTGATGAACAAGAACCCAAAGATATGCTTTGGATTAGATCACGCTTCCTAGAGAGCGACGAAGATCATGGCTGCATAGTTGTGCATGGTCATACTCCGGGTGACGAACCTGTGGTTAAGGCCAATCGCATTTGCATCGATACTGGTGCAACGTCCAATGGTCTGTTGACCGCAGTTGTATTGGATGGGGCTGCTGCTCCGATCTTCTTACGCGCGGTCGGACGCCCCGGAAAAAACGGTTAGTGTTGCCGAAACCGGCCATTGGCGCATTCGCAGCGAATTCACCCTTCGTCCGCATAACGCCTGTTCATTGGGAAACAGTTCCCAAAGCCGCTTTCAGCTATATTGGGTGCTGATCTAAGCCGCCGCTCCGCCAACTGTCAGCCCGCCGATCATCAGGCTGGGTTGTCCGACGCCCACTGGTACCCATTGCCCTGCTTTCCCGCAGTTCCCCATGCCCGGATCAAGTTCCATGTCGTTGCCGATCCCGCGGATTTGTTTGAGCGCGGTCGCCCCGTCCCCAATCAGCGTCGCCCCTTTGACAGGCGCCCCCACGATCCCGTTTTTGACCCGATATGCCTCGGTACAGCTGAAGACGAATTTGCCGTTGGTGATGTCGACCTGTCCGCCGCCAAAGCCCACGGCGTAGATCCCGTCTTTGAGGTCAGCCACCAAGCTTTCAGGGGCCGCATCGCCCGCCAGCATATAGGTGTTTGTCATCCGGGGCATGGGCGCGTGTGCGTAGCTTTCGCGTCTGCCGTTGCCTGTGGGGGCCACTCCCATCAGCCGCGCGTTTTGCCGGTCTTGCATGTAGCCCACCAGCACCCCGTCTTCGATCAGCGTGTTTTTGGCGCTGGGCGTGCCTTCGTCATCGACGGTGATAGACCCCCGTCTGTCGGGGATCGTCCCGTCATCGAGCACCGTCACCCCTTTGGCTGCGATTTGCTGCCCCATCAACCCTGCAAAAGCGGATGAGCCCTTGCGGTTGAAATCCCCTTCCAGCCCGTGCCCGATGGCTTCATGCAGCAAGATCCCGGGCCAGCCGGGCCCAAGCACCACATCCATCACGCCAGCGGGGGCTGCTTCGGCGTCAAGATTGACCAAGGCGATCCGTAGCGCTTCGCGGGTTGTGCTTTCCCAATTGTCCCGGCTGATCAGACCGATCAACCCGGCCCGTCCGCCGCCGCCCGCCGCGCCGCTTTCGCGTTTGCCGTTTTGTTCAACAATGACGCTGACATTGAGCCGCGACATCGGCCGCGTGTCGGTGACAAGCGTGCCTTCGGGGCGCAGGATCAGCACCTCTTGGTGGGATGCGGCCAATGTGGCGCTGACTTGGACAACCCGTTTGTCCAGCCCCCGTGCGAACGCGTCGATTTCCCGCAGCACGTCAACCTTGGCCGGAAAACTGGCCTGCAGCATTGGGTCTTCGTCACTATATAGTTTGCGATTTGTCCCCGCAGGTGCGGCCGCCATCGTGCCGCCCCCATCGCCAACCGCAAGCCGTGCTGTTGCCACCGCCCGCCGCAAGGCATGTTCATCGATTGTGGTTGAATGGGCGTAACCGGCGGTTTCCCCTTTCACCGCCCGCAGGCCGAACCCTTCGGAGGCATCGAAACTGGCGGTCTTAACCCGACCGTCATCAAATGACAGTACCTCGGATTTGCGCCGTTCGAGAAAGAGCTCGCCGTCATCGGCGCCGGCGGTTGCTTCGTTCAGTAGCCGAAGGGCGGTTTGCTGATCGAGATTGGTTTCAAACGGGCGGAATGGATCAGCGGACATTCATTTTTCCTTTGCAGGGGGCAGTTTCAGGGCAAAAGCGCCGTTTTGACGCAACACCGGTTCTTGAGTTGTTCATCAAGATATGGGACATGACCCTGCGAATACAACGGGATTCCGTCTTGTGGGCGAGCCCTTTGCAGTAAAGAATCGCCCCCTGGGTGTAACGAAGTTAGGGTATATTATGGGACTGAAACGCATCGCGACCTCATTTTGGGCAGCTGCTGGTCTGATTCTTGCGGGCGTGCCTGCCCGCGCGCAGGATATCGTTGGTCAGGACCTGGAAATCGTCGGACGCCCTGTTGATGGCGCCACCGGCTTTCAGCCCGCCGCCACCGAATTGGCCCGCGATGTGCAGTGGTTGGACAATTTGCTGCTGATTATCATCACCGTGATTTCCCTGTTTGTGACTGGTCTGCTGGCCTGGGTTGTCATTCGCTACAACCAAAAGCGTCAGCCTGTGCCCGCCACATTTACCCATAACTCGCCCCTTGAGGTCGCCTGGACTGTTGTCCCGATTATCATTCTGGTCTTTATCGGTGCCTTTTCACTACCCGTTTTGTTTAAACAGCAAGAGATCCCCGAGGCTGATCTGACCATCAAGGTCACCGGTTATCAGTGGTATTGGGGCTATGAGTATGTTGACGAGGGTGTCGAATTCGAAAGTTATATGCTCGGCCGTGACGAGCTGGAAGAATATGGTTACAGCCAGGATGAATATCTGCTGGCCACAGATACAGCCGTCATCGTGCCTGTCGGCGCTGTTGTTGTCATGGATGTCACTGCTGCTGACGTGATCCATTCCTGGACCATTCCTGCCTTTGGCGTGAAACAAGACGCCGTGCCCGGCCGTTTGGCCCAGTTGTGGTTCGCCGCCGAGCGTGAAGGGATATACTTTGGTCAATGCTCTGAGCTGTGCGGTAAGGATCATGCTTATATGCCGATCACGGTCAAAGTCGTCAGCCAAGAGGTCTATGACGATTGGTTGGCTGAGGCGACCTCTTAACGCGCCGATGGGTTGAAAACCCATTTTGCAACCTAACTGAAACAAAGGCTGGGTATACGCCCATCTGATGTAAGGGACTGGGATGACGGATTTTACCGCCATAGACACACCACATGAGGCCGGGATGGGCGATTATTTCGCCCTGCTGAAACCCCGGGTGATGTCGCTGGTGGTTTTCACCGCACTTGTTGGTCTTTTGGTTGCCCCTGTCCCGGTGCATCCGTTTGTGGGCTTTGTTGGTATTCTTTGTATCGCCGTTGGGGCGGGTGCCTCGGGCGCTTTGAACATGTGGTGGGATGCCGACATTGACGCCAAGATGAAGCGGACCGAGGGGCGCCCGATCCCGTCTGGCCGGGTGCAACCGGGTGAGGCGCTGGGCATCGGTCTAGCCCTTTCAGGTTTTTCGGTCATTCTTTTGGCGCTGGCCACCAACTTCTTTGCCGCTTTCCTGCTGGCCTTTACGATCTTCTTTTACGCTGTCGTCTATTCGATGTGGCTGAAGCGGGCGACGCCGCAGAATATCGTCATCGGCGGTGCGGCTGGCGCATTTCCCCCAATGGTTGGCTGGGCCATTGCGACCGGCGGCGCCAGCATTGAAAGCGTGCTGATGTTCGGCCTGATTTTCATGTGGACGCCGCCCCATTTCTGGGCGCTCGCCCTTTTTGTAAAGTCCGACTATGGCAATGCGGGCGTGCCGATGCTGACCGAGACCCATGGCCGCGACGCGACCCGTACCCATATTTTGGTCTATACAATTCTGCTGCTGCCCGTGGCGATCGGGCTTGCCTTTACCAGCATTGGCGGCCCGATTTATCTGGCTGTCGCTGTGCTGATGAATGCCTGGTTCCTGAAAGGCGCCTACGACATCTGGCGCCGCGACGATGCGGCCTCTGAGGCCGATCGTCACAAAGTCGAAATTAACGTCTTCAAAGTCTCGCTATACTATTTGTTTGCCCATTTCTGTGCATTGCTGCTGGAAGCGGCCCTGCGTCTTTATGGGCTAGGGGGCTGGTAAATGCCGATTGAGGTCGAACATGAGCTGCACACCCGCCGTAAAGGCCGGAATTATGGTGTTGGCCTGCTGTTGATCGGCTTTATCGCGATTGTTTTTGGCCTGACAGTTGTCAAAGTATTGCAGCTTGGTGATGCTGGCCAGTTTGAACGAACCGACCATGTGCTGCGCCCGCAGCTGGTTCCAGAAGAAGAGGTGAGCGAATGAAAATTCTTCCCAATCTTCAAGGCCCCCAACGCACCGCCGCGCAGGCCGTTTGTGTTGTGATCTTCATGGGCGGGCTCGCCTGGGCCTCTGTCCCGTTTTACGATTGGTTCTGCCGGGTTACCGGTTTTGGCGGCGCGACCAACGTCGTCGATGCCGAAAGCGATGTGATTCTTGATCAGACCATCAAGATACGCTTTGATGCCTCGCTTGAGCGCGATATGCCGTGGAGCTTTCAGCCCGAGGTGCGCGAGATGGAAATTCGCATCGGCGAAACCGGTCTTGCCTTTTACGAGGCGCATAACCCGCTGGATGTCCCCATTGCCGGGCAGGCCGCCTATAACGTCACGCCGTATGAAGCCGGCGCATTTTTCGACAAGATTGAGTGCTTTTGCTTTACCGAGCAGGTGCTGATGCCGGGCGAGACCGTCATGATGCCGGTCAGCTTTTTCGTCGATCCTGCGATCGTAGATGATCGCGAGGGCCAATATGTGCATACGATCACGCTAAGCTACACGTTCTACGAGATCGATTTACCCGAGGATGCAGTGCAGGCCGCGCTTGCCCCGGAAACTTTGACACCTGCGTCGCAAGACGCCATACACACGAACTGAAGATCAGCCGATAGGGAACGCACCAGATGGCGCATGTAAAGAACCACGATTATCATATTTTGCCACCCTCAATCTGGCCGATGCTGAGTGGCATCGGATCATTTGTGATGCTGTTTGGCGCTGTGAGATGGATGCATGGCTCTGGCCCGTACATGTTCCTGATCGGCTTTGCTGCGGTTCTTTACGTGATGTTTGCCTGGTGGTCTGATGTGGTCGCTGAAAGCAATGCAGGCGATCATACGCCGGTGGTGCGGATCGGCCTGCGCTATGGTTTTATCATGTTCATCATGTCCGAGGTGATGTTCTTTGCCGCATGGTTCTGGTCGTTCTTCAAACACGCCATGTACCCGATGGAAAGCTATGTCGGCTCGACCTATACGCAGCCAGAGTTCTATCAGGTTGATGCGTTCCACCTGCCGTTGATGAACACGCTGGTTTTGCTGTGCTCTGGCATGGCCGTGACCTGGGCGCACCACGCGCTTGTCCATGAAAACAACCGCAAAGATGTTGAGAATGGTTTGCTTTTGGCTGTGGTTCTGGGCATCTTCTTTACCTTCCTGCAGGGCTATGAGTACTGGTATTTGCTGGCCTCTCAGGATTGGACTTTTGGCGGGGATGAGTTCTTTTCGAACTTCTTCATGGCCACCGGGTTCCACGGTTTTCACGTGATTATCGGGACCATCTTCTTGTTCGTTTGCTATCTGCGCGTCCGTGCCGGTCACTTCACACCTGAAAAGCATATCGGTTTTGAGGCCGCTGCCTGGTATTGGCACTTTGTGGATGTGGTGTGGCTGTTCCTATTCTTTGCCGTCTATATCTGGGGCATTTGAGCGCGATGATCTGGTAAGATGGGTTTCGACCCATCTTGCAGTCGTTTGGACGCGCGGGTGATCACCCCGCGCGTTTGCTATTTTGAGGCGCATGATGTTGCGTAAAATACTCTTTCCATTGATCCTTGGCCTGTCTGGCTGCGCCGTGCTGATCAGTCTTGGCCTTTGGCAGGTTGAAAGGCTTGCCTGGAAGGAAGATATCCTGGCCGATATCGCAGCCCGTCTTGCTGCTGATCCCATGCCACTATCGCTGGATGTGAACGAAGAGGCGCATGAGTATCGCGCCGTGACTCTGACGGGCATGCCAACCGGGGATGAATTGCATGTGCTGGTCTCGGGCACGCAGGCCGGGACTGGTTATCGTGTTATTTCAAAAATGGTGACATCTGATGGCCCTATCCTGGTTGATCTGGGATTGCTGCCGCTTGATGCCAAAGATGCCGCCCCCTTCATTGCCCCGATGCAGATGACGGGCCGTTATCTGTGGCCCGATGATCAAAATGACAGCACCCCCGATCCCGATCTGGCCGAGAATATCTGGTTCGCCCGCAACATCCCGGCCATGTCGGCGGCGTTGGACACCGCGCCGCTGATGGTCGTACTGACATCAGCGGACCCGGCCGATCCCCGCATTACCCCGCTGCCCATCACGACTGCCAATATCAAAAACGATCATTTTGAATATGCGGTCACATGGTTCTTGCTGGCGGTGGTCTGGGCCACTATGACCCTGTTCTTGATAGGCCGCACCATCAGATCAAAGGACACCTGAGCCCCATGCGCTATATCTCGACCCGCGGGACCGCCCCTGAATTGTCATTTGAAGAGGCGATGCTGACCGGTCTTGCCCGCGACGGGGGCCTTTATGTCCCTCAAGACGTGCCGGTCCTGACCCACGCCCAGATCGCTGCGATGGCCGGCAAATCTTATGAAGAGGTCGCATTTGATGTCATGCGCCCCTTTATCGGTGACACTTTTACGGATGCCGAATTCAAGGGTCTGATTGATCAGGCCTATGCCGGTTTTGGCCATGCCGCCCGCGCCCCTTTGGTGCAGCTGGATGCCAACCATTATCTGCTTGAGCTGTTCCATGGCCCGACCTTGGCCTTCAAGGATTTTGCCATGCAATTGATTGGCCAGATGTTTCAGGCCGCCTTGTCCCGCTCGGGTGATCGCGTGACGATTGTTGGCGCAACGTCGGGCGATACAGGCTCTGCCGCGATTGAGGCCTTTCGCGGCTTGGCGGCCGTGGATGTGTTTATCCTGTACCCGCATGGCCGCGTGTCTGAGGTGCAGCGCCGCCAGATGACCACCCCGGTTGAGGCCAATGTGCATGCTTTGGCTGTGGATGGCGATTTTGACGATTGTCAGGCTGCCGTGAAAGACATGTTCAATGATTTTGCCTTCCGTGATGAGGTCCGCCTGGCCGGTGTCAATTCGATCAACTGGGGCCGTGTGCTGGCGCAGGTGGTCTATTACTTCACCGCGGCTGTCTCTTTGGGTGCCCCGCATCGCGAGGTCAGCTTTACCGTGCCTACTGGTAATTTTGGCGATATCTTTGCGGGCTATATTGCCAAGAAGATGGGCCTGCCCATTGCCGATCTGGTTGTCGCAACCAACCGCAATGACATTCTGCACCGCACTTTGGAAACGGGTGCCTATACCAAGCAGGGTGTCACCCCGACCATCAGCCCTTCGATGGATATTCAGGTCAGTTCCAACTTTGAACGCGCCTTATTTGATGCCTATGGCCGCGATGGTGCGGCGGTGGCGGCGCAGATGGAGGATCTTAAATCGGGCGGTTTTGAGATCAGCCAAGGCGCCTATCAGATGCTGAAAGAGACGTTCAAATCCGGCCGTGCCTCGGAAGAAGACACGAATGCTGCCATCAAGACCTATTTTGCGCGGCACGGCGAATTGCTTTGCCCGCATACAGCCGTTGGCGTGCATGTGGCTGAGCCGCATCTGGGCCGTACCCCAATGGTCACATTGGCCACAGCCCATCCCGCCAAATTCCCCGATGCGGTGAAAGAGGCAGCAGGTGTGACGGCGCCTCTTCCCCCGCGCATGGCGGACCTGTATGACCGGCCCGAACGCCTGACGCGCGTCTCGGGGGATCTGGCCGCCTTGCAGGCCGTCATTAGGGAACGGATCACGCATTGACGATTGAACTGCACACGCTGTCCAACGGTTTTCGGATCGTGACAGAAGACATGCCTGGCCTGAAATCGGCCAGCATCGGTATTTGGGTCCAGGCCGGTGGCCGCCATGAGCGCCCCGAACAGAATGGTATCGCCCATTTTCTAGAGCATATGGCCTTTAAAGGCACCAAGACCCGCAGCGCGTTGCAGATTGCCGAAAGCATCGAAGATGTTGGCGGCTACATCAACGCCTATACCAGTCGCGAGATGACGGCCTATTACGCGCGCGTTCTTGAGGATGACGTGTCTTTGGGCCTTGATGTGATTGCCGATATCCTGCTGAACCCGCTTTTTGACCCCGCCGAGATCGAGGTTGAGCGCGGTGTGATCTTGCAAGAAATCGGTCAGGCGCTGGATACCCCCGACGATATCATTTTCGATTGGCTGCAAGAGGTGGCCTATCCCGATCAGCCCCTTGGCCGTACTATTCTTGGCCCCACTGATCGTGTCAGTGCTTTTAGCCGCGACGATTTGCAGGCTTTCGTGGGCGAGCATTATGGCCCCAATCAGATGATTCTGTCCGCCGCCGGTGCGATTGATCACGATGCCATCATTCGTCAGGCAGAGGCCCTGTTTGGCCATTTGCCCGCCATCGAACGCCCCGCAAGCCTGCTGCAACCTGCCTGCTTTAGTGGCGGAGAGCGCCGCGAGGTCAAGGCGCTTGAGCAGGTTCATTTTGCCCTTGCCCTTGAGGGGCCGACCTATCTGGACCCATCGATCTATACTGCGCAAATCTATGCCTCGGCCATGGGCGGCGGTATGTCGTCGCGCCTGTTCCAGGAAATCCGTGAGAACCGCGGTTTGTGCTATACGATTTTTGCGCAGGCGGGTGCTTATGAAGATACCGGTCTGACCACGATCTATGCTGGCACAAGCGCCGCGCAGATCGAAGAGTTGGCTCATGTCACCATGGACGAGATGAAGCGCGCCGCATCTGATATGACTGCCGCCGAAGTCGCTCGCGCCCGCGCCCAAATGAAAGCCGGTTTACTGATGGGCCTTGAAAGCCCGTCAAACCGCGCAGAACGGTTAGCCCGTTTGCTATCTATCTGGGATCGCATTCCAAGCATTGATGAAACCATCGCGCGGATTGATGCGGTCACCACTGGTGATGTAAAGGATTTTGCAGGCCAGATGGCCGGGCAAGCCACAACAGCCATGGCCCTATATGGCCCTGCTGAGGCGGCACCGACGCTTGATGCGTTGAAAGCCAGATTGGCTGCTTAATGCTGCGCGCCCGTCGGAAGATCCGCATCGAAGCTGAACGGCTGACTCTGCGCCCACCAGTGCATAGTGATTACCGCGCCTGGGTCGCGCTGCGCCAGCAAAGCCGAGATTTCCTAACCCCGTGGGAACCCACATGGGCCCCTGATCATCTGTCCCGCAAGGCCTTTACCAATCGTGTGTATTGGGCGCAGCGTTCAATCAGCAATGGCACGGCCGTTCCGTTATTCATGATCCGCCGTGAAGATCAGATGTTGGTTGGGGCCATCACCCTTGATCACATCAGTCGCGGCCCAGCCCAATCAGCCACCACCGGTTACTGGATCGGTGCCCCTTTTGCCCGGCAGGGTTTTATGCGCGAGGCTATCAAGGCGGTTGTTCATCATGCCTTTACCACGATGGATCTTAGCCGGATTGAGGCCGGATGCCTGCCCGAAAATGCCCCGTCGCGCCGGTTACTGGAACAATGCGGCTATAAATACGAAGGCGTCGCCCAAAGCTATTTGCAGATCAATGGCCGCTGGCGAAACCACGTGCTTTACGCAAATCTGCGTCATGACCGTCGCGGCAAAACGGACGTTGGCTGATCCCGTTAATTTGCAGTTGGACAGCTTTCTGTTTTGGCCCATGTAGGGGGCTAAAGGGTCATGTGAAAAATCTGAATCAGGTGACGCTGCCTGAAATCAAAGACCTGATACGCGATGTATCGGATATTTTGCCAAGCGCTATACAGACAGGGGAACGATCTGATGCTCAATCCAGTGACCACAGCCTTTGAAACACAGCTTCGCGCGATCCTGCCAGAGACCGCATTCAAAGCTGATCCGACCCCCTACCTGACAGAGCCGCGCGGTCGTTGGACGGGGCAGGGATTTGTGGTTGCGCCAGCCAGTACACAAAAGGTTGCCGCCGTCGTACGTGCCTGCGCGGATGCAAAGATTGGTATTGTCCCCTATGGTGGCGGCACCGGGTTGGTTGGTGGCCAATTGCAATATGATGGCCCGCCCCCGGTCATTTTGTCGCTGGAGCGC
The DNA here is from genome assembly GCF_038069655.2 of Yoonia sp. BS5-3. NCBI lineage: Bacteria > Pseudomonadati > Pseudomonadota > Alphaproteobacteria > Rhodobacterales > Paracoccaceae > Yoonia > Yoonia phaeophyticola. Next base: position 1,996,921 of record NZ_CP150951.2, read on the forward strand.
ATGAACCAGATTCGCGACATCTATCCTTCGGAAAATGTGCTTGTTTGCGATGCAGGTGTCATCCTCGCCAATGTGCAAAAGGCGGCAGAGGATGTGGATCGGCTTTTTCCGCTGTCGCTGGCCTCTGAAGGCTCTGCCCGGATTGGCGGTTTATTGGCGACCAATGCGGGCGGCGTGAATGTACTGCGTTATGGCAACGCCCGCGCCCAGTGTCTGGGGCTTGAAGTGGTCCGTCCTGATGGCACTATCTGGCATGGCCTGACCCGTTTGCATAAGGACAACACCGGCTATGACCTGCGCAATCTGATGATTGGCGCAGAGGGCACATTGGGCATCATTACCGGCGCTGCGTTAAAACTGTCCCCCCGTCCTGTGGGCATTGGCGCGGCAATGATGGCTGTTCCGTCCCCAGATGCTGCCTTGGCCTTGCTTGCCCTTGCCCGTACCCAGCTTGGTGATGGTATCTCAGCCTTTGAGATCATCCACCGCCAAAGCTTTGAATTTCTTGCCGAAGTTGGCCCCGAGATCAAATCACCCTTTGCTGAAATCCCCGAATGGTGCGTGTTGATTGATGTGGGTCTGGCCGCCGGGCTTGCGCCCAATGAGGCTTTGGAGGCGCTGTTTGTTGCCGCCTTTGATGCCGATCTGGTCACCGATGGTGCCGTCGCCCAAAGCCATGCGCAGCGCACCGCCTTTTGGCATATTCGCGAAAGTATCCCCGAGGCGAACCGCCGGATCGGATCGATCAGTTCACATGATATTTCGGTCCCGCTGAGCGCGATCCCGACCTTCATCACCCGCGGCGCAGAGGCGCTTGCCGCGTTGGGCGCGTTTCGGATCAATTGTTTTGGCCATCTGGGTGACGGCAATTTACATTATAATGTGTTCCCCATGCCCGGTTTGACCCGGGCCGATTATGAGGCCGCGCGCCCGCAGGTGAAACGCGTGGTACATGACTTGGTCCATCAGATGGCTGGTTCGGTCAGTGCTGAACATGGGATTGGCCGGCTCAAGGTGGATGACCTTGCTAAATACGGTGATCCGGCCAAGCTAGAGATGCTGCGCGCAATCAAAAAGGCGCTTGATCCCGATGGTATCATGAACCCCGGGGCGGTGGTTCGCCTTTGATCCGTCCGGACGCCTCCGGCGGGAGTATTTTCCGGAAATAAGAAGTTGTTAAGGACGATCCGATAAAACCCTCCGGCGGTACAGGCTGGAGAGCCGATGATCGTGAAATGAGAAGTCGCCCGGCACCGGATCTGACAAAGATCGGTCTGTAGCGGACAGCGGGGCCGGGCGCATTTATCTTCTTATTTCCAAAAATACTCGCCTATAGCGTTTCGATTTTATCCTTGATCCAAGTATAAATCGGAGTGCTTTAGACGCTTTATGCCCCTTCAAACGCACAAAGCGCATGCACATCCATGCCCATCGCTTCAAGCCGTTTGCGCCCACCCAATTCGGGCAGGTCGATGATGAAGGCGCAGCCGATTACTTCGGCCCCGAGCCGTTCGATGAGCTTTATTCCAGCCTCAGCCGTTCCACCTGTCGCCAGCAGGTCGTCCACAAGCAGAACCTTGTCGCCAGGCTGCAGCGCGTCATCATGTACTTCCACGACCGCTTCGCCATATTCCAATTGGTAGGCTTGTTCGATGGTTTTGCCGGGCAGTTTGCCTTTCTTGCGGATTGGCAGAAATCCGACGGATAATTGGTGCGCGATGGCCCCGCCCATGATGAAACCGCGCGCTTCGAGCCCCGCGACCTGATCGATTTGCATACCCGCATAAGGGTGCAGCAATTGATCGACCGCGATCCGAAATCCTCGCGGGTCGTTAAACAGCGTTGTGACATCCCGGAACATGATCCCTTCATGCGGGAAATCGGGGATCGTGCGGATGTAGTCTTGGACAGTTTTCATGTAGGGGGCTTTCTAAAGAACGCGGCCAGCGATGGCATCAAGTTTGGCGGTCAGGGTTGGGTCCCGTTTTTCGGGCGCTGTCATGATGGCGTATTCCAATGCGCGGTCGCAGCCAAGGGGGCAGGGCGCCCGTTCGGTTCCAAGAAGGCCCGGAAGTTTCGCGATCAGTGCCCGTGCCTTGCTTCCGTTGCCCTGAAGTGTCGCGATGATTTCGGTGATATCGACCGCCCCGTGATCGGGATGCCAGCTATCGTAATCGGTGATCATGGCTACGGAGGCGTAGCATATCTCGGCCTCGCGGGCCAATTTCGCCTCGGGCATATTGGTCATCCCGATCACATCACAGCCCCAGGCGCGGTAAAGCTTACTTTCGGCCATTGACGAAAATTGCGGCCCTTCCATCGCCAGGTAGGTGCCGCCCCTGTGGATGGTGATCCCGGCGTCCCGCCCAGCGGTTTCGCAGGCCTCGGATAGCCGATCGCAGGTGGGATGTGCGACGCTGACATGCGCAACGCAGCCGGTTCCAAAGAACGATTTTTCGCGTGCAAAGGTCCGGTCGATGAATTGATCGACGATCACAAAATCACCCGGCGCCAGTTCTTCGCGAAAGGACCCGCAGGCGCTGACGCTGATGATATCTGTCACGCCCAGCCGTTTGAGCGCGTCGATATTGGCCCGATAAGGAACGGTTGTGGGTGAGTGCACATGTCCGCGCCCATGCCGCGGCAGAAAAGCCATATCGACCCCATCCAAGACCCCCGTCAGGATCGCATCCGAGGGCGCCCCCCAGGGGCTTTCGACGCTCACCCAGTCCGGGTTTTGCAGCCCTTCCATGTCGTAGATACCAGAGCCCCCGATTATCCCGATTTTCGTCTTCATTGGTCACCTCATCTTAACCCACATCAAAGACACTGATGCGGAATGAAGGAAATGTGAACCCCGCGCGCCGTGCCGATGCTGCAACAGCCGCAATTGCGTGCCACGCAAGGGGTGACAAGTGCTGAGTGGTGGTTTAGGGCAGCGATAACAATCCCCGTGATGACAGGAATCCCCATGGCCCGCGCTCTTTTAGCGAGTTTCGCAGATAGTCTTTCGCTTAGTGACCCGAACGCCCCGTTGACCCCTGGCCAGCTGCGCATTGATTTGCTGTCTGGCCTGACGGTTGCCCTGGCACTGGTTCCTGAGGCTGTGGCATTTGCCTTTGTTGCCGGGGTAGAGCCTTTGGTTGGTCTTTACGCTGCTTTTATCGTCGGATTGATTACGGCTGTCTTTGGCGGTCGTCCTGGTATGATTTCGGGTGCGACTGGCGCGCTTGCGGTGGTTATGGTCAGCCTCGTGTCCCAACACGGGGTTGAGTATCTGTTTGCGACCGTTGTTTTGATGGGCCTGATCCAGATTTTTGTCGGCATAATGCGCTGGGGGAAGTTCATTCGGCTGGTCCCGCATCCTGTGATGCTGGGCTTTGTGAATGGTCTGGCCATCGTGATTTTCCTGGCGCAGCTCGGTCAGTTTCAGGTACCCGGCACGTCTCATGGCGGCGGCCATGGTGTGGCGAGCGGTGAGTGGCTTTCGGGCGCGCCGCTATATCTGATGTTGGGCCTTGTGGCCCTGACGATGTTGATCATCTGGCTGATGCCGCGGATCACAAATGTCATCCCAGCGCCTTTGGCCGGGATTGCGATTGTAGCAGCGATTGTTATTGGTTTTGGGTTGGATGTGCCGCTAGTCGGCGATTTGGCCAGTATTGAGGGTGGTCTGCCCCCTTTCCACGTACCAATGGTGCCACTGACCTGGGACACGTTTGAGATCATCTTGCCTTATGCGCTGATCCTGGCCGCCATCGGTCTGATCGAAAGTCTTCTGACCCTGAACCTTGTTGGTGAAATGACTGGCAAGCGCGGCGGTGCAAGTCAGGAATGCCTCGCCCAGGGCGCAGCAAACACTGTGACCGGCTTTTTCGGCGGGATGGGCGGCTGTGCGATGATTGGGCAATCCATGATCAACGTTAAGTCCGGGGGCCGGACACGGGTCGCCGGTATTGCCGCTGCCCTGTTCCTGCTGGGTTTCATCCTATTTGCCAGCAGCCTGATTGAGCAAATTCCGCTGGCTGCTTTGGTCGGTGTGATGTTCATGGTTGTGATTGGCACATTTGCCTGGAACTCATTGACGATCCTGCGCAAGGTGCCCCGCACAGATGCCTTTGTGACTATCTTGGTGACCATTGTGACCGTGGCGACAGATTTGGCCACAGCCGTTGTGGTGGGTGTGATTGTTTCGGCCCTCGCCTATGCCTGGAACAACGCGACGCGTATTCATGCCAAGACCTATGAAACCCCTGAAGGTGCCAAAGTTTATAAGATTCAAGGGCCGCTTTTCTTTGGCTCATCGGATGGATTTACCGAGCTGTTCCAGTTGGAGAAGGACCCGCAGCTTGTCATCGTCGATTTTGATGACAGCCGCGTTGTTGATCAATCGGCCTTACAGGCGATTGAGGCAGTCGCGATGAAATATGAGCAAGCGGGCAAGCGTATTCAATTGCGTCATCTGACACCGGATTGCCATCAGCTGCTTTCAAAGGCCGGTCACTTGATTGTCGATAGTGACGATGATCCTGATTATGCTCTGGCGGTCGATTACAGCGTGAAGACCGGCATTATCGGCGGGCATTAAGCCCCGCCGTTCTGCCGCCTAGCTGCCGGGGCGTTCAAGGCTGAATGCCTCGTCGATCACGGAATAATCCTTGTAGCCAAGACGTGTCAGCGGCTTGAAGCGCGTCACATCAAACATGCCGTTGACCAGACAATCATCGCGCAGATGCACGCCGGTAACTTCGCCGAACACCACCAGGTTGGCCGCACCCGGTAGTTGCACAACTTGTGTTAGTTTGCATTCCAGTGTCGCCGGGGCGTCTGCAACGCGCGGGCAGTCGATCGTGCTGCACGCGGCCTTTTGGATCGACGCGAGGGCGAATTCATCCGTTGCCCGGTCCCATGGTCCCGCGGTTTGGTTCATCATGTCCCGTGCGGCGTATTCCACGATATTCACGGCAAACACGCCGGTGTCGCGGATATTGGCAACGCTGTCTTTGGTGTCGCCGCGGTCTGGCTTGGCACTGGTTGATGCGAACATGACCTGTGGCGGCTCATATGCCACGGCGTTAAAGAAGGAATAAGGCGCCAAATTGTCCTGCCCATCTGCCCCGCGCGTGGCGATCCAGCCAATCGGGCGCGGTGTGACGACGGCGTTAAACGGATTATGGGGCAAACCATGCCCATTTTTGGGTTCGTAGAACATGCTGTGGCCTTTTCGTTCGATTGCCCAAGGGGTAACGTCGCCGCACGCCTTTGGCCAGACGAAAGACAAGATGCAACAAACCCAGATTCATCTGGCCCCCGAGACCCCTGATGACTGGTGGGAGGTCGAAGCGCTTTATGATTTATGCTTTGCGCCGGGCCGTTCTGCCTTATCATCGTATCGGCTGCGTGAAGGCGTTGATCCGATCGCGCCGCTTTGTATGACGGCCCGGGATAAGGATGGGGTTTTGGCAGGCGCTGTGCGCAATTGGCCGGTTCGGGTCGGGCAAGATGTGACCATCCTGCTGGGCCCCATTGCGGTGCATCCCACGCGCCAGGGCGAGGGTGTGGCCGGTTTGCTGATCCGGGCCTGCCTGGCGCAAGCCCGCACCGATGGGTGGGAACGGATCATGCTGGTTGGGGATGCGCCGTATTATCGCCGGTTCGGTTTTCAGCAACTGCCCGCTGTCCGGATGCCGCCGCCGACCAACCCTGAGCGGGTGCTGGGCCTTGCCCTGTGCGAAGGCGCGTGGGAGGGTGTAAGCGGGCTTGTGGAACCGGCCCGCGATTGAATTTCGTTTTGGCAAGCCCATCTAAGACATATGAGCGACGCTGATATTCTGATGAAAGAGATTAACCCCGCAAATCCGCCCGAGCCCCTATCCACGGCGGCCCGGTCCGAAATTGCTGATCTGGCTGAACGTCAACGCAAAGCCAATGGGCTTTTGATGCAGGCTGTAAATTTCGTAGGGGGGCAGCTTGAGGATACGCTAAAAATGCTTCCTTCGGCCAGCCGCGCGCGCGTCGATGACGTAGTCCGCGCAGCGCTGCAGCAAAGCTATGACTTGGCGAGCAAATCACGCGGCGGTGTCTGGCAGACGATAGGCTCGGACCGCATGCATCGTTTGATTGGCACGGTCTCTGGCGCGGTTGGGGGCTTCGGCGGCCTACCTACCGCGATTGCAGAATTGCCCGTTGCCACGACTGTAATTTTCCGGGCCGTGCATCATGTCGCGGTAGAACATGGCGAGGACCCGGATGCGGTAGAGACCCGGATGCAATGTCTTGCCGTTTTTGGCACTGGCGGGCCGACCGATGCCGATGATGGCGTCGATATCTCATTCATCGGTGCCCGGTTGGGGATTTCTGGCGCGGCGGTGAATGGATTGATCAGCAAGGTTGCGCCAAAATTTGCCGCTGTCTTGTCCCAGAAATTGGCCAGCCAGGCCGTTCCTATTCTGGGGGCTGCCGCCGGGGCTGGCACCAATTATGTCTTTGTGGACTACTATGTTGCCATGGCCCATGTGCATTTTGGCTTGCGCCGTTTGGCCCGTATTCATGGCGATGACGCTGTCGCGGAAGAGTTCCACCGCTGCTTGGCCGCGGGGCGCTTGCCTCAGACCTGATAGACAAGCCAGTCGGCCACAGCGCGCCGGACGGATTGTTCGCCTTTGGCTATCGCATCATCCATAACCGCGCGCACATCGTTCAGATCAATCCGCCGCAACAGGTGCTTTACCGGCCCGATTGAGGCCGGGCGCATCGATAATGTGCGCAGCCCGAGCGCGGCGAAACACAAGGCTTCGACAGGGCGGCCTGCATCCTCGCCGCAGAAAGACAGCGGCGTATTTGATGCTTCGCACCGCTGGATCACCTGTTTGATGAAGGACAGAAAGCTGACATCCAGCGTGTCGTAGCGTTTGCGCACCCGTTCATTTTCACGGTCTGCAGCAAAGAAGAACTGCTTGAGGTCATTGCCGCCGATAGAAATGAAATCGACCTCTTCAAAAAACGCATCCGGTGCGAAGCCGAGCGAGGGCGTTTCAAGCATCGCGCCAACCTCAAGCTTTTCAGGTAGCGGGTGCCCAAGCTTTGTTTCTCGCGCGATGGCCTTGTCCATCTCGGCCCGTGCGGCCCGAAATTCGCTGATCTGCGTGATGAAGGGGAACATCACCGCCAAGGGCTGTCCATTGGCGGCCCGCAGCAATGCCTGCAATTGCATACGCAACACGCCGGGCTTATCCAGCCCGACCCGAATGGCCCGCCATCCCATTGCCGGGTTCGGTTCATCATTGGGCTTCATGTAAGGCAGGACCTTATCCGACCCGATATCAAGCGTTCGGAAGGCAACTCGCTGGCCCTGGGCCGCATTCAATACCCGCGTATAGAGCGCCGAAAGTTCCGCCCGCCTGGGCATTTGATTGCGGATCAGGAATTGCAATTCGGTCCGAAACAGCCCAACGCCTTCTGCCCCAGAACCTGCAAGCGACGGCAAATCCGCGATCAGGCCCGCGTTCATCTGCAATGCAATGACCTGGCCGCATTTTGTTTCGGCAGGCAGGTCGCGAATGGACGCATAGCGTTCTTGCGCGCGCGTTTGCATCGCGATCTTGTCGCGGAAAGCTGAATGCACGGTGTCGTCGGGCCGCAGATGCGCAATGCCTTGTTCGCCATCCACAAGGATCGTATCGCCGTTCAATGCCTCACGCGTGACGCCTTTGGCGTTGATAATCAGCGGAATGGCCCAGGCTCGTGCGACGATCGTGGCGTGGCTACCGACCGAGCCTTCCTCTAACACGATCCCTTTGATCTTTTTGCCATATTCCAGCAATTCGCCGGGTCCGATATTGCGGGCTATCAGGATTGGATGGTCGGGCATATCAGCCCGCACATCTGCCCCTTGCCCGGTCAGAATGCGCAGCAGCCGGTTTGACAGATCGTCAAGATCATGTAGCCTTTCGCGCAAATAAGGATCAGCTGATTTCGACAGCCGCGCCCGCGCCAATGATTGTTCTTTTTCAACGGCCGCTTCGGCTGAAAGACCGTTTTCAATATCGGCCTTCATCCGTCTGAGCCAGCTGCTGGAATTGGCAAACATCCTGTAGGCTTCAAGCACTTGCGCCTGTTCGGGATCGACCGTTCGCGCCCCGACCAGCATATTGTCGACGGCTTTGCGTAGCTCATCAATGGCGCTGACAAGCCTTGTATGTTCCTGCGCAGGATCGTCCGAGATCGGATTGGTCACCACAACGCGCGGCTCGTGCAAGAACACTTCGCCCTCGCTTGCGCCTTCTTGCGCCACCGATCCGCGCAGCAAAACGGGTTGCTGATGCCGGGCTGACAGGGCGGCCCCTTCGCCGACAAAAGCGCCCAGTTCGGTCATCTCGGCGATTACCATCGCAACGATTTCAAGCGCGTAGACTTCGTCGGGCGTGTATTCCCGTGCCTCTTTGGATTGCACCACCAGCACGCCCAGCACATCGCCCAAGCGTTGGATCGGCACACCGCAGAATGATGAATACCGTTCCTCGCCGGTTTCGGGCATGTATCGAAAGCCCTTTTCAGCGGGGGCGTCGGGGGTGTTGATGACCGATCTGTTCTTGGCCGTTCGCCCGACCAGACCTTCACCAAGACGCATGCGGGTCTGGTGAACGGCTGAGGCCTCAAGCCCCATGGTTGCGCAGAGTTCAAGTGTTTCGGCATCCCGAAACAGGTAGATCGAACAAACCTCGGTTCCCATCTGATCTGCGATCAGATTGACAACACTGTCTAGCCGGGCCTGACCTTCGTTGTCAGCCGCAAGGACCTCGCGCAAGCGTCCAAGAAGCTTGCGGCTTTCGCTTTCAAACCGATCTGGCATTGGTCCCCCGCGTCACGGCAAGACCCCCCAGAGCTGGATCAGGCCGCCTTTTCCAATTCGAAAGCATCATGCAGGGCTTGGACGGCAAGTTCCATGTATTTTCTGTCAATCAGGACGGAAATTTTTATCTCTGAGGTTGTAATGACCTTAATATTAATCCCCTCATCGTGGAGTGCCTTAAACATTTGCGCTGCGACACCCGCATGACTGCGCATCCCGATTCCCACGACGGAAACCTTGGCGACCCCTTCATCGGCGATCAGATCATGAAAGTTGATCTCGCCCGCTGCTTTCGCCTCTTCCATGGCTTTGGAGGCGCGCAAAGTCTGATCAACGGGGCAAGAGAACGTCATATCCGTCCGCCCCTCTTCCGAGATGTTTTGCACGATCATATCGACATTCACCCCGGCCTCGGCCAAGGGCCCAAAGATCGCGGCGGCGATCCCGGGCCGGTCGGCGACCGAAATCAGCGTCATCTTTGCTTCGTCCCGGGAATAGGCGACGCCGGCAACAACATTTGATTCCATGATTTCCTCCTCGTCGCAGACCAGCGTTCCGGCGCTGTCCGACGGTTCTTCGAATGATGACAGGACCCGCAGGCGTACTTTGTAGCGCATGGCCAGTTCGACGGATCGGGTTTGCAGGACTTTCGCACCAAGCGAAGCCAGTTCAAGCATTTCTTCAAATGCGATCTTGTCCAGTTTGCGTGCTTTGCTCGCGATGCGCGGATCAGTCGTGTAGACCCCGTCGACATCGGTGTAGATATCACAGCGTTCGGCCCCGAAAGCGGCCGCAAAGGCAACTGCTGTGGTGTCAGAGCCCCCACGGCCCAGTGTTGTGATCCGTCCGTCGGGGCTGATCCCCTGGAACCCGGCCACAACGGCGACTTTCATTCCTTCGCCAAATTTTGCGTTGATATTGTCTGTTGGGATTTCTTCGATCCGCGCGCTCGCATGCGCATCGTTTGTTTTCAGCGGCACCTGCCAACCTTGCCAACTGCGGGCCGGAATTTCCATTTCCTGCAGCCGCAGCGCCATCAGCCCCGCGGTGACGTTTTCACCCGATGAGACGATCGCATCATATTCGCGGGCGTCATAAAGGGGGGAGGTTTCCTTGACCCAGCCTTCCAGCTCATTTGTTTTGCCGGACATCGCCGAGACAATGACGATCACGTCATAGCCATTGGCCACCTCGCGTGCGACCCGTTTGGCGGCGCGGGCGATCCTGTCCAGATTGGCGACAGATGTTCCGCCGAATTTCATAACAAGCGTTGGCATTGATCTTCCAAGGTCTTGGGTTCGATTTTCTAGCAGTCCTTTAATGGCCGCACCGGACAAGGGCAATGCGGAACTGCGGGGCAGGGGGCCGGGCATGTGGGAAGAGTTTGGTTTTCTTCCCCGTGATCATGCGCCCCTTCGTTGTGATGATGCCGAAACTAGGAAGGGACGGAAGTGGAACGCATCGCACTTATATTGGCAATGGAACTATCCGACAGCGAACGGAATGCTCTGGCCAAGGTCGCCGGGTGCCATGCCGCCGTGCCTGATCCGCTTGTCGTGCAATTGCGGCGTTTGCGACTGATTGACCCGGATGATGTACGGCCGACACCGCTGGGCCGTGATGTTTTGCGCCTTTTGCGTCAAGATCGCAAAGCGTCCTGATGTCAACACGACCTAGTAGGCGTGCGTGGTCCCATCCCATGTTTCAAAACAGCCGGTGCTGCTTAGCGATAGCGCTTCAAACCGGGCCATCAACCCGGTCTTCGCCTCATCAACGGTGATCGCCGCGGTCGCCCCGCCCATATCGGTTTTCACCCAACCGGGGTGATAAATGCCGACGCTGATCCCCTCAGGTTCCAGATCGGTGGCCAGATTGCGCCCAAGGTTCAAGACAGCAGCCTTGCTGGCCCGGTAAATGTAGCTGCCGCCCGGCGCACGGGTGTGTGAGGCCATTTGCGATGAAATGATGGCGATTTTGCTGTTCGGCGACCGGCGCAAAGCGGGCAGAAGATGTTGGATCGTCAAAAAGACGCCCGTCACATTGGTTGCAAAACTGTCCGCCCACATACCGGCAGGAAAGCCATCCTCAAGCGCCTCGCCCTTGTCCAGATAGACCCCGGCGTTGCACACCAGCAGGTCAAGCGCGGTGTCCCCCAACCTGTGGGCCAGGTCCCGATGTGATCCGGGGTCGGTCACATCAAGCTGCCGCATCGCGCCATCATCAGCCTGTCGATGGGTGCCAATCATATTTGCGCCCTGCGTGCGATAGCCGTCAAAAAGCGCTTTGCCGATGCCCCGACTGGCCCCTGTGATCAAGATGGTCATATGCTTCCTCCTGTACCCGGTTCAATTGGTTTTTTTGCGCGGCACAAAGGGCAGGGGCAGGACCGGAACACCGTCTTCGACCAGCTTTTTGGCATCGTCGATTTTCGCCTCGCCATAGATGGGCCGTTCGGGGATCACGCCATCATGCATATCCCGCGCTTCTTGCACAAAAGAGTTGCCGACATAGTCGGAATTTGCCTCAACCTCATCACGTAGCTTGTGCAGTGGGTTTTCCGCCGGTTTGGGCGGCGCAATGGTCTTTGACGTGCTTACCGCCGGGGCCATGATCGTTTTGGTCACGGCGGTTGACCCGCAAGTCGCGCAACTGACCATCCCAGCAGCAACAAGCCGATCAAAGGCGTTGCCCGATTGAAACCAGCTTTCAAATTCGTGGTCTTTGTCGCATTTCAGATGGAAGCGGATCATGGCGGGCTGCGTTGTTTCAATGGCGTCTAGGTAGACTTTTTTGCGGGGTGTGCAAGTTTAAGCATATGCTGCGGATTAAAGGTTGCCACGATGTGCTTAAGTTCTGGTTCAGATAGTTTTTTGGCAGCCTTTTTCTGACTGAACCACTTGCGCCGCCGCTGATGTTTTTCCGGCCAGTCGCTATGGGTATGACGCACGTGAAGGGGATAGACCATGGTGATGATTGGCGCGTTGTCCAGTTTATGTGACCTGCTGTAGCTGAATACGCCCAAGCAGATATCGGTTGTTTCACCGCTGAGCCCGGCCTCTTCAAAGGCTTCGGTTGCCGCTGCTGCCGCCGGTGTTTGCTTGTGCATTGGCCAGCCTTTGGGAATAATCCAGCGTTTGCGTGTCCGGCTGGTGATCAGGCAGATTTCGACCTTGTCATTCTTGATCCGCCAGCAAAGTGCCGCGAATTGCGCGCGCACATCCGTTTTGCGCCCGCCGCGCAATTTAAGAGGAAGTTGCCGCGCCGCTTTTTTTGCCATGGTTCCTGTCTGAAATTGCGTTACATCCACGCCATGGCAGACGTTATGCATGGGCCGCAGGATCGGGCAACCCCCGATCCCAGATTTATCGGCTCTGAGATTTATCGCAGCTCAAGTTATGGGGATTGGCACCCTTTGCGGGTCCCGCGTGTGTCGACGGTGATGGATCTTTGCCGCGCTTTGGGGTGGTTGCCACGGGACCAATTTATCAACAGTCCACGCGCAAAACCGGCGGCTTTGACCGGGTTTCATACCCCGGCTTATATCGCGGCGCTTCAGGCGGCGGAAGCCGCACAGCAAGTCTCTGACGCGGTGCGTTTGCGCCACGCATTGGGTACGCCGTCCAACCCCGTCTTCACCGAAATGTATCGCCGTCCGGCCACCTCGGCTGGCGCTTCGTTGCTGGCGGGCGAGTTATTGGCCAAGGGCGGTGTGATCTATTCCCCAGCGGGTGGCACCCATCACGGTATGCCAGACCGGGCGAATGGGTTTTGCTATCTCAATGACCCGGTCTTGGCGATCCAATCGCTTCGCCGGAATGGGGCGGCGCGCATCGCGTATGTTGATATCGATGCCCATCATGCGGACGGTGTGCAATATGCGTTTGAGGATGATCCGCAGGTGCTGCTGATTTCCATCCACGAGCAAAATCGCTGGCCCCGCACGGGTGCATTGTCCGAACGAGGGGTCGGGCAAGTGTTTAATCTGCCCGTCCCGGCGGGCATGCATGATGATGACATGGCGCTGATCCGCGATGCTTTGATCCTGCCCCGTGTCGCAGATTTTCGCCCCGATGCCATTGTCCTGCAATGCGGTGCGGATGCTGTGACAGAAGACCCGCAATCCCGGCTGACCCTGTCCAACAATGCGCATTGGGCGATTGTTGCAGCGCTGCGCGGCATGGCGCCGCGCTATCTGGTGCTGGGTGGCGGCGGGTATAATCCGTGGTCCGTTGGCCGCTTATGGACAGGCGTCTGGGCCGCGCTGAACGATTGCGACATCCCAGATGATTTGCCTGGCAATGCCCAAGATGTGTTGCGCGCCCTGACCTGGAAGGGACCCCGACGCGACGTGCAGCCGCAGCCGCATTGGATCACCACCTTGCGAGACACACCGCGCCCCGGGCCGATCCATTCGGACATCCGCGCCAGCCTGCATGTCTTGGCGGCAAATAGCGCGCGTTGGGTCTAAGACTTGCCTTGCTGCCCCAAGCGCCGGATAGTCGCCCCATGATATGCCGTGTCCTTGCCGTGATCAGTTTCCTGTGTGCCGCCCCTGTCGCCAGGGCCGAAGTGATCGTCTTTGCCGCGGCCAGTCTTAAAGAGTCCATTGATGCGCTGGCCGCCCAATTTGACGGTGTTGTGGTGTCGTATGGCAGCAGTGCGACACTGGCCCGTCAGGTCAGTTTGGGCGCACCTGCTGATGTGATCCTGCTGGCCAATACGGAATGGATGGATGCGCTGATCCAGGGGGATCAGATTGTTCCCGCGTCAGTTGTGGATTTTGCGAGCAACCGGCTTGTTCTTGTTGGTTCTATCGGCGCTGATGAAGTGATGCTGACCCCTGATGCGTTGCTGGCGGCGTTGGGGCAAGGGCGTCTTGCGGTTGGTATCACCGCAGCTGTTCCGGCTGGGATTTATGCAAAGGCCAGCTTGCAGTCCTTGGGACTGTGGGACAGCGTGTCATCCCATTTGGCCGAGATGGACAATGTCCGATCTGCGCTGGCCTTGGTAGTACGCGGGCAGGCCCCGCTTGGTATCGTTTATCAGACGGATGTGCAGGCAAGCGATGCGGTGCGGGCCTTGGCGGTGTTTCCCCAGGATAGCCATCCGCCCATTCGATATCAGGCGGCGTTGGTCCGCGGGCATAGCGCTGCGGCTGCGCCTTTTCTAATGGCTCTGATGGGTTCCAACGGGCAGACGCTTTTGGCCGAGGCGGGTTTCCTGCCGGCGCAGGTAGGGCTGGAATGACCGATTGGCTGGGTCCGCAGGAATGGGCGGCGATCCGGCTGTCGCTGCGTGTCGCTGTGGTGGCCACGATCTGCGCCTTGCCGTTGGCGATCTGGGTTGCGCATCTGCTGGCGCGCAAGCGGTTTCCCGGGCGGCAGTTGTTGAACGGAATTGTCCACCTTCCGCTGGTTTTGCCGCCTGTCGTGACGGGTTATCTGCTGCTTGTTGTCTTTGGCCAGCAAGGGCCGATTGGCGCGCTGCTATCTGAGCATTTCGGGATCACTGTTGCATTCCGCTGGACGGGTGCTGCGCTGGCCGCAGCGATCATGGCGTTTCCCCTGATGGTCCGATCAATCAGGATCGGGATCGAGGCGGTCGACCCCGGGCTTGAAGCGGCGGCCGCAACGTTGGGTGCCTCGCGCGCACGCATTTTCATGACCGTGACATTGCCTTTGGTCTTCCCGGCGGTTCTGGCCGCCGCTGTGTTGGGTTTCGCCAAGGCGCTGGGCGAATTTGGCGCGACGATCACCTTTGTTGCGGCGATCCCCGGGCAGACCCAAACTATTCCTTCGGCGATTTACGGGCTGTTACAAGTGCCGGGCAGTGAGCCTGCGGTCTTGGGGCTTGTCACCGTATCAGTCATTTTGGCGATGGGTGCGCTTTTGCTATCTGAATGGCTGGCCCGCCATATGGCGCGCAAGGTCGGCGCCTGATGCTTGAGCTGCATATCCAAAAGAGCCTGGGTGATTTTGCCCTCGACATCCAAGCGGAGGCCCCCGCCGGGGTCACCGTCATTTTCGGACCTTCAGGGTCTGGCAAGACGTCCGTGGTCAACGCAGTTGCCGGTTTGATGAGGCCTGATCAGGGGCGGATCGCCATCGGGGATCGTGTTCTTTTCGACCGGGCGCAGCGGGTCAATCTGCCGGTCAATCAGCGCCGTGTTGGCTATGTGTTTCAGGATGCGCGCTTGTTTCCGCATCTCAGCGTCAGGCGAAACCTGCATTATGGCGGGGATCATGATGCAACGCGCGTGATCTCGGTTTTGGGGCTTGAGCCGCTGTTGGACCGGCGCCCGGCCGGATTGTCGGGGGGCGAGCGTCAGCGGGTTGCTTTGGGCCGCGCCTTGATGTGTGATCCGCAAGTATTGCTGATGGATGAACCATTGGCTGCCCTAGATGCTGGCCGCAAGGCAGAGATCCTTCCCTATATCGAACGGTTGCGGGATGAGGTGAAAATCCCGATCCTCTATGTTACACATGATGTGTCTGAGGTCGCCCGTTTGGCCAACACGCTTCTGGTCATGAAACAAGGACGGGTCGTGACCCAAGGACCTGTTGGCGATGTGTTGTCGCATCCGGGTACGGTGCCATTGGTCGGCGTGCGTGCGGCTGGGGCGGTGATTGTAACCAAAGTTGCCGGGCGTCTTTTGGATGATGGCCTGACCGAGCTGGCCTTTTCTGGCGGACGTCTTCTGATGCCGGGAAATTTGGGGGTGCTGGGGCAAAAGGTACGGCTTCGGATACCGGCACAGGACGTGATCCTGGCACGCGAGGCCCCGCGCGATGTCAGCGCCTTAAACGTATTGCCGGTCACAATTTCGGGGATCGAACAGGGGCGCGGCCCGGGTGTGGCGGTTGGGCTACTGGCCGGTCAGGATCGGCTGCTGGCGCGGATCACACAGCGCAGTTTGCACCGGATGAATCTGGATGTAGGCCAGCAAATCTATGCGATCATCAAAGCAACGGCCGTCGGTCCCGAGGATGTGGGCCACTAAATTGACGTGCTTTCGACCTTCAACGCTTTGGGGATGGCGGCCAGCGTACGGGTCACACCGCCTGCATGGGCGTTATAAAATTCGGTGATCTGCGTGTCACCGGCATCGGGTGGTGCCAACACGGCATTGAGTAAGGCCGTTGCATCAGGGACAATCGTGCAGACCCCGGCTGCGATGGCTTCGGTCGCAGGGTATTCGATTGTCCAGATATGCGGGCCCACGATGACAGGTTTCTTCAACGCCAATGGTTCGATGATGTTATGGGCGCCTTTTTCAACAAAACCGCCGCCAACGATAGCGCGGTTGCAAAGGCCAAGATAAAAATACATCTCGCCAAAGCTGTCCCCAAGAAGGACATCAATATCTGCGGCCTGTTCTTTCAACGCCAGGTTATCGTCTAGAATATCGGACCGGCGCGCATAGCTGATCCCGGTATCAGCCAGCATTTGGGCCACCTCATCAAACCGTTCGGGTGCGCGCGGCACATAGACGAAAAAAACGCCCTCTGTTTGTTTGATCATGTCCAAATAAAGCGCATCTTCGCCCTCGACCACGCTTGTCAGCGTGATTGTGGGGCGATCCCTGGACAGGGCTGCACGGGCGGTCTTTGCGGCATTAAGATGGGCCTGCGGGATCGGTTGATCAAAGCGCAATTCGCCTGTGATATGAATATTGGGCATCCGTGCCGCTGCAAAGCGTTCGGCCTGACCTGCGGATTTGACAAAACCGCCGGCAAACCCGCGCAATAGCTGCGCCCGAATCCCATGCCCAGAGCCGTCTTTTTCAAAACTTTTCTTCGGATATTGGGCGTTACACATGAAAAGCGGGGTACGATTGCGGTGGCAGGCCGTGATCATGCGCGGCCAAATCTCGATCTCCATGACCAGCCCAAATTTGGGTGTGAAATGCTGCAGAAAGCGGCGATAGGCAAAGCCAAATTCGAAAGGCACCCAAACGGTCTGAACGCGGCCCGCCGCGATTTCAGATGCAAATTCGCGGGTTGCCTCGCGCCGTCCGGCCGGTGTGAAATGGGTTGTCAGCACCGTTTCACCTTGGTCGAGCAAGGCCCGTATCAACGGGGTCGCGCTGCGCATCTCACCTAAAGATACGGCGTGAACCCAGACCGGTTTTTCCAAGTGGGCCTTATGCCTGCCAAAACGCTCGGCGATATGTTGGCTGTAAAGCGGGTCTTTGCGGCCCCGCCGCCACAAATAAATGATGACAACGGGCAGCAGCAGCCACCACATCAAGGCGTAAGCCCAAAGCGCGAGGCGCAGCTTGAAAGTTGGAAAAGCCGCCTGCATTTAGTCACCCACCAATTGGACCAATCTTTGGACCAGCTTGTCTGTTTGCGCGCCCGCTTGGGTCACGGCAATCTGCGCATTTTGCGCAATTGTCGGCAGGTCATCGCTGTGCAACCTTTGGCACAGCATATCTGCATCAGTCACCGTAATTGCGCCGCCGGTCTCATTTAGTGTCTGAAAGTCGTTGGCGAAATTCGCCGTCCTTGGGCCGTGTAGGATTGCGGTTTCCAATGCTGCGGCCTCCCATGGGTTATGCCCTTCTGTGGCATCAAATGTGCCGCCGATCAACGCCGCCCCAGCCAAGCGGTATAGCAGGCCTAAATCGCCAAAGCTGTCGCACAGCCAGACGGGATCATCGATTTGCGGAACCTGCCTGGCAGAGCGTTTGGGGACATTGTGCAGCCCAATATCGGTCCGGTTCGGGAAACGTGGGGCGATAATCAGCAGCGCATTGGGGTTGTCTTTACACAGCTGCCGGTGTGCTTGCAGTGCGACGTCTTCATCGGCTTTATGCGAGGGTGCGGCGATCCATACGAAGCGCCCGTGCAAGGCGCTCGAGAGCGCCTCAAATTCATCCAAATCGCATCCAAGGGCAGGAGCCGCAGGTTTCAGCGAACCTGTGACTTCCACTTTTGCACCAAGCGCGGTCAGATGTTGCGCGGTCTGTTCATCCTGCGCAGTCACAAGATCCATCGCTTGATACAGATCACGGTAGAGACCCTTTGCCTTACAATGCGCGCGAAAAGACTTTTCGTTCATTCGGGCCGCGACAATGGCCTGCGGGATGTGCCGTTTGGCCAAATCGCTGACAAAACCGGGCCACAGATCCTGTTCGGCCCAGATACACAGATCTGGCCGGAAATGGTCCAAAAAGCGCTTGCGCGGGCCGGGGGCGTCAACGGGTAGAAACTGATGAAACGTGGCGGATGGCAGGTTTTTTGAAAAAACCTGCGCGGAGGTTGCGGTGGTTGATGTCACCAAAAACCTGGCGTCAGGCCGCGCGTGATGCAGCCGTGCGATCAGACCGCGCAGCGACAATACCTCGCCCAATCCCACGGCATTCAACCAAATCAGCGGGCCATCAGGCCGAGGCGCCAGGTTACGACCCAGCTTTTCAACCCAGCGCGTCTGATGTTCCTTGCCTGCGGCCAGACGTTTTTTCAAAATGTAAGGCGCGACTGCGGGCAATATGTGGCTGGCCGCCAAATAGGTTCTCAAAAGCAGACCGCGGTGCATGTCAGTCGGCAAGGTCGTGAAACGTCTTTTGCAGGGATTTTTCCCAAAACGCATCGGTTTGTAGAATGCTGACAAAACGCTCAGCTGCGCTGCCGCCGCCAAAGGCGTCATGGCGGGGGTACGACTTCCCCCATTGCGCGCGCAGGAAATCCGCGATCTTGTCTGCCTCTTGCGCATCAGCAAAAAAGACAGATGGGGATTTCGCACGGTTCGTCTGCCTGCTGCCGATATCAAGCGATGGCAGGCCAATAAACGGGGCCTCGCGTACACCCGCAGATGAATTGCCCACCATGAGGGCGGCGTTTTTCATGAGCTCTGAAAAATGCGCAAAACGCATCGAAGGAAGCACCCGGAAGCGGGCATTGGGCAGGGCGTCAATGGCCGCGAAAATACCAGCTGAGCCGGGGTCGTTATTCGGGGCGATCACAACGAAACTGCGATCTGAGGCGGCGAGGCTTGCAAACAAGGCCTCGGCCTGTGCGCCCATACTGGCCGCTTCAGATGTGACCGGATGGAAGACGCAGATACCATAGTCATCAAATGGCAGATCATAGCGCGATTTCACATCTGCAAGGCTGACGCCAGATGGGCCGGCGTGAAAATCAAGCTCGGGCGATCCGATGGGGTGGATGTCGCCTTGGGCTTCACCCAACGCCATGACCCGGCGCGCGGCATCATCAGACGATACGAAATGATGACTGGCCAGTTTGGTGTTACAGTGGCGGTAGATCTCGTCGATGGTTCCTGACACTTCGCCGCCCTCGATATGGGCACAGCGCACGTAATTCGTGGCGCAGACAAGGGCGCAGGCCAGCGCTTCGACCCGGTCGCCGTGGATGACCACCAAATCGGGCTGATGTTCTTTGAGGAAATCGGAAAAACCTGTGACTGTTTTGGCCAGCACCATATCCTGAGGATCACCCGCGCGTTGATTGAGAAACTCATGGACCGACACACCTTCGGTTCGGTGTACCTCAAGCTTGGTCAGCCCGTAGCGTGCAAGCATATGCATGCCGGTGACGAAAAATGACACGTCAAAGCCTGCATCGCGGGTCGCGATGGCCAAGGGCTCTAGCTTGCCAAAATCGGCGCGGGTGCCTGTAACAAAAAGGATGGATCGGGGCATCTTGTTTCCAAATCAACGACTTGCCCAGTAGCGTAGGCAGGATTGCATCGTCAACTTATCCCCATGTGCCAGGAAAGGGAACTGTCAGGCCAGCGCCTTGTAGTCGGTAATCAATGCGTCAAGGTCATCGTAGTAGTAGACCCCATCCGAGCCAAGCAGCAGACCGCAATCGCAATAGGACTTAATGGCATGTTCAGAATGCGAGATCATGATGATCTGGCTACTCAGCAGTTTTTCTGAAAAAACCTCTTGGCTTTTGATTTTGAAACGCTCATCGCCGACGGCCGTGATTTCGTCGATCAGATAGACTTGGAAATCAATTGCCATGCTCAGACCAAAGGCGAGCCGGGCGCGCATGCCGCTGGAATAGGTCTTGATCGGTAGGTTCAGGGATGGGCCCAGTTCGGAAAACCACTTTACATAGTCGATGACTGCTTCAGTGTCTTGATTATAGATCCGTGCAACAAAACGGGTATTTTCCAAACCGGTCATTGAGCCGTTAAAGCCACCTGAAAAACCAAGTGGCCAGGACACCATGGTTGAACGATAAATGCGCCCGCTATCGGGTTGTTCGACCCCGGCGATCATGCGCATCAGGGTCGACTTTCCGGCCCCGTTCTGCCCCATGATTGCAACGTTGCGCGCTGTCGGGAAGGTAAAGCTCAGGTCGTCAACAATCGCCTTACGCACGCCCTTGAGCTGGTAGGATTTGGAAACATGTTGAAGCTCAATCATCCCTAAACCCGCTTCTTGCGAAACAGCCTTTCGCCGGACAGGCCCAAAAGCGTCATCAAGACCGCTAGCCCAATGGGATAGGTCTGGTCCAGTACTGTGCTTTCGTAATTGATATAATAGCCACTGCGCACCCATTCGATCAGGTGTAACACCGGATTCCAGCGTAGGATCGCTATGGCCTCAGGTGGCAATAGGCTTGGGATATAGAAAATCCCCGACAACAGAAAAAGCGGTCTCGTAAGCACTTTTTCGATATGCGACCATGAATGAAACAGCGACATGATCACAGCATTTAGGGTGCCAAAACCAAACCCCAGAAACGCGGTGCTGGCAAACGCCATAAGCAATCGTTCTGGATAGGCGGGAACGTCAGCCAGCCCCAGAACGCAGAGCGATCCGTAAAAGAGCAGCATAATCAATGTGTAGGTCACAGAGATCAGGATCAAACGAGCGAATAATGCGTCGGTTTCTTTGATCAATGGATAGGTCAGGAGTGCTTTGTTGGCATCAAATGCTGTCATGAGCGTGTTTGACAGTTTGTTAA